>NZ_JADPMR010000001.1:617397-1234795 GCF_015686695.1 Vibrio nitrifigilis | reverse complement strand
CGACAAGGTCAGCCGTATTTTGCGCGATACGTAATACTTGCGCATGGTTTTGTTCTGGCGTTGCAGAGGCATCGATACCAATCACGTTACGTGCGCGACCATCAGCTGCAAAACCAACGACCATGCCAGCCATGGTTGATCCCGTTACTGTACACACAACAATGTAATCAAATTTGAAACCCAACTCTTCTTCTTGCTGTCTTACTTCTTCTGCGAAGTTAACATAACCAACAGCGCCAAATTTGTGTTCAGAAGCGCCAGCTGGAATTGGATATGGCTTGCCACCTTTCTCTTCTACATCTTTTAGTGCGTTTTCCCAGCTTTCACGAATGCCGATATCAAAGCCTTCATCAATGAGTTCAACTTTAGCGCCCATAACACGGCTCATCAAAATGTTACCTACACGGTCATAAACCGCATCTTGGAATGGTACCCAGCTTTCTTGAACTAAGCGGCATTTCATGCCAATTTTTGCCGCGACAGCCGCTACCATACGGGTGTGGTTTGATTGCACACCACCGATAGATACGAGCGTATCAGCACCACTGGCAATTGCATCTGGCACAATGTATTCCAGTTTGCGAATTTTGTTACCACCAAATGCTAGACCACAGTTACAGTCTTCGCGTTTCGCATAGATGTCGACATCCCCGCCCAAGAATTCAGAAAGGTTGCTTAGCTTCTCTATCGGCGTTGGTCCAAACGTTAAAGGGTAACGTTCAAATTTATCTAGATTCATTGTGTATCTCCTTATACTCAGCTCAGTTTTAGCGAGTGGCACTATTGCGATTTCGATACACAAAGGTTACTTAATTGTGAGTGAAATGTGCTTTCTAATTTAAACTTATTTCTATATATTAATTTTACTATTTAGAGTTAAATTAAATAATAAATCAAAAATTCATAAATAAATAAAAGAAAATTTCATGGAAGATACACTAGATAAAATCGACTACAAGCTACTACGGTTACTCCAGCAAGATGGGCGCATGTCGAATGCTGAGCTCGCTGACAAAGTGAATATTAGCCCTGCAACCTGTCACCGCCGATTAGATCGGTTATTCAAATCAGACGCCATAACGTCAGTAAGAGCTATCGTTGCACCCAATAAAGTGGATTTAGCCAGTTTGGTCATTGTGGGGGTGGTGCTTGATCGCTCTACACCAGAGAGCTTTGCAGAGTTTGAGCAAGCCATTGTTACTATGCCTGTGATTATTGATTGCCAATTGGTAGCCGGAGAATTTGATTATTTCCTGCGTATCCGCGTCAAAGATATGGCTGATTTTAACCAGCTTCATGCCAGCCAGTTGATCTCTTTACCTGGGGTAAGACAAATACGCACCTTCTTCGTGATGAAAGAGGTGGTAGACAATGGCACGCTCGCATTCTAACGTGCATATAGACCATTCAGAGGGAAGAAGTCAGCCTACCGCTGACTTCTTTATGCTATGCAAGAATAACGCTTATTTTTGATTTGCTAGTTGCTCGGCGAAATTTAACATTCTGTTCAATGGAATGAGAGATTTCACTCGTACTGCTTCATCGACGAAGATTTCATGATGCTGAACATCTTCGCACAAGGCACTTTCAATCGCTTGCAATCCATTCATCGCCATCCACGGACAATGAGCACAACTGCGGCATGTTGCCCCTGCCCCTGCCGTTGGCGCTTCAATAAGTTCCTTTTCTGGAACTAACTGCTGCATCTTGTAAAAGATGCCCTTATCTGTTGCGACAATCATTTGCTGGTTGGGTAACGACTTAGCTGCTTTAATTAGTTGGCTGGTTGAGCCGACAGCATCAGCCAATTCAACAACGCTAGCTGGCGATTCTGGGTGAACTAGGATAGCTGCGGCTGGGTAAAGCGCTTTCATCTTACGTAATGCATCGGCTGAAAATTCATCATGCACAATACATTCACCATTCCACAGCAGCATATCGGCTCCCGTTTGTTTGGCGATGTAAGAACCTAGATGGCGATCAGGCCCCCATATTATTTTCGCGCCTTCACTATCAAGATGCTCAACAATTTCTAGAGCGATACTTGATGTTACTACCCAGTCGGCGCGGGCTTTGACTGCCGCCGATGTATTCGCATAGACAACCACTGTGTGATCAGGATGAGCATCACAAAATGCCGTGAACTCAGCCTCAGGACAACCAAGATCTAACGAGCACTCGGCTTCTAGCGTCGGCATAAGAATGCGTTTTTCGGGAGTCAGGATTTTCGCTGATTCTCCCATAAAACGAACGCCAGCGATGACTAACGTTGACGCGGGGTGACGATTACCAAACTTAGCCATTTCAAGGGAGTCACCGACAAATCCGCCAGTTTCCTCTGCTAAAGCTTGTATCTCAGGATCAGTGTAATAATGCGCGATGAGTACCGCGTCTTTTTCATGAAGCTTATGCTTGATTGACGCGATGTATTGTTGTTTTTCTTGATCGCTCAATGCCGCAGGCTTAGGTGGAAATGGGTATACAGTCTCTATTTTATCCAGTATATGGCTCATTGCTCTTGCTCACGCAATATCCAAACGTTCGGGTAGTGTATGACAGTTGCTAAGTGAATCAAAGTTTGCTTAAAAATAAATACGATAAATGATAGGTTCGTCAGTTCAAGCCATAGGTTCACGCTTACAAAAACAAAAAAGAGCAGCGAATAGCTACTCTTTTAAACAGAGACCAACAAGGTGTATTTTATTTCAAATGCGCTTTAGCGACTTCAGCAGAAGAGCTATTTGGATACTCATCGACAACTTGTTGATAATATTTTTTCGCCTGAGCAGCATTGTTATTACGAGCAGCAATATCACCCAGTTTTACCATTGCATCGGCACGTTTATTCGATTTATCAAACGCGAGCACAGCAGCGAAATTTTTTGCAGCATCGACATCTTGTTTCTTAGCAAAGAAAAGCTGGCCTAACCAATAGTGGCTATTTGGCGTGTAGACTGATTTAGGAAAATCTTTCTCAAACTTTTCAAACGCTGCAATCGCCCCTGAATAATCACGCTTTTTAAGAATCAAATCGACCGCGTTTTGGTACGCTGTTTGTTCATCAGCATTACTTGAATAGGTGCCTTGGTCGTCATC
This sequence comes from Vibrio nitrifigilis, assembly GCF_015686695.1. NCBI lineage: Bacteria > Pseudomonadati > Pseudomonadota > Gammaproteobacteria > Vibrionales > Vibrionaceae > Vibrio > Vibrio nitrifigilis. The sequence goes on along the minus strand of NZ_JADPMR010000001.1, from coordinate 1,231,699 downwards.
GGCAGATGCGGACGAATCCGTTGAAGGCTCTGCTGATTTCATAGTGCTACGAACATGGTCAAGTTCCACAAATAGTTCACGCTGACGTTTTACCATCTGCTGCATGTCATAACTATTTTTTTCAATCTGACCACGTAAGTTACGAATTTCTTGAGACATTTCATCCAACTGCTGTTGCATCTGCAGTTGCATGCGACTGCGGGCCTGTAGCAAGCGTTCAAGACGCTGTACATCCCCTTCGGGAGCTTGACTCGAGCTAGCACTGACTGTGTTTGCGCTGGAGCTATTATTGCCAATATCTGATACTGGAGCTGGTGCAGCGAACACTTGGCTCGCTGCACTCGCCAGTAACGTAAGCGTAACAACGCGCTTTAAGTTACTGAACATGAGGTTCATCCTCTATTAGTAAACGAGAACTGCACGACGGTTTTTCGCGTACGCTTGTTCAGTTTGACCAAATACTAGAGGTTTTTCTTCACCGTAGCTAACAATAGAAACTTGGCTAGCTTCTACGCCTAGCGCTTCAAGGTATTTTTCTACTGCTTTAGCACGACGTTCGCCAAGCGCGATGTTGTACTCTGGAGTACCGCGTTCGTCAGTGTAACCTTCGATAGTCACTTTCAAGTTAGGGTTTTTGCTTAGGTAAGAAGCATGAGCCGCTAACATATCTTCGTAATCACTAGAGATGGTTGCATTATCAAACGCAAAGTAAACAGTTTGGTTTTCACGAAGAGCTTGTTCTTTAGCTTCTTGTTCAGAAACTGATGCATTACCTTCGTCCATTGGAGTAGCAACAGTGTTGTCTGTTGTATCCGTTGTTGTTGTCGCTTGCTGTTGCTGATTAGTTTCAGTAGAGCCAGAAGCGTTTGCAGCATCGTCACTTGAACTACATGCTGTCATTGCTAGTACTGGTAGCGCGATAAGTAGCCCTTTAAGAACCTTATTCAGTTGCATCTTATTTTTCCTTACTATTGAAAAGTTTGTGCTTATAAAAACGGTGACCAAGCTGGAGCTCTTACGCGCCCATTAGTTGCTGGCAGTCTCGCTTTAAATCTACCGTCTATCGAAACCATCGATAAAACGTTTTTACCTTGGTAGATAGAACTGTAAATAACCATAGCACCATTAGGCGCAATACTTGGAGACTCATCAAGCAAAGTCTTCGTCAGAATTTGCACCGCTCCCGTTTCCAAATCTTGCTTCGCCAAGTGATAGCCTCGGTTATTGTGATTAACCATTACAAGGTAACGTCCATCAGGCGTAATCTGACCACCCAAGTTTTGACTACCTTGCCATGTGAGGCGTTTGGTCGAACCATCACTTAAATTTACTTGATAAATCTGTGGTTTACCACCCCGATCAGAAGTAAATATGAGCGATTTTCCATCAGGCAGCCAAAATGGTTCGGTATTGTTAGCTCGATCATGCGTTACCTGTGTCAATTTACGACTTTGTAAGTCTAATGTGTAAACCTGTAGCGTGCCTGTTTTAGATAACACTAAAGCTAACTTTTTACCATCTGGTGAGAATTCAGGCGCACCATTATGACGAGGGTAAGAGGTCACTTTTTCACGTTTACCCGTGTAAATATTCATCATATATATTTCAGCACGGCCATTTTGGAAGCTGACATAAGCTAATGTTTTGCCATCAGGAGACCAAGATGGTGACATCAATGGCTGTTTAGAACGTAATACTAATCGTTCGTTGTAACCGTCATAGTCAGCTACGCGTAACTGATATGGGTAAGCTTCTTTATTATTAACAACCACGTAAGCAATACGTGTTAGAAACGCGCCTTTTTCACCCGTTAATTTTTCATAGACTAAGTCAGAAATACGGTGTGCATATTCACGTAAACGTTGCGCAGGTACTGTCGCAATTTTATTAAGTAAAATATGGTCTTTTGAAACGATTAATTGACCATCTTTACTTAACGCTTTGCTTTGACCATGAGTTAACTGGCCGCGCACAACATCAATCAACTTATAATGAATGACATAATGGCCGTTAGAATCTTGTTTGATCGTTCCCGTTAATAACGAATCGACACCGAGCTTTGTCCATGCTTGATAATTGATGTCCTCATCTTTATATGGCGTTTGTGGCATTTTATCCGTCGCAATCGGACTAAACTTACCACTTCGCATTAAATCAGATGCCACGACTGATGAGACATCTTGAGGTAAAGGTGTTTTACCTTCCCATTTAAAAGGGATAATGGCGATTGGACGAGCGGCGTTAATACCATCGGTAATAACAAGATCCAGAGCCGCATTGGCCATTTGTACACTACTTACAATAACGAGTAAGCATCCTAGAAGTAATCGCTTTAACACAAGCATTTCCTTTTTACTCAGGTGCAACGGTTAGGTTGATATTTTTCAATTTTTCTACGACGGCTGCGTCATTTTTAGGTAAAGGGAATGTCCCGATTTTTGCCACTGCTGCTTTCGTAGCTCGACATAAACGCGAATCCCCACCCGCGACGCTTAAACTTCCAACAATCGCGCCAGTGCCCGTCGGTATCAATTTGAGGTTCACCTTACACTCCTTTCCTCTAAAACTATCATCCAAGATTAAGTTTTGTTGGATCAGCTGTGTATAGATAGCCCCCCATCGTTCTGATTCACTGGCTACGTGCTTTGCCTTTGCTGAATTGTTTTCTGTTGATTCTGATTCTAAGCCTTTAAAAATATCATCCAGCGCTTTCTGTTGCTGTTGGCTTTGCTCTTTCAACTTACGTAAACGTTCTTTTTCAGCAGCTGCTTTCGCCGCTGCTTCTTTTGCTGCCTTTTCCCGAGCGAGTCGTTCTGCTTTCGCTTTTTCCGCAGCTTCTTTTTCACGTTGGGCTTGAGCTGCGGCCTCTTTTGCAGCTTTTTGGCGTTCTATACGCTGCTGCTCTGCCTTTTTCGCTGCTGCTTCTTGCGCTTTTCGTTGCGCTTCGGCTTTAGCAGCACGCTCTTGCTCTTGACGCGCTTTTTCTGCGGCGGCTTTTTGTTCTTGCTCCTTCTGTTGACGCGCTTTTTCAGCTTCGCGAGCGGCCTTCGCCTCTTTCACTTGCTGTTCCTTGAGCTTACGTATCCTTTCTTCTTCAGCCTGGCGGTTTTTCTCTAGCTGCTCGCTTTCGCGACGCAGCTTATCCAAACGTTGTTGTTCTTTTTTAGCTGCAGCTTGACGTTCATTACGTATTTTCTGAGCTTGTTGTTTGATTACATTGGGGTCTATGACCACAGCTTCAACCATTTTTCCAGACGGTTTCGGCTTTTCCATATTAAAATCAGAACCCCAAATTAAGGCTGCAATCAAAATGACATGTAGAACAACAGATATCACCAAAGGCTTTTTAAAATTGCTCTTGTTCGGTTTCTTCGCTTTCATGAACAGTCACAAGCCTATTCGTTGTCTTTGATATCAGTTAATAATCCCACCTTAGGAATACCAGCTTTACTTAACTGGTCCAAAACCATCACAATGTTGGCATAAGGTGTCGCTTTATCTCCACCGACGGCGACGGGGGTATTGGGATTAATTTGGCGTTCAGCTTTAATGCGAACCACGATGTCTTGCAACGAAACTCCACGTTGCATTTCTTCGTTATTGACGCTAATACCCAACCCACCTTCTTTATTGATTTCAACAATAATAAAACTCGAGCTATCGCCAGCTAATTCAGAAGCAGGTTTTGCGGTGGTGGTTTTCGGTAAGTCAACATCTACCCCTTGAGTCACGAAAGGTGATGTCACCATGAAGATAATCAACAAAACCAACATGACATCGATATAAGGAACGACGTTGATTTCAGCTGTCATCTTCCGTTTTTTCGGTTGATAACCTGCCATAAATTATTCCCTACCAGCCATTGCTTGACGATGTAAGATGCTATGAAACTCTTCGGAAAATGTTGCGTAACCATGTTCTAGTTTACTGACACGGTTAGTTAAACGGTTAAACGCGATAACAGCAGGTATAGCGGCAAATAAGCCCATAGCAGTGGCAACTAACGCCTCTGCGATACCGGGAGCGACCATCGCCAGTGTTGCTTGTTTGACTTGGCCAAGTGCGATAAAGGCATGCATAATACCCCACACGGTACCGAACAGACCGATATATGGACTAATCGAACCAACGGTCGCTAAAAATGGCAGACTTGTTTCTAACTCTTCTACTTCACGGCCCACCGCTACACGCATTGCCCGGCTGGTACCTTCCATAATGAAATCTGGCGAAGCAGCATTAGATTTATGTAAACGTGCAAACTCAGTAAATCCGCAGTAAAAGATCTCTTCGGTGCCGAAAAGTTCATCTTTGCGTTTTTTACTGTCTTGGTACAGGACCGACAGGTCTTTACCTGACCAAAACTTGTCTTCGAATGCTTCTGCACTTTTTTGTGCTTTGGTTAGTGTTTTACTGCGTTGAAATATCATCGTCCATGACAAAATTGACATGCCTAATAACAACAACATGACCAATTTAACGAGGAAACTGGCTTGTAAGAATAGATCTAGAATTGAAATATCAGCACTCACTAGAGGTAAACTCCATACTCATTGATTGAGGCATAGCAATCGGCCTCATGTTCTGATTGTTAATACATGCTACCTTAACTATTGCTTTACACAATAGGTCGCCTTTAGGATTGACCAGCTCTTGACAGAATGTTAGCGAAGCTTTTTTAAGTTGCGAAACACAACTCTTTACTGTCAATTGCTCGTCAAGACGAGCGCCCTTCAAAAAATCAATATCCACATGTCGGACAACAAATCCTATATGTTGTTTCAAAAGTGATTGTTGATTGATGCCTATCTGGCGCAACATTTCAGTACGTGCACGTTCGAAAAATTTCAGATAATTGGAGTGATAGACCACACCACCGGCGTCGGTATCTTCGTAATAGACCGTAACAGGCCATTCAAAAGTCTTCATAGTTTTGGCATACCAACCCTAAATTATTACAACTGACTGATTACTATAACGCATCTACTGCCCTGTAGTACAAGGGAAGAAGGTACTTTTCACTTTCTCCTGATAAAAAATTAGCGCTGCCTCAAAGAGACAGCGCTATCTTGGTTATTTCATCATCACTCTATTTCAGAAAGATGACAGTTATCCAGCTAACCTAACAAACGTTAGATATAAAAGAATAATCAGTGAAAAATATGGACTGAATACCACCTGCCAAATCCAATGCTTTGGTTTAAAACCAATACCGAAAACCATACTGGCACATAATGACCAAATCATCAGAGGGGCTATGACGGGGTTAAAACCACCGATACTCTCTGAATATGCTTTTGAATCCCACATGACCATAGCCAAGTGATAAAAAGCAAGGACCAGTGATAAGGCTCTAAATAGAGCCTTATCGAGTGGCTGATGCAATTTAGCAACGGTATCAGACCAATTATTCACTGTCTTTGTCCATTTGATCGCGGTGCTCTAACCAAAGCGCGTTGATAATACCGAATGAACAAGCAAGTAGTAGGCCTAGAACCCATACGAAATACCACATAGTAAATGCTCCTTAGTAGCCTGCGTTGTTTGGATTTTCAACATGTTCTTTAGTAAGACGACCGTACATTTTGTAGTAACAAAATGCTGTGTAGCACAGAATAATCGGCACGAACACAGCCGCAACACATGTCATTACAGTCAGAGTCAATTGGCTTGAAGTTGCGTCCCACATGGTCAAGCTAACGTTTGGATTTACGCTTGAAGGCATGATGAATGGGAACATAGCAAAGCCTGCAGTAAGAACGATACCAGCCAAACCTAAGCTAGAAGATACGAATGCAAAACCACCTTTTTTCGCACGAGAGAACAGTGCAGCAAGAAGCGGCATTACAACAGCAAGTACTGGAGCAATCCACATTGCTGGGTATTTGCCGAAGTTGTACATCCAAGCACCCGTTTCACGAACCACTTCTTTGTTCAGTGGGTTAGATGAAGCGTGGCCATCAATAACACTTTTTACAACAAATCCGTCAATGTTTTGAACCCAGATACCTGCAATTACCATCAGTACAGCAACGATAACACCAGTGATTTGCGTTACAGAACGCGCACGGTCATAGACTTCTTCTGATGCTTTCATTTGTAGCCATGCAGAACCTTGCATTTGAACCATGATGACACAAACTAGGCCAGACACGATACCAAATGGGTTAAGTAGCCCAAAGAAACCACCTTCGTAACGAACTTGTAAGAATTCGTTTACGCTTAGAGGTACACCTTGTAGAAGGTTACCAAATGCAACACCGATAATCAGTGGAATAACGATACCGTTAATTGCCAAACCGATGTCCATTGCGTTACGCCATCTTGGATCATCAATTTTGATACGGTATTCAAGACATAGTGGACGTAGCCATAAAGAAGCTAGCACCAAAATCATACCGATGTAGAAACCAGAGAATGATGATGCATAGACCATTGGCCATGCAGCAAACAGCGCACCACCAGCAGTGATAAGCCAAACTTGGTTACCATCCCAGTGAGGAGCAATGGTGTTAATCATCATACGGCGTTCAGTGTTCGTTTTACCAATAAATGGAACTAACGCACCAACACCCATGTCGAAACCTTCTGCGACCGCGTAACCAACAAATAGTACGCCGATCAGTACCCACCAGATAAATCGTAGGACTTCGTAATCAAACATTATCGTGTCTCCTCGCTTAAGCTTCTACTTGGCGGCTAACTTTGTCTTCAACAGAGTTACCGTTTTGTTCGAAATGGTAGCGACCAGTATGTAGGCTACTTGGACCTTTACGACCAAATTTAACCATTAGATAAACCTCTACCACTAGGAAGATGGTGTACAACGCTAAGATAATGATTAACGATGTAATTAGATTACCCATACTCAATGCTGAAGCAGCTACGTTAGTCGGTAAGATTTCACCTACAGCCCATGGTTGACGACCATATTCTGCAACGAACCAACCTGTTTCAACTGCAATCCATGGTAGTGGAATACCAATAAGTGCAGCTTTAAGTAGTAGTGGGTGTTGTTGAATCTTGTTACGGCAAGTTTGAATAAATGACAAGCCAAAGATTAAGAACATTGCCACACCACATGCAACCATGATACGGAATGAGTAGAATAGCGGCCAAACTTCAGGAATTGAATCATCCGCTGCTTTTTGGATCTGTGCTTCAGTCGCATCTGTTACGTTGTTTGTGTAACGTTTAAGAAGCAGACCATAGCCCAAGTCACCTTTCACTTTTTCGAAATCTACTTTATCTTCTGGAGTACTTGTACCAGAACGTAGTTTTTCTAGAAGTTCGTAGGCGTACATACCATTACGGATGCGATCAACGTGTTGAGCGCGAAGATCACGAAGGCCAGGAACTTGTTCATCAATAGAACGAGTTGCGATGATACCTAGCGCCCAAGGAATTTGCACGGCATAGTGCGTTTCTTCATCTTCATTACTTGGTAAACCTAACAGAGTCCACGCGGCTGGTGCTGGTTGGGTTTCCCATTCACCTTCGATCGCAGCAAGTTTGGTTTTCTGTACCGCACCCATTTCGTAACCGGATTCATCACCCAGCATCATTACAGAAACGACTGCACAAATACCGAATGAAGCAGCAACGGCAAATGAACGACGCGCGAATGCAATGTCACGGCCTTTCAATAGGTAGTATGCACTGATACCAAGAATGAACATCGAACCAGTACAGTAACCTGCTGCTACAGTGTGAACAAATTTCACCTGAGCAACTGGGTTTAGTACCACTTCGGCAAAGCTCACCATTTCCATACGCATACTTTCATAGTTGAATTCTGCGCCAACTGGGTTTTGCATCCAGCCGTTTGCAACAAGAATCCAAAGTGCCGAGAAGTTAGAACCGATTGCGGTTAACCAAGTCGCCACTAAGTGTTGACGTTTAGATAGTCGATCCCACCCGAAGAAGAATAGACCTACAAAGGTAGACTCAAGGAAGAAGGCCACTAAAGCTTCTACCGCAAGCGGGGCACCGAAGATATCACCTACATAGTGAGAGTAGTAAGACCAGTTAGTACCAAATTCAAATTCCATGGTTAAACCGGTAGAAACACCTAGGGCAAAGTTAATACCGAATAATTTACCCCAGAACTTTACCATGTCCTTATAGATAGGTTTATCGGTCATTACGTACAAAGACTCCATGATGGCAAGCAGGAACGTCATGCCTAGAGTCAGAGGTACGAATAAGAAGTGATACATCGCTGTTAATGCAAACTGCAATCGCGACAGATCAACTACGTCAATCATAGTAACTCCTTTGTGTCGGCTGAAAGACACGTTGAGCACACTTACTCCACTCACTTTGTTACAACACCCTAATAAATGTTATAAAAAAGTGATTTTTGTTGTAAACATGTGCCGTTGTGGTTAGTTAATTGTTAAGCGCTAGCTAATATAGCTGCGGCTAATAGTACTGCCAAACGAAGATTGTTTCAAAAGGTTTATAGAATCTTTCCGTATTGATTTAAATCAATAGTATTCAGGCAGCGATAGGTAAGAAACGAACAAAATGATTCAAATCAATGAAATCAACTTTTCAATGTTACAGTTTAGTGAAATATGGGGAATTAATAGCGATGTGATACACAAACAGTTAACATAGTGAAAAATATCGTTAACTAGAGATATAAAAACAGATTGTAAAAAACGTGATACAAGTCACACTAAATGAACAAATATAAACAGATGCTAATTTTTGTTACTGAGTTGACTCATTCACACATAGTATAAATGAGTCAATATTTCATATAAATGGCACTGTTAGGCTTTATCAATACCAAAGTGAAGGTACGAACGATCGGTTGCTATTCGTCCTCTAGGAGTTCGTTGCAAAAAACCTTGTTGAATAAGGAAAGGCTCTAACACATCTTCAATCGTGTCTTTTTCTTCCCCTATTGCAGCGGCTAAGTTATCAAGCCCAACCGGTCCACCACCAAATTTTTCCATGATGGCGAGCAGTAGCTTGCGATCCATGTAATCAAATCCTTGGTGGTCAACATCTAACATGTTGAGAGCTTTATCTGCGATATCAGCACTGATATGACCATCACTTTTTACTTCCGCATAATCTCGAACACGTCTTAACAAGCGGTTGGCAATACGAGGTGTACCTCGAGCTCGACGAGCCACTTCTAATGCACCGTCCTCTGCCATTGATAACCCTAAGCATTCTGCACTTCTTTGCACAATATGCTGTAAATCAGGCACATTATAATACTCAAGTCGTTGCACAATTCCAAATCGATCTCGTAGCGGGGATGTTAATGAACCCGCTCGGGTAGTCGCACCAATTAATGTAAAAGGTGGGAGGTCGATTTTTATGGATCGAGCAGCAGGGCCCTCTCCAATCATGATATCAAGTTGGTAGTCTTCCATTGCAGGATAAAGCACTTCCTCTACTACTGGGCTGAGGCGGTGAATTTCATCAATAAAAAGAACATCATTTTCTTCTAGGTTAGTGAGCAGCGCAGCCAAATCGCCAGCTTTTTCCAACACCGGCCCCGAAGTAGTTCGAATATTCACTTCCATTTCATTGGCGACAATATTCGCTAATGTCGTTTTACCGAGCCCTGGTGGCCCAAAAATAAGTAAGTGATCAAGTGCTTCACTGCGCTTTTGCGCCGCTTGAATAAAGATTTCCATTTGATCGCGCACGTGATCTTGACCACGATAATCTTCAAGCTTTTTAGGACGAATAGCGCGATCAATCAGCTCTTCTTCTCTAAATGACGGACTTTCGGCGGCAATAAGACGATCAGCTTCAATCATTGAAGACATTCCTAATTGACTAACTCCCGACCATTTTCTTATCGGGAAAATAATGAATTACCCTATCCAATAACAAAGATTGTCATTGATTAGGGGCTACACCATAGATTTTAGAGCATCTCTGATCAGTTGCTCGCTACTCATACCTGGCTTGGCGATTTGTGATACCACTTTAGACGCTTGAGTCGGTTTATAGCCTAAAGCCAGTAATGCGCTCACAGCCTCTTCTTCAGCACTTTGATCAACACCTGTTACTGTATCTACCGGTGCCGCATCGGTTGCTGGAGTGAGCAGATCACCTGTCCCCCACCCTTTAAGGCGATCTTTCATTTCAACGACCAAGCGTTCAGCAGTCTTCTTACCAACGCCTGGTAGCTTAACTAGTGTTGAAATATCTTCACGTTCTACACATGACACAAACTGGTTAGCTGTCATACCCGATAAAATGCCTAATCCCATCTTAGGACCGACGCCATTGGCTTTAATCACTTCGCGGAATAAAGCACGTTCACCAACGGTATTGAACCCGTATAACAACTGTGCATCTTCACGTACAACGAAGTGAGTATAAATGATGGCTTCTTCACCGACATTGGGTAGTTCATAGAAGCAACTCATCGGCATTTGTACTTCGTAGCCAATGCCACCAATATCAACTAATACTTGTGGTGGTTGTTTTTCAATTAATGTGCCGCGTAAACGTCCAATCACGGGCGATACCTTTTTGATCATGAAACATGAAAAAGATGATAATCAATAACTGGATGGATAGCCAGTAAAAGATAAATCGCTGAAGGTGTGAGCCAAACCGTCACTTTAAAGAGATTACCTAGAGGATAAAGGTTTAACGATATCGTCCACGACGCGCACTCGTCGCCTTACCTGCCATAGCAATTAACGTTTTATTGGTATTGGCATGGCAAATAGCAACACCTAAAGCATCAGCCGCATCGGCCTGCGGGCGGGCAGGTAACTTAAGCATTTGTTGAACCATATGCTGTACTTGCGCTTTATCTGCACCACCGGTTCCTACTACAGCCTGTTTAATTAAACGAGCTGCGTATTCAAACACGGGTAAATCTGCGTTGACTGCAGCGACGATAGCACTGCCACGAGCCTGACCTAGCTTTAAAGCTGAATCAGCATTTTTAGCCATAAATACCTGCTCGATGGCAAACACATCGGGCTGAAATTGAGTGATAATTTCCGAAACCCCCGCGTAGATTTGTTTTAAACGAGGCGGTAATTCTTTCTCCGATGTACGGATGCAACCACTGCCTAAGTACTGCAAATGACGACCTTGTTGACGGATTACACCGTAACCTGTAATACGCGAACCAGGGTCGATTCCTAGGATAATGGCCATTGAGATAGATACCTTACTTTATTGTTTCAACCAATTTTGTAGACTGTCCTCTTCTATAGGATCTTAGATCACTAAACGAAGCATTATGTTCATAGAGCAACATATAAAGCAAAGAAAGTGGACCGAAGTCCACTTTCTTATGATGTTTCAACTCATTGATATTTTTTTGGCTATACATTAAAAACCGTTATTTACGACGCCAAGTCGTGCCTTCAGGGCCATCTTCTAAAATAACCCCCATTTCATTGAGTTTGTCACGCGCCATGTCAGCATTTGCCCAATCTTTAGCAGCACGCGAATCATTACGTAATTTGATGAGTGCTTCAATTTCCGCGGCTTCGTCGTCATCACCTAATTCACCCTGTAAAAATTGTTCAGGATCTTGGTAAAGAATACCAATCACGTCAGCTAGTTCACGCATCAATGCACCTAACGAATTAGCTTGCTCCTGATCTTCACCTTTCAAACGGTTGATATCACGTGCCATATCGAACAATACTGAGTAAGCCTCTGGCGTATTGAAATCATCATCCATTGCTGTATTGAAACGCGCTTTGTAATCATGATTATCAGCAGGTGCTACTGTTAAATCTAGCCCACGTAAAGCCGTGTATAAGCGTTCAAGTGATGCACGAGCCTGCTTTAGGTTTTCTTCACTGTAATTAAGTTGGCTACGATAGTGGCCTGACATTAAGAAATAGCGGACAGTTTCAGCATCGTAATGCTCTAGAACATCACGGATAGTAAAGAAGTTACCGAGAGATTTTGACATTTTCTCGCGATCAACCATGACCATACCGCTGTGCATCCAAGTATTCACGTATTGGCTATCGTGAGCACAGCAAGATTGAGCAATTTCGTTTTCATGGTGTGGGAATTGCAAATCAGACCCGCCACCATGAATATCAAAATGATCACCCAAAATGGAAGAGTTCATCGCTGAACATTCAATATGCCAACCTGGTCGACCTTTACCCCATGGCGAATCCCATTCAGGCTCACCTGGCTTCGACATTTTCCAAACCACAAAATCCAGTGGGCTGCGTTTTGCCGATTCAATATCAACACGAGCACCTGCTTGTAGTTGGTCTAGATCTTGACGGGAAAGACGTCCGTACTCATCAAACTTTGATACTTCAAACATCACATCGCCATTATCAGCAACGTAAGCGTAGCCTTTATTGATCAATGTTTGAACGAGTTCGATGATTTGCGGGATAAATTTCGTTGCACGTGGCTCAACGTCTGGACGACGAATATTCAATGCATCGAAATCGTTGTACATTTCTTGCACCAAACGTTCAGTCAATGATTCGCATGACTCGCCATTTTCTGCTGCACGTTTAATGATCTTATCATCGATATCGGTAATGTTGCGTACAAATGTTAAATCGTAGCCTGAGTAGCGCAGGTAGCGCGACACAACATCAAATGAAACAAAAGTTCGCCCATGTCCGATGTGACAGAGATCATAGATGGTGACTCCACAGACATACATGCCAACTTTGCCAGCAACGATGGGTTTAAATTCCTCTTTCTGTCTTGTCAGTGTGTTATATATCTTCAACATGATCTCTATCTAATTTGTCTATAAAACGAAATGGTGTAACAGTATAACAACTCTATTATGCTTAGGTCATCCATTTGATGTTTTGAATGAACAAAAAGTTAGGCTAGAATTGCTATTTCATACAAAACAAAGCAAAGGTAATGCTCATGATCACCCTTCATACTAATTTTGGTGACATCAAAATCCAACTTAATGAAGAAAAAGCACCAGAAACAAGTGCCAACTTCCTACAATACTGCCGCGATGGTTTCTACGACAACACTCTTTTCCACCGTGTTATCGATGGCTTCATGGTTCAAGGTGGCGGCATGACTTCTGGTTTAAAAGAAAAAACCAGTCGTGCACCAATCCGTAACGAAGCTAATAATGGTCTGAGCAATAAAGTGGGTACGCTAGCAATGGCTCGTACAATGGAACCACATTCAGCAAGCTCACAGTTCTTCATCAACGTGAACGACAACACTTTCCTAGACTTCCGTTCAGAAAGCCTAGACGGTTGGGGTTACTGCGTATTTGGTGAAGTAGTAGAAGGTATGGACGTTGTTAACCAGATTAAAGGGGTTAGCACGGGTTCATACGGTATGCACCAAGACGTACCACTAGAAGATGTGGTTATTACTGGTACTACCATCGAAGAGTAATCAAAAAGCTGAGCACTTTAGTGCTCAGCTCCTTTATTTATGCAAAAGACACTTTTTATTTCCGATCTTCACCTTACCCCGACCCGACCAGATATTACTGATTGTTTCATGCGCTTTATGCAGAATGAGGCAGTAGAGTGTGATGCATTATATGTATTGGGTGATTTATTCGACTTTTGGATTGGTGACGACGACGATAGCCCATTTGCCAGACAGATTAAACAGGCATTTAAACACCTAACGGATCAAGGCATTCCTTGCTATTTTACCTGTGGAAATAGGGATTTTCTCATTGGTAAACGGTTTGCCAAACAAACGGGAATTACGTTATTACCAGACGAACATGTCGTTGATCTCTATGGCCGTAGAGCCGTGGTTCTCCATGGTGATACATTGTGCACACAAGATGAACGTTATCTCGAATTTCGCGCCAAAGTTCATCAACCATGGTTACAGCGATTGTTTAAATGTTTACCTATGTTTGTTAGACGAAAGCTGGTTGCTCGTATTCAATCTGATATCCGCCAAGACAAACAACACAAATCCATGGATATTATGGACGTCACGCCCTCAGAAGTGGTGAATGTTATGCATCGACATCAGGTAGATTTAATGATTCACGGTCATACCCATCGCCCTAATATTCATCAAAATACAGATTCGAGTCAAACGCGTATTGTGTTGGGAGATTGGTTTGAACAGGGCTCTGTTTTAATCGTTAAACACAATGACTTTCAATTGGAACAACGTGAGTTTTTTCACTAAACACCACTTTTTTCGTCCACACTCACTGGAAATAGAATACGCTTATACAATACTGTAAATTTGTGTGCGCGGAGCTAGACAGAATTCTATGGGCGATAGCCAAAAGATAATCAAATATTCTTATATTGCTCGTCAGCCGATACTCGACCAAAATAAATGCACTGTCGGTTACGAGCTATTGTTTCGTGATGGGCCTAATAATAGCTTCCCTGATATTGACCCAGAGACAGCGACGAGCAGGCTCTTATCTGACCACTTCTTATCGAATCATTACCAAACGTTAGGCGAAAATTTTGGTTTCGTTAACTTTCCTTACCAAAGTTTAATCAATCTGATTCCAACACTCTTTCCTTCACATAGTTTAGTTATAGAAGTACTGGAAACCTGTGAACCTTCGGATGAGTTATTGAGTGCAATCAAGCATATGCGTAAGCAAGGCTATAAAATCGCACTGGATGACTTTATTCCTAATCAGGCTTGGAAGCCTTTTATCCCGTATATTTCCGTTATCAAGTTTGATTTACGCGCAATATCTATCGCCAAAGCAAAAATCTTTATGGATCGAGTTAAAGGGTATGATATTGAGTTTTTGGCGGAAAAAGTAGAAACCTATGACGAATTTCAGCAAGCAAAAGCGGCAGGCTTTACCTTATTCCAAGGCTATTTTTTTAGTCAGCCCGAAGTCTTACAACGTAAATCTTTAAACCCTACTTTCCTCACTTTAGTTCAATTATGTAAAGAGATTTCTAAAGAGAACCTTGACTACAAAAAACTAGAAGAGATTATTACGAAAGACTTATCTGTCTCATTTAAACTGTTGTCGTTCGTGAATGCATCGGCTTCGGTGAGTTCCAAAATTCAAAATTTTAAACAAGCGTTAGTCTATCTAGGCGAACAAAAGTTACGCCGCTTTGTCTCTATTGTTGCTATTGCATCCACTCAAGACGACAAACCTAACGCGCTGTACACTTTATCCATACAACGAGCCCGCTTTTGTGAGCTACTTTGGCAACGAGCTAGAGTAAAGTCTAACAACTTCGATTTAGAAGATGGAGCGGCCTTTCTAACCGGTATGTTCTCTTTGTTGGATAGCTTACTCGATCAACCCTTAGATAACATCGTCGAACAAATACCGATTGATGAAGCATTAAAACAAGCACTACTAAAAAAAACCGGCATATTGGGCAGTATTCTAACGTTAGTACAGTCCTACGAACTCGCTGATTGGGATGTAGTGGCTCGCCAATCTAAGGTACTTCAACTATCAGAAAAAGACGTGATCAAAAGTTACGATGATGCGATTGAATGGGCTGATGTCATGATGGATATGCAGCTATAGACTTTTAAGAGCCTGATGAATACACTTGTTTCTTTGTTTCCAAACAGTACCTTCCAACTATGACCCTATGCTATTGTTGCTCTGGCCTAACCTACGCTCAGTGCTGCGAACCTATTCATAACGACCATGCTAAGGCCGAAAAACCGGAACAGTTAATGCGCGCTCGCTATAGTGCTCACGTACTCGGTTTAGTCGACTTCGTTGTTAATACCTACCACTCATCATGTGACGCTGAACAGCAACGTGAGAGCATTGCTGAATCAATCAATAGTGATTGGCGCCAGCTAGAAGTGCTGTCAGTCGAAAATAGCCCAAACCAAGATGAAGGCTTTGTCCATTTTAAAGCGCATTTTGCCGATCATAACCAAACTTATTGCTTAGAAGAAAAATCCCGCTTTGTACGAGAACATGGGCTCTGGTATTACATAGATGGTGAATTTCCTCAACACCAACCAAGCACAAAGATTGGACGCAACGATCCCTGCCCTTGTGGTAGTGGCAAGAAATATAAAAAGTGTTGTGGTAAGTAGCTCTTTGAAATAAAAAACCAGCTTATAAGCTGGTTTTTTTAACTATCTGAGAATGACAATGACATCAATTACTCTTGATCGATAATCCATTTGCGGAAAGCTTTTCGTTCTTGCTGTGAAGACTTTTTGTACCAAGCTTTTAATTGATTGAGATTAGATACACTCATATTACTTTCTGGAGCTTGAGTCACTTTTGTTGATGTAGATGACGCTTTTGTAACAGGTTGGGTTTGGCTAGCAATCACTAATACCGTGCTCATGGCTGCAACGCCACCATTCAAATTATACTCTTTGACTTCAGCCACATAGTCCCGACCGAGTTGAATACCATTCTTTTTCAATTTGTCCTGAGCAATAACAACATTATTACCCTGGCTATCAACTAACGACCATTGCATATTGTCAATATGTTCACGAGCGTCATTAATAGATTTATAATCAGGTAGTTTAAAGCTTAGTTTAGTATCTTTAGCATCTAGCTTTGCAACATACACATCACTGTATGCCTGTTTTAAATCTGTACCAACCATAAAAGACGGGGAATATTTGAAGACAATTTGATTGAGTCCATCTTTAAGCGTTTCTTCATCAGAACCAAAAAGGCCTGAAGACTTTTCAGGTTGATGAGAGTTAATAGCTAAAACATCAACATCCTCTGGAATTTGCAGGGTAACATCGGCCATCGCCGTGAATGGGATTCCAATAGATAATGCTAATAGCAATGACGCCGTCTTACTCATTTTTATTCCTTTATAAGTTGTTACTAAATACTTGATCAACTCTAATTCTACCAATTTCTTTTGAAAAAACAGTAAATTCTTATTGGTTAAGATAACTATTTTTTAAAAAGAAAAAAGCCCGGCAATAGCCGAGCTTTTAAATATGATACTAGTGATTACCAGTATACACGTACACCTACACCGTAGTAGCTGTCGCTGTTTGTAACGTCTGAATCTGTGTAACCAGTTTCTGCGTATAGTTTAGTCCAGCTTGCGTATTGGTATAAAACACCGCCGTATACGTTATTGTATGTGTTGCCTTCTGATTGGAAGTCGTTGATGTATTCGTAACCACCGTATAAAGAAGTTTTCTTAGTGATGCTGTAAGCACCAGCAACAACGTAAGAGTCTGAAGTCAACTTAGTGTTAGCATCGTTGTCTTTAACTTCTGCGTGCCAGTAAGTAGTACCTAAGTTCCAGCCGTCGCCATTGTAGTTAACAGTCAACATACCGTGTTTAAGTTCAGTGTCACTAACTGATGTTGTTGTTGTAGCAACAGTGTAAGTAGCGTTATCTGTGCCAGTGAACGTTTTGTTTGCAGTAGAAGTTGAAGACGTTTTGTCTTCTTGGTAACCAACACCACCGTAGATGTCGAAGCTACCTACTGTAGTACCTAGGTACAATTCAGCAGTAGTTGGGTCTTCGTTACCGTTGTCATAACCGTAAGCAACTTTTAACCAGCCAGCGTCGCCTTCAACGTCGTAGCGAAGTTCAGCGTTTTGAGTCCAGTTCATGTCGTAACCAGATGCTTCTGGAAGTACACTGTAACCGTAACCTATCCAGTCGTTTTCAACACCCCAAACGTCATCAGTGATGATGCTTTGTTTACCTAGAGTTAGAGTACCGTATTTATCAGAAGAAATACCGATCCAGTGTTTACGGTTGTCGCCACTGTTAGATTGGCCGATACCGAACTCTACTGATGCTAGAGCTTTAAGATCATCAGTAAGCGCGTATGCTGCTGTAACACCAGCACGAGAAGAACCTGATTTCAACGTGGTTGAAGTGTCAGTACTTTTTGCGCCATCATCGTAGTCGATTTGTTTAAGTTCTTCACGCAATTGACCGTAGAAGTCTACTGATGCAGAATCTGTTTTTAAAATCTCAGCTGCATTAGCAGTCCCAGCTACTGATGCAAGCACTGCTAGTGCTAAAAGAGTCTTTTTCATAATAATCCACTGCCTTTTCTTAAATCGGGAGATCCTTTGCCCGGTTCCCTTTTTGTTATTGATGATGGCTGACAACTCTACGGTTATTCACCATCGCCACTAAATTCGGAACTAAGATTGCAAAAGAAAATTCTAAGTGTCAAATACTCTAAAAGCCAAGTTAAAAAAACATAAAAATCCTTATTTTTCATAATCTTAATTAAAAACCGATGTAAAAAACGCTTAAAAATCATACAAAAACATCAATTTTCATCACTATCAATTGGTTAGCATTACCGGATAATTATCTCTTTATAAGGGTAAAATGTATCAATATTTAGAATTTTATAAAGCCAATTAACCACGTATGGAGATTTATATTTTTGAATCGTAAATAATCCTTTAACTACATGAAGGTTCAATCTTTTTTTGTGAACGAGATCTACATTTGATTTAAAACAGTGTTGTTTTAGCGAACTACTTGTTAAGTAACGATCTGTGGTAGACTCCGCCCGTCTTGATGATGAGAGCCATTATGCTTAGCCCAAACGTTCAAAAATCCATACGAAATAGCTATCAAAACCTGCAAGCACAACTCGATAATTTTGTACCTCGCCGAGCACAAAACTATTTGGTGGCTGAAATTGCCAAAAGTTTGAGTGGTAGCTACCACAAAACGAATCGTATGTTAGTGGCTGAAGCGGGTACAGGGATTGGTAAATCGTTGTCTTACCTCATGGGGGCGATTCCAGTTGCGATCGCTAATAATCGCAAAGTGGTCATTTCTACAGCTACGGTTGCGCTTCAAGAACAGCTTCTTAATAAAGATCTCCCACTCTTTCGCCGCATTACCGATTTAAATTTCTCTTTTATCGTGGCCAAAGGACGACAACGTTACTGCTGCGCAGAAAAGCTTGCCTCTGCTGCCGGAGTTGATGGTGGCCAAATGGCCATGTTTGAAATCAAACCCAAACAAGCCGATATCGAGTTACTGCAAAAGCTCTATCACGAATTAGCTCAGCAGCGTTGGGACGGCGATAGAGACTCTTGGCCAGACCCGATAGATGATGCTATCTGGCAATTGATCGTTAGTGATAAGCACACGTGTAATCATAGTTTTGCAGCTCACCGTCACTGCCCCTTTCAGAAAGCTCGTGCGGAATTAGATAAAAATGATGTCATTATTGCCAACCATAGCCTAGTCATGTCTGATGCTAACCTCGGTGGCGGTGTCATTTTACCAGAACCAGAGAACACCATTTATGTATTTGATGAAGCGCATCATTTACCTCATGTTGCTCGCGATCACTCTTCTGCATCAGCAACATTAAAGGGAGCGGCAAGTTGGCTAGAGAAGCTTAACCAGTCATTGGCTAAATTTTCTAATTTGGCTGACGAAAAACGTGTATCTCGCTTTCGCAATCAAGCTCAAGAAAGCTTCCAGCAATTGATACCAACACTCTCGCAATTACCAAATCGCTTTAATATCGAGGGATTTGAAGAAGGCGTGTTTCGCTTTGAAAACGGTGAACTCCCCGATTGGTTAGAAGAACAAGCGAAAGAACTAAAACGCGACAGTCAAAAAGCCAATCAAGCAGTATCGAAAATTGCCGATTTAATCGCAGAAAGAGTAAAAGAGGGGGAATTATCGTCTCGTCTCGCGGAACCCGCTTTAACAGAGCTCGGATTTTATATTCAACGCTTGGAAAACTTGCAGCAAGTTTGGGCCTTAATGGCAGAGGTAGTACCTGATAAAGCCGCACCTTTAGCACGTTGGTTAGAGGTAAGTCCGGAGCGTGATCGTGACTTCATTGTTAATGTCGCTCCCCTTGAAATAGGTTGGCAGTTAGACCAACAACTGTGGAGCCGATGCATTGGCGCCGTTTTGGTATCAGCCACGATGCGAGCACTTAACTCTTTTCATTATTTCTGTCGCCAAGCTGGGATCAGTGAAAAAGAAGAAGACGGTGTTCAATTTTTAGCGCTTGCCTCACCGTTTGACTATAAACAGCAGGCAGAGTTACTGATTCCTAAAATGGATTATGAGCCAGCAGCACCGCAATTTACTCAGTATTTGTCGCAACGCTTAGAACACTTTATCGAGCCCAATAAAGCCAACCTGGTGCTCTTTTCATCTTATTGGCAAATGAAAGAAGTCGCTGAATACATCACACCCATTTGTAAAAGCAAGGGGTGGACGCTACAACTTCAAGGAACAAAGTCACGTAATGAAATTCTAAAAAAACATAAAAATCTAATCAAAAAGCAAAAAACTAGTGTTTTATTTGGCACAGGAAGCTTTTCTGAGGGATTAGACTTACCTGGTGAGTTATTGGAAAACTTGGTGATCACAAAAATTCCGTTTGCAGTTCCGACATCACCAGTAGAACAAGCACATGCTGAATATATTCAAAATCGCGGTGGCAACCCGTTTATGCAGATTACCGTTCCTGAAGCCAGTAAAAAACTGATACAGTCAGTTGGGCGGTTATTACGTAAAGAACGCGATTCAGGACGTGTAGTGATACTCGATCGACGTATTGTCTCTAAACGTTATGGGAAACAATTACTTGATTCACTTCCACCGTTTAAGCGCAACATTGAATATTAATGACTCGGGAAACCAGTTATGAAAGATTTTAGCCACATTAGACAATTGTTAGAAACTCTGAGCGTTCAAGCTGCTAATTTAGATCGGCAACGCGGCGAACATCACTTGCCATTATTCGATGATATACTCTTTCATTGTCACGCAAAATTGCTCACCCCCTGCGTACAAGAAACGAAAAGTACACTAGAAAGCTTAATTCGCGAACAAGACTCAAAGCGACTCACGCAAAGCCGAGCGGAATATTTAACGGAAAGATTATTAGCACAGATCAGCGCAATTCAGCGCGAAATTTCAACCACCAACGTGCGCAGCCATGAACCCAAACACGCGTCTTATTATCGCAAACCGATTAGCACGCTTTATCAAGAATTAGCACAACATCAAGAATGGGAAAGACGTCTTGCTGACATGGTTCAAGATAAACAATATGCCCTGGACAATGCGCCTTTTAATGAAAAACAGATGGCTCAAAGTGCGCTACTAGCGGTAGAGCAACGGTTAAAACGCTGTCAAACCGCTAAAACTAAACTGGAAAATCAAATCACTTATCGCGAGAGAAATCAGTAATGAGTCAATCAACCCCATCACTTGAGCAAGCGCCAGACGAAATTAAATTAGCCGTTGATCTAATTTATCTACTAGAAACCAATAACGTCGATCCAAAGGTTGCTTTAGCTGCGCTAGAGATAGTAAGGCAAGATCTAGAAAAGAAATCTGAGCCAAACCCAACATAAGTTGGCTAATAACCCGTAGATAAACAAGGTTGAGGCATCCAGCCTACATGGTAATATGGGTCACAGAAGACTATCTCACAAGATAGGTTAACCAGCAAAGGACAGATAATGAAAGTTGTTAGCTTTAATATCAATGGCTTACGCGCTCGCCTTCACCAACTGCAAGCCCTTATCGACAAACATCAACCCGACGTTATTGGCTTACAAGAAATCAAAGTACACAATGATGCCTTCCCTGTTGCTGACGTTGAAGCTATGGGTTACAAAGTCTACTTCCATGGTCAAAAGGCACATTATGGTGTCGCCATGTTATGTAAACAAGAACCGGTTGATGTTCGTTACGGTTTTCCTACCGATAGTGAAGAGCACCAAAAACGTATGATCATGGCCACCTTTGAAAACGAACAAGGTGAAAAAACAACCGTATTAAACGGCTATTTCCCTCAAGGGGATAACATTAACCATGAGACGAAATACCCATACAAACGTCAATTCTACAAAGATTTGATGCAGTACCTAAATGATTATCACACAAGTGACGATAATCTCATCGTTATGGGTGATATCAATATCAGCCCTATCGATGCCGATATTGGCATTGGTGAGCCGAACCGCAAGCGTTGGTTGAAAACAGGCAAATGTTCATTCCAACCTGAAGAAAGAGAGTGGCTGCAAACGTTAATCGATTGGGGTTTTGTTGATACCTTCCGTCAAGTTCATCCTGATGTTAACGATCAATATTCGTGGTTTGACTATCGTTCACGAGGTTTTGATGATAACCGAGGGTTACGAATCGATGTCATTTTGGCGACACCTAAACTGGCAGCAATCTGTCAAGAGTCAGGCATCGATTACGAGCTGCGCGGTATAGAAAAACCGTCCGATCACGCACCTATCTGGTCCGTATTCCAACAGTAGACATGGCTATCGCCTAGTCAATCTAGCCCGTTTAATTGTTATCCATGCTAACGGGCTTTTTATCCTCCAAACCAGTGACGCGCTTTCAGCCTCCCTAGCAACTATGTTCGAGAGTTTGAGACCCGCCCCGACAATACTAATAAAAGCACAACGGATAAAAACGTCTAATTCCCAAACACATCATAAGTAAAATATTTCGCTTCAATCTGTTTATATACGCCACTCGCTCTGACCTGATCGATGGCTACGTTAAGTTGTTGAGTCAGATCTTTATCCTGTTTACGTACTGCAATACCAAATCCCTCACCAAACCATTTAGGATCAGTCAATGTCGGACCTACAAAATGATACTGATCGCCACCAGGCTTTTTGAGCATACCTTCTTCAAGAGCAGAAGCATCCCCTAATACTGCAGCAATTCTCCCATTAGCAAGATCTAAGTACGCTTCGTCAAATGATCCGTAACGCACAATATCCACAGAATCACCATAATTGTCGGAAAGGTATTTCTCGTGTGTTGTGGCACGTTGCACACCAATTTTGACCCCTTTCAACCCTTCCTTAGTGAAATCGATATGAGTTCCTTTTTTCGCAATAAACTTATTAGGAATGAGCGCATATTTATGAGTAAAATCGACTTGCTTACGGCGATAATCAGTAATCGACATGGCAGCAATAATGGCATCGTATTTTCGCGCTAATAAAGAGGGAATAATACCCTCCCAATCTTGGCGGATAATTTTGCATTTGACCTGCATCTGTTTACACAGAGCATGGGCCATATCGACATCAAATCCTTTCAGTGATCCATCAGGCTCAGTCCAACTAAAGGGAGGATAAGCACCTTCAATACCGAAACGAACAGTGGTCCATTCTTTCGCTTGAGTATTACCAGCAAGAACAGTCGCCAGAACAGCAGCCGTAATTATCCATGTTTTCATGTTCATACTCCCTTAATCGCTATTTGACCCGTGCTCGGATAACGCTCTGAACCCAGTATCTAAAGGTCATTCAGGTATAGCGTTATTTAATTTTTGAGCGATCACTGCAACCATTAATAAATATAAGAGAAAGTCTTTTAAGCGAGTGGATTAGCCCGACGCATTAAAGCTATCACCAGCCTTTTGTATATGCAATAAATGAGGAAATAACCATTTCTGCCCTAATTGAGGTTAACCTGTGATCGTTGATGACCTTCTGATATTACACCTTGATAGCGTTCAGGTATCGCTCATCACCACCTAGTTCATGATGAGTTTAGTAACTGAATCACCACTATAGAATATCGCGTTACCACAGCAACTCACACGCTTGTACTGGTTTATATCGACATAACATCGTTAAAATTCCACCTATGTCACTAAACTTTAAGTGAGTCATGTCACAATACATGAGCAATAAAGTTGAACACAAAATAAGCGGGAATCATTTTCGTGATAAAAAAGTGGCTGGAAGTGCCGTGCAATAAGGCCAATCAAGAATTCAATCGCTCAATAAGTAGGAAATGAAGCATTACCATTTACTTTATTTCAATTTTTGAAGATTTATTGATTTAGTTTAAGGTTTGCTACTTTTTTTTAGCTTAAATTGTTTCCCAACGAGACAAATGACAGTATCTATATTCATACAGTTGTATTGAGTGGGTATAACTATTGTTATTTTTATGAGTGTACTGCTCCATCAAGGATAGCTGGCTCAACGGCTAAGACAGTACGTGTTTTTTCTACTAATAAAGGTAGGTATGTCATGGCAGAGCAATTTGCTAAAGCTTGGGAAGGTTTTGCTGACGGTGAGTGGCAAAATGAAGTAAACGTTCGTGATTTTATTCAAAAGAACTACACACCTTATGAAGGTGACGAATCTTTCCTAGTTTCTGAAGGTACTGAAGCCACTAAAACGCTTTGGGCTAAAGTAATGGAAGGTATCAAACAGGAAAACGCGACTCACGCACCTGTTGATTTCGATACTTCTGTTATCTCTACCATCACTTCACATGATGCTGGATACATTAACAAAGACCTAGAAAAAATCGTAGGTCTTCAAACTGAAGCTCCTCTAAAACGTGCGATTATCCCTAACGGTGGTATCCGCATGGTTGAAGGTTCTTGCAAAGCATACGACCGCGAGTTAGACCCTGAAGTTAAAAAAATCTACACTGAATATCGTAAAACTCACAACCAAGGTGTGTTTGACGTATATACTCCTTCAATTCTTAAATGTCGTAAAGCTGGTATCTTAACTGGTCTTCCAGATGCTTACGGTCGTGGTCGTATCATTGGTGACTACCGTCGTATCGCTCTTTACGGTATTGACTACCTAATGAAAGACAAATACGCACAATTCACTTCGCTACAAAGCGATTTAGAAAATGGCGTTGATCTTCGTGAAACTATCCAACTACGTGAAGAAGTAGCAGAACAACACCGTGCTCTTGGCCAAATCAAAGAAATGGCTGCTAAATACGGTTGTGATATTTCTCGTCCAGCTGAAACTGCTCAAGAAGCAATTCAATGGACTTACTTCGGTTACCTAGCTGCTGTTAAATCTCAAAACGGCGCGGCAATGTCTCTAGGTCGTACTTCTACTTTCCTAGATATCTTCATCGAACGTGATATCGCTGCAGGTAAACTGACTGAAGCTCAAGCTCAAGAACTTGTTGACCACTTCGTAATGAAACTACGTATGGTTCGTTTCCTACGTACTCCTGAATACGATGAACTATTCTCAGGCGACCCAATCTGGGCAACTGAGTCAGTAGGTGGTATGGGTCTTGACGGACGTACTCTAGTTTCTAAAACTAACTTCCGTTTCTTAAACAGCCTATACACTATGGGTCCTTCTCCAGAGCCAAACACTACTGTTCTTTGGTCTGAAAAACTTCCTGAAGGCTTCAAAAAATTCTGTGCAAAAGTGTCAATCGATACTTCATCTATCCAGTATGAAAACGACGACCTAATGCGTCCAGACTTCAACTCTGATGACTACGCAATCGCATGTTGTGTATCACCAATGGTTGTTGGTAAACAAATGCAGTTCTTCGGTGCTCGTGCTAACCTTGCGAAAACCATGCTTTACACTATTAACGGTGGTGTAGACGAAAAACTGAAAATTCAAGTTGGCCCAGAAATGCCTAAAATCACTTCTGAAGTTCTTAACTACGACGAACTTTGGGATAAAATGGACCACTTCATGGACTGGTTGGCAAAACAATACGTGACTGCATTGAATGCTATCCACTTCATGCACGACAAATACAGCTACGAAGCGTCTCTAATGGCTCTTCACGATCTACATGTTAAACGTACAATGGCATGTGGTATTGCTGGTCTTTCTGTTGCAGCTGACTCTCTATCAGCAATCAAATACGCAAAAGTTAAACCAGTTCGTGACGAAGATGGTCTAGCAATCGACTTTGATATCGAAGGTGATTACCCTAAATTTGGTAACAACGACCCTCGTGTAGATGACATCGCATGTGAACTTGTTCGCGTATTCATGAACAAAATTCGTGAACTTAAAACATACCGTGATGCTATCCCTACTCAGTCTATCCTTACTATCACTTCTAACGTTGTGTACGGTAAGAAAACTGGTAACACTCCTGACGGTCGTCGTGCTGGCGCTCCATTTGGTCCTGGTGCAAACCCAATGCACGGTCGTGACCAAAAAGGTGCTGTAGCATCTTTGACTTCAGTAGGTAAACTACCATTTGCTGACGCACAAGACGGTATCTCTTACACATTCTCTATCGTACCTAATGCTTTAGGTAAAGAAGAAGGTTCTCGCCGCGCCAACCTAGCAGGTTTGATGGACGGTTACTTCCACCACGAAGAAAGTGTAGAAGGTGGTCAACACTTGAACGTTAACGTTCTAAACCGTGATACTCTTCTAGACGCGGTTGAACACCCAGAGAAATACCCTCAATTAACAATTCGTGTATCTGGTTACGCAGTTCGTTTTAACTCTCTAACTGCAGAGCAACAACAAGACGTAATCTCACGTACTTTCACTGAATCAATGTAATTCAGACTGAAAAGTTAAGTTAATAAATCCCGCTTCGGCGGGATTTTTATTGCCTCACTCATCTATCCAAACACACCCTATCAATTCCTCTTGTTCTCGTATTTTACTGTTACTTGCTATCTTGCTATCTTGCTATCTTGCTATCTTGCTATCTTGCTAGGGCATGGTGATATCATCTCAAACGCATACAACCCCGTTATTTAACCTTCTGGCGACGATTCTATCTGGAGTAAAACTCTCATAATAAACTGTGGTAGAAAGAGTTGAGGGAAAACATGGATAGATATAAGAAAGCCGGACAACAGCCCGGCCAAATAAAATAGATAAAAGACAATTAAATCATAATGTTAAACAACTAAACCACAAACCTTTGGCAATCGTTATGCAAATTAGTGGAGCGTTTATCCACACCCTGACTCGTCTCACTCAATCGGGTATTATTCTCTTCTAAAGAGCTCATTGCTGCTGATATTTGCACCATACTATCGGCCATCGATTGACTCGTTGTCGCCAATTCTTTCATCGAAGCGAAAATCACTTCAGTTTGGCTGGCAGCTTCATCGGCTTTAGTGGTGATCATTCCCATTGCATTCATCGCCTCATGGCCACGCTGTTGACCAATCTCCATCGACTGTTGCGATTGGTTAATATACTGAATCACTTCATCGCTTTCAGTTTTCATGGTTTGAATAGTAGAGGAGATATCAGCCACAGCATCAACTGTACGCACTGCTAAACTACGAACTTCATCAGCGACCACGGCAAAGCCACGCCCTTGTTCACCGGCACGCGCAGCCTCTATCGCTGCGTTCAAGGCCAGCAAATTGGTTTGTTCGGCAATACCATTAATGATATCCATCACTGAATCAATTTTTAATGAGGCTTGTTCTAACTGCTGAATATGACTCGCTGCTGAGTTTAATATCTCACCAATATCTTGTAGTGACTCAATAGCAGCCGAAATGACCGTCGAACCTTCTGTTGCCGCTTGGTTTGAGGCTTTACTCATTTCTGCCACGAATTCTAACGAATTTGACACTTCTTTCGTTGTGACACTCACTTCCTCAGTTGCTGAAGCAAGTAGCTGGCTTTGACTCATTACGTCAGTTTGGCTTTGTGTGAGTTTATCAACACCAGAATGCAAAGCAGCAGCATCTCCCGATAAGGCTTGGCTGTTTTCCTGAACTTTTCTCACCAAACCAGCTAGGTGTTCACAGCTTTGGTTAATCGCAACGGCAAGCTGATTAAACTCATCATTAGGGTTATTCGACACCTGCATTTTCTGCGTCAGATCCCCTTGCGATAATTTATCTAACACTCGCTTTGTTTGACTTAGAGAACGCGTTAGTGACACACTTTGCATCACAAAAATTGAAATGGTTACCAAGGCTAAAACCGCACAAGCAATAAGAACAGACCACAAAGTAACATCACCAGATTGAGCTGCCTCAGCTTGATACTTCGCACTCAATTTTTCAATATCACCAGAAATAGCATGAATAATGTCACTCGCTTTGGCTTCTCCAGCCAACAGATTTTGCTCTTTAATGGTTTCCTGTTGGCTAAGCTCTGCAACACGCTTAAATGTTGCTTTAAATTGTTCTACTTCTTTTTGGTACAAATTCAGCATCGCATAACTGTTTGACGTATTGACGAAGCCAAACATTGCACGATTGAATAATTTCAGATTGTTCTCACTCTGTTTAAGTAAATAATTTTGCTGCGCTTTAATCATCGCTTGAAAATCTGACATTACGGTTACCATCCCCGTTTCATTAATTTTCTTTTCAATTGTCGTTTCCAATGATTTAAGCTCACCTAATTTACCTTCATCGACACTAAAACCAAGCTCAGATTTAATATTCAACCAAGGGCGAAAAGAGTTGTCGAAAGACTGGGTTGCCGCTAATAAGTCGTTTGCTTGCGCAGATAAACCAATACCCTTTAAAAAAACGACATCTTGTTTTACTTCATTAAGAAGTTCATCAAGCTCTTTTTTTACCACGGGTATTTGTTTTGAGGAAAGGTCGTCCCGCCCGGCGGCGAGTGAGAGTAATTTTGCTTGGGTTGCGTGTATACCCACTACCCCTTCGGTAATGGCATTACTATTTTGATATTGTGTGCTCATGCTCTTGAGGCTATGCCCAGCAAAAATGCCAAGAGCCACAAATCCTAAACACAGTACAACAATGAAAGCAGTGATTTTCTGCTTTTGAGACAACTTCATTACATCCATGTATTTATCCCTGTTAATTTGTTAATTTATTTTTATTAATAATATTATAAAAAAACCTTTTTTATTATGGCTAACTATAACACTGTTATAACACATTGAATTTGAATATCTAAGCGTTTTTAATTTCCCGTAAATTATCCCTAACATTACCAAGGAAAAACTATTTAATCGCAGGTATTTGTAATAAAATGGGCAACAAAAGAAACCTCCAAATAGAGAGCTGCTCATGTCTACTACTGGTCGTATACACTCCTATGAAACCTGCGGTACTGTCGATGGTCCAGGCATTCGTTTTATCATCTTTCTCCAAGGGTGCCTCTTCCGTTGTAAGTATTGTCATAACCGAGACACATGGGATGTGCACGAAGGTAAAGAAACCACAGTTGAAGAAATCATTAATGAAGCGAAAACTTATCGCCATTTTATGAATGCATCAGGTGGTGGCATTACTTGTTCTGGTGGTGAGTCAATGCTGCAGCCAGAGTTTGTTCGTGACCTGTTTCAAGCAGCCCATGAAGAAGGCATTCACACCTGCCTCGATACTAACGGTTATA
This sequence comes from Vibrio nitrifigilis, assembly GCF_015686695.1. Lineage (NCBI taxonomy): Bacteria > Pseudomonadati > Pseudomonadota > Gammaproteobacteria > Vibrionales > Vibrionaceae > Vibrio > Vibrio nitrifigilis. The sequence continues at coordinate 1,202,700 of NZ_JADPMR010000001.1, read as the reverse complement.
TTCGCAAATACACCCCAGTGATTGATGAAGTACTGGAAGTCACCGATCTGGTTATGCTGGACATTAAACAGATGAAAGATGATGTTCACCAAAACTTGGTGGGAGTATCGAATAAACGTGTACTTGATTTTGCTCGTTACTTACAAAAAATAGGCAAATCAACATGGCTGCGGTATGTCGTAGTGCCTGGTTATACTGATGATGAAGAGTCGGCCCGTCTGCTTGGTGAGTTTATTAAAGATATGAGTAATATCGAAAAGATTGAAATGCTACCTTACCACAAGCTAGGCGCACATAAGTGGGAAGCAATGGGTGAAGTCTACCCTCTCGAAGGCGTTGAGCCTCCGAGTAAAGAAACGATGGAATTCATCAAAGGGATCCTTTCTGAATACCATGATAACGTTAAGTACTAAATAGCTGTCTGCTTATTTCTCCCCAGATACCGAAATAAGCCGACATATCGGCTTATTTCGTTACCAATGACGCGAAATTGAACTGCCTTATCGGCTTTTATTCTCAGAAAATATTCCCCAAACTCACCATTTCTATTTCGCTGAATCCATCACATAGACGTAGCACGAATTTTTCGCTATTCGTGGGTAAATTTATGCACCAAATACGTGGTCAGATCATATTTATTAACTGCATGTTATTTTAATCTGAGCCCAGAAACACAAATTTTAAATTTTATACTCTGGTGAGGCCCGCTATGGAAATGACAAATGCTCAACGTCTTATCTTATCTAACCAATACCTATTAATGGCACAGTTAGACCCATCAAATAGTGCTAAGTATCAACGTCTCAAAACCATCGTTGAACGAGGTTATGACCTACAGATGAGTGAGCTAAACAAAGAGTTTGGCTGTTTGCCTGAAGAGCAATGTCGTCAGGTTATCAATATCATGGAAATGTATCACGCGATGCAAGAATCGTATAACCAACTTAGCTCTGATGCTAAAGCTGACGTTGATCAACGTCGTCTACAATTCCTCGGTTTTGATGCAGTGACAGAAAATCAACTCGTCCAATATGTGCGTTTCCTTGTTGACAGTGAAGGCATGTACCCACAATTTGAAAAAGGTGAACATGGCTTTAACAGTCAAGTTCCGATGCTAGACAAATATCGTAAAATGCAAGCCGTGTGGAGTCAGTGCCCTCGTCAATACCATTTGTCTGCAACAGAGCTCCATCAACTGCTTAACGCATAGTATCTATCTCCAAGTATCCACACTGTTTGTTAATGAACGACTGCTTTATTTCCGCTGCCAAGATGGCAGCGGAATGTTAAACACTAAAATACATATGACGCCGCAACAAACAGCGCTGCATTGTTACCATGCGCAACGATCGGACTATCTTTTATCTCAGAATCGTAATGGGTAAAACGTAAACCACTGTCAAAGCGGATATGCTCTGTGAGCTTGAAAAAACCATTAACGCCCATGTAATATTGGCCAGCACCGCTGACATGATAACGTTGAATACCGCTATGGCGCGCCTCATGATCAGACACACCATATAAATAATTCGCCATTTTTTCTGAGTTATGTTCATAACCCAAATTGGGAATAATCCCCATATTGCCCATAATGAGCGGATAACTCCAACCCACCGTTGCTAAATAACCTTGATGTTCACCAGTAAACTCAACCGCAACGCCACTTTCAAACGTCCCAGCAGCCGTTTTAATTTGCATTTTAGGACCGATAAGACCCGTACCGTGGCGCTTATCTAGTTGTTTCATCTGCTGATCATCTGAATCGCTGGGGTCAAAATGTCGTCCGTCATACAACACTCGTAACATAACATTCTGCTTAGCATCTTTGGCAAAGAGACGGTAGCCAAGTTCAGTACCTTTAAGATAAATATGCTCTCCATCGTAACCACCGAGCAAGGTGGCATTCGAATCAGAATGAGTATCTTTGTACAGTTCAGACGAAACACCACCACCAACTCCGATAGACCAAGGGCTAGGCGCTGCAATTGCTTGGTTTAACGTCGTAATACCAGCGAAAACTATCCCTAATGGCACGACACTGGAAATGTTTATTTTCATTTTTTTAATCCTTATTCCACAAAAAATGCTACTTGAGTCACACTTGTTTCACATTCTTTGTGCGAGTAATAAATAGGGTTAATCGTGTTTTGTAGGTCAGCCGCTTCCTTAAGTTTGGCATAAGCATAATCATCAACGTTCATATTCATGTTCATAATGTCAAAGATGTAAACACGATACAACCATCACGGAATTGAAATAAACGCATAATTGTTAAGCAAAATCGTGGTTTAAGAACTAGGCTTTAAGTGTTAGGGATTTGTGTTTTTAAGCGGTTGTATGTCAATAAGACATTTTTAGAGGGGAATCACTATGAGTATTTTTGACCACTTTCAGGCACGCTATGAAGCAGCCAAGGACGAAGAGTTATCAATACAAGAGTTTCTAGCTCTATGTAAAGAAGACAAAAGTGCTTATGTAAACGCTGCAGAGCGTTTATTGTTGGCTATTGGGGAACCAGAGCAAGTCGACACATCTAAGCACCCTCGTCTAAGTCGAATATTTTCGAACCGAGTTATTTCACGTTACGAACCCTTCAAAGAATTCTATGGTATGGAGGAAGCTATAGAACAAATCGTATCGTATCTAAAACATGCTGCTCAAGGCTTGGAAGAACGTAAACAGATTTTATATTTACTTGGCCCAGTTGGGGGCGGTAAATCATCATTGGCTGAAAAATTGAAAGCCTTGATGCAACAATGCCCAATCTACGTATTGTCAGCAAATGGACAACGTAGTCCAGTTAACGACCATCCATTCTGTCTATTTGATGTGAATGAAGATGGCCAACTTCTACACGAAGAATACGGTATTCAAAAACGTTATCTTCGCTCAATCATGTCCCCATGGGCAGCGAAACGACTACACGAATTTGGCGGTGACATAACCAAATTTAAAGTGGTCAAAGTCCGTCCATCAATCCTAGATCAAATTGCAATTGCTAAAACCGAACCAGGGGACGAGAACAACCAAGATATTTCAGCATTGGTTGGTAAAGTCGATATCCGCCAACTTGAACACTTTTCACAAGATGACCCAGATGCTTATAGTTACTCTGGTGCCTTGTGTCGAGCCAACCAAGGTTTGATGGAATTCGTCGAAATGTTTAAAGCGCCAATTAAAGTGCTGCACCCATTGTTGACGGCTACCCAAGAAGGTAACTACAACGGGACCGAAGGTCTATCAGCATTGCCTTTCGACGGTATGATTCTGGCCCACTCAAACGAATCAGAATGGCAAGCATTTAGAAACAACAAGAACAACGAAGCGTTCTTAGACCGTGTTTACATTGTCAAAGTGCCTTACTGTTTACGCGTTTCTGAAGAAGTTAAAATTTACCAAAAACTGTTGGATCACAGTGAATTGGCTCATGCACCATGTGCGCCAAGCACCTTAGAGTTGCTATCACAATTCAGTGTTCTCTCACGTTTGAAAGCGCCTGAAAACTCCTCCATTTTCTCGAAAATGCGGGTCTATGATGGTGAAACGTTGAAAGATACCGATCCTAAAGCAAAAAGCTATCAAGAGTATCGCGATTACGCCGGCGTCGATGAAGGTATGTCAGGGTTATCAACCCGTTTTGCCTTTAAGATTTTGTCACGCGTATTTAACTTCGATTACTCAGAAGTTGCAGCCAACCCTGTTCACCTGTTCTATGTTATTGAACAACAAATTGAACGTGAGCAGTTCCCACAAGATACGGCTGAGCGTTATCTTGAGTTTGTTAAAGGTTACTTGGTTCCTCGTTATGTGGAATTTATCGGTAAAGAAATTCAGACCGCTTACTTAGAGTCCTACTCTGAATATGGTCAGAACATCTTTGATCGGTATGTCACTTACGCTGATTTCTGGATTCAAGATCAAGAGTATCGTGATCCTGAAACAGGTCAACTATTTGACCGCTCAGCACTAAACAGCGAACTGGAAAAAATCGAAAAAACTGCCGGGATTAGTAATCCAAAAGACTTCCGTAACGAAATCGTTAACTTTGTCTTGCGTGCACGTGCTAATAACAATGGCAAAAATCCGCTTTGGACCAGTTACGAAAAACTACGGACTGTCATCGAGAAGAAAATGTTCTCGAACACCGAAGAGTTGCTGCCAGTTATCTCTTTCAATACCAAAACTTCAAGCGAAGATCAGAAGAAACACGACAACTTTGTCGCTCGTATGATGGAGAAAGGATACACAGAAAAACAAGTTCGCTTGCTTTCTGAATGGTATTTACGTGTACGTAAATCCTCATAACTCTCCAGAGACTTACCTCAACTTGGTCGTGACACTCTAGGTGTCACGACTTAAATACAAAGCTGAGGTTGCCCGAAGCGACACACGGAGTGTATCGCGACGTTAGAAGGGGGAATACATGGCGCAATTTATCGACAGACGATTAAACGGTAAAAACAAAAGCGCAGTCAATAGACAACGCTTTTTACGCCGTTACAAAGAACAGATTAAAGAATCGGTGGCTGATGCAGTTAACCGCCGTTCAATCACAAATACAGAATCAGGCGAAGATGTCTCTATTCCAAATCGAGATATCAAGGAACCCGTTTTCCATCAAGGTAAAGGTGGTGAACGCGAACGCGTCCATCCGGGTAATGACCAATTTATCCGTGGTGACAAAATCGAACGGCCTAAAGGCGGTCAAGGCGGAGGTGGTTCCGGTGAAGGCGACGCGAGTGCTGACGGCGAAGGCGAAGATGATTTTGTATTCCAAATTTCCAAAGATGAATACCTAGATCTTCTATTTGAAGATTTAGAGTTACCTAATTTGGAGAAAAACCAAGTTAACAAAATTACCGAATGGAAGACCCATCGCGCAGGCTATAACACTGCTGGTGTTCCATCGAATATTGCGATTGTTCGTTCGCTGCAACAATCTCTCGCTCGTCGTACAGCAATGACGGCAGGTAAACGCCGCATGATGAACGAACTCGAAGAAGAGCTTGAAAGAATCAAGCATTCAGAACCTGCGCAACTCCTTGAAGAAAAACGCTTAAAAGCGGAAATAGACGAGCTTAGGAAAAAAATTCAAGGTGTGCCATTTATTGATACCTTTGATTTAAGGTTCAAAAACTATGAACGTCGCCCTATCCCATCAAGTCAAGCTGTGATGTTTTGTTTGATGGATGTGTCTGGTTCTATGGATCAAGCGACAAAAGACATTGCTAAACGCTTCTATGTATTACTGTATTTATTCCTTACCCGTAAATACGAAAACGTCGAAGTTGTATTTATTCGTCACCATACACAAGCGAAAGAAGTCGATGAACATGAGTTTTTCTATTCGCAAGAGACTGGAGGGACAATCGTATCTAGCGCCTTGAAATTGATGCAAGAAATCATTGAAAAACGCTATCCAGTTAATGAATGGAATATTTATGCAGCACAAGCATCTGACGGGGATAACTGGGCGGATGACTCACCACGTTGTAAAGAATTGTTGAGTGAGAATATTCTGATGTCCTGTCGCTACTATGCATACATAGAAATTACTCGTCGTTCACATCAGACGTTGTGGCATGAGTATGAAAAACTTCAGGAATCTTTTGGGAACTTTGCGATTAAAAACATCCGAGGAGTCGATGATATCTATCCGGTGTTTAGAGAACTGTTCCACAAAGAGACAGCATAAGGAGGCGTGTCTATGGCGACGACAACAAAATCGGCCGAGTCTAAACGGACTCCAAAGAAGAACAGTAAAATGCTGCCGGACGGACCAGATTGGACCTTTGATTTACTTGAAAAATATCATAAAGAAATTAGGCGTGTAGCAGAACACTATCGCTTGGATACTTATACCAATCAAATAGAAGTGATTACATCTGAACAGATGATGGACGCCTACTCAAGTATTGGTATGCCGATCAATTATAACCACTGGTCATTTGGTAAAAAATTCATCCAAACTGAGCAAGGATACAAGCACGGACAGATGGGGCTTGCTTATGAAATCGTCATCAACTCCGACCCATGTATTGCTTACTTAATGGAAGAAAATACCGTCACGATGCAAGCGTTAGTGATGGCGCATGCTTGTTATGGCCATAATTCCTTCTTTAAAGGCAATTATTTATTTCAAACATGGACGGACGCCTCATCGATTATTGATTACTTACTGTTTGCGAAAAATTATATTCGTCGCTGTGAGGAAAAATACGGTGAGCATGAAGTCGAGCAATTATTGGATTCTTGCCATGCATTAATGAACTATGGGGTCGACCGGTATAAACGCCCGGAAAAGATTTCTATTGCTGAGGAAAAAGCTCGTCAAGAAGAGCGTGAAGCGTACTTACAATCACAAGTGAATGCACTGTGGCGTACCGTACCGAAAGAAAACAAACAAGAAGAAGTAGAGCATCGTTTTCCGAGTGAACCACAAGAAAATATTCTTTATTTCATCGAAAAACATGCACCGCTCCTCGAGTCATGGCAACGGGAAGTAGTACGTATTGTGCGTAAAGTCAGCCAATACTTTTACCCACAAAAGCAAACTCAAGTGATGAACGAAGGGTGGGCAACGTTCTGGCACTACACTATCTTAAACCATCTATACGATGAGGGGTTTGTTTCTGATAAGTTCATTCTAGAGTTCCTACATAGCCATACGAGTGTGGTGGCACAGCCTCCCTATAACAGTCCTTACTACAGTGGTATAAACCCTTATGCATTAGGGTTTGCTATGTTCCAAGATATTAAGCGTATCTGTGAGCACCCAACTGAAGAAGATTATGAATGGTTCCCGAACTTAGCTGGAACCGATTGGTTGGACGCGCTGCATTTTGCAATGCATAACTTTAAAGATGAAAGCTTCATAAGCCAATATTTATCACCTAAGGTGATTCGCGATTTCAAATTATTTGCTATCGATGATGATGATCGGAAAAACTTCATCGAAGTCAGTGCCATTCATGATGACATGGGTTACCGTGCCATTCGTGAAAAGCTCGCTGCCCAATATAATTTGAGCAACATAGAGCCCAATATCCAAATCTACAATGTGGATATACGTGGTGATCGTTCGTTGACACTTCAATATGTGCCACAAGATCGCATTCCGTTGGACCCTAGCTATGATGAAGTGATGAAACACTTACATCGGCTATGGGGATTTGAAGTGAAATTAGAGGAGGTAAAAGAAACTGGAAGACGTGAAATCCTCACAACCTGCCCTAAGCGTAACGATTACGACACAAGGATCTGATTAGGGCAACTAAAGTAGTACACAATTCTCATAACACTAAAAAGGCTCCGTTCGCGGAGCCTTCCTTGTTATTCAGTGATATTGATAGGTATACCAATTCATTATCTTGCCGCTAATACTGCACGCACCACTTCAAGATCTTCTGCTGTATCCACACCAGCGGGTGGCGCTTCTTTAGCAACATCAACATGAATTTTTTCACCATACCAAAGCACACGGAGTTGCTCTAAGCTTTCAATCTGCTCTAGTTGGCTTGGTTGCCAGTTTACATAAGTGTTGATGAACCCGGCTCTATAGGCATAAATACCAATATGACGTAGTAATGGTCTTACTACCTGACGTGGTGATTGGGCAAAGTTATCACGATCCCAAGGTACAGAAGCCCGTGTGAAGTACAGTGCATACCCATCTTTGTCAGTCACCACTTTGACAGCATTTGGGTTAAACACCTCATCTTCGTCTGTCACCTCAATCGCTAATGTCGCCATAGGTGCATCACAACCAGCTAAATTATCAGCCACTTGTCGAATCACACTAGGCGGAATTAAAGGCTCATCACCTTGCACATTGACTACTATTTGCTCATCAGGAATCTGTTTAAGCTTCACTACTTCAGCTAAGCGTTCAGTACCTGATTGATGATCGGGAGAGGTCATACAAACTTCACCACCAAATCCACGCACCACTTCAGCAATACGCTCATCGTCAGTAGCAACGATCACCTGCTCAGCGCCAGCTTGACATGCTTGTTCATAAACATGCTGAACCATAGGCTTGCCGCAAATGTCAGCTAAAGGTTTACCTGGCAAACGAGACGACTGATAGCGCGACGGAATGACCACAGTAAAAGACATTTTAACGCCCCTCGTCCATAGACATAGTACGAGCCTCTGATTCTAACAAAACAGGAATACCATCTTTAATTGGATAAGCTAGACGGTCTGCTTTACAAATAAGCTCTTGTTTTTCTTTGTCGTATACCAATTTACCTTTGCATACTGGACATGCAACAATTTCAAGTAGTCTATGATCCATAATGTTCCGTTACCTCTTTTATTTTATCCAATATACGTTGTGTCTCGACTGACTCAATGGCGGCCGTTACCGGCAAATACCACCAATTTTCTTGGGCATAATGAGCGCATTTTACCGCATCTTTTTCGGTCATAATGACGTTTTCACCGCGCTCACTCAACGCATAAAGTTCTGACTGAGAAAAATCCTGATGATCCGCAAACGCTGCGGTATGTATAAGCTTTGCCCCTAACTGTTCAAGCGTGGCAAAAAATCTCGGAGGATGGCCGATCCCGGCAAATGCAACTAAGCCATGAAGTTCGTTGGCAGGACATCGTTCGCCAGTGATTAAGTTTATCGCCATTTGCGGTGCCAATGTCATCGCAATTTCACCTTGGCCCGCGTGCCCACCATTAGTGATGATAAAATCCACTTCAGGTAAACGAGATAAAGGCTCTCGCAGTGGCCCTAAAGGAATCATCTGTTCGTTGCCAAAACGCCTTGCCCCATCGACGACAACAAACTCAATATCTCTTTGTAATGCATAATGCTGCAGGCCATCATCGGTAATGATGATATTCACATCATGCTCAAGCAAAGCTTTGACAGCCTCTGAACGAATAGGAGCAACAGCTACAGGGACACCTGTTCTTTGCTGAATCAGCTTAGGCTCATCACCACTATGCGCTGCAGGAGTTTGTGGTGTCAACACCAAGGGATACTGTGGCGCTTTGCCACCATAACCTCGTGAAACAACTCCTGGGCGATAACCTAGCTCAAGTAAGGTTTCCACTAGCCACACCACAACCGGAGTTTTTCCATTACCACCAGCGGTAATATTACCCACGACAACCACTGGAATTGGGGCACGATAACTCTCTTTATTACCTTGCTGATAAGCATGGCGTCGTGACATGCTGATTTGGGTGAATAATTTGCTTAATGGCCACAGTAGTGGCCATAAAACAAAATACCAAACGCTTTTGTGAAACCAAATCTTTTCAATCACGCCCGCTCACCAAACTGGATACTGTGCAGTTGCGCGTATGAACCACCTTTTCCAAGCAATTCACTATGGCTACCACGTTCGATGATTTCACCCTCATCGACAACCAGAATCTCACTTGCATTTTCAATGGTCGATAATCGGTGTGCAATGACAAGGACAGTTTTATTCTTCTGTAACTCTTCCAACGCCGATTGAATGGCTCGCTCTGATTCTGTATCTAGAGCCGAAGTCGCTTCATCAAGAATCAACACAGGTGCATCACGCAGCAGTGCGCGCGCAATGGCAATACGCTGACGTTGTCCACCAGACAAACTCGTTCCGTTTTCACCGATCACTGTATCCAAGCCTTGAGGCATGTTATCGATAAATTCCATCGCATGCGCAAGTCGAGCGGCATTTTCGATCTGTTCGCGACTGAAATCGCCCTCAGCGGCATAAGCAATGTTATTAGCAATTGAATCGTTAAACAGGTGAACATTTTGTGAAACCAGACCAAAATGCTGGCGTAAATTACTTAACTTAAAGTCACGAATATCATGACCATCAAGCTCGATAGAGCCTGAATCCACATCATAGAAGCGCGTAAATAGATTAGCGATGGTCGATTTACCTGAACCAGAACGCCCCACTAACGCGACAGTTTTACCCGCTGGAATATCGAAGCTAACATTTCTCAGCGCAGGTTTCTCACTGCCTTGATAGGTAAAGGTAATGTCATTGACTTTCACTTCACCCTTAATATCATCCGATTCAAACTTACCGTCATCTTTTTCACGCTCCATATCCATAAAAGCGAATAAGGTTTGACTCGCCGCCATCCCTTTTTGGAACTGAGAAGTTACCCCGGTCAATGCTTTAAGCGGACGCATCAAACCAAACATAGCGGTGAATACCACCGAAAATGTACCAGGCGTCAAGCTTTCACGAATTTCTGGGAAACTCGCAAGAAACAGAACAGTAACGACTGCAAATGACGCAATAACCTGAATCACTGGGTTAGCAATGGACTGGGCAGACACTAATTTCATGCTTTGTTGGCGCATGCGATTACTGACTTTATCAAAACGTTTTTGTTCTACCTTTTGACCACCATAACTTAACACCACCTTATGACCTTTCAGCATCTGCTCAGCTGATTCGGTCACGTGACCCATTGTGGTCTGCATATTTTTGGAAATTTTTCTAAAACGTTTAGATACGATACTAATCGCAATAGCAACAATTGGCGCAACGACAATCAAAACTAAAGAGAGCTGCCAGCTGTTCCAAAACATCAGCACTAACAAGCCAATAATGCTTGCACCTTCTCGAACGATACTCACCAACGCCTTACTGGTCGCATTAGCGACTTGTTCTGTGTCGTAGGTGATCCGAGATAACAAACTACCAGTGGATTCTTTATCGAAAAAACTCACCGGCATATGCATAAATTGTTTGAAGATCGAACGACGCATTTGCATAACGACGTTACCCGACACCCAACTCAAACAATAAGAAGACACAAACCCACTCGAACCGCGTAATAACATCACCCCCATTACGATAAAAGGCAACGTACGCAGAAATGAGGTATCCGTACTACCAAACCCTTCATCTAGCAAAGGTTTGAGTAGAGACATCATATACGTATCTGAAGCGGCATTAAGAATTAAAGCAATACAGGCAACAACGAGTCCTGCCTTGTAATTACGAATGTAAGTCCAAAGGCGTTTAAAAGTCTGCCAAGTGGTTTCGTCTGTATTTATCGACATAGAGATACATCATCGGTTATAAAATTGCGCTCATTCTACCCCGTTACGTAGCATCTGCCTATACCATGGCTGGTTATCATTCGAGCGTTTCCGCTCGATTCGGGTGTCGTTACCATGAAAAATAACACTAATTTGACCTGAATCACCCGTATCTAACCAATGAGCCCCATGCTGAGTATAGCGTTTAACCACCGCAGATGACGGCAAATGCCAAAGGTTCCCTTTAGCGAGAGAGGCAATTGCCCACATCGGGCTAACTTTATCAATAAGCTGTGCGGTAGACGATGTACCACTGCCATGATGAGGCACTAACATCACTTCCGCGTTCAAATTGTCTTGCCCTCGTGCAAGTAACCACTCACCGACTGCATTAACGTCTCCCGTCAGCAAGATAGAATGGCGATGATAGATGTCACGCACCATGATCACACATGAATGCTGATTATATGCGCGATGCACTTGTTTTGGTGGCCATAACACTTCAAAAGAAAGCGATTCCCACCACCAGGTTTCACCGCGTATACAAGGCCGATACCCCGACAAACGCTGACTTGCCCATTGATGCCGGTGAGAGATGATAGGCTCAATATCGTATCGTCCTCCTGCATGATCGTTGTCGGTATGGCTTACTATCATTGCGTCCAGCGTTTCACCGTAATAGGCGACTAACGGTTTAATGACTGAATTAGCCATGCTCCCCGTATCCCATCCGCTGCCAGTATCATAAACAAGCACTTTGTCGTTCTGCCTTATCAGTACAGCTAGACCATGTCCAACATCTAATACTTCGACACGCCAATCAAAACGAGGCTGACTAGACCATAAATGAGAAAGCACCAACACTGTCATACATGCAGCCCAACGCTTCCTGATCAATAGTGTGCTTATGAAAGCGATTAACACAAAGAGTACGGTCAGTGTCCACTCACGACTAAAATTAATCCAACTCCCTTCACTCCATTGCAACGCATGAAGCAAAGGAGCAAAAGCCCAATCTAAGCATTGCCATACATAATTAGCGCCCCACCCACCGCACACTAACGCCAGTAAAAGCAGAAAACCTAACGGTACAATCACGTAAGAGAACCAAGGGATAAAAACCAAATTAAATAGGACCGAGGTGACACTCACTCCATGGAAGAAGTAGCCGGTAATCGGCACCATAAACAACGTTACACCAATTTGTATTAAGAATAATTTTTGCCAAGTATGGGCATAATGTTGGGTCCAGCTAGCCAAATAAATGACTGCACTAACAGCAAAAAATGACAGCCATAAACTACTGCTATATGCTGCGAATGGGTAAACCAATAGCACCACGGCTAACGTGATATTGAGTCGCCCCAAAGTGCCAACACGCACAGATGTCATTAACAACACCACATTGGTAATACACATGATAACAGCGCGTTGAGTGGGTAAGGTAAACCCAGCTAGCCATGCATAACCGATGGCAACAGCGGCGCCCAATAGCCAAGGAGCCCACAACCATAGCGGCGAAAGACGGCTAAAAACGCTACCAATAAGAAATCCCAAACCAAATGCAATACCAATATGAAGCCCTGAAATTGCAACTAAATGTGACAAACCACTATTGCGTAATTGCTGCCACTGATCTGGTGTTAATCGGCTCCTTTCACCAAATAAAAGCGCGAGAATTAAGCCTTGTTTATCACTTCCTTGCGCTATATGTAGCACCTCTTGATACCACCAATTTCGCAACGTCGTTTTTGTGGTAATAGACCAAGCGCTATCCCTGTAAACACTGGCTTTAGCCACAATTTTTTCGCTTATTGCATAAGTTTCTTTATCAAACCCAACGTCATTCAAATGACCAAACATAGGCTTGACCGAAACATGAAATATTCCACTTTGATTCGGTGTTAATATGATGGGCGAAGTTAGCCTTATTTTGGGCTGAAATAGATAGAATATCGGTTGATGATTAATCTCGGTGACTGTGATATCACCCTGAAAAGCATCGCCAACCGGTTTAAAAAAACTATCGACATGGGCATTTATGGTAATATTCGAACCAAATTGAAAAAGCGTATGTTTTTGTGCACTGAGTAACTGGCTATGTGTTAGTATCAACACAACTGCCAAGGCTATGCCGATGACACTTCGACATCCCAGAATCACCACACAAATCACACCAGTGCCAATCGCAGCCAGAAGAGGCTCCCATCCGGGAATGAAAGGCCAATAAATTGATGAAATGGCTGTTAATGAAAACGAAATTAACACCCAATTATTGAATAAGAGAGTCATGGTTTCCTATGCCAAGAAAATTCATTAAGCGGTTTATGCCTAACCACGATCTGATCAAACGTCAGAAGGCATTAAAAATTTTCGGCAATGTTCTATACAACCCCAATTTATGGTGTCTTAACCGACGTTCTGCTGCAGGTGCTTTTGCTGTCGGCCTTTTTATGGCATTTGTACCTCTGCCTAGTCAGATGATTATGGCAGCCGGTTTGGCCATTTTATTTGGTGTAAACCTGCCTCTATCCATTGCGTTAGTATGGATCACGAATCCGATAACCATGCCTGTCATCTTTTACCTCGCTTATAAGCTAGGTACTGTGGTATTAAATATGCCACCCCAACATTTTCACTTTGAGCTATCGTGGGAATTTCTCCGTGAACAATTTGATACTATTTGCTTACCATTAGTGGTTGGCAGCGGTATCTGTGCTGTCGTTGCTTCTATTATTGGGTACTTTGGTATCTTGGGCTTATGGCGTTATTCTGTCGTGCGCAGTTGGCAAAAACGCCAAGCAAAACTCGCGAAGAATCTCCCCAAAAACGGACACCAAGGGTAAACATTGCCTGCCGCTAAGCTTACGGACTCAATACAAAGAGTGGGAGCTTAGAACAATAAGCGTGCGAGACAAAGGGCAATTATTGGTGTAATACCTGCAATGAAATTCCAACAAAAAAGGACCCGAAGGTCCTTTTTTGTTCATACCAGTACAGTACTTATTTACCACTAAGTACTGTCGCAGGATTTAAGCGACTTGCTCGCTTAGCAGGATACCAAGTGGCGAGTAAGCTCAAAATAATAGCGGTACCTGAGACTAACAGCACATCAAACGATTCAACTTGTGATGGCAGAAAATCAACAAAATAGATATCACCAGACAGGAAATGGTGACCGGTAAGTTTCTCGAGTTGATTGACGATTCCAGTTAAATTCATCGCCACAAGTACTCCAAGAACACTACCTGCAATACTACCAAATACGCCAGAAAACACGCCTTGCCATACAAAAATGCGTTTGACTAATCCATCGGTGGCTCCCATGGTACGCAAAATGGCAATTTCAGCCGCGCGATCTTTCACGGCCATCATTAATGTCGAGACAATATTAAAGCTTGCGACCCCAATCACCAATACCATCACTAAGTACATAATGGTGCGCACCATCTCGATATCTCGATACAAATAACCGTATTTCTGTTTCCAACTACGCAAATAAACGTATTGGTCAAGTTGACTACCCACTTCCCGTACGATCTGAGTTGCCATAAATACATCATTTACTTTAATTGAAACGCCCGTCACTTTATCACCCATGGATGCGTAATTTTGCGCATCTGCCATCGGTAACAAGGCTAAGCTATGATCAATCTGACCATTAAGTACCAATAAGCCCGTCACTTGAACCCGCACCCGTTTAGGGGCTTCAACACGATTCATGTTATTCGACTTTGGTATCATCAACGTGATGTAGTCTCCGACCTTAACATTCAGCTTATCCGCCACCCCTTTGCCTAAAATAACCTGCTTTTGATTAGGCTTAAAATGTTGCCAAGCGGTTTTATCAATAAACTCGGACATCAAAGACACTTGACTTTCTAGCTGCGGATTCACACCCCGGATTTCTAGTGCCTTAAGATGTTTACCCCGTTCTGCCAACGCGGTAAAACGGACATACGGCGCAGCAGCAACAACATTAGGATCACTTTCTGCTTTTTTCACTAAGGCCGGCCAATTCCCCATTGGACCACGAACGCCTTCAAACTCGCCATGTGGTACAACAGATAACACCCGTTCTTTCAACTCTCGCTCAAAACCGTTCATGGCAGAAAGACCGATGATGATGACTGCAACCCCAACGGCAATGCCGATGGTAGAAGAGAGCGAAATAAACGACACCATTTTATTACGCTGCTTAGCACGACTAAAACGGCCACCGATTAATAAGGATAAACCTCTAAACACTTATGCCCCCTTCGCTTCCATAAGAAGCCCATCTTGCATATACATTTGACGGTCCATCTTTTCAGCCAGTTGGCTATCATGAGTCACAACTAAAAAAGCCGTACCGGATTCTTGATTTAATTCACGCATTAGATCGTAAATAGAAAGAGCGGTTTGATGATCAAGGTTTCCTGTTGGCTCATCGGCCAGTACTAAATCAGGTTTATTAACTAACGCTCGAGCGATAGCCACGCGTTGACGTTCACCGCCAGACAATTCTGCAGGCCGGTGTTCGATACGATGCCCTAAACCGACACGCTCAAGTAACGCCTTAGCTTCTTGTTTAGCGATAGAGACCTTTTTACCACCGATCAGTAATGGCATAGCCACATTCTCTAATGCAGTAAAATCGGCCAAAAGATGGTGGAATTGATAAACAAAACCTAGGTGAGTATTGCGAATTTTTGCCTGACGATTAGAGCTCAATGCCATTAAATCATGGCCTAAAAATTCGACCTTACCTTCACTGGTATCATCTAGTGCTCCTAATATATGAAGCAGCGTACTTTTACCTGAACCAGAAGAACCAATAATCGAGACTAGTTCGCCTGTTTTTAAATCGAAACTGACGCCTTTTAATACCTGGGTTTTAAACTCGCCTTCCTGATAGGTTTTGCATACATTCTGACAAGACAACAAATTATTCATAACGTAACGCCTCAGCGGGTTTTACAGAAGATGCACGATAAGAAGGGAATAATGTGGCAAGCAAACTAAGCGCCACAGCAAGAATAACCACTACCGTTATTTGCATCGGATTAATGACCACAGGTAAAGAACTACCTAAAGAAAATAGAGCAACGCCCATCATACTCAATACAGAATTGAGGTTATCAGCGAGCAGCACACCTAACACACCACCAACCAGTGCACCAATCACGCCGCTACTCGCACCTTGCACCATGAAGATGGCCAGAATTTGGCGATCCGTCATACCTTGAGTTTTAAGGATGGCGACTTCAGCTTGTTTCTCCATCACGACCATAATCAGTGCAGAGATAATATTAAATGCAGCGACACCAACAATTAGCCCCAGCATAAGCCCCATCATATTCTTCTCCATGCCAACCGCTTGGAAAAGTTCACCGCGCTGATCGCGCCAATCGCTCCAATGCCAACCTTTAGGTAAGGTTTTATGAGAAAGATCACCAACAACAAATGGGTCATCAAAAAACAGACGCCAACCTGAGATGGTGCTATCACTGTAATGCAAAAGACGGCCAGCATCGTCTAGGTGGGTGATCATTAACTGCCCATCCACGTCTGAGCCGGTATTAAAAATGCCAGCCACTTGAAAATTACGTTGACTAGGAATACGTCCAAACGGCGTATACTGACTCGCACTTGTGACCATTAAGCGTACTTTATCACCCACTTTCACATTAAGTTGGCGCGCTAATATTTGTCCCAAGAAAACACGATAACTGCCAGCGGTTAAATCACTCACCCTGCCACCAATTAAGTAATCAGAAATCGGATCATGCTGATCAGGCTCGATCCCAATCATAAGACCGGCGGTCAATTCGGAAGCACTTTGGATCACCGCTTCACTGCGCACAATTGGCTCAGGTGAACGTAATGTCGACATGTCACGTATAAATTGGGGTGGGGAATCTGTTTTGCGCGTTTTATCGTGATCTTGTGAAATAACTGCCTGAGGAAGCACACCTAAAATACGGTGCTTTAGCTCAGATTCGAAGCCATTCATCACTGACAAAACCGTTACTAAGGACATAACCCCGATGGTGATTCCGGCGGTAGACATGTAAGACACGAATCGACTGAACCTATCACCGGAACGCCCACGTAAATAACGCAGGCCTATAAAGGTTGAAATCGGATGAAACATAATAAAAACCATACGACTAAGATGGCGCTACTGTAACGGGAATCAGAGCAAGGTTGTAGCTTTTATTTGCTAAAACTGTGTAAGAGAAGCACTATTTGATGTTTATTACCACCCATTTCACGCTTCTAACATGGACATAACTTGATTACTGCGGCTGTATAGCGATAATCAACTCAGGCGTAATAAGGAAAACCGACCATGACTGACCAAGAGTTTTTTTCAGTGCATCATGCACTTAATATTAATGTTGAACCCCTTGAGGTCGGTTATACACTGCCTTCTGCCGAAGAGTTTGTTAGTGAAATCCCGACCCCTTTTATTGTTGCTAGCGAATTCAGTCAATTAGACATGCTTACCGAACAAGCTAAGTTGGAAATGAAATCCAATGATTTTCGCCATGTCTTCCAACTGTTGGATACCCAGAACGCCAAACTCAATCTTTTATTAACGTTCATGTTATCTCAAGAAGATAGTGCCGCGTTCCGCTACAAAACTGCGACGTTCGGCGCCAGTCAGTTTGCCTATCATTCCGATACACCTCTTGCACTTAATACCCCGGTGCGTGCCAAATTGTTTATTGAGCACCCTTCTGCTGCCATATACTGCTACGGTAGCGTTGTGGCTTGCGAAGTACATGATGATGAACATCACCTTATTACGGTAAAATATGATTTATTACGAGATGCGGACCAAGACTTACTCATCAAAGCCGCTCTGCATCAGCAACAAAAGCTTCTACGCCAACGCTCACTGGATCGAGAAAAATAATTAACGTCCCATGACTAAACAGACACTACTTCCTCTAGCCACCTCAAGCGGTGCTGGAGACAAAAAATTCAATGGTAATTTAACGGGTTCAAGCCTTGCGCTTGCCATCGCTGAGCTGGCTACCCAACATCCTAGTCACACCGTATTAGCCGTTGCTGACCCACAAACAGCATTACGCCTACAAAGCGAGATAGAGCAATTTACTCACACGGAAGTTGCCCTATTCCCCGATTGGGAAACATTACCTTACGATAATTTTTCCCCTCATCAGGAAATCATTTCTGAGCGTATTTCGCGCCTTTATCAGTTGCCACATCTAAAACAAGGCATAACGATTGTGCCAATTAGCACGTTGCTACAACGCCAATCTCCACGTGACTATTTGTTGCAACACACTTTAATGGTAAAACGAGGGGATGAGTTTTCGCTGGACAAATTACGTTTGCAGCTAGACAACTCAGGTTATCGCCATGTTGATCAAGTCTTTGGCCCTGGCGAGTATGCCAGTCGCGGTTCGATTTTGGATCTGTTCCCAATGGGCAGCAATCTACCGTTTCGCTTTGATTTCTTTGACGATGAAATTGATACTATTCGCACCTTCGATCCTGAAACTCAGCGCTCGGTTGATGAAATCGATAACGTTCAATTGCTACCGGCTCATGAATTTCCGACAACAGAAGCGGCAATTGAAGAATTTCGTAGCCGTTGGCGACAACGCTTTGATGCTCGTCGTGAACCAGAATCGGTTTACATGCAAGTCAGCAAAGGAACATGGCCTGCTGGTATAGAATACTGGCAACCTCTGTTTTTTGATCACACTGAAACCTTATTTGATTATCTGCCTGAGAATTCACAAATTGTCGCCGTGGGTAACCTAGAGCCTGCCATTGATCATTTCTTAGCTGATACCGCATATCGCTACGACCAACGTAAAATTGACCCACTGCGTCCATTATTGCCACCGCATGAACTCTGGCTAAAAAAAGATGAACTGTACGCGACACTAAAAACACTGCCTGTCGTACAATTAGAGCGTGAAGCACTGACCGAGAAAGCAGGTCGCGTTAATATCGCGACTCATGCCCTACCCAATTTAGCCGCGAACCATCAGCAAAAAGAACCATTATCAGCACTACGTAAATTTACTGAGCAGTTTCCTGGTAAAATCATTTTTTCAGTAGAATCTCAAGGGCGACGTGAAGCGTTATTGGAATTGCTACAACCGCTAAAATTGCGCCCAACTTCAATCAATAGTTTCCATGAAGCGATTCAAAATGATAGCCGCTATACCATGGTCATGGGCGCAGCTGAACATGGATTTATATACGGTGACGACCAAATAGCCTTTATTTGCGAAAGTGACCTTCTCGGAGATCGAGTATTACAACGACGCCGCAAAGACCGTAAAGTCAACACCAACAGTGATGCGGTTATACGTAATCTGGCGGAACTCAAACCAGGCCAACCTGTGGTGCATATCGACCATGGTATTGGCCGTTATATTGGACTGCAAACGCTTGAAGCAGGTGGAATGACCACCGAGTACGTGACACTCGAATATCAAAATGAAGCGAAACTGTATGTCCCCGTCTCATCATTAAACCTGATTAGTCGCTATTCTGGTGGCGCAGAGGATTCAGCGCCAATTCATAAACTCGGCGGAGAAGCTTGGGCTAAAGCACGCCGAAAAGCCGCTGAGAAAGTTCGCGATGTTGCGGCTGAACTACTGGATGTTTACGCAAAACGAGAACTAAAGCCGGGCCACAAATTTACTCTGGATCGGGAACAGTATGCCAACTTTAAAGCGACCTTCCCATTTGAAGAAACCGACGATCAAGCAATGGCGATTAATGCGGTTCTCTCTGACATGTGCCAAGCCAAAGCAATGGATAGATTGGTATGTGGTGATGTTGGCTTTGGTAAAACAGAAGTCGCTATGCGCGCTGCATTTGTGGCAACAGATAACAGCAAACAAGTCGCAGTATTGGTTCCGACAACCCTGCTTGCTCAGCAGCATTTTGAAAATTTCCGAGACCGCTTTGCTAACTTACCCATTCGCGTTGAAGTCTTGTCGCGCTTCAAATCTGCAAAAGAACAGAAGCAAATCATGCAAGATGTTGAAGACGGTAAAGTTGACATCTTAGTAGGTACACACAAACTTCTATCGAGTGATCTACGGTTCCAAGATTTGGGCTTATTAATTGTCGATGAAGAGCACCGTTTTGGCGTTCGACAAAAAGAAAAAGTCAAAGCTATGCGCGCTGATGTTGATATTTTAACGTTGACCGCAACCCCAATTCCGCGAACCCTCAATATGGCAATGAGTGGTATGCGCGATCTCTCGATAATCGCAACCCCACCAGCACGTCGACGCGCAGTGAAAACGTTCGTACGTCAAGGCGAAGATAGTGTTATTCGTGAAGCGGTATTACGTGAGGTCATGCGTGGAGGTCAAGTTTACTTCTTACATAACCAAGTTGAGACCATCGATAAAGTCGCTGCAGATTTAGAAAAGCTCATTCCCGAGGCACGCATTACTGTTGCCCATGGTCAGATGCGTGAACGAGAGCTCGAACGCATCATGAATGATTTTTATCACCAACGTTATAATTTATTGGTTTGTACCACCATTATTGAGACTGGTATCGATGTACCTACCGCCAATACCATTATCATGGATCGGGCAGATACATTAGGCCTTGCTCAATTGCACCAATTGCGAGGTCGTGTGGGGCGCTCTCACCACCAAGCGTACGCTTACTTACTGACACCGCATCCCAAAGCAATGACCAAAGACGCCGTTAAGCGATTAGAAGCGATTGCCTCTTTAGAAGATTTAGGTGCTGGGTTTACCCTCGCCACTCACGATTTAGAGATTCGTGGCGCTGGCGAGCTCTTGGGTGATGAACAAAGTGGTCAAATTCAATCGGTTGGTTTCACTCTTTACATGGAAATGCTTGAACAAGCGGTGGAAGCATTAAAATCAGGGAAAGAACCATCCCTTGATGAACTGTTAAAAGAGCAGACTGAAGTTGAAATGCGCATCCCTGCTTTATTGCCTGATGATTATATCCCTGATATCAATACTCGCTTATCGATGTACAAACAGATCGCAAGTGTCAACTCAGAAGACGCGCTTGCAGAGCTCAAGGTTGAATTAATTGACCGCTTTGGTCCACTGCCAGACGCAACCAATAATTTATTGGCCATCGCTCGCTTGAAACTAGACGCAGGGACGCTGAAAATACGTAAGATAGAAGCGCACGACAAAGGCGGCTATATTGAGTTCTATCCAAATGCTGACATTGACCCTATGTTTTTGGTTAAACTGTTGCAGGCTCAGCCCAAACAGTTTGCAATGGATGGACCGACTAAGTTTAAATTTACCTTGCCTTTAGTCGACCGCCGAGAGCGCATTGCTTTTGTGACCAATATGCTTGGTGAATTTGAGCAGAATTTACTACCTGCGGCATAACGCCGCATAATACGATGATATAACCAAACCACTGATAGATATTGTTCAGTGGTCATGTGCTTGGCACAACATGACGGAGTCATAATGAAAAAACTGATCCCTTTGCTTCTTTTACTCGTTGCTATGCCAAGCTTGGCACAACGACAATTTGATGTAGAAGTTATCCTTTTTAAACGCGCTGTGGATGCAGAAAAAGTCAGTGAATCTTGGCCAAACGTATTACCACCTATCAACCTTTCTAAAGCGGGTTCGTTTAGTGATGCCAGTTACTTAGAAAAAAAAGGGGTAACGCTCTTACCGCCTAGTGACTATCAATTAGATGCGCAAGCCGAAACGTTACAGGCGCATGCTGGTTTTCAAGTATTACTGCACACTGCATGGCGTCAAGGAGATGAAGGTGAAGCCCGCGCTCCTGTTTTTCATATTCAGGCCGGCGATGATTATTCAAGCCAATTTAATCCCGATGGCACAGAACGCAAGCAACAACAAACGCCGTCAGAAGCTGTTAATGGCGTTAATGGCGTGGTAGAACAAACCGTCGCAAACCCTTTGTATGAATTAGATGGTACGATTCAAGTCTACGTTCAACACTATCTGTATGTAAAAACCGACTTAGATTTGAAATCACCAAGTACTCGTGAAGTCATATTGAAAGACAAGCAATTACAGCTTGAAATGAGCCCGGATGAACAAGATACAAATGTTCAACTTGGTCATTTAGAAAATGTCTCACCAGACAAAGAAGTTGAGACGTTTTTGAAGAGCTATCGGATGGATCAAAAACGGCGTATGCGTAGTGGCGAAACCCACTACCTCGATCATCCACTGATGGGTATGATCATCCAAGTACGTAAAGCCCCACAATCTGATGATAATCAGTAATAAGTTAGCTTATAAAGGCGCCCTAGGCGCCTTTTATTGATCTCAACGAGCAGATGCAAGATTATTATGGTTCCAGACTTTCACATTATTACCCAGCGATTACAGCTCAAACTGATTGTATTAGAGGATAATGACCAACTCTGCCAGTGTATCTGCTCGTCGCCCTCACTGCACAAATGGGTAGATTGGTGCCATGCAAAATTCAGTCATGATGAAGCAGAAGGATTCATATTAGCCACACGCCTAAACTGGGTAAAATCCGAAGCCTATGGCTTTGGTGTCTACTTAAGAAAATCCGGTGAATTAATTGGTATGGTCGCTATTAACGAGTTTTACCCTACATTTAATATGGCAAGTTTAGGGTATTGGATTCGTGATGCTTATCAACAGCTAGGGTATGGTAAGGAAGCACTGGATGCTTTGGTAGAGTTTAGTTTCAGCCAACTTAAACTGACACGTCTTGAGATTGTGTGTGATCCAGATAATCTGCCCAGCCAGCTGTTAGCCAAACAGTGTGGGGCTCAATTGGAAACGATCGCGCGCAATCGTTTCATGTACCATGATCAGCCGAAAGACGGAGCGGTTTACTCTATTATTCCAGACTAGTTCAAACTGATTATTAAGCATAAATAAAAAGCAGCTCGAAAGCTGCTTTTTTTATACCAAAAATCTTAATGGAGTTTTAAATTAGGTCTTAACACTCGGTTGATGCGTCCGACTAACATCATCAAGCCTGTTTTAATCATGCCGTGCAAGGCCATCTGGTGCATACGGTACAGAGAAATGTACACCATACGAGCAATACGCCCTTCAACCATCATAGAGCCTTTCGTTAGGTTACCCATCAGACTTCCTACGGTAGAGAAACGGCTAAGAGAGACTAATGAACCGTGATCTTTATAGATATAAGGTTTCATTTCTCGACCATTCAGTTTTGCAATGATGTTTTTGAACGCAAGAGATGACATCTGATGTGCAGCTTGCGCACGTGGCGGAACAAATTTACCATCCGGTTGAGTACATTGCGCCAAATCACCAATAACAAAGATATCGTCATCACGAGTCGTTTGTAGCGTTTCTTTAACCACCAGTTGATTGATACGGTTTGTTTCTAATCCAGCAATATCCTTGATGAAATCAGGAGCTTTAATGCCAGCCGCCCATACCATGATTTTTGCGTGGATCTTTTCACCATCTTTCGTCACTAACCCATCCGCTTCCGCTTTAGTCACCATAGTAGCGGTACGAACATTGACACCCAGTTTAGTCAGTTCTTGATGAGCGGCTGCAGAGATGCGTGGTGGTAAAGCGGGAAGAATACGTTCACCCGCTTCTACAAGGTTAACGTTGAGCTTACTAGAATCTAAATCACCAAACCCGTAGTTACGTAACTCAGTGACTGCGTTATGAAGCTCAGCAGAGAGTTCGACCCCAGTTGCCCCACCACCAACAATGGCAATATCAACACTACCTTGCCCATGGCGCGCATGCAATTTAAGGAATTCGTTATTCATTTCGCTACGGAAACGGTGAGCTTGTTCAGGGCTATCAAGGAAAATACAGTGGTCACGAACGCCTTCGGTGTTGAAGTCATTGGACGTTGAACCGATCGCCATCACAAGAATATCGTATTCCAGCTCACGCTGAGGCATTAATAGCTCACCGGAATCATCTCTTAATTCAGATAACGTAATGGTTTTTTTGTCTCGGTCGATAGACTCTAAACTGCCTAACTGGAAGTCAAAGCTATGATTACGAGCGTGGGCACGATAGCTCAATGCATCGACACCTTCATCTAATGAACCAGTAGCTACTTCATGTAATAGCGGTTTCCACAAGTGGCTAGATTTACGATCTACCAAGGTGATAGTTGCGCGATTTTTACGCCCTAAAGTGCGTCCAAGTTTGGTTACCAATTCTAGGCCACCAGCGCCACCACCTACTACGATAATGCGAGTCACTATAAAAATCCTCAAAATAAACGTTAATAATTGTGGTTCAGCCCGGCACAAACCGAACTGAAAAATTGGGTAATAGAAAAGAAATTATCCACTAATTTGAGGTGTTATCTTGTTTGAGCCACAACTGCCAATAAAAAGAACTTAATTAACATCAAAGTTTAGGTGAGTTTCATACTCACTCTTCGTTTTTTTTGATATCTATCAATTTATTTTGATGGGAGTCATTATATAGGGCAAATTTTGTCACGCAACCAAAGAATGTCTCTCTTTTGCCGAATAAACCAGCAAAACCACATTAACAACGTGGAATTAAATAGGTAAAGTTAATGACAAAACTCATATTTATAAATAGAACCGGATAACACTGATTTTGTAGGAAGGAAAAGTCACTGAATCAGCGAGCTTACTGCTTAGATTGAATGGCGGGGAAATAACCTATACCCAAGGCTAAATGGGCGCACTTGGGTATAAAACTTCATCGACACTTTATTATAAAGCGTTTTTAAATGTTTTCATTGTTTGAAGATGATGAGAAATCTTAGGGAACTTATGCGGTTGTGCTTCATCCCAAATCAGAGAGTAATAGGGTGATAGTTCTGCTGCAGAGTTACGGCTATCAAGTACGCCGTCATCACGTGATAAAATGACTAAACAGCTATTACGATTGATGTCCCGGTAATCTGAACGACACTTTGTTGCTATATCATCATACTCTTCAGGCCGATCAATGACGCCTTCCATTGTCGCTTGAGGGTGTAAGTTGGGATTAAACAATACCTGCTTAATTCCGCATAAAAATCCAACGCGCTCAGACCAGTAGCCACCTAACCCTACCCCACAGATTAAAGGATTAGGATCATCACTACTTTCAATCGATTTTTGCACTTCATTTAGCAAATGTTGCATGTCATGCTTGGGATGCAGCGTACTGTAACTAATAAAACGAACATCGTCGTCGATAAACTGCAACTGCATTATTTTTTCGTGATTACCCGGACTAGTTGAATCAAAACCGTGTAAATAAAGAATCATAGGTCCCTGCTCCGCTCCATTGGCAAACTGGTTAAAGTCATTTTATCTAGATAAGTATCTGTTTACTCTACCCAAGCTTCATGATGAAACAGTGATCCTAATTACATAAACTCTGTTTTAACTGTGTCGCTTGTTCTAAGTAATACTCTTCTCCACGTAACTGATAAGCGAGCAAGTACCACAACAGCCCCATCACTTCGGTACGCGGTAACCAACTTTTTACACCATCGATCCACTCATCAACTTCCATGATATTCATTAACTGACAGTAACGGGCCACAGATGCGGGGAGGTTTTCGTCAGCGGCAACAATGCTTAACGCCAAATCTAAACAAGGGTCTGCAATTCCGGCATATTCCCAGTCAATAATTTGGATACTGTCGTCATTTTTGACTAAGTTATAACCTCCCAAATCAAAATGGCATAAGCAGGTACGATTTAAATCGACTGCCGGAGGCAAACGCCATGTTTGATACAAGCTCTCCAGCGCTTCATCTTTGAGTTCATCACGCAGTTGAAGCCAGTAATGATCGATACGAGCGGTATAGTTAAAAGGCGCAATTGGAATACGTTGCTTGTCGAGTAAATGAATGCGAGAGAGACATTTTAACACGGTATCAAAATCCGCTTCTTGTTCAAGAGAATGACCATCTCGCCATGCGACTAGTAAACCTTGGTCATTAATAAATGCAGCTTGGGGAGCAATATTTTCCTTCTCAATAGCCTTAAGAATTTGATATTCCTGAAAACGTGAAATAGAAAATGCTTGTGTGATAGAAGTGATAGGACGCCATACAAACGCTCCTTTAACGGGACAGACAACCTTCCAGCACCGGTTAGTTAGGCCTCCTGTAAGGGTTTGTGCATAATCGGGGACAACATCAAAGAAACGAGTCAATGACTGCAGTGAGGGATCCAGTTGACATGCTTCTGCCCAGCCAATCCTTGCCATTGACCGTCTCCTTTATATTAGCTCGCGCACTTATAAGCCAAATAGGCTACGTTTCTCGTCTTTACGGATTTCAGTTTCATCCGCCCACTCTATCAAGCCTGTGCGAATGTCCATAAGACGCATTGTCATCTTGTAATAAACGTCTTTGTCACTGCCTGAGTTTTTCACAATACTCGACAGGTTACCGTATAGCATATATTGAGCACCAACCATCTTACCAAATTGAATCGCTGAACTTTGATTGACTAGCTCATCATTATTTTGGAATTTAAGCTGTTTACGAACGGACTCAACTCGTCCCATATCCACAAAGCGGAACTTACCAGAATTAAGCATCTTGGTACTGATGGTATCGGTAATTGATTCCGTATCGATATGTTCACTGGTTTTATTTTTAATCCGTTCTACAAATACGATCGGGCGTTGATTTTGAGTAATCGCCGCCACAGAGCCAGACATCATCATGCTATCAACCATGTCTGAGGCAATTTTTTGCAGGTCAGTCGACCCAAAATCTGCAGTCACAGTTTCTACACCTTGAGCGTCTCCGTAAGAGACCTTATTCGCACACCCACCTAATAAAACGGCTAAGCCAACGACTGCCCAAATACCTTTTTTCATTTTGGATCCTCAAACTCTATAAGGTTATTGATTATACTGTCGAATTTGCACTCTAAATTGAGTTCCCTTCGGTTTAACCGATACTTCAGATAGTGATACTGTTTCACCGCCGTGGATCACGACTTGTTTCCATGGAGCAGGATTAATATTCACTTCAAGACCATCGTCATCATACCAATAGAAACGGTATTGAATAGATTGATCGCCATTGTATTCGCTTATTAACCTCACCACGCCTCGCGCGTGACCATTAGTTTGCGTGGTCGTGATATCATCTATCCGAAGTCGACTACCAAGGACATGATCACCAAACAGCACGCGCTGATTTGCACCATCAACCTGTAATCCAGCAGTGTTGTTAGCACATCCCGCTAATCCTATTACGGTGGCTAACGCCACAAGCCACATTTTCATCATAATCGTCCCAGTTCTTTGTACCAAAGGGTTGAATTTGCTCCCTGGCGAGACAGCCATACCAAGGTTGTTCCTTGCGGAGTCACTTTAAATGTATACGTTTTCGACCCAACCTGCAGAGTTTGTTCTCCCGCATCAACAACAGTGCTAGATGCATCAACTCTTGCAGGCAGCGTTAACCAACTTCGCGTATCGGGTTGTTCAGTCAGTGCATTCCAAACATTAAACACCAAGTTACCGAGATCATTGCCTTGGGTGGTACTGCGACGTAATACATCTTTAGCGACCACACGTAATACCTGTCTGACAATAATTGTTGGTAAGCGTTCACTTAGGTCCTGACTTGCCATAGTATTTACATCTGCCAACAATCGATTAGATACCGTTACCTGGTTTAATGTGATGGATTCACTCTCTCTATCCGTTTGATGGCGGTAATAAGGTAAAGCAATAGAATACAACGAGGTACCACTGCTTCTGTCAAATAGTGGTAAGGATAACTTCCAACCAGATAATGGTTCCACAACACCTTGTTCATCCAAAATGATGACTCGCCCCTGAGACTTGCTTAATGACTTGGGCTGACCATATTGCTTCTTCAACATCACCAAATCTTGCTGCATGCCAAGTTCCTTCGCTACGCGTAAGGTTCCATCAATCACAGCAGGGTTATTCGGTGCAACAGCGAGCGCACGCCGATAATCCACATAGGCATCATTTAAGCTCCCATCGGCTTCATACAAAATAGCGGATAAGAGAAAAAGATAGCCATTTTGCACGGCTTTCAATGTGTTTCCCGCATCGGGATAACGAGCAAGTACCACGCCAATATTAGGAGAGATCCCCTGAGATTTCATCTTATCTTGAGCGCGTTGTAATTCCTGTTCTCTGCGTTCCCGCGCCGCTTTTTGTACCGCATTGGCACGGCGCATTTCGACCAGAGCATCCTCTAGTTGACCTTGCTTGAGATAGTTAAGTCCCAGATAAAGATGCAAGAAACCGAGCTCATAATCAGGTGGAGTATAAGTATTTAAATTATCGTTAATGGCCAGAGAACCAAGACTAGTCGCACTTTGAGACAAAGAAATGACCGCTTGCTCCTGCTGCTCTTTCACCGCTTGGTCTGCTTTATCTAAGCTTGCTAAACTTTGAGGATACTGCTGATCTAGAAAATAGACTCGGCCATGCTCCATGTTATCGAGTATTGGGCCTGCGATACCATCATCTAGTTCATCAGAAGCTTGTGCGTAGTCACCTAATTGCACCGCTTGGTATAGATCTTTGTTTTGAGCGCTGTAATGACTAAATAAGTTACCCGCACTAAAGTTAGCACAACCACTTAATAGTAAACTGACCAGCCCCAACGAGACATATCTGCTATGTGTCGCCACCTACTACTCCAACTCATTACATGAAAAAACACCCGCCGAATGGCAGGCGTCTTGAAAATTAACTCATTAACAATGGTCCTAATGGACGTCCACCTAAGAGGTGCATGTGAATGTGATACACCTCTTGGCCACCATAAGAATTGGTGTTCACGATAAGACGATACCCATCTTCAGCAATCCCCTCTTCTTTGGCAATTTTACGCGCGACAGTAAACATACGCCCAAGAGCAAGTTCATCCTCTTCTTCCACATCATTGACGGTTGGAATCAGTTTATTAGGAATGATTAATATGTGGCTAGGCGCGCGTGGATTAATATCTCGAAACGCAGTGACCAGCTCGTCTTGATACAAAATGTCTGATGGGATTTCTTTACGAATAATTTT
Organism: Vibrio nitrifigilis; assembly: GCF_015686695.1. Taxonomy (NCBI): domain Bacteria; kingdom Pseudomonadati; phylum Pseudomonadota; class Gammaproteobacteria; order Vibrionales; family Vibrionaceae; genus Vibrio; species Vibrio nitrifigilis. The sequence continues at coordinate 1,173,666 of NZ_JADPMR010000001.1, read as the reverse complement.
GCTAAAAATAGTTTCTTCAGCCATGAATTCACTCCATGAGAATAAAGTAGGTACATAATGACTAACGAGTATGCGCTATGGGGATTTAAAGCTCAATCAAAAAACAAAGACTCTTGATATCGACCGCAGCGCAAATAGTTTGATGAATAAAATCATGAACTAATTCCTATACGAGTGTCTAAACGATAACTAGCGTAGAAAAAGAAGTTACCCGCTTCGTTGGGTTTGTTACCAGTATTGAACATACATGTTAAGCTCGCGTCAAAGATCATTCAATCTCTCGGTTTTCTCGTCATTGAACCTTGTTTTTTTCTCGCTTGGTCGTTATATGATTACTAAGTGCTTGCATCCTATCCTTTTATAAATTCAGACTGTGCAAGCCATACATGAGGATAAGAATTCATGAGCATTCATGTTGGCATTATCGATCAGGATCCCATTCGCCTGATTACTCCGGTTTTTGATAGCCGGATTGAGTGTCGCCACATCATTTTTATTGGGGATGATTCACAACAAATTATGTTTGAACGCCTCAGCAACGTACTTGCTGGTAGAGGCATTCAATCTGAATTCTTCACCATCCCTTCGGTTAGTAATATCAGCGAAATTAAAGCCAGCATTCAAACGTTAGCGAAAGATTTATTGAGCCGCAAAGAAGAAATTCAACTGAATGCGAGTTGTGGGCTTCGCCACCGACTTCTCGCGGTTTATGAAGTATTCCGGTCTTATCATTGGCCAATTTTTGTTGTTGAGCCGAGCAGTGATCAACTTTGTTGGCTTTATCCAGATGAAAATGAAGATACGCAAGTTCAGGACCACATCACTATTGCTGATTATTTAACTATTTTTGGTGCTCGCGGAGAATTTACTGAACACAATGTATCCCCCCAACTGGATTTAAAACTGTATGAGTTAGGAGAACGGTGGGCGAGTAATGCGCTTGAATTAGGACCAGGTTTAGCAACATTAAACTATTTAGCCACCACCTGCCGCAAAGAGCAGAAGCTCGATGTGGAGCTATCCGAAAAGCAGCAAGGCTATCGAGAACTCAATATGCTGTTAGATGACCTCGTAGAAACCCAAATTGCTACGTATGAAAACGGTATCCTTACGTTTGCCAATGAAGACGCGCGTCGTTTTTCCAACGGAGAATGGCTAGAGACTCTCGTTCATAGTACCGTGAAACAGATTCAAGATGATTTACCAACTATTCAAGACCGTTCACTTAACGTTCAGGTTTATCGCCAACTTGGCGACCGTGAAGTACGTAATGAACTTGATGTAGCAACAGTCGTTAACAACAAACTGCATATTATAGAATGTAAGACAAAAGGGATGCGTGACGACGGCGATGACACTTTATATAAATTGGAATCATTGCGCGATTTACTTGGCGGTCTGCAAGCCCGAGCAATGTTAGTTAGCTTTCGACCTCTGAGACATAACGATATCACTCGTGCAGAGGACTTGGGGCTTGCTTTGATTGGTCCAGATGAATTAAAAGATTTAAAACATCATTTAACACTGTGGTTTAATGCTGCAGGTGGGCATGAAGAACTTTAGTCATTAACTTTTGCTATCCTCACTAATACCAAAAATCCCGCCATTTGGCGGGATTTTTGGGTCATCGGCTACAAAAACGATTAACTATCGTCTTCCGTAAAATTAGACGGTAATGTTTTTTTCATCTCATTCCACAGATGTGCACTATCAATACCGTATTGACGAATCACGTTAGGCAACATTTCACTTGATCCACTCTCACAAATAGAAAGGAGCTCTTTGTAAAATTGCAGCGCTAATGCACACGCTTTCGGGTTAGAGAAGTAATAACTCCCCACACGGTCATACAATTTTTTCAATCCATTAAAAATCAAACCATAAATCTGATTGCCAGAATGAAATGCGAGTCGTTGGAACAACATGTAGTCGTAGAAATTAAACGTGCGAGCTTTCAGATCAACCTGACGCTTTTCTTCATCACACTCACCATCAACTTTCACTTCCTGAACGATTTTGTCCGCATAAGGGGACTGCGCCAAGAAATCATCCCATGATTGAGCACCGAGAAGCGCTTCGCAGGACTCAATCACGTTTTGAATAGTGCGCTTTGAAGTATCACGATTGACCTTAAAAGCATAGCGCATAAAGATCGGGCTAATGTTGGTACGCGCTGCGAGTAAATCTTCAACAATGCTGGTTGCGTTATCGGCATCTAACGTCATTAAAGTATCTAGGATATGCAAACCTGACGTTTCCATAAACTGATTGACTTTCGTCGGTTTACCATGCTGGATCGTCAGCCAACCATCACGTGCAAGGCGTTGTAATACTTCACGTAACGTTGTTCTGGTCACGCCTATTAGTTCAGACAATTCACGCTCGGCGGGTAAAATGGAACCAGGAGGGAAACGTCCGTTCCAGATACTTTCGATAATGTATTTTTCAGCAAAACCTGCTGGGCTTTTTGCCTTAATGACCATTAAGTACTTTTCCAGTTTTTCTATTTATGGGTCTAGTGTTACTCATCATACCACTATCTAAACGAGAGCGGAAACAACCATCGATAAAGTTATCAAAATGTCCTTGGGAAGGATCTTTTTTGAGTGTTTTGTTATTAACTTGTTAGTCTATACCATTAAAAACAAAGGCTTTTATGTATCAAATTATTACAAAACGGCGAACCAATCACCACGCAATTGACAGTTTTAATATTACAACGAGACAATAAAAGCGATAAGCCTCTCTTTAAGAACATTTTTCTTGTGACATGCATCAAAGCCTAAATAGTAAATTAGAAGATTCTGTTCTTCTCGAACCTTTTGCTAAGTTTGTGATATGCTCGTAAAGATTTAGCGCACGTTATAAATCAAACCGTAACCTATAAGCTTAATTATTATAAGGCTTATTTTTAATACAACATCTAGCTGCTAACACAGTTCTAGTCTATTTTTTAAAAGATATCATTGATCCGTCAGTGTGATAGATTGAGTTACTAGTTGTAAAAATGACACTATTAACGAATCTTGTGGCTTAATGAGGAATAACTGGACATCAAGGAACGAATCGTAATGTTACTGCACACATTCCTTCACTTTTCGTTTAATTCTCCATAAGCCAAAATCAAATCGATGCGATAAATGTTGTCGATTGAAAGATCAATGGAATAGACAAGTTTCTTTTAGCCGCAGTTTGACAGTCTTACAGTATCCATGCGTTGAGCATATAAAGGCTTGGTCATTCGCAATGTCTAAACATAACTACAAGAGATAAGAGTAATCATCATGCCAATATCGTTAGGAAACGCTTTTATCAAAAATTTCCTTGGCAAAGCACCTGATTGGTACAAAGTTGCCATTATTGCATTCCTCATCATTAACCCGATTGTGTTCTTTTTAATCAACCCGTTTGCAGCCGGTTGGTTACTCGTTGTGGAATTTATTTTCACCCTAGCAATGGCGTTAAAATGTTACCCATTGCAACCAGGGGGGCTACTGTCCATAGAAGCTATCATCATAGGAATGACAAGCCCAGAGCAGGTTAAACACGAGCTGGTCAACAATATTGAAGTATTGTTGCTACTGGTCTTTATGGTTGCTGGTATCTATTTTATGAAGCAGTTACTGCTGTTTATCTTTACTAAGATACTGCTCGGAATACGTTCGAAAATCGCTTTGTCTGTCGCCTTTTGTATCTCAGCTGCGTTTTTATCAGCTTTTCTTGATGCATTGACTGTAATAGCTGTCATCATCAGTGTTGCAGTTGGGTTCTATTCTATTTATCACAAAGTCGCGTCCGGTCAGCAATACAACGCTTCGGGACACGATCATACAAAAGACGAACAAATTACCGAAATCACCCGTGACGATTTAGAAGAGTATCGTGGCTTTCTCCGCTCGCTATTAATGCATGCAGGCATTGGTACCGCGCTCGGCGGTGTGACGACGATGGTGGGTGAACCACAGAACCTAATTATTGCGGATCAAGCTGGGTGGCTATTTGGTGAGTTTATCCTACGTATGGCACCAGTAACGGTTCCTGTTTTTGTCTGCGGTATTTTAACTTGTATTCTGGTCGAAAAATTTCACCTATTTGGCTACGGAGCACAGCTACCAACTAATGTACGTCAAATTTTAGTCGACTTTAATCTCGAAGAACAAAAAACCCGTACTAATCAAGATGTCGCAAAATTAATCATCCAAGGCCTCATTGCCGTATGGTTAATCGTCGGGTTAGCCATGCATTTAGCTGCGGTCGGATTGATCGGGTTATCTGTGATTATCTTGGCAACTGCCTTTACAGGGGTAGTTGAAGAGCATTCACTAGGTAAAGCCTTTGAAGAAGCATTACCTTTTACTGCGCTATTGGCTGTATTCTTCTCAGTAGTAGCGGTCATCATTGATCAAAACTTATTCACCCCTATCATTGATTGGGTCTTGCATATCGAAGATAAAGGCACGCAGTTAGCTCTGTTTTATGTCGCTAATGGTTTGCTATCTATGGTATCGGATAATGTGTTTGTGGGTACCGTATACATTAATGAAGTGAAAACAGCCCTGATGCACGGTGTTATTTCATCTGATCAATTTGCGTTACTCGCAGTGGCTATCAATACCGGTACCAACTTACCATCGGTTGCTACCCCTAATGGCCAAGCCGCTTTCTTGTTCCTATTGACTTCGGCTTTAGCTCCTCTCATTCGGTTATCGTACGGACGAATGGTCATCATGGCTCTGCCTTACACGATTATACTGGCTGTTGTGGGTTTATTTGGCATTGTATTCTTAGTTGATCCAATAACGAATTACTTCTATGACATGGGCTGGATTGTCCATCACGCATCCAATGCGATAGGAAGTAGTGTGCCAGGGCATTAATATTTGCCTCAGCAATGAAACTAATTCAAGATTAAAGGCTCTGAAATATCAGAGCTTTTATTTTTTAAGGATAGGAATGTGAACACTCTTTACCCTATACGTACTTTTTCTCTTCAACGCAAAGCTTGGATACTACTTTTATTTTGTATCATTTTCTTCGAGTCTTGTGCGCTGTTCTTCCAACATGTCATGAACTTAGCACCTTGTGTCATGTGTATCTATGAACGTATTGCCATGCTGAGTATTGGTATCGCTGCGATTATAGGCGCCATAGCCCCTCAAAACGGCTTTTTCCGGTGGGTAGGTCTTGCTGGTTGGGGAATTGGAGCTATCAAAGGACTCACACTGGCTCTACAGCATGTTGAATTTCAATTGCATCCCTCTCCATTTCACACCTGTGACATTTTTGTCACTTTGCCGAACTGGATGCCCCTGAATAAATGGATGCCATGGATGTTTAAAGCCTACGGGGATTGTAGTGATATTGTGTGGCAGTTTTTAAGCCTTTCAATGCCTCAATGGCTGGTTGTCGTATTTGCCGCTAACCTTGTTGCTTTGGCCATCGTAATTATCGCTCAATTTAGCCGTAAGCCGAATACGTTGCGGTAATCCCAATCAGAAACGTTGCAGTAGTTCTTAAATACAAAAGAGGCGCTAATTGAATTAGCGCCTCTTTTGTTATCTGTGTTTAACTCATGTACATCTAGTCACGAATTGGAGCCGGGGCTAACACCTCGCGATTACCATTATGTCCAGGTGCACTCACAATACCTTGAGCTTCAAGCTGTTCAATAATCCGAGCAGCTCGGTTATAACCGATTTTAAAACGACGTTGAACACCGGATACGGAACCACGTCGTGATTCAACTACATGCTCGACAACCTGATCAAAGAGAGGATCCACTTCTTCATCAGAATCCATCTTTTCTCCAGGTAATAAGGCTTCAGGTCCTTGGTCACCCGACGTAATTTCATCGATGTAATTCGGTTTTCCTCGTGCCTTCCAGTTATTAACTACCGCATGCACATCTTCATCAGATGCAAACGCACCGTGGACACGTTCTGTATGGCTAGACCCAGCAGGCAAATAAAGCATATCCCCCATTCCCAATAGTGATTCAGCCCCACCTTGGTCAAGAATGGTTCGTGAGTCTGTTTTCGTCGATACTGTAAAGGCAATACGAGCTGGTATGTTAGCTTTAATCAAACCAGTAATTACATCAACTGATGGGCGCTGTGTTGCCAAAATCAAATGGATTCCCGCGGCACGAGCTTTTTGGGCCAGGCGAGCAATCAATTCTTCGACTTTTTTACCGACTACCATCATCAAATCGGCGAACTCATCAACGATAACGACAATATAAGGTAATTTTTCCAATAATGGAGGTTCAGGATCCATGCTGTCTCCTTCTCGCCATAAAGGGTCATGAATCGGATGCCCTGCTGCTGCCGCTGCTTTCAACTTCTCATTGAAGCCTTTCACGTTACGCACACCAAGCGCCGACATTAACTTATAGCGACGTTCCATTTCACCGACACACCAACGTAATGCGTTTGACGCGTCTTTCATATCGGTCACAACTTCAGCTAACAGATGCGGTATACCTTCGTAAACCGAAAGCTCCAACATTTTCGGGTCAATCATGATAAAACGCACGTCTTCTGGTGTTGATTTATACAACATACTCAAAATCATAACGTTCACACCAACTGATTTACCAGAACCTGTTGTACCTGCGACCAATACGTGTGGCATTTTTTGCAGATCGGCCACAACAGCCTCACCTGCAATATCTTGCCCTAATACCACCGTTGTTGGTGATTTAGATTTGGTGAACTTCTCGCTATTAATCACATCAGATAAATACACCGTTTGACGAGTCATATTCGGCAATTCCAAACCAACATAAGGCTTACCTGGGATCACTTCCACGACACGAACAGCCATCGCCGACAATGAGCGAGCTAAATCCATCGATAAACTAGAGATGCGACTTACTTTAACACCTGGGGCCAAATCGAGCTCAAAACGAGTAATGACCGGACCAGGGAAAATATCAACCACTTTTGCTTTAATTTTGAAATCAGCCAATTTCGCTTCGACTAAACGGGCAATATCTTCTAACGCATCACGATCAATAAAGTCTTCACGCTTTTCTGGATGGTAGAGAAGTTCTAGTGTTGGCATCGGCTCGGTTGGCTTTGGCAACACTTCTTCTTTTTTCATCAAAAATGGATTCTGCTCAGCGGCCATGTTCGCTTGGGCATCAGACACCATTGTTTGGAATGCTGTGACATCCGCATCTTGAGTCTGTTGCTCAGCCACTTCGTCAGCAGCAGGCGCTAAAGTTTCATCGACAACGGTTTGTTGTTCAATCTCTGGTGAAGCAGAGAAGGTAGGCTCATCATCTATAATGTCAAAATTCGATATCTGCGGTGCATTATCTTCGATGTCATCAAACTTACCCAATGTTTGAGCATCTTCTAATGACCCATCGTTTGGTGAATGAGTATCCCATGGTAGCTCTTCATCTGATGCATAATCATTATGCTCACGAGCGTCCATATCGAGCTGTTCAATCGTGGCATTTAACTGCTTACTGCGAGGCTCGTATTCCTCTTCTTCATCATAGCTATATTGAGGCTCACTTTGTTGAGCAACTGCTTCATTACGGCGTTCTGGGACATGAATGTTAAAACGACGCTCAAGAGGCTGAGCGGCTGGCTTATCATTGTCCTCAGCCGCTTGAGAACTCATAGATGGAGACAAAAGAGCGTCATGCTCATCCGGTTCTTGTTCACTAGCAGTCGTCAATTCCTGACTTACGGCTTCGGGCAGTTCGGTGTCGTCTTGTACTACGTCAAACTGTGGCTCTGTCAGGTTAGGAGTAATCACTTGCTCTCCTTCCCCTCTCATGCGATTAAGCACCCACTGAAAACCCGAAATACACTTTTCACCCAAACGTTCCACAATGCGTAACCAAGAAATACCCGTAAGCAAAGTAAAACCGGCTCCCCACATAAACAACATAACCAAGGTTGTACCTAATACGTTGAGTGTGGGTATGGAGAGGCTGGTAATAACATCACCAATCACACCACCTGATGAGAAATTCCATAGATCATCGAAATTGATATCAGCCAGAGCACAACTGGTAATCATTAAGATTACTACGCCGAGTAAGCGTGTGCCCCACAGCATCAAGTCGACAGGCTCATCTGGCGTTCTTTTACGAAGAACAACCCATGAACCAATCGTGAATAGGAAAGGAATGCAATACGCTAGAGAGCCAAATATGAAAAATAGCGTATCCGCCAGCCAAGAACCAAGCATCCCTCCAGCGTTATGGATATTACTTCCCCAAGCCGTTTGCGACCAGGAAGGATCTGCCGGACTGAAAGTAAATAAAGATACGGCTAATAGTACTGATGCTAAAACCGCTAGTATCAGACCACACTCTTTTAATCGTTCAATACCATTAAGACGGAAAAACGACGATTGTTCGCCCGTTTTTACAATGGTTTGTACTTTTTTCTTGTTCTCTCTGAACATATACCAACTTGATCATGACTTTGCCAAATATGGTAAACACTATACTCATATTCGTGGCGTTAAAACAGTTCGAGCGGCCGGAGCCGCTCGGTTTGTCAGAAGATTTAACCACACCTAGGTCAAAAACCCAATTAGCCAAAGTCAGAATGTGGCAAGAAGTTACACTATTGCGTGTAACTTCAATTAACGAGTTTTAATCACTAGCTGGTTAGTTTGTTTTACTTCTTCCATTACAACGTAAGTACGAGTGTCGTTTACACCAGGTAAACGTAATAGTGTGTCACCTAATAGTTTACGGTATGCACCCATATCCGATACGCGGGTTTTTAAAAGATAGTCAAAATCCCCGGAAACAAGATGACATTCTTGAATATCATCTAATTTTTGTACCGCAGTGTTAAACTGCTCAAACACATCAGGAGCACCGCGGTTCAGAGTAATTTCTACAAACACTAACAATGAAGCATCAAGGTATTGTGGATTAAGTAACGCTGTATAACCTGTAATGTAACCTTGACGCTCTAAACGACGTACACGTTCCAAACATGGAGTCGGTGATAGACCGACTCGTTTAGATAACTCTACGTTTGATATACGACCATCTTTCTGCAACTCATTAAGTATATTGCGATCAATACGGTCTAGATCCTTGGACGGCTTCTTATAGTTGTCTACCATTTTTTTATTCCACCTTTTAACTTCCTTGCAAACATATATGCTACAACTTATTAATATTTAGCATCAAATATAACAATACACTAACTATACTAGTGTTAAATTTGCGCTAGCACCCTATAAATAGTTAATACAACCAAACCATTGCGGGGGTTCAGAATGATCATTGGCGTACCAAAGGAAATCAAGAACCACGAATACCGAGTCGGGATGATTCCTGCAAATGTCAGAGAACTCATCTCTCAAGGTCACCAAGTCATTGTGGAGACAAATGCCGGTATTGGTATTGGCATTTCAGACGATGAGTACATCGCTGTAGGTGCATCCATTCTTCCCACTGCTGCTGACGTTTACACGCAAGCAGAGATGATTGTAAAGGTTAAAGAACCTCAAACTAACGAACGGACAATGCTAAGAGAAGGGCAAATATTATTTACTTATTTGCATCTTGCACCGGATTTTCCACAAACCGAAGCACTCATTAAAAGCAAAGCCATCTGTATAGCCTATGAGACTGTAACAGATAATATGGGACACTTACCACTACTAGCGCCTATGTCTGAAGTTGCCGGGAGAATGTCGATTCAAGCCGGAGCTCAGATACTCGAAAAGTCTCAAGGCGGACAAGGTTTGTTACTCGGAGGAGTACCCGGTGTAGCGCCTGCCAATATCCTTATACTTGGCGGTGGCGTTGTCGGAGCAAACGCAGCGAGAATCGCAGTAGGTATGCGAGCCCATGTTACAGTCCTTGACCGTAATCTTGACACATTACGCAGGTTAGACCAAGAGTTTCAGGGGCGAATTCAGTTACTTTATTCCACAAAAGAGGCAATTGAGCAACAAATACTCTGTTCGGACTTAGTTATTGGGGCGGTTTTAATCCCAGGAGCGGCTGCCCCTAAATTAATTTCAAAGGATCATATTCAAGCAATGAAGCCTGGTTCAGCCGTGGTTGATGTGGCAATTGACCAAGGAGGTTGCTTTGCAACGTCATACCCTACCACCCATGATGATCCAACATTTATCGTGAACGATGTCGTGCATTATTGCGTAGCAAATATGCCAGGGGCAGTAGCCAAAACCTCTACATTCGCGCTTAATAACGCAACCTTGCCCTATATTTTGGACATCGCCAGTAAAGGTTATCGCCAAGCGTTACTCGACAATAAAGGACTAAGACAAGGCCTTAACGTGTATTTTGGCCAAATAACCTGTAAAGAAGTCGCCGACAATTTCGGTCTCGATTACATTGATGCTTTAACAGCACTGCAGCAATCAAACCAGTGACACATTATCGTTTTAAACGCGCCTGAATGAGAAAATTACGAGGAGTAAGCAAGCGTGAACAAAATTCTGTGATAACAACGTGATACCCAGCATCTTCAAGATATAGTGCTCGGTCGAAGATCAGCCACCACTCAATCATCCGGCGAAAAGCGTGCTGAACTAGGCTCGCTTTTTCCATTTGCTCAAAACGAATGGCTCCTAACTTCTCGTAAAAAACAGCCTGTTCTGCGCTGGGTTGTGGCCACCCTTTTAACTCGCAAGCCCACTGACAAAAAGCATGGAAGCCTTCACTCAACATCGACTTTTTAATACTTGGTACCGAACAATAAACCTCACTTTCCAATACTGACTTAAACCACAGGTCAAGGCCTAAACGAAATGTCATTTCTTGTTGACGATGACGCTTTACACGCTGTCCTCCTGTAACCGTTTCTTGCAGTGGAATACGTAGTTCTTGCCTCGTAAAATTCAATTGAGAATGGCGAGCACTACGTGATAAAGGACGATAAAATTCGTCTTTTGTTAGATGATAACAGCAGGGAGAAAATGAGATACCTTCAGACTTTGCCACCACTGCATGCTCTAGCATGCGCAAATGTAAATCGCCGCAAGCATGAAGTGCGACGACGTGCTGATGATGGGTAAACCAACGTTTAGCCTCTGGCTTTAATGCATCACCTTGGCAAAAGGTCATATCTAAATGATGCTGATTAGCGAAATCCTGCCCATCATCACACAAAGCCTGCTGTAGTTCGACGCTTGTCACCACACCTTGGTGCTGATTCGCTAGGAAACGTCCTAGATACCCCTTACCAGCACACCACTCTAACCAAGGAACCCCGCGGATACCATCGGTCGATATTTGTTGTGTTAGTGCCGTAATTTGCTTTAGCTTACGCCCTGGAATTCCCACGCTAAGAGGTTTGGTATCAATCGCTAAGGGGGATTCATTATCATGATGCGAAATGCTGTCTTCTAAAGCAAAGTAGTGTTCTGATATGCCTGGAATCCAACATTCTAACGATTGCAGCAAACTGACGAAATTAGACTGATACTGTTCAAGGTCAGCAAAAGTCAAAGCATCTAACCATTCATTCAGTTCAGGGTGACTTAGTGCCCAAGGGTAAGTGGTCTTATCTTGGCAAAAAAATGGCTCAAAACGCCAAAAAAGTTGGTGTTGGGTAAGAAATTGATCTAATGCTGAAAGTTTTTGCTTCATACCGCACCTTTCGAAGTTGGTGCGGCATTGTAAAATCCTACTACAAAAGATCAATCAAATTTTACGCTCAATATTTAGCGTGTCGGTAATACGATATCTTTAAACATTTCATTAATTTCAGAGTTGGACTTCAAAGATATGGCTTGTTCTACAACAGGTCTTGTCAAATGGGGAGCGAACAGTTCCATAAAGTCGTACATATAAGAGCGCATAAATGTTCCACGCCGAAAACCAATACTGGTAGTACTCGCGCCGAATATATGTCGTGCATCTATTGCGACCAAATCGTCGTCTAACGTTTTATCCACGGCCATACTCGCAATGACCCCGACACCGATGCCCATACGTACATAGGTTTTAATGACATCCGCATCCGTAGCGGTAAACACCACTTTTGGCGTCAACCCTTCGCGATGAAAAGCGTTATCCAGTTCAGAGCGCCCTACAAACCCAAACACATATGTCACCAAAGGATAAGCCGCCAAATCGGCAATGCTTACCGTCTCTTTTCGAGTCAGTGGATGGCCTTTAGGAACCACTATCGAACGGTTCCAATGATAGCAAGGCAGCATCACAGCATCTTCATAGAGATGCATCGATTCTGTCGCGATAGCTAGGTTTGCATCGCCTTTGGAGATCGCATCTGACATCTGGCTGGGTGTTCCTTGGTGCATGTGTAACGACACCTTAGGGTATTGTGAGGTAAATTGCTTGATTGAATGAGGAAGTGCGTAACGAGCTTGGGTGTGGGTGGTTGCGATATGGAGAGACCCCATTTCAGGGTGTGTATGTTCGCCGGCGACCGACTTAATACTATCGACCCTCGATAATATTTCCGTCGCTATTCTGACGATTTCATCTCCTGCTTGCGTGACCTGCGTTAGATGCTTACCACTACGCTCGAAGATTTGAATCCCTAATTCATCTTCCAGCATCCTAACTTGCTTACTTATTCCCGGTTGAGAGGTATATAAACTTTCAGCAGTTGCTGATACATTTAAGTTATGATTGACCACTTCAACAATGTATTTTAACTGTTGTAACTTCATGAACTATCCCGCTTTTCCCTAAAATGGACACAACGCTTATGACACATTGTTTATATTAAAGAGTTATAACGCGTTAAGCGCATAAATCAAAGGGTAAAGCACAATTTGTCACGATAAATGCTAATCTTTTTACTGTTCTTATGGAAAATTTGCCAAGTGTCGCCCAAACTCAACATTCAAGAGCAGTTTTCTTATGATAAAACAGTAATAATAAAAATTGTAAATTTGTGGGTGTAGTGACTGGCAGGGATAGTGTATCCTTACTAGTTGTTGGTCATTCAAACGATGAAGACTTGGAATTTATGAATATTGGTTTAATTATCGCCCTTGTCGCTGTTTTACTTATTTTAGTGCTTGGGTATAACATCATGCTGCAGTATAAGGTTCGCTTAGAGTCGACAAAGAAGCAAGAAGCGGCAAAGTATATTGCTATTATTGATGCCACTGAAGATCTTATCGGTAATGCTCATCATATGCCGTTTAGCAAAGATTTGTTAGTTTGCTTAAACACGAGAATACTCGATGCTCTTGAAGCAATGCATGAACTTGATCCAAAAGATAAGAATTTAATGGGTCGCATTGAAAATATGCGTTCTCAAGTGGAAAACTTGAAAAACAATCACCCTGGAACTGAAAGTACCTCATTTAAAGTACCAAGTAGTGATAAACAAGCTCTACTGATGCTTAAATTGGTGAAGCGGCTACGTGATACTATTCGCAGTGAACATAACAAAGGCCGTATCGATACTCAGGCTTTTGTGACTGAAAATGCGCGCTTAGAGAACATTCAGATTCGTATCAACATTGAAAACGTGATTAAACGAGCTAATGATTCGATTGTTCGCGGTCAACCTGGCACAGCTTTACAGTTGTTACGTAAAGGTATTGATGTTTTAAGTTCAAAAAATGATAGCTATTCTAACCAAGCACGTGAAAAGCTACAGGGAATGTATGACGAGTTAGAACAGCGTCGCCAATCAAAAAGTGAGCAAGAGCTCCATCAGATTGAAGCAAATGAACATGACAGCGATATGGAAGCGCTGTTTGGTGAGAAGAAAAAGTGGTAGGATTCATCGCCTGCTCAATTCTTTGATAGCAATTGATTTAAATTTTAAATTCCCACAAGAAAGAGGCCGTTAACGGCCTCTTTTATTATTCGCGACTATGATTACTCAAGATAATATCCAACAGCTCCTAACCCCTATCAGCCACTTTTTACAATGTGAAACGCCAGATAGTTGGATTACACAAGCCAAAAAACCAGAAAACTTACGAGTCTTGCTACTCGATCACCTACTTTGCGAATTAAAAGCCGGCCAATCTGCCATGTACTTAATTCGTAAATATGCCGTTGATCAAGCGAGTCAGCATTCATTATTGGATTGGTTTAAGCCCTATGAAGATTTCGCCTATCGCGGTATTGGCTCGTTAGAAACATTAAAGGGAAAGAGCCAGATTTCAAAATCAATTATGGCAAAGTCAAACTCGCCGTATAGCCAAGATTTGATTGATAAAATGGTGCTGCTGATAAAAGAAGAATTACATCATTTCTATCAAGTGCTAGAGATTATGGATACGCGTAATATCGCTTATGAGTCTATCCCTGCCAGTCGTTACGCTAAGGGCATGTTATCACACATGAAAACCTACGAGCCGGCTACCTTAATCGATAAACTCATCGTTGGCGCCTACATTGAAGCTCGCTCCTGTGAGCGATTTGCCAAGTTAGCCCCTCACCTTGACGACGATATCGCTAAATTCTATGTTTCATTACTACGCTCTGAAGCCCGCCACTATCAGGATTATCTTAGCCTAGCTCAGCAGATTTCTCCTGACGATATTAGCGACAGGGTCGCCTACTTTGGCCGTGTTGAAGCAGATTTAATCACTACCCCAGATAGTGAATTTAAATTCCATAGTGGTGTTCCAGCTTAACCTCCTTTTTTACGCATAAAAAAGCCAGTGTACGACAACACTGGCTGTTTACTTAAACTTCTGCTTCTATAAAGGGTAATTTACCTAGACCAACGTGCCATTAATATCTATTAGCACTTGAGCTGGATTTTCAGCTTGGGTGATTGGTCGACCAATCACAAGATAATCAGACCCGGCTTGAACCGCATCATACGGTGTCATAACTCGGCGTTGGTCACCTTTCGCCGCACCAGCAGGTCGAATGCCTGGAGTAACCAATTTAAATTCTTGCCCTAAGTTAGACTTGAGTACAGAGGCTTCTTGAGCTGAACATACAACCCCATCTAAACCTGAGTTTTGAGTTAATGTCGCTAATTTAAGCACTTGTTCTTGCGGCGCAACGTCAATACCAATACCTTGCAGATCTGACTGCTCCATACTCGTTAATACCGTAACACCAATCAGTAACGGACGATCTTTCCCATAAGGCTCTAGTATTTCGCGAGATGCCGACATCATACGTTCGCCACCACTTGCATGCACATTTACCATCCAAACACCTAGCTCTGCAGCTGCACGAACCGCTTTAGAACAGGTGTTAGGGATGTCATGAAATTTAAGATCCAAGAATACAGAGAATCCACGGCGGTGAAGCTCTTTTACAAATTCAGGCCCAAATAGCGTGAACATTTCTTTGCCCACTTTTAGACGACATGTTGCCGGATCAATTTTATCGACAAATGCCAGAGCATCGTTCTGATTTTCGTAATCTAGGGCTACGATTACTTTTGGGTCGTTCATTTGCACTCCTAACTTAATGCACTTAAAAAATGCAGCACAGAGGCTGCATAAATCTCAGACTGACTGAGATAATAAATTACTTACTCACCATCAAGGCCACGAATAGGCTTGATGCTTCCCCAACTTTTACAAGATGGGCAATGCCAATACAAAGAGTGAGTGGAAAAACCGCAATGACTACAACGGTAATGCGGTTTAGTTTTCATCTGCTCACCAACGAGCTTCTGCAGTGTCATCAAGCTCTCTTTGGCTCGGCCTTCTTCAGCTTCTGCTATATGGTAATCAATTAAACGATAAAACCCTTTCATGGTTGGGTTTTTTACTAACTGTCTTGTTAATAAATCTTGGGCTGACGCCGTACCTTCATGTTTGGCAACTAAATGTGCCAACATCAATTCAGCGGATACCCCCGCATTATCGGCTATGCACTCACGTAAGAATACAACCAACTCATGCTCTTGCCCTAGGTGGTGATAACACTCCGCTACAATAGGCAGAACTTCACCAACAAAATCGATATCCTGCTCCAAAACTTGGCGCATATATTCAGCAGTGCGCTTGTAATCTTCGTTTTCTAAGTACAGTTTGCCAAGAGAAATGGTTGCGCGAACACATTTAGAATCCATCTGCAACGCACGCTTGAACAACTGGACCGCTTTATCATGGCGACCGTCTGACTTTTCCTGCATGGCTAACTCACACAAGAAATGAGCAATATTAGACTTCATCTTAATCTTGCCCATTTTGACTAATGCCTGTGCACACTCAATCGCTTTATTCCATTCACGTGTTTGCTGATAAATAGCGGTTAATTGCTGCAGAGCAGATTCGCGATGTTCAGGCTCGTCGACCAATTGTTCAAAAATACGCTCAGCTCGATCTAGGAAGCCGGAGACCATGTAATCTTTAGCAAGCTGTTGCAGCGCTAAATTTTTCTGGTCAATCGTCAAACCTGTACGTGAAATTAGATTTTGATGAATACGAATAGCGCGGTCTACTTCGCCTCGAGAACGAAATAGATTACCCAATGCAAGGTGAGTATCGATCGTATCGTTATCCACTTGTAAAAGTTCAATAAAGTGATCAACCGCTTTATCTGATTGATCAGACAAAAGCAAGTTCAGTCCCGTCACATACTGGCGAGATATTTGGTGAGATTGTTTCTGTTTATCTTGCTGAGCACTACGATTACCCATATACCACCCGTAGGCAGCGGCAATCGGCAGCAACAAGAACAGTATTTCTAACATTAAAAAACAGCCTTATCCTATATTTCAGTTCTCATCAGAGACTTGGTTTTTGGCGGTCTGCTTTTTTAATTGCTTGTTCAATTTACGAATTCTAAATTTTGACTTGAGATGAACACCTACAAAGAGAATCCATGCCAACACAAACCCAACAACAAAAACGCTTCCCAATAAAGTTGAAAGATGGAACTGTCCCTGAGCCAACAAATAGTTGAAGGTCACTACTTCTTGGTTTTGTGAACCTAACGCCAAGGCGATAAGAAACAGAGCCAAAATGAGTACAATTTTTATAATTTTCATTACGCGACACCTATTCAGGAATTAGCCACCCTGATTATGCAGGAAAACGGCGTTACAAACCACGTCTAATCGGCATTCATATTATAAAAAAGCGGCACACTGTAACAGTATGCCGCTTTCATAAATGCGTCTTGATAATCAGAGACTTTCGTTTACACGCTCACGTAATTCCTTGCCTGGTTTGAAATGAGGTACATATTTACCCTCTAATTCAACTTTTTCACCAGTTTTTGGGTTACGGCCTACGCGCGGCTCTCGATAATGCAAAGAGAAACTACCGAAACCACGAATTTCGATGCGTTCTCCATCTTCCAACGTAGATGCCATGTATTCAAGAATGTCTTTCACCGCATCTTCGATCTCTTTTGCAGACAAATGGGTTTGCTCAGCGCAGAGTCTTTCGATCAATTCAGACTTAGTCATAGTTTCCCTCTTCGAGTTATTCAAACTCATTATAGTAAGTAATACCAATTCCAACAAACACTTGAGAGCTATTGTCGAAAAACTTTGCGCTCAGTTGATGGTTCTTTGATCCAGTTTACACAAAATTTACAACTTGTTGTGCAAAAAAACACGCAAAAAGACTGTAAGAATAGGAATTACATCTAAATTCTACACAAAAAAAAGGAGCCAGTCATACTGGCTCCTCCTTTACTAAAGTCGATTACTCGCCTTTAGCTGCTTTGAATGCGTCAGCCATAGCATTACCGAACGCGCCTTCATCTTGCTTGTTCAGTGAAGCCATTGCTTCTTGCTCTTCAGCTTCGTCTTTCGCTTTGATAGACAGGTTGATTACGCGGTTTTTGCGGTCTACACCAGTAAATTTCGCTTCAACTTTGTCGCCAGCGTTAAGAATTAGAGAAGCATCTTCAACACGGTCACGTGCGATTTCAGAAACGCGGATGTAACCTTCTACGCCTTCTTCAAGTTCGATAGTTGCACCTTTAGCGTCTACTGCAGTAACAGTACCGTTAACTAGTGCACCTTTCTTGTTGTCAGCAACGTAAGCGTTGAATGGGTCATTTTCCATTTGCTTAACGCCTAGAGAAATGCGTTCACGATCTGCATCTACAGCTAGAACAACTGCAGAGATTTCGTCGCCTTTCTTGTATTCACGTACTGCTTCTTCTCCAGGAACGTTCCAAGAGATGTCAGATAGGTGAACTAGACCGTCGATGCCGCCTTCAAGACCGATGAAGATACCGAAGTCAGTGATAGACTTGATCTTACCAGTAACTTTGTCGCCTTTAGCTTGAGCTTCAGCGAAGTCTTGCCAAGGGTTAGTTTTACACTGTTTAAGACCTAGAGAGATACGACGACGTTCTTCGTCGATATCAAGAACCATAACCTCAACTTCGTCGCCAACATTAACAACTTTAGATGGGTGGATGTTCTTGTTAGTCCAATCCATTTCTGAAACGTGTACTAGACCTTCAACGCCTTCTTCGATTTCAACGAAGCAGCCGTAATCAGTTAGGTTAGTTACACGACCAGTTAGTTTGTGACCTTCTGGGTAACGAGCAGCGATTGCTACCCATGGATCTTCACCAAGCTGTTTCAGACCTAGTGATACGCGAGTACGTTCACGGTCGAATTTAAGAACTTTAACTGTGATTTCGTCACCAACGTTAACGATCTCTGATGGGTGTTTAACACGTTTCCAAGCCATGTCAGTGATGTGTAGTAGACCATCAACACCGCCAAGGTCAACGAATGCACCGTAATCAGTAAGGTTCTTAACGATACCTTTAACTTCAGTACCTTCTTGTAGAGTTTCAAGAAGTTCGTCACGCTCAACACTGTTTTCAGATTCGATAACAGCACGACGAGAAACAACAACGTTGTTACGTTTCTGGTCAAGCTTGATAACTTTGAACTCTAGCTCTTTGTTTTCTAGGTGAGTAGTGTCACGGATTGGACGAACGTCTACTAGAGAACCTGGAAGGAATGCACGGATACCGTTAAGTTCAACAGTGAAACCGCCTTTAACTTTACCGTTGATGATACCAACAACAGTTTCAGCTTCTTCGTAAGCTTTCTCAAGAACGATCCAAGCTTCGTGACGTTTCGCTTTCTCACGAGAAAGTTGAGTTTCACCGAAACCGTCTTCTACAGCGTCTAGAGCAACATCTACTTCAGAACCTACTTCTACTTCTAGTTCGCCAGCAGCGTTTTTGAACTGTTCAGCTGGGATAGCAGATTCAGATTTCAGACCTGCGTCAACAAGAACGTAGCCGTTTTCGATCGCTACTACAGTACCTTTAACGATAGTACCTTGTTGGAATTCAGTCTCGTTTAGAAACTCTTCAAAGAGTTGAGCAAAAGATTCAGTCATTTAAATAATCTTCAATTTGAGTAAACTTCCACGGGTATCCTACCTCGTGGGGTTATTAAATTCGCCAGTCATCATCCGTGCGACCAACGCTCTATCTGCCCCGATACTACTCAGTTCGTGACAGCTTAGATTCTACATATTTTATTGCTTTCTCAACCACTTCATCGATAGACATTGTGGTTGAATCTAGCAGCAGCGCATCCTCTGCTGGGCGCAACGGCGCCACAGGGCGATTACGATCTCTATCGTCACGCTCTTGGATTTCGCTTAAAAGGGCGTCAAATTTAACATCTAAGCCCTTCAGTTGCAACTGCTTAAAGCGACGACGGGCGCGTTCTTCAGCACTTGCATCAAGAAAGATTTTAGCTTCTGCAGCAGGGAATACAACTGTGCCCATGTCACGACCATCAGCGACTAAGCCTGCACCATCAGCAAAGGCTCTTTGGCGACGCAGTAATGCTTCGCGAACACGAGGTAATGCCGCAACTTTTGACGCTGCCATTCCCGTTTGCTCTTTGCGTAATTCACCGGATACGTCTTCCCCTTCCAAAATCACTTTCACTAGATCACCTTCAGCAATAAACTGAACGTCTAGATGAGTTGCTAATGGAACGAGCGCTTCTTCAGACTCTGTATCAACACCATGATGAATAGCGGCCAAAGCCAACACACGATAAATGGCGCCAGAATCGAGAAGGTGAAAACCGAGTTTTTTAGCCAGTAACATGCAAAGTGTACCTTTGCCTGCTCCGCTTGGCCCATCTACAGTTACCACCGGTGTTTGAGAGGACATGTTTTACTCCACTTTGTTTTGTACGTAGCCATGATTAACTACGTTTTACCGGCGAGAAATTATAATAAGAATCTTGATTTCACGCTAGTTTAGAATGGCCTAACTCATAAATTTAACACGATTTTAAAAATAAAAAACTCAGATCTGGGATCTGAGTTTTTTATTTTAGTAATTGGTTATTAAAGTAAAATTCTCTCTTCGTTCTTTTTCACTGTTGATTTCCCAATACCTTTCACTTTCGTTAAGTCATCTTTGCTTTTAAAAGGGCCGTTCGCTTGGCGATACATTACAATCGCCTTAGCTTTAGTCAGTCCAACACCTTTGAGCAGTGTTGATAACTCTTCAGCACTGGCGGTGTTTATGTTGACGGTGATTTTAATCTCATCAGCCTTAGTACTGCTATTCGACGCCCATACCACTTGGCTCGGTGTATAAAAGGCAAAAATCAAACTCAAGAGTAACAAAATTTTTTTCATTGCTGTTTTCCTAGTCTTTACTTTGGGGAACTAGAAAAATAAATTCAACACCAAACGATGCCCACTGATCTTCTAAAAAAATAAGACGGACTTCTAATGAAGTCCGTCTTATTGTGCAGTGTGCTAACAGCGCTATTGCGAGTTATTTCACGTAATACTTGATATCCGTCTGCGCACGCAGAACTGAGATAACACCAGCAATATCTTGCTGTGTGGATAAGCGAGTTAACTGCTGACCAATTTGATCATGGTACTTACTGTCTTTATTAGTCGCGACTTTAGTCAACTTAACAACAATAGTATTACCATTCGCATCTTGGGTACGAGTATAAGTTGCTTTTCCATCATGTGGCTTCGCCATCGCAAATACTTCTTCTGCTAGCGGGTCTTGACGGTCGATTGATTTTTCGGCAGAGAAACTTAACTTATTCTCTTTCAATACGCTTTGGTCGCCTTTGGCTAAGCTATCAACGAGTTGATCCGCTAAGGTTGCAGCATTTTCTGTTGCTTTCATTGCTGTTAGTTGTTTCACCACTTTCGCTTTTACCTCTTCAAGTGGTAATACTTTTTCTGGGCGAGAATCATCAACGTGAACCACAATGACGTGCTCAGGGGCAAGTTGAACGACTTTTGAATTCAAACGGTCTTCGCTGACTTCTGGTGTTGCCAACTCATCTTGTACATCTGAATTTTGCAATACTTTCGGTGCATCAGCCTGAGAAACAAAATCGGTTTTTTGTACTTTACCATTAACCGCTTTTGCTGCTGCATCTAATGAATCTGGTGATTCAAATGCCACTTTTTCTAGCTTATCTTGTAAGTCATAGAATTTATCAACCGCTTTCTGGTCTTTGAGATCAGAACGAATCTGCTCAGCCACTTCTTTAAACGGTTTAGCTTGCGGAGCTTTAATCGCATCAAGCTTAATAATGTGGTAACCGAATGATGATTTGACGACGTCAGAAATATCACCTGCTTTTTTCAGTGCAAATGCAGCTTGTTCGAAAACCGGATCCATTGTGCCCTTTTCAACCCAACCAAGTGAGCCACCTTGTTTAGCACTACCAACATCTTGCGAATCTTTTTTCGCTAATGTAGCAAAATCAGTGCCCGCCTTAAGCTGTTTAAGGATTGCTTCTGCTTTTTGCTTATCACCTTTAATTAAAATATGGCTAACTTCGCGCTGAGCAGGCGTAGAGTATTTACTGATGTTGTCTTGGTAGTATTTCTTCGCATCTGCATCAGAAATGGTAATTTGATCTTTAAGGTCATCAGCAGACACTTCAAGATAAGAAATTTTCTTCTGTGCCGGACGTGTAAATGCCTGCGGATGCTCTTTGTAGTACTGTTGAATTTCTTCGTCAGTCAATTTTACTTTTTTTGCAAACGTACTCGTTGCAAGTTCAATTGTTTGAATGCTACGAGTTTGATTAATCAGTTCGGCTTGGTGGTCAATTTCACCTTTTAAAGCGAATTCGCTGCTTTGTAAGGCATTCACTAATTGATCACGTAGCAGTTCTTTACGTAGATATTCTGCAAAAGCGTCAGCAGTAAAGCCCGCTCTGCGCAATGCCGCTTGATATAGCTCTTTGTCGAACTTACCATCTTTTTGGAAAGCAGGAATACTCAATAATTGTTGACGCACTTGGCTGTCGCTTACTGTCAAGCCGAGTGATTGAGCATGCTGCTGAATCAACTCATCATTGATCATGCGGTCTAAAACAGATTTACGGAAAGAAGCCACATAAGATGGGTCACTTAGCAAGTTGGAAAAGTAATCACCCAATTGCTGTTGCATGCGGTTGCGTTCATTTTGGTAAGCCTGCTCAAAATCTTGACGGCTGATTTTGCTGTCGCCTACTTTCGCTGCTGCGTTGTTGCTACCACTAACAAGATAGCTTCCAATGCCAGCAAAAACGAAGGATAGGATGATGAGTCCTAAGATAACTTTAATCGCGATGCTATTAGCGCCCTCGCGTAGTCGATCCATCATAGTGTTACTGCTCTCCGGATAGTGAAGTTGTTTACTTCGTACAAAATTGAATAGCGCGATAATAACAGAAAAAGAAATGCGCATCAGTAGGATGCGCATAATTTAAAAAGGTTCGATTTATTTACCAGTCAAACTGATAGAAGTCGAATTAGTTACAAGCGTCTTTCAATGCTTTACCAGCTTTAAATGCTGGAACTTTTGCTTCTGCGATTTGGATCTCTTCACCCGTTTTAGGGTTACGGCCAGTACGTGCAGCACGAGTACGTACTTGGAATGTACCAAAGCCAACTAGCGCAACTTGGTCACCAGATTGAAGAGTATCAGACACAGCTTCAATAAATGCGTCAAGGGCACGTCCTGCAGATGCTTTTGAGATATCCGCGTTAGATGCGATTTTTTCTACTAATTGTGTTTTATTCACTTTAATTCCCCTTTGGCCACCAGTTATTATTTTGTTAGGCGCCGGTTCGTTCCATTTAATTTCCAAAAAATAGCAGCGAAAGCCTTGTCAATACAGGGCTTAACGCTACCGAACTTAACGTTAGCTTCCAAAAAAAATGCTGACAAGCGTTTTTTCCACTTATCAGCATAATCTTTTACTTATTTTTGCTACACATCACTATTTTACAGGCTCTAACTCAACACCTGTTGGGTCTTTAACCAATGCAACCTTCAAAACTTCATCAATCCATTGCACAGGTTTGACATCAAGATCAGCGATAACATTGGCTGGAATATCTTCCAAATCGCGTTCGTTATCTTTTGGAATAAGCACTGTTTTAATACCACCACGGTGTGCCGCAAGTAATTTTTCCTTAAGGCCACCAATCGGAAGTACTTCACCACGTAGGGTAATTTCACCCGTCATAGCAACATCAGCTTTTACAGCATTACCCGTTAAGCTAGACACCAATGCAGTACACATCGCAATACCTGCACTTGGACCATCTTTTGGTGTCGCACCTTCAGGAACGTGAACGTGAATGTCGCGTTTTTCGTAAAAATCTTGGTTGATTCCTAGCTTATCTGCACGAGAACGTACAACAGTCATCGCGGCCTGAATGGATTCTTGCATCACATCCCCTAGCGAACCAGTTTGGGTCATTTTCCCCTTACCTGGCATTGACTGCGCTTCAATAGTCAGCAAATCACCACCAACTTCAGTCCACGCTAAGCCGACCACTTGACCGATGCGGTTATGCTCGTCTGCTTTACCGTAATCGAAGCGCTGTACACCAAGATAATCTTTTAGATTATCCATTGTTACCGTCACATGAGTGATCTCTTTATCAAGGAGAATTTTCTTCACTGCTTTACGGCAGATTTTTGAAATCTCACGCTCTAGACCACGAACACCTGCTTCGCGTGTATAGTAACGAATCACACCAACAATCGCGGAGTCATCAATCGTAATTTCTTTTTGTTTCAATCCATTACGTTCAATCTGTTTATTTACTAAGTGACGTTTCGCAATGTTAAGCTTTTCATCTTCGGTATAACCAGACAGACGAATGACTTCCATACGGTCAAGCAATGGACCTGGAATGTTCATCGAGTTCGATGTAGCAACAAACATCACATCAGACAAATCGTAGTCCACTTCTAAGTAGTGGTCATTAAACGAATTGTTCTGTTCAGGATCGAGTACTTCTAGTAATGCTGATGCTGGGTCACCACGCATATCTGCTGACATTTTGTCGATTTCGTCGAGTAAGAACAGTGGGTTTTTCACACCAACTTTCGACATTTTTTGAATCAACTTGCCAGGTAGTGAACCGATATAAGTACGACGGTGTCCACGAATTTCCGCTTCATCACGCACGCCACCCAGTGCCATACGGGTATATTTACGCCCCGTTGCCGCTGCGATTGAGCGACCTAATGACGTTTTACCAACACCTGGAGGCCCTACTAGACACAAAATCGGACCTTTCAATTTATTGATACGACTTTGTACCGCTAGATATTCTAAAATGCGCTCTTTAACACGCTCTAATCCGTAGTGATCTGAGTTTAGAATTTCTTCCGCTTTAGATAGATCACGTTTTACTTTTGAACGCTTATGCCAAGGGACATTCACCATCCAGTCAATGTAGCTACGAACCACTGTCGCTTCAGCCGACATTGGCGACATCATCTTCAGCTTTTGTAACTCTTGCTCGGTTTTTTCACGAGCTTCTTTTGGCATTTTAGACTCTTCAATTTTCTTCTTCAGAGTCTCAAATTCATCTGGCGCATCGTCCATCTCACCCAGTTCTTTCTGAATCGCTTTCATTTGCTCATTCAGATAGTACTCACGTTGAGATTTTTCCATCTGTTTCTTAACGCGACCACGAATACGTTTTTCAACTTGCAGCAAGTCGATTTCCGATTCCATTTGGCCCATCAAGAACTCTAGACGTTCAGTGACATCAAGAATTTCTAGAACTTGTTGTTTATCTTCAAGTTTTAGTGGCATGTGAGCAGCGATAGTGTCAGCTAAACGAGCTGCCTCATCGATACCATTTAACGACGTCAACACTTCAGGTGGGATTTTCTTGTTCAGCTTGATAAAGCCTTCGAACTGATTGATCGCACTTCGAACAATCACTTCTTGCTCTTTTTCATCAAGCTCAGGTGTGACCAAAAACTCTGCATCAGCAGAGAAATATTCACCTTCGATAAATTCTTTAATACGGGCACGCTGCTGACCTTCAACCAACACTTTCACTGTACCATCTGGCAGTTTAAGTAGTTGTAGGATCGTTGCTACCGTACCTACTTCAAATAGGTCTGATACTGTAGGCTCATCAGTCTCCGCCTGCTTTTGTGCGACAAGGAGAACTTGTTTGTTGTTATCCATTGCAGCTTCAAGACACTGAATAGATTTTTCACGGCCAACAAACAAAGGGATAACCATGTGTGGATAAACCACTACATCGCGCAGAGGTAGTACGGGGATCTCGATACGCTCGGAACGTTCCAAGTTCATATTTTTCTCTCTTCCGCTTTCATTCATATGGAAGTATATGGGGGCTAACTTACTGGAATCAATAACAGAACATAAAAAAAGGAGGTATTTCTACCTCCTTTTTTAATTTTGTACCGAACTTACTCAGCTCCGGCCGCTTGATTGTCATTGGTTGAGTAAATCATCAATGGTTCAGATTCACCATTAATCACTGACTCGTCAATCACAACTTTGCTGACATCCGTCATTGAAGGAAGGTCATACATGGTCTCGAGTAACACGTTCTCAAGAATTGAACGTAGGCCACGTGCTCCCGTTTTACGCTGCATTGCTTTAGCAGCAATCGCACGTAATGCATCTTCACGGAACTCTAGCTCAACATTTTCTAAATCAAACAGTGCTGAGTATTGTTTCGTAAGTGCGTTTTTCGGTTCGTTAAGAATCTGGATTAACGCATCTTCATCCAACTCAGTAAGCGTTGCCGTGACTGGCAAACGACCAATGAATTCTGGAATGAGACCGTATTTCACTAAATCTTGTGGCTCAACTTGAGTGAATAACTCACTCACTGATTGGCTTTCATCTTTAGAGTGAACTTCGGCAGCAAATCCGATCCCTGTACCTTTAGCGACACGCTGTTCAATCACTTTATCTAGGCCAGCAAATGCACCGCCACAGATAAATAGGATTTTAGACGTATCAACTTGAAGGAACTCTTGTTGTGGGTGTTTACGGCCACCTTGTGGTGGAACAGAAGCTACCGTGCCTTCAACCAGTTTTAGAAGCGCTTGTTGAACCCCTTCACCGGAAACATCTCGAGTGATAGATGGATTTTCTGCTTTACGAGAAATCTTATCGATTTCATCAATATACACGATACCACGCTCTGCTTTCGCTACGTCGTAATCGCATTTCTGCAGCAGTTTTTGGATGATGTTTTCAACGTCTTCACCCACATAGCCCGCTTCAGTCAACGTTGTCGCATCGGCCATCGTAAACGGAACATCAAGGAAACGCGCTAACGTTTCTGCGAGAAGGGTTTTACCGCTACCAGTTGGACCGATCAGCAAGATGTTACTCTTACCTAGCTCAACGCCTTCACTTGTTGTGTCACCGTTACGTAAACGCTTGTAGTGGTTATAAACCGCAACCGCAAGCACTTTCTTAGCCTGTTCTTGGCCAATCACATAGTCATCTAGGTGTTCACGAATTTGACGTGGCGTTGGTAATGCCGACGACTCTTTCTTAGGAAGAACATCTTTAATTTCTTCGCGAATAATGTCGTTACAGAGATCGACACACTCGTCACAGATGTACACCGAAGGACCTGCGATTAGCTTGCGAACTTCGTGCTGGCTTTTGCCACAGAAAGAGCAGTAAAGCAGTTTACTACTACCACCCTCTTTGCTTTTATCTGTCATTCGCTAACCTCTTAGCCTTTACACATATAGGTTTGAGTGTATAACAATTTCATTTAAATTGCGTGAACCAATTTCAGAAACTGTTACACAGCAGTCATCAAGTTTATCACTTGAATTGTTACTCACCGCGGTGAGTAAGAACCGAGTCAACTAAACCATATTCTACTGCCTGATCAGCAGACATAAAGTTGTCACGGTCAGTATCTCGTTCAATAACTTCTAGCGGTTGGCCAGTATGATCGGCCAACAGGCGGTTTAATTTCTGTTTAATTGACAGAATTTCTTGCGCGTGAATCTGAATGTCTGAAGCCTGACCTTGGAAACCACCCAATGGTTGGTGAATCATCACGCGTGAGTTTGGCAGTGCATAGCGTTTGCCTTGAGCACCACCAGCAAGTAGGAATGCGCCCATAGAAGCCGCTTGGCCCATACATACTGTACTTACATCTGGTTTGATGAACTTCATGGTGTCATAAATAGACATCCCTGCAGTTACACTACCACCAGGAGAGTTAATGTATAGGAAAATATCTTTATCAGGGTTTTCAGATTCTAAGAAAAGCAGCTGAGCCACAACCAGATTCGCCATCTGATCTTCTACTTGACCCGTTAAAAAGATAACACGCTCTTTTAGCAGGCGAGAATAAATGTCATAAGAACGTTCGCCGCGAGACGTTTGTTCGACGACCATCGGCACTAGCGCATCCATAATTGATGGCATTGAGTTTTTTTCTTGGTTGCTCATAGTCTTATATCCCTAAAATAAATGGCCCGGATGATGGATATCATACGGACCATTGTTAGCAGAAGAGTCAACGTTCCGTCAACCTTCTACGCTACATATTGCTTATTAAGCAGCAGTTTGAGCGTTCATTAGCTCGCTAAAGCCAACTTTTTTCTCAGATACTTTTGCATCAGCAATGATCGCGTCGATAGCCTGTTCTTCTAGAGCCAGGTTACGCATGTTGTCCATCATTTGTTCGTTTTGCTCGTAGTAAGCAATCACTTCAGATGGGTCTTCGTATGCAGTCGCCATCTCTTCGATTAGCGCTTTTACTTTTTCTTCGTCAGCTTTAAGCTCTTTCGCTTTAATCACTTCACCTAATAATAGACCAACAACAACGCGACGTTTTGCTTGTTCTTCAAATAGTTCGCGTGGAAGTTGTGCTGCAGCTTCAACGTTGCCACCGAAGCGTTGTGCCGCTTGACGACGTAGAACTTCAACTTCTTGATCGATTAGTGGAGAAGGAACATCGATTTCGTTTTCTTTTACAAGACCTTCAATCGCTTGTTCTTTGATGTTTGCTTTAATCGCTTGTTTAAGTTCGCGTTCCATGTTTTTACGAACTTCAGCTTTAAGAGCTTCAACACCGCCTTCTTGAACACCAAATTTAGCAACAAATTCGTCAGTCAGTTCTGGAAGCTCTTGAGCTTCTACTTTATGAACTTTGATAGCGAATTTCGCTGCTTTACCTTTTAGGTTTTCAGCGTGGTAATCTTCTGGGAAGTTTACTTCGATGTCGAATTCCATTCCTTTAGTTTTGCCAGCAATGCCGTCTTCAAAACCAGGAATCATACGACCAGAACCCATTTCTAGAGGGAAGTTTTCAGCTTTACCGCCTTCAAACTCTTCACCGTCAATAGAGCCTAGGAAATCGATAGTTACGCGTTTGCCTTCGCCAGCAGCTTCATCAACTTCAGTCCAAGTTGCTTGCTGTTTACGAAGAGTTTCTAGCATTTCTTCAACGTCAGCATCAGTCACGTCTGCTGTTGGTTTTTCTACAGCAATGTTTTCTAAACCTTTCAATTCAACCTCTGGGTAAACTTCGAAAGTTGCTGTAAATACAACGTCTTTACCTTCTTCAGTTTCAACAGGTGCGAAAGTTGGTGCGCCAGCTGGATTGATTTTTTCTTTAACAATCGCTTCGATGAAATGACGTTGCATTACTTCGCCTAGAATGTCTTGACGAACTGATTTGCCGTACATTTTAGCAACCATTTTCAAAGGCACTTTGCCTTTACGGAAACCATCGAAACGACGGTTTTTCGCGATGTTGCGGAGTTCAGCTGTCACTGCATCTTCAACGTTTGCAGCAGGAACAGTAATGTTAAGACGGCGTTGTAGGCCTTCTAGCGTTTCAACAGTAACTTGCATTATATTTAAACCTCAAAACTTGCTCAGTTTGCTGAGCATCATGAGCCAAAACTCTCTTTTGGCTGCATCCATGTTATGTGCTCAATGTGAGCACTTAATGTATAAATTGAGCGTAGATGTACGAGTTTTTAAAAGACGTACATCGGACTAATGAGTGATATCTTTATGTGCTACATCCGAATAGAACGTAAGAAAGGTATCTCCGATTAGTCTCAGGACAAAAATTATAGACGCGACATTCTAACGACCTCAGCTTTTCCTGTCGAGCATCTGCCGACATTGAGCCTTGTTATGTCCTAAAAACCCAACCAAGTGCTAAAAAAAGCACCAAAGTCACATGGCATGGTTTCAAAAATGGGGTCAACAAAAAGATTTTCAAGTGATTTGGTGCTTTTTTTTACCAGAATGAACAAAAAGCGATCTCCTTCAAGAGTGTGAACACCAAATGTCGCTTTCTTCTCTCACTCACCACCAATTTCTTATAAGATTGTTCCTAAGAGTAAATACATTCTCACTGAAACAGCAGCTTGACGTTACTTGGGTATCTATCCGTGTTTGTTATTGGGTAAAATATGCAGCCACTTCGTCGTTTCCATCTTTGGTTTATCCTTCTCTACCTCTTGGTATTAACGTTAGGGTGTCATTGGGTCTGGCAATATAGCTATCACTCATTACTCAACGAACATCAAGCTCAGTTGGAGCGATTTTCTGGGCATATTGCTGCCAAACTCGATAAATATGCCAACATTCCTCGATTGCTATCAAAAGATCGAGAATTGATTGACGCACTGAAAACCCCGCGAAATACCGCACAAATTGAAGTCACTAACCGCTATCTCGCTCAAGTTAATGAAGTGATTCAAGCGTCAGATACCTATTTATTGAACGTATCAGGTACAACTATTGCCGCCAGTAACTGGGCCTCTGAACACAGTTTTATCGGGCGTAACTTCGCCTGGCGTCCTTACTTTAAACAAGCGATTCAAGGCAAACGCAGTCAATACTTTGCATTAGGTTCTACGTCTGGTCAACGTGGTTACTATTATGCTTATCCTGTTATTTATGCTGCAGAAACCATCGGGGCTGTGGTAGTCAAAATGGATCTCAACAGTATTGAGGAAAATTGGCAAAGCCAAGACAGTTACTTTGTGGCTACCGATGATAACAATGTCATTTTTATGTCGAGCCAACCACAGTGGTTATTTCGCAGTGTGAGCCATTTAAATGAGACTGAATTGGATCGCATCCGCCGCAGCAGGCAATATTTAGATAAAGACATCCCATCACTTGGTTTTAAGACCAATACCATTCACTCACCAGCTGAATGGGAGAACCCACAGCAAGGTTGGTTACAAGGCGATATGATTGTCACGACTAGACCCATCCCAGAACTTGACCTTAATATCCGCGTTCTTTCCCCCAAAATAGATGTGTTTTGGAATACCTTTGGCTTTGGGTTAGTTCTTACAATGCTTTTTGCCATTATCTATCTAGCCACACTACTCGTGAGAAACCGTAGCGCTAAACAGCGCCAAATCGAACATATCCAGCAGGAAGCGAAACAAAAATTGGAATTTTTAGTCATGGAACGAACGGCAGAGCTGCATAGTGAAATCGACGAAAGAATTAAAACCGAGCAGGCGTTACGCCAGGCTCAAGATGAACTAATTCAAACAGCTAAGTTGGCGATGCTTGGTCAGATGTCTGCCAGTATTAGCCACGAGCTGAATAACCCCCTTGCAGCCATTCGCAGTTTCGCTGATAACGCACGGCGATTTTTGCATAGGGGCTCCACCGACCGAGTGGATGACAACTTAACTCGAATTTCCTCCTTAACTGAACGAATGGCGAAAATCAGTGAGCAGCTAAAATTATTTGCTCGCAGAAGTGATTCTCATGAAACCGTAGAAGCACAATTGTTTCCTATAGTGCTTTCAGCAAAAGAACTCATTCAGCAACAATTTAAAAACAACGCAGTTTCTCTGATCATCACCCCACCGCAATCGCCGATAAATGTCCAAGTTAACCCTATTCAGTTAGAGCAGGTATTGATAAATTTATTGACCAACGCTCAGCAGGCTCTCAACACACAAAGTGACAAAAAAGTGATGGTTTCCTTTGCTCTACAGCAAGATACAGTTGAAGTGTATGTTGACGATAATGGTCCTGGCGTTAGCCAAGAACAACAACCTCACCTATTTGATCCTTTTTACACGACTAAACAAAATGGGCTTGGCTTAGGGCTCTCTATCTCTTACCAGATCATTAAAGGTTTCGATGGTCGATTACTGATTGAGGATTCTCCCTTCGGAGGTGCGCGTTTTATCATCTGTTTACCCTGTGTTTTATCGCAACCATCAACACCACCAGATTCAAATCTAAGGACAGCCGATGTGTGATGTATTTTTTATTGATGATGAGCAGGATTTGCGTACTGCCATAGAGCAGAGCTTTGAACTGGCAGACATCAATGCACGATTCTTTTCCTGTGCAGAGGATGCACTGCTGGAGATTCAAAAAGAGGGGTTACCTACGGTGATCATCAGTGACATCTGCTTACCCGGTTTAAGTGGGCAAAATTTACTGACCACCATTCACCACCAAGACCCCAACTTGCCCGTTGTGTTAATCACCGGTCACGGTGATATATCGATGGCCGTACAGGCTATGCATGATGGTGCTTACGATTTTATCGAGAAGCCATTTTCTCCTGAGCACTTAATCGAAACGACAACCCGAGCGATTGAAAAGCGGCAACTGACGACTGAAAATGAACGTTTAAAACGCAGTCTAAAAGCAAGCCAAACACTCGGCCCACGTATCATCGGCGAAACTGCAAGCATCCAACAATTACGCGATACAATTTCTCATGTTGCTGATACCAATGCCGATATTCTGCTGTTTGGTGAAACAGGAACAGGTAAAGAGTTAGTTGCCCGCTCTCTTCATGAGCAAAGTTCACGAAGGGAAAATAACTTTGTCGCGGTTAACTGCGGTGCCGTACCCGAAAATTTGATTGAGAGTGAACTTTATGGGCACGAAAAAGGTGCCTTCACTGGCGCTGAAACCAAACGTATTGGTAAATTTGAACATGCGCAAGGTGGGACTCTTTTTCTAGATGAAATTGAGTCCATGCCCATGCAAGCTCAGATTCGTTTGTTAAGGGTTTTGCAAGAGAGGGTTATCGAACGCGTGGGTTCTAACGAATTGCTGCCACTTGATATTCGGGTTATTGCAGCAACCAAGATCGATCTTAAACAAGCGTCAGAGGACGGAAAGTTTCGTCAAGACCTCTATTACCGATTGAACATCGTTACCCTTGATATTCCGCCACTACGAGAGCGTAAAGACGATATCCCGGCCCTATTCCATCACTTTTTACTCGTGGCAGCCGCTCGGTACGGTAAAGCAGCCCAATCGATTGATCGTCAAGCTCTACAAACGCTACTCAATCATGCATGGCCTGGTAATGTTCGCGAACTGCGTAACGCTGCCGAGCGCTATGTATTATTAGGTAAAATGATTCAGTTAGGTGAAGCACCACTATCTTCTCCAGTCACTACCAACTTAGTTGATCAAGTCGCGGAATTTGAAAAATCAGTCATCGAACAAGCTTTACTTGAGACTGGAGGTAGTATCAAAGAGACCATGGAAAGACTTGGGGTCGCACGTAAAACTTTATATGACAAAATGCAGCGTTATCGCCTAGATAAAGAGATGTTTAAAGAAAATTAACCATCTTGAAGTCATAAAATAAGGCCTCGCATCGCGAGGCCTTATGAGTGAAATATCCCAACTATTTAGTAATAATCTCTGGCCCCATCAACATAGTCGGTAGCCACGTCGATACCGCAGGTACATAAGTCACAATAATTAAGAATAGGAACATAATCGCCACCCATGGCAAGGCTGCCTTCACTACCCTCATCATCGACATTTTAGCAACACCAGCCGTCACGAAGAGGTTGAGTCCTACTGGGGGCGTTATCATGCCAATTTCCATGTTCACCACCATAATAATACCAAGGTGAATTGGGTCGATTCCCAGAGCAATCGCAATTGGGAATACCAATGGCGCGACAATGATCAATAGACCCGAAGGCTCCATAAACTGACCACCAATCAGCAATAACACGTTGACAGCAATCAAGAATGTTATCGGACCTAGTCCTGCGTCCAAAATTGATTCAGTGATCATTTGCGGTACGCGTTCTTCGGTCAATACATGCTTAAGAATCAGAGCATTAGCAATAATAAACAGCAGCATGATGGTTAATTTACCCGCATCAAACAACGTTTTCTGCGTATCTTTGTGCACCAGTGACTGCACTGCTTTGACGACCATAGGCTTAGTATTGGTCTTATCTGCAAACGGCCCCATGTCTTTATAGATAAAATTAGCAATCAAAAACGAATAAACGGCAGCTACCGCAGCAGCTTCTGTTGGGGTGAATATACCGCCATAAATCCCACCAAGAATAATAACAACGAGTAATAACCCCCAGCTTGCATCTTTAGCAGCTTGAAATGCTTCTCCCCAACCAACGAAAGGTTGTTTCGGTAAATTTTTTACCCGAGCAGTAATATAGATTGCTACCATCAGCATCAACCCAGCCAATAGACCAGGAATAACACCGCCCAAAAACATGCGCCCTACTGAAACATCAGTTGCGGCTGAATACACCACCATCACGATAGAAGGTGGAATCAGAATACCGAGTGTTCCCGCATTACAAATGACCCCAGCCGCAAATTCTTTGGTGTAACCATTTTTGACCATGCCTGCAATAACAATGCTGCCAATGGCAACGACTGTTGCAGGTGACGACCCCGATAGAGCTGCAAACATCATACACGCCACAACAGATGCCATTGCTAACCCACCAGGGAACCATCCCACCATTGCGATAGCAAATCGGATAATACGTTTAGCCACCCCTCCAGTAGACATAAAACTGGATGCCAAAATAAAGAACGGAATGGCAAGTAAGGTGTAGTGACCTTCAAATGCGTTAAACAGGCTTTGAGCCACTGAAGCTAACGAGGTGTCAGAATGCCAAAGTAAAAACAGAACACTAGATAAACCAAGTGAAATAGCGATCGGCACACCGATAAGCATAAAGCCGATGACCATTAAAAATAAGATCAAAATTGTCATGACTTACTTCTCCTTACCTGTTTTTTGTTGCTCTGCTTGCGGCACTGGCATCGCCTCTTCAGCCTCTGCAAGATCTTGTTTGAGGGATTCAAGATCCTCTTCAGCTTCATGGCCAGCAATCATACGATCCAACTGTCCAGTTAAAATCTGCCAAGCAATTTGAGCAAAACGCAAAGTCAGTAATGCCATACCAATTGGTAATGCCATATACGGGATAAAACGCGGCATTTTTTCATACATCTCGCCTTCGTTGAGCCACTCAGCAAGAAACTGCAACATCTCAGGCATCGGAACATCATCGGTTTCATACCATGCCCTCTCAGTTGCAAATGGATACCAATAGTTCCAAGCACCGATCAGCAGTAAGATAGAAAAAGCAAGGCAACTGGCGACAGCCAGCAAAGCAAGCAATTTACGCATTGGTGGTGGTGCAATGTTGATAACAACATCTACGCCAATATGAAAATGCTTTTTCACCCCATATGAGGCGCCAACAAGCACCATCCACGCGAACATAAATACGGTCAGTTCTAATGCCCAGAGAATGTTATCGTTAAACAGGTAACGCATGAGAACATTGATAAAGGTAAGTAAGGTCATCGCCCCGAGAAAAAAGGCAATCAAGGTCTCTTCGATTTTATCTGTAAAATCGCCGACTTTGTTGAAGAAAGACTTTTCCATAAGATACATCGCTCTATTAATCGTTGTTATCAATGGCCTTCCCTTAACGAAAGGCCACGAGCTCAGCAGGTTATTTCTGATTAGAATCTAACGCTGCATTGATAAGATCAGAGCCAATATTCTTTTCAAATTTCTTCCATACCGGTTTCAGCGCATCCACCCATTGTTGCCGTTGCTCTGGGGTCAATTCACGAACTACACCCCCCGCATCAATCACATATTGACGGTTCATTTTTTCCACTTTATTGGATTCAGCGTTACGTGTTGCAGTCACTTCCGCGATGATTTGTGCTAACTGATCACGAACATCATTCGGCAATTTGCTCCACCACTTACTAGACGTCACTACTAAGTAATCGAGAATGCCGTGATTGGTTTCGGTAACGCCATCTTGAACTTCAAAAAATTTCTTACCGTAGATGTTCGACCAGGTGTTTTCTTGACCATCAATCACTTTCGTTTGCAATCCTCCATACACTTCAGCAAACGACATTTTTTGAGGATTAGCACCAAGCTGTTCAAACTGAGCAACAAGAACATCAGAAGCTTGTACACGGAATTTCAATCCCTTAGCATCACTAGGTACAATAAGTGGTTTATTGGCCGACATTTGTTTCATACCGTTATGCCAGAAAGCAAGCCCTTGAATACCACGACGCTTCATCGCGTTCTTCAGTTTTTCTCCAGACTCAGAGTTTTGAAAACGATCTACTGCGTCTACATCATCAAAAAGGAAAGGGAGATCGAAAATACGGAACTTTTTGGTGAATTTTTCAAACTTGGATAACGAAGGTGCTGCCATCTGCACGTCGCCATTGAGCATTGCTTCAAGCACTTTGTCATCATCATAAAGAGTGGAGTTAGGGAAAACCTGCATGCAAGCTTTACCATTCATTTCTTCATTAACGCGTTTTTCCAACAGCGAAGCAGCAATGCCTTTAGGATGCTTATCCGTGTTAGTCACATGGCTAAATTTGATAACGATTTCACCGGGATCACATTTAGCTAGCGCAGAAAAACTTGTAGCAGCAAGGATGGAGGCAGTCAGTAGGGTCATTGGTTTTAGCATTATTATTCTCCTTAATAGTGTTATCAGCCCAGCATTTAATGCAGGTTGACTACCTATTGAGGAGCAAATACCAAGCCAATATGAAACAATTTATTAACAATTATTTCATTTCAATAACTTAGAAAAAGATCTCTATTTTTTGTTCAAAAAATCATCACGTTGTAATTCACAGTTTTTTTCAAAATGGGTGGGAAATGACCCACGAAAATTACGCGTTTGTGTCATTTCCCGCCATTTTCTACCTATTAAGAGGAACAGCTGATCTCCAAATGCTTGCCCCATTCTGGAGGAAGTTTTGCCAAATCTTCATTATTCGGATGCTCATCAAACGGCTTGGCAAGCACGCTCATTAATTGCTCAATTTGGCTATAATCGCCCTGCTCTGCTTGCTCTATTGCTTGCTGAGCTAAATAGTTACGCAGTATGAATTTAGGATTCACTTGCCGCATTTTTTCACAACGCAGAAACGCGCTCACTGGTTCTCCCTTGACGCGTTCAGAATCACAACGCTCTTGATAAAGGGTCATCCACTGTTTGGCTTGATCACGGTTGAGCACAAGGTCAATGACAGGTTGTTCTCCATCCCGATCCAGGCAAGACAACTGACGAAGAAAACGGGTGTAATCCGTATGATTTGCGGTGAGCATAGTAAAGAGTTCATCAAACAGTTCGCTATCCCCTTTCTCACGAGTCCACAACCCTAATTTTGCGCGCATTAAACGGCTATATTCTTCATTAAGTTCCGTCTCAAATAGCCCTAACGTAGCTTCAAGATCATCGCGCTGAATAAGTGGTGATAACGCATGAGCCAAAGCGGATAAATTCCACAAAGCAATCCGTGGTTGACGATCAAACCGGTAGCGCTCCTGATAATCAGAATGGTTGCAGATAAAGGTCGGGTCATAATCATCTAAAAAACCATAAGGACCATAATCAAAGGTTTGGCCTAGGATGGACATGTTGTCAGTATTCATTACGCCATGAGCAAAACCAACGGCTTGCCAATGAGCAACCATATGAGCAGTTCGAGTCACAATCTCTTGGAACATAGCCACATAAGGCAACTCAGCGGTTTGACATTCCGGGTAATACCACTCAATAACCTTATCTGCGAGAAGTCTCAATTCAGCGATTTGATTGCTATAAAACAAATATTCAAAATGCCCAAAACGGATATGTGTATTCGCTAAACGTACCAGCATCGCTCCGGTTTCTACCGTTTCTCGATAAACGGGTGTATCGCTATCTATCATGGCTAATGCTCGGGTTGTTGGAATCCCTAAGCCAGCCATGGCTTCACTACACAAGTATTCACGGATTGTTGAGCGTAAAACTGCTCGGCCATCACCCATTCGAGAGTAAGGAGTCAATCCTGCGCCTTTAAGGTGGATATCAAACACTTCCCCTGCGAGCGTCGTCATCTCTGCTAGCAACAGTCCACGCCCATCACCAAGATCGGGATTGTAAACACCAAACTGATGACCGGTATATTTCATGGCGAGAGGATCAAAATGGCCTGGAATCTCTAACCCAGACAAAGTTTGGAGAAGCTCTTCATTTGGTGTGGTTGGCAAACCAAATTGCACAGCCAATTTACTATTCCACGCAACCCATTTGACGTTATCTAATGGTTGAGGCATGACTCGGGTATAAAACAGTGAAGGTAGCTGGCTAAAACGATGCGTTACGTTAACCGAATCCCAAATAGACATAATCACACTCTTCGTTAAGTGATTGACAACAGTTAGCCAAACGGTAGCAAATACTTGACTAAATAACTAGGTCTTTACATAAGAAGAGTCGTGCTTAATGTGCCATAGTTACAGCAGCAATTTATCACCCTGAGTGTTACTCAGGAGCAATTACACAAGGAAACTGTCATGCTATCGATGTTTGATATTTTTAAAATTGGTGTCGGCCCTTCCAGCTCTCATACCAACGGCCCAATGCTGGCAGCGGCACGATTTTCACAGCAACTTCCAACCAATATGAACGTCCATCAGATCACAGTGGATCTCTACGGATCCTTATCACTGACAGGAAAAGGACATCACACCGATCGCGCTATCATTGTGGGTCTACATGGGCAACAGCCTGATACCATGGATGGCGACTTAGCAAAGAACCAATGGCAACACGTTATCCAGCACCATAGGCTGACACTGCCCAACCAACACACCATCGCATTTAACCCTCAACAAGATATTATTTTTCACCCTACTCGGCTGTCCCATCATGAAAACGGCTTAACTATTACCGCCAGTGATGCAAAGAATCAACCTATTGCAAAACAGACTTATTATTCGATTGGCGGTGGCTTTATCGTCTCAGAGCAAGAACTGCTCTCTCCTACACCGATGCTCTCTAACCCAGTCCCCTATCCTTTCACCAGTGCGCATGAATTACTTAAATTGGCAGAGTTAAATGGTTTAAGCCTCAGTGGGTTGGTCCTACGTAACGAGTTAACCCTACGTGATATGGCTGAAATTGACCAAAAAGTGGATCTTATTTGGCAGGTGATGCAGCAATGTATGGAAAAAGGATTTAATCAAGAAGGCGTGCTTGAGGGAGGGCTTAGCGTGACTCGACGTGCTCCTGCACTACTAAAAAAACTTGAGGCCAATATCACAATCGAAAATGATCCAATGGCGATATTAGATTGGGTTAACCTATTTGCCTTTGCAGTCAGTGAAGAAAATGCCGCTGGCGGTCAGGTAGTCACCTCGCCAACCAATGGTGCTGCAGGAGTCATACCCGCTGTATTGATGTATTTCAACAAATTCGTCCACCAGCTCGACACCAAACAGATGCGCGATTTTCTTGCTGTTGCCGGAGCTATTGGCATGCTTTACAAAACCAATGCATCCATTTCCGGTGCGGAAGTAGGTTGCCAAGGTGAAATTGGCGTCTCTTCGTCAATGGCAGCCGCGGGACTCACGTCTTTGTGGGGAGGCAGTAATGAACAGATATGCATGGCTGCTGAGATAGCGATGGAGCACTCTTTAGGCATGACCTGTGATCCGATTGGCGGTCTAGTTCAAGTTCCCTGCATAGAGCGCAATGCTATGGGTGCGATGAAAGCGATTAATGCTTCTCGAATGGCATTAAAACGAACCAGCAAATGTTTGATCTCACTAGATAAGGTTATCGATACCATGTACCAAACCGGCAAAGATATGCATGAAAAATACCGTGAGACGTCACTCGGTGGTTTGGCATTGATTCACCTTGCACCACCGTGTGAATAGTGGTCACTTCGTCGCCAAATAGGCAAGCAGTTGATTATTATCGTCAATAAACAGTGAATCCTAGTAATTCCCCTTGAATTGATGAAACAAGATGTTCAATATGAAAACGGATTAGCAACAGAGGATTAGGATTTATGAGGAATCCAACACCACGTCTAACACTGCGTGTGATTGAGAAGAGTGATTATCCACAACTTGCCGAACTTATGGACTTAGTTTTTCCAGACGTGGGTGGCGCATGGCCAAGAATGACCATTATGGACTTAATTCATCAATTCCCTGATGGCCAAGTTTGTATTGAAGATAATGGACAAATTATAGGTGCAGCACTGACGATAAAAGTCGATTACAACCGGATGTCTCTACCTCATGTGTATACCGATATCGTTGATGAACATAATGTCATTCAACATAAACGCCATGGTGATGCACTATACGGTTTGGATGTGTTTGTTCACCCAGACTACCGTGGCTTACGTTTAGGCCGACGCCTTTATGAAGCTCGCAAAGAAATCTGCCGCAGCAATAACTTAAAAGCGATATTAGCTGGAGGAAGAATACCAAGATATAAAGATTATGCCGACGAGCTTAGTGTTTCAGAATACATTGAAAAGGTGAAACGAAAAGAAATCTACGACCATATCCTCTCCTTCCAACTCTCCAACGATTTTGATGTTAAACGTGTCATGCGACACTATCTCCCAGAAGATGACAGCTCCCGCGGTTATGCCACCCTACTTGAATGGGATAATATTTTTTACGAAGAAGACGTTGCATCGATTCACGATGTTGAAAAAACGTTAATTCGTATTGGTATCATTCAATGGCAAATGCGTGCTGTTGTTGGTGTTCAAGATCTCATGGAACAGGCTGAATTTTTTGTGCGCTCCCTTTCCGGATATAAAGCAGACTTTGCCCTCTTCCCTGAGTTTTTTAACGCACCTCTAATGGGATTGAAACACGATCAAAGCTCGGTTGAAGCGATTCGTTTTCTCGCCTCATTTAGTGAGCAAATTAAGCAGCGCTTTGCTGAACTTGCCGTGTCTTACAACATCAATATTATTGCCGGTAGTATGCCGGTAGAAGAAGATGGACGCTTATATAATATTTCGTACTTGCTCCATCGCGATGGTTCAGTCGATGAACAGCGTAAAATTCATATCACGCCACACGAGCAAAAAGATTGGGTTATTGATGGTGGTAACGAAGTCAAAGTGTTCGAAACCGATGCGGGTCGCGTTGGGATACTGATTTGTTATGACAGTGAATTCCCTGAACTCGGCCGGATGATGTCAGAAAAAGACGCCCAGATTCTATTCGTTCCATTTTGGACCGATACTAAAAATGGCTATCAGCGCGTTCGTTTGTGTGCTCAGGCCAGAGCAATAGAAAATGAATGTTATGTCGCAATTGGCGGCAGTGTTGGTAACTTACCTCGTGTAGACAATGTCGATATTCAATATGCACAGTCTGCGGTATTTTCACCTTCGGACATTTTCTTCCCTCACGATGCCACCATCACTGAGGCAAGCCCAAATACCGAAATGATTATTTTCGCGGATGTTGATTTAGACAAACTCAAAGAACTTAATACCGAAGGTTCGGTGACTAACTTGCGTCATCGCCGCTTAGATCTCTATGGTAATTTTACTAAACCGCAGCATACAGAAAAATAATCATTAGACTTTCCGTCGCACGCCAGCCTTGCGCATTATACCCAAATGACCTCAAGATGCAGGATTCAGAGCTTCATCAACGAGCCTAGGTCAAGCTCAATCACGGTAGGAATGGTCATTCCCTTTCAACGTGATTGGGCGCAGAAATAGGTTTGTTGATGAGCTCCCAAAGGGCGAGTTTTATTCGCTCCTAGGCTGTGTTACTGATTTTTAACGTAGAATGACTATGTCTTCAAATCAGTGCCTTGCCTAAGAGCGAATACATTCTCGCTGAAACAGCATCTTGAGGTTACTTGGGTATATTACAGCCTCTATACATTAAAATGAGGCTGTACTTCTCATATTTAGATGTTTAATCCTACTACCCACATTATTTTAGCTATCACTAATTATAAACAAGCCTGTTAAACCCCTATAGATAAAATAAAAAACAATCTATCTTTCAAACAATTAAATAACAGTATTATTTTTACATCTCATTAATGAGTGATTTAATCGTGTGCTCACCAGCCCCAATTTAATAAACACATCAATAAAACTGACTATACTTTTCCAACATCTAATAGAGTCAAATCAAGGGTAATATAGATA
This sequence comes from Vibrio nitrifigilis, assembly GCF_015686695.1. Classification (NCBI taxonomy): domain Bacteria; kingdom Pseudomonadati; phylum Pseudomonadota; class Gammaproteobacteria; order Vibrionales; family Vibrionaceae; genus Vibrio; species Vibrio nitrifigilis. Next base: position 1,132,198 of record NZ_JADPMR010000001.1, on the reverse strand, counting down.
TGATGTTTTGCCATTCACTAAAGCGCGGGGCTTTGTTTATTTCCATCATTGCATTGTTTATTGGTCACGCTCAAGCTCAAGAGGATACAGTACTCACGGTATCGGGAGATAACCAAGAGGTCAGTTATACCATGGAACAACTAGAGAACATGGCTCAGGATACTATTACAACTGAAACACCGTGGACCAAAGGAAACACTCAATTCACTGGTATTACACTGAAAAAATTGCTCGAACAATCAGGAATCGAAAACGAAAATATCAAAGTTGGGGCAATCAATAACTATTGGGCCAATATCCCCTATCAAGATATCCCGACTTACGACCCTATTTTGGCATTTAAAATGAATGGTAAAAGTATGAGTGTGCGCGACAAAGGACCATTATGGGTGATTTACCCTCTCTCACAGACTAACCAATTGACCAGCGAATTATTGCATAGTCGGATGGTTTGGCAGGTCAATCGTATCGAAGTGCTTCACTAACCAAACGTTAGGCTCCTATCTGATATGAACAAAAGTTTCCTCTGGTATGTGGTTGTCATCTTCGCACTGTTTGTGTTTACGATGATGACGTTATTTAAGTTTAATAACACCTATAACATGCTAACGAAAAACACTCAGCTTTCCGCTTGGTCACTGACTCAAATGGAGGTTGAGACGATAGAGCTAGACCATCAAATTGATGTGTATTTACTTGATCAAACAGCCTCTAAGAAACCACTTAATTTAAAATTTGACGTTTTGTGGAGTCGTTATAAAACCTTTCTGACCAGTGATGAAATGGCTGCAGTCAGGAATCAATATGATAGCAACGCAACGGTTCATCAAGCATTCGCTATCTTGAAAAAACATGAGAAAGCCGTTGTCGAAGGGGATCGCATTGGTATCGGAAAATTGAAAAACGATCTCGCTCAGATTCTACCCAAAATAAGAAATTTGATGATTGTGAACTTCACTGGCCAACAATCCATCGAGCACCGCCAGATCATTCAAGATACCCGCATTCAAATATATTGCGACATGGCTTTTATTTTTGTGGTGCTCACCTATCTCACTATTCGTCACTATAAATACAACACCTACCAGCAAAAAATGGCCTGGGATGACGCACTGACTGAGTTAAAGAACCGTAACTACCTATTTCAGCTGATCAAACGTTTTAAAAAATCTCAAACACCATCCACACTGGTCTTATTTGATATCAATGGATTTAAAGATCTTAATGACACCTTTGGCTACCCTTTTGGCGATCGAGTATTGAGAACAGTCTCTCAAGCTTTAGGTGAACTTTGCACAACCCCAAATATGTATTGCGCTCGCGTTGGAGGAGATGAATTTGCAATATTGATTGTGAAAAACCAAGTCAATACGAAAGCAATGATCAAAGAGCTAGAAATAGAACTGACCAAAGTGCTAATGACCATAGACCCAACAAAAAAAACATCGCTCTCGTTTGGCGTTGCGTCTTCTCACGCCATGGAAGATGCTTACCAATATGTTAAACGTTCGGCCAATTTATTTAATAACGCTGATTTAGCGTTGAACATTGCAAAACGCCAACCCACGTTACATCCTTCTATTGTTTTCTACAGTCAACGTATTGAGTTGGAACATCGCAAAAAACGCCAGCTCACTAGCGAGCTTGCTAAACTCATTGAAAATAAGCGCCAAGATGAACTGTATATGTGCTTCCAACCAATCATTGCACGTCATGCACCTAAATTAGGTTGTGAAGCGCTACTGCGCTGGAATCATCCAACCTACGGATTCATTGATCCACAGTATATTATTCAAATTGCAGAAGAAGCCGGCGTAGCGAAACGATTGGGCCACTGGATCATGCAACAAGTCTATTTGGCTCTGACTCAAGAATGGGCCGAGTTTAGTCACCGTATTGAAGTGTCAATTAACCTCTCAGACTCACTGTTTGATGAAGATCTTCCCCAAGTGTTATCCAAAATTTTCGCTTCAAAAGATAATTACCTTGAATCGATAGTACTAGAAATCACTGAAACAATGACCTTAGATGAGATGGAACGTAGCTCGGCCATTATCAGAAAACTTGAACAACTCAATATTAGAATGTCGCTCGATGACTTTGGGACAGGGTGGTCGTCACTGTATAACTTGAACCACTTGCACTTTACTAAACTGAAAATCGACAAATCCTTTGTCTGTGATATCAACTCAAAACAGAATCAGGAGTATTTTGTGTCGGCGATTGTCACTTTATCGCATCAATTGGGAATTAAGGTAGTAGCAGAGGGAATCGAGCAGTTAAGTCAGCTTAACAAACTGATGGAGTTAGGTGTCGATGAGTATCAGGGCTATTACTTCTCAAAACCGATAACAAAGCAGAAATTTGCTAAATTCTGTGTGCAGTACTTTGACGTCAACTCGGTATCTGAAATTCGCCATTTACATTGATCAATGACGTTCGAGAATCCATACCTACCTTAACCAATCATAATGCCAAGGAGCGCAGCACGCCTTGGCATTCTATACCCAAAGGGCGAGTTCTATTCGTTACATAGGTAGAACTATTTCGGTAGTTAATCCGCCATCATAACGCTGACACCTGTTGCTAGCGAGCGACGACGCAACCAAGTCATCACAGATTCAGGCCATTCAATCTCAGGCTGGCATACCCAACCACGTAGCAGAGAATAAATAACGGCTTCATCAATCAAAGTTGGTATGCCCTGTGACGGAAATAGCAATGACTCAACTCGTGCAATATGCTCAGAAACCTGCTCAGCAATCTCCTTAGAATCTGCAATTAAACGCTCGAAATTAAGCACATCGGTCTCTTTATTCTTTTGCCATGTTTCACGGCTACTTAAGGTCAGAAACTCCCCTAGACCAAGTGAAGACCAACGCGGATAGCCGACTTGTTGTAATAAAGGAAAGGCTTCTGTTTGCCAATTGGCGACGTCTTCGCTTAATGAAAGCTCAGGTGCTGCTGGAATACGTAAACTAAGAAAGTAATGAATAATATCCATACTCTCAGCCATCGCTTCACCATTTTCTTTTTGCAAAATTGGGACGGCTTTTTTTCCTACTAACCGAGTCGGTGTATCGACATCATCATAAGAAAGCACTTTTTCTTGAAAAGGGATTTGTAGTAACCCCGCGACATAGCGTACGCGTGCACAAAACGGACAATGTTCATAAATATAAAGCGTTAGCATAAAGATTCCATGATTGATTCTACTGGCGCTAGTATACACAAAACGATTAACAGCGGGTAAAAGAGCTATCGCGCTATTTTTATATTGCCAGCAATGATTGATCAGATTAATGTATAGCCGTCACCCCTGATCCCATCAGGGCTTCGTGACTTACTCACTTTCACTCTGATATGGATTTCTTGCATGAACACCGCAATATTGGGAATGTTTATTCCGACTTTTTTCTTCGTTTCAATTACCCCTGGTATGTGTATGACTCTCGCTCTCACGCTCGGCATGAGTATCGGTTATAAACGCACATTGTGGATGATGATTGGTGAAGTGATTGGGGTCGCTGTTGTTGCCATATCAGCAGTAGTAGGCATTGCTGCTGTCATGCTTAATTACCCATGGCTATTTACGGTATTTAAATGGGTTGGCGCAAGCTACTTAGCTTATCTTGGTATTCAAATGTGGTTATCAAAAGGCAAGCTGGCGATTAGCTTTGATGATCATGAACAGTTTGAAGGCAGTGACTGGGATTTGATTGTGCAAGGTTTTGTAACTGCCATTGCCAACCCTAAAGGTTGGGCATTTATGATCTCTTTATTGCCGCCTTTTATTGACCGCTCCATGAACTTAACGCCGCAGTTATCGTTTTTAGTCTCGATCATTATGCTATCCGAATTTATTTGTATGTCTCTTTATGCCACTGGGGGGAAAGGGTTACGTAAGGCTCTGGGCCAAGAAAAGAATATCCGCTTACTGAATCGCATTGCAGGAACCTTAATGATTGGTGTGGGTATTTGGCTATTTTGTAGTTAATTATGTCGACTTTCTTCCCAATGACCTCCGTTACAAAGAGATATAAAAAAGAGCTCCGCAGAGCTCTTTTTATTTATTTAACGTCTACCACTTAGTATGCGTAAGCTTCTGATTTAGCAACTTGAACAGCACTTTGTAGCGGTCCTGGTAACGGGTTAGAGTCTTTCGTTGTCATCGTGATCTCATCGTCTGCCGTCATTGTGGCGCGCAGTAAGATATTATCTGAACTGTCCCCAACTTGAATGCGATATTTACCCGCATCCACATCCCAGCTGTCGGTGCTTTGCGTATAATGTGCAAACGAACGCGCATTAAGAGGAATAGTCACGGACTTACTTGCCCCAGCTTCTAGGTATATTTTGCTAAAACCTTTTAGCTCATGTTTCGGGCGGCTGACCGTTGGGTTAATTGGCTTAATATACAGTTCTGGAACCGCATAACCAGCACGGCTACCTGAGTTAGTGACCGTAAAGGTGACATACATTGTATCATCATCCAACACCTTGCTACTGCTCAACGCAATATCAGAAAAACTGAATGTGGTGTAAGACAAACCAAAACCAAATGGATACAGTGGCTTATGGCTTGATTTATCGTAGCCACGATAGCCAAGGAATAAACCTTCCGAATAAGTCATGGTTGTTTTCGCATCATCACCAACATAATCATCAGGATCAGAGTAAGAATCATAACTAGGATTAAACTTAATTTTCTTATCCAGAGTGATAGGTAAACGACCTGAAGGGTTAACATCACCATATAAAATTTCAGCTAATGCTTGACCACCAAATTGACCACTGTACCAAGCGTGCAAGATTGCAGCAGCGTTGTTTGCCCATGGCATCATGTTCATGCCACCACCACTATGCATAACAACAATCGTGTTTGGATTGGCTTTGATCACTTTATTCAACATGACTTTTTGCTGATCAGGTAAATCAAAGTATGGGTCCAGTGTTTCGCCTTCATATTCATAGTTACGACCCACGACCGCAACCACGGCATCGTAATCAGATAGATTCGATGGTGGCGTTAACGAAGCCCAGCTAAATTGAAGCCCATTCATCCCACCAAGGTTAGATTGATAGTATTGCTCACGACTGTATTCAATGCGGAAAGAATATAAACGACCCGCTTTCAAAGCCGATGTTTTTACGGTGACTGGCACAGCGTTAGGTTCATCAGACGCACGTGGTTCGCCATCACTTTCCATCATCAGGTTACCATTCATGTACAATTTAAATGGACCATCACCACGGATTTTGAAGACATGCTTACCACTGATCGTTGGACGGAACTTACCGCGTACTATGGCCGAGAACGAACCTTGAGTTGGCTCGAAATCACTAATTTCTCGAACGCCATCTTCTGCATCAGTAGGAACGGTTGAGCAATCAATTTGTTGATCGTTATCCTCATCGTCATCAGTACATGGGTTAACCACCGTGTTGGTCATCGCATTCCAATCAAAGTTTACTCCAAGCTCTTTACGAGTTAAGACAGGGTCACCTTCAAAATCGGTATTGTCATAGTATTCAACCGTTACCCCAACAGCACACTCGTCATCATCGCTGGTACAACTCGGTTGTTCAAACAACGCAGTGCTTGGTGTGAGTGACATACTTTTAATGAAGGTGACGTTATCCGAATTGGTGTTCAGTTGTTGTAAACCGCTTAGTTCTGTTACGTAATCTGAATCCGGATCAGAATTTGCGGTACCAAATGGCGAACTCGGTGCTTTCTGCGCAGCGTTACCTATAACCGCAATGTTTGCTGATTTGCTAAGTGGCAAAATTTGACCACTGTTACCGGACTCATTTTTCAGTAGCACAATGCCTTCACGAGCGGCATCCAATGCTGCTTCCTGACCGTATTCCGGATAATCAAGCGTATGCGCTTCGTAAGTCGATTCATCAAAACCATACCGAACTAGCGCACGCAAATTACGTTTTACTTTGTCATCAATAACATCTTGAGTTAACGCACCACTCGCCACATAAGGCGACAATTTATCTTCAGTAAATTTGAGACCAGAAGGCATATCTAGATCAGTGCCCGCCCAAGCGCCCTCAAATGCATTTTGAATCGAGTTGAAATCTGAAAGAACGAAGCCTTGATAGCCCCACTCACCTTTCACAATATCGGTAATGATATGGTGATTTTCACATGCATATTCGCCATTTACCTTGTTAAAGCCACACATCAGTGATGCGATATCCGAATTTTTAACCAAGGATTCAAACGGAACTAAGTACATTTCACGCAGTGCACGCTCACCCACTTCAATATCAACATTGTGGCGGTTCGCTTCTTGCTCATTGGCAATCAGGTGTTTGGCGCCAGCTTGTACCCCTTGCACTTGAATACCGTTGGTAATTGCCGGTGCCATTACCGCACATAAAAATGGGTCTTCACCACAAATGGATTCAGCTGCGCGGCCATTAAACGGAGTGCGATAGAGGTTCACTACTGGAGATAACATTTGTTCACCACCAGCAGAGCGTGTTTCATACCCTAAAGCCATCCCCACTTGTTTGGCTCGGTTTATATCCCAAGTTGCAGCAAGTAGACTTTGAGAAGGATAGCTAGCACCGAAGATAGTGCTATCGACATACACACCCATTGATGAGTCATAAGCGACGGTGCCGTCAATACCGAAACGATCAAGAGATGGGATCATGTGACCATCGTCGACACGAATAAAACTGTACTTTTCAGATTGCGACATGTTGTCGAGAATCGAACTGACGCGCGCTTCAACTTGTGACCAAGTCTTACCGTTATAATCTGCGTGTGCCATCCCTGGTAACGCAAGCAACCCTAGAGAAATTAGGGATCCGTATTGTTTTAATCTCATTATTCATTCACCACTAATTAGTCGCAGGCTTTACACTCAACGCATCATCATGTTTCTGCGCCGATTGTAATAAGTCTTTTTTAGGCCCATTTTTATCTTTATTAATGTATTCACTGGCATAAGTGATGTTGTCTTTTTGTTGTTCAAACTGAGCACGTTCCTTTGCTACTTCGCCCTGTTGGGCATTCTGTGCTTGAGCCATACCTGTAGCAGCAAAGAGTAACGCCACACACACGCTTGACCATCGAAATGCTGATGTCGCCATGTCATAACCTCACTTTCATTTATATGTTTTGGAAAATACGAGAAACCTCACGGCCAACCAAAACTAGACCAGACCGTACGGTTATAAAACCACGTAAATTTGAAAGGAACAAGATGGAACTCCAGCGCGAAAATTAAGTCAAATAACTAGATCTTTTGGAATGTCATGGTTCTGAATACCATATGTATTACAACCATAATTTCATAGAGTTAGGAGGGAAAAGGCTGCCTTTTGCCGTGAAGTGAACACTTTGTGATTGACTACTAATGATGAATTTATAAACAATACACCCCTATTTTTTACACCAACCTGACTTTTTACTCACAAAAATCTTTCTTATAAAATTCATAAGTTTGGAATGTAGATCTAAAAACCCCACACCGTTCGGTATGGGGTTGCATATAAGAATTTCTCTACGATTGGAAACAGTTACACTGCCGCACCAAAGTCAGGGAAGCCATCAACCCATGCGATTGATTTCATACGAGTGTGGCGGTTTGGATCCCATAAAGGGTCCCCCTCAATCTCAGTATAATCACGGGCATGATAAACCAACACATCTTGCCCTTTCTCATCTTTGGTAAAACAGCTATGACCCGGACCATAAACCTTTTCAGGCCAGTTAGTGCGGAATATCGGAGCTGGTGACTTCGTCCAGTTCACTGCATCGAGCAGATCGGCATTTTCATCAACCCACAGCATACCCATACAGTAATTCTCGTCAGTGGCACTCGCAGAATAGGTTAACCAAACTTTGCCATGACTATTAAGCAAATATGGGCCTTCATTCACCATAAATCCGCGAGTTTCCCATTCAAACTCAGGTTTCGACAGTAAGGTTCCTGGCAATTTAAGTTGGGTTGGCGTTTCCATCTCAGCGATGTATAAATTTGAGTTTCCAGCAATAGCAGGATCTTTTTGTGCCCAAATATAATAATCTTTGCCTTGGTGATGAAATACTGTTGCATCTAAACAAAATGCATCAATACCCGAATCCACCTGACCACAGAAGGTCCACTCTGGAGACATAGGATCCGCACTTAAATTCTCAATGGCGTACATTCTATGTTGGAATAGATCATCTTTAATTTCACGGCTGGGAGCCGCTGCAAAATAGATCATCCACCGCCCTTGCACATAATGAATTTCTGGAGCCCATACTAAGTCAGAATAAGCCCCTTCATCGGGTTTAGTCCAAGCCGTAATTATCGATTCAGGTTGCGCTAACCCAGTTAAGGTTTTAGCTCGGCGCAACTCAATCCTATCGTACTGTGGCACAGATGCCGTAAAGTAATAATAGCCATCGGTGTGCAAATAAACCTGCGGATCTGCGCGTTGTTCGATAACTGGATTCTCAAATTTCATCGAATATCCTTTTTATTTTAAAGCCACATGAGAAACGTGTGATGGTTCACCAGCAACATCTTCGCTGGATTCAGTTGGCATTTGCCCCATCATGTTGTGATAGTAATCATCAGTCACTTTGTACTTGAACATCAAAGCGCCCATGATGAAGTGGAAAACACCCGGAATAATCGTCAGCATTAAAGCAATACCGGTTAATGCCATAGAACTCTGTTCTTGGTTTGGTACATAGTCGAAGAACGTTAACAACCAGCCCACGATTGCACCCGCAATCCCCATACCAAATTTTTGTGCAAATGAAATACCACCGAAGGCTAAGCCAGCCACACGTTCTTTCGATTTATATTCACCATAATCGACAGCTTCAGCAATGGCAGACCAGAAAACAGGCGCATGTAAATCGACCACAAAACAGATTAGGAAATAGAAGATAAAGGCTAAGGCAACATCACCACGACCAACAACAAGATACATCAATGCACTTAATACCATCACTGTAATTTGGCTGTAGCGGAACAGTTTGATTTTACAAAAACGTTTAGTAATCCAAGTTGATGCAACCATCGCCAAAATAGCGGCGGTAACCCCTGTAGCAAGGAATGCAGAAATCATACTGGCATCGCCACCCAGATAATATTTTGCGTAGTAAGCCCCCACAGAACCGCGAATAACATAACCTACGGTACCCGTAATACATACTAACCACAAAATGCCCCACTGATCGTTAACCGCCAATAATTTGATTTGTTTCAGCAGAGGTTTCGTTTCTACTTCGTGCTCTACGCGTTCTTTTGTTGTGAAGAAACAGAATAGGAAGAGTAATGTGCCCATTAGGCCCATCAAACCCATCGCATATTTATAACCGGCCTGAACACCACCTTCACCCCAAGATGCTGCAAGAGTCGGAACAATAATGGTCACTAAGAAAGCGGCAATTTTAGCAAAGAACAATCGGTAGCCGTTTGCAGAGAGTCGTTCCTGAGGGTCATCGGTTAATACACTGATTAACGAAATATAAGGAATGGTTACCGCGGTAAACATAATGGTAACCAAAATATAGGTCGCGTAGGCATAAATTAGCTTTTCGTTATAAGCCAAATCGGGAGTACTAAACGTTAGGTAAACAGAAATGCCAAAAGGAATCGCAATAAACAAAAGGTATGGACGATAACGTCCCCAACGAGTAGTGACTTTATCGGTAATGATCCCCATCAAAGGATCGGTCACCGCATCGATAAGTCGCACTACGATAAATAGCATCGCCAGATCAGACGCTTTTATACCAAAAATATCTGTATAGAAAAAAGTAATGATGAGCATCATTGATGATATGACGACGTTAACCGCCATATCACCGGAGCCGAACCCAACTTTTTCAAGGACCGACAATTTATATTTGTACATAGGAGACCTCGTAGGAAAAACGCTGTTTTATTTTTTGTAACAGTAGTTTTAACTTTTAAGGCTCTTTTAACTGTTAAACGATTCTAACAAGAAAAAGTACAGCGAATTAATCCATATTTTCAGCCATTATATTAACGATCTTTATCACAAAACCGTTTGCTAAATAATAATCTATGCCAGGGACTAGTTCATTCTTTGACTCTATATCGCAAAAGTCTTCGCGTCATGCTGAGGATTTGTTTTTATTTTACCTACTAAAATAAATCAATAAAATCATACTAGTAGAGGCTAATAATAAATAGAGAATAAAATAATTACATAAATTATCAGATCTTTATCGTTTAACCCAACAATAGCTAATGATGTCAAATAGCAGTACTTACCCATCTATGCGGCAGAATAGATCAGATTAATCACCAAGAGATACTGATTGAATTCTAATTTAGGTATAGCAAATATCTCTATATATTTAACATTATGACTATTAAGACATTAACACAATATAAGAAGAGTTGGGTTGTGGCAGAGTAGAATAGTAAAAGCCCTCTAATTAGAGGGCCTTAGGTCAATGACATTTCATGCAACTAGATGGTAATAATACCAATTGAAAAAGCGAACACGAGCATAATTAGCCCTACAATCCACAAGCCTAAAAAGCTATACCGGATATGTTCTTTAAGTTCAATCTCTGCTAATCCGATACCAAGGAAAGTGGCCGGAACTAGCGGGCTAATCAATAAAGCGAGGTTTTTACCAACAAGCATCGCGATGGCCATTGTTAAACCAGGAATATGGTAGTTTTTACCCACTTCAATCGCGAGTGGCAGCAACCCATAGAAATACGAGTCAGTGCCTAACATCGTACCCAATGGGAAAGCCAAAACACCCATAATGATGTGCAAATACTGAGCGATAGAGGCCGGTATAATGTGCAATAAAGGCACAGCCATTGCTTCTAACATACCCGATTTACTTAATACCCCAACCATAATGCCGGCAGCAAGCATCACAGAAGAAACATCAATCGCTGCTGGCGCATGCGCCATAACACGCTCTTTTTGATCTTTCATATTTGGGTAGTTGAGCAATAAAGCCGCACAGCACCCAACCATGAACACAAAATACGTTGGGAAAATATCCACCACTAGCACGGCTAGCATAATAGCCAGAATACCTAAGTTAGCCCATGCCAAACGAGGACGTTTTAAACGAGTCACTTCTTCGTCTTCATCCGCAACTTGAACTTTATGCTCAGCGGTTTCAACCAATTGAACGTTACCTGCGCCATGGAATTTCTTCTCACGCAGCGCCATGACAACAGCAAGACCGAGAGTGGCAACAATTCCTGCGCCTTGCAGAGGCAGAAGAATATGCCACAAGTCACCTGCATCCATCTTTAAGACAATCGCTTCACGCATAACCGGGCCGCCCCATGGAAGTAAGTTCATCACCCCCATGCCGCATCCGACAATCATCAGTAACAAATGCGGACGAATATTCAATTTTTTGTAGATAGGTAACATAGCAGGAACGGTGACCAATACCGTGGTTACTGTAGCCCCATCTAAATGAGAAAAGATACCAATAATGGCAGTGGCTAATGCGACAGCAACAACATTAGTCCCCGCTTTACTGACGAGCTTATTTACCAATCCATCAAACATACCCGCATCGGACATCACGCCGAAGAAAGTAACAGAGAAGATAAATAGCACCGCCATCTTGCTGGTTTTTTGAATACCAAAATTGATAAAACCAACCACTTCATCGACAGAAAATCCAGCTGCAAATGCAGCAATGACAGGAATGGTGATGAATACTACGACAGGAAGGGTTTTACTCTTGAATAACAAAAATAAAATGGCAAAAAGCATTAAAAAGCCACAAGTCGCCAATAACATACATACCTCGTTAACATCCGTTGTTATAATTTTTGAATGGCGGAGAGGTTAACACTGAATTTTTATATTATTTTTTTCAATCAAACGGAAATGTGAAGTCAAACAATTAAAAAACGCCAAATGTTTAATTTTATAGGCAAATTGTTAATTAAATGCTAACAAATAGTTTAATTGTATGGTTTATTTTAGCTATTTGAAGTACAAAAATCCATCAAGAGTAATTCTCGCTCAGTGAGAAAAATAGATTTCAATTGGATTATTTTTATCGTTCGTTAATATTTCATTGATAAGCTCTATAGTCGATAATGCGAAGTTGCCGGTAAATTAAGACATCGTATCCTCTTAATCATCTCCTCAAAACCAGTGTCATTTCGACACCACCAAGATGAATAGTTATGAATGATAAATGAATAAGTGTAAAAACACCTGTAATCGTTCGTATGTGGCCTCGCAGTTTTATCTGCTTTTCAATGACTTTAACAATTTATCTTTATACAAGGAATCCGCAAGCCTAGTTTGATAAGCTCGCGGATGTTCACCACTATAAGATGTTATCGAGTACGATTAGTCGCGGTTAATCGAAGATCCCGCTTCTTCAGAGGCCAATTCGTTGATATAGGTTTTTGCCCGAGTTGAATGAAAACCAACTCCTAAAGTAACAACAGTAAATAGCACTAGCATCAACACCATAATCCAGCCTGATAGTGTAAATAGGAAGGTATAGCCCGTTGTGACTGCAATCATACCGTAAGCAATCGCCCCTAACCCATTACCGATATCTAACATGTTATAGAATGTCGCACTGGCAGCACTGCTTTTATCTTCAGCAACACGAGTCAAGATTTGAGTTTGGAATGCTGGGAACAACGCTCCTAAGCCAAAACCGTAGGCAATAGAGCAGAGAATGAATCCGAATTCACCACTGGTATGCGCAATACCAAAAAATGAGACGAGAAATAAAATGATGCCGGGGACAATAACAAATGCAGGCCCTTGCTTATCATAAATGCGTCCTGAAAATAAGCGGGCAATACAGACACAAACTGTTGAAACTAAGAAGAAATAGCCAGGGCTCCCAATATGGTTTTGTTTAGCAAAAATCGAAACAAAGTTTAAAACACTTCCATAGCCAATACCAAAGAGCAGAGTCAAAAACGCAGGGAAACGAGCACCTTTAACGGCAAACTGATCGATAATGGAAACTTTTTGTTTTGCCGTACGATCATTAAATTGATAGTGACGGCTAAAATGACAAAAATAGGTCCAAACTAAGGCTACAATTTGGCACGATAACGCGAAATAAAACACATAGTCATACCCATAATCTAACGCCAACCATAATCCTACAGCGGGGGCGATCGCCATTGCGACAGTGGTCCCTAAACCAAAATATCCCATGCCTTCACCTTTACGTAGCTTAGGAATAATGGTCGCCGCTAATGTGGCATAGAAAGTCGTTGCGACGCCAAAGCCAACCCCATGGAGGATGCGGATAGCAAGCACACCGTTGACACTTGAGATCATGGCATAGCCAAGCGCACAAATTAGAGAAATAACGATACCTAAAAACAAGCACCCCATCGTTCCAAGCCATTGTTTAATTACATCGGATAACAGTCGAATAATGATGGCTGAAAACACAAAGATCCCCGCAACTAAACCGACTTCAGTTGCAGAACCGCCCATCTGGGAAACATATAGCGGTAATACTGGTAACAATAAGTGAAATCCGGCAAAGAAAATGCCGTTAGTAATAATTAACGCGATGAAGTTGCCACTCCACAGCGAACTATCGCTTATATCTTGACGTTCTGACATAATTTTTCCTTGCTAATAATATAGCGGCAACACACAAGGCCCCCAACCATTTGATGGTTCGGGAGAAATTACGTTTAGGTCAGTGAATCTAAGCGCTTGTTGACGTCGCTAATCATAGCTAATTAACAGTGATAATTTCGATTATGACCAGAGACATAATGCAGAGGATGCATTTATCTGATCACCAACAGCTATGAGCTGTATAGAATGGACGTATGACGCTGACATCACACGGGCATTATCTGCGGCTCAAGTATAGTCATTAATACTTATGGCCAACACTATGTAACAGCACAGGTTACGTAGCGAAAACACTCAACCAAGCGCACTTTTAATAGGTTCATACTTTACTAAAAATGATCAAAGTGTGCTTGATCGAACAGTTTTATTATCAGAACAGATAGAATGAAGGTCAATTTTGATTTTTAGAGTATTCACTTCCAATAAAATTATAGAACCCCTCCCCCTTCATATTCGAGTGGTTAATGGTAATCATCGCCACAGACCAATTCATGAGCAACTTTAATCATATTATCTAGCATCGGATTGGCACAATCTTGGCGCCACACCAACTGTAAATCGAGCGGTAATGATTTGAGATCGACTACCTCAATGACCGTTAACCCTGCTGGACATTCATTGATTGTCGAGCTAGGAACAATCGTACACCCAACTCCTGATGCCACCACCGATAACATAGTGACGCTATCATTACCGGTTTCAACGATATTCGGCGTGAACCCACATTGATTAAAATAGCCGATTAAACGGTCATAATAATTGGGGCTATTTTCTCTATCAAACCAAACAAAATCATAATCTCTTATGTCCGCTAAACACTGCGGCGGATTTGAAGCAATCTCTGAACATACAGGCGCCACCAGCACCAAATGATCTTGATATATTTTCAAACGGCCAAATTCTTCTCCCTCTGGCGGAAATATTAAGATACCGAGATCCATATTTCCTTCGCGTAAAGCGTTAATTTGCGGGCCAGATAACATAGTGTTGAGTTTAAGCATGACCTTAGGATATCGGCGTCTAAATTCTTTTAATAATCCACTCAGCTCCTTAACCCACAATAACATCACAGTGACGCCCATCCTTAACTCTCCCTGCATCCCCTTTTCTGTTTTAATCGCGTTATGCTTCGCTTCTTCTAAACACGATAAAATTCGTTCAGCGTCTTGCAAAAACACTTTTCCAGCCGGAGTTAAGGTGACACCACGCGCCTGTCTTTCTAGCAGTCCGACCCCTACAGACTCCTCTAATGAGCGAATCTGCCGGGTCAAAGCGGGTTGAGCAATATGTATTTTCCGCGCTGCAGCAGAGAAAGATAATTCACGAGCGACAGCAATAAAGTACCGCAGTTGTCTGATTTCCATTTCTATATTCACTCCGTCCCATACCAATTCGGTATGGATAACTAACTTATTTAATATTTTTCATCTTGGTAACAGGATGTAACACTCATAACAGGCGTTAATTATCCGCCCCATACCGTGTAAGGAAGCACGTGAAATTAGACAAGGAAAGGCATATGGACGCATTTTTTGCACAGCATCATGATCAACTGACCCAGCTAAGAAAAGAGTTTCATAAGAATCCCGAGCTTGGTTTTGAAGAGTTTAAAACTTCCCAGAAAGTCAAAGAGATACTCACAGAGCTCGACCTACCGTTTGTCGATAACATCGGAACAACGGGTATTGTTGCAACCGTCAATGGCAAGCAGCCTGATAACGGTCGCCGAATTGGCTTAAGAGCTGACATGGACGCGCTACCACTGCATGAAAAATCACCTCACGCTCATCGTTCAACCAATGAGGGATGCATGCATGCGTGTGGTCACGACGGCCATACGACTATTCTCATCGCAGTGGCCGAATATCTTGCACAACACCGTGATTTTTCCGGCACGATCTACCTTATTTTTCAACCCGCAGAAGAAGGCCGAGGCGGCGGTGACGCCATGGTAAAAGAAGGCTTATTCACACGCTTTCCGATGGATGAAGTGTATGGTTTACATAATTGGCCTTATATTCCCGCTGGAAAAATTGCGGTACTTGATGGACCCGCGATGGCTGCTGGCGATCGTCTATCAATCACGGTTAAAGGGTTAGGCGGACATGGTGGGGCGACCCCACATTTAACGGTTGATCCCATTCGTATTAGTGCTCAATTAGTTACTGCGTTACATTCGATTGTCAGCCGCGAAGTCTCGGCAATGGATCGAGCCGTCCTTAGTTTGTGTGCCATTCAATCGGGAGAATTAGAAGCCTTTAACGTGATTCCTGATACCGCGCAAGTCAACGGTACCGTCAGAACGTTTATCCCCGAGGTGCAAGATCTTATGGAAGCCGCGATCAAACGTACCTGTGCTGGAATCGCACAAAGTTTTGGCGCCGAGATCACCGTCGATTACGAGCGGATCATCCCTGCCACCGTCAACGATCCGGCATGCGCTCAGTTTGTACGCGACACGATCATTGATGAGTTTGGTAAGCAAGCTCTTGATCTAAAGACAAAACCTACCCTAGGAGGGGAAGATTTTTCCTATATGCTCAATCAAGTACCGGGGGCTTATATTTTCTTAGGCAGCGGACGCCATGAGCATGACCATCCACTGCATAGCCCGCATTTCGACTTCAATGACGCGGTTATTCCAATCGGAGCCAAATTACTGGCATCAACGGCAATAAGAGCGGTTAATCGCCAAGACTAAACAACCTGTTGTTTCTACTGTTCATTCATATGGAGGGAACCATGAAGAACCGTAAATATCCTATGCATCCTGTCATGATGCTCTACTTTCTTATCTGCACATTAGCCATGATCTGGCCTGGAGCGACACTGGCTAATCGTATTGAACCGATGATCTTGGGCTTACCCTTTTACCTCTTTTGGTATTTGGCGTGGCTGATGGTGACCTTTATCGGCTTAGTTATTTGCTTTAGAACGGAGGAAGACGACGCATGAATGGATCTTCAATGTTAATCACAGCAATTACTGTGGCCTATTTGATCGTCATCTTATTGGTGGGGATTTCCGCTAAACGGGGGCAAAAATCAACACTCGAAAATTACGTAGCCGGCGGACGTAATGTCGGCTTCATTGTTCTTTTCTTCATCTTTGGTGCTGAGTGTTTTTCCGCTTCTGCTTTTTTGGGAACGCCAGGTTGGGCCTACAGTAAAGGCATGCCTGTTTTATACATCATCGCCTATCTTACTTTGGGTATTGTCGTATGGTGGCTAATGGGGCCGATTATCGCTAAATCTGGCCGTAAGAAAGGCTTATTAACCCAAGCTGAGTTTTTTACTGACCGCTATCCCAATAAAATATTAGGCGTGTTTATTGGCATCATAAGTTTGTGTGCCATGATTCCCTATCTGACTGTACAAATTGCCGGTGCAGGCATGCTATTTGAAAGTGCGACTGGTGGCATCGTGCCGTTTTGGCTGGGTGCGCTTGTGGCGACCGCTGTTGTCACTGTGTATGTTTTTGTCAGCGGATTAAGCGGGATCGGGTGGACCAACTTATTACAAGGCATCATGATGGTCGCAATCGCTTGGTATTTAGGATTAGTGACACCAGAGCACTTCTTTGGCGGTGTGGGTGCCATGTTTGAACAAATCAAAGAGAAGGCACCAGAATACCTTACCATGCCAGGCGCAAGTGGTATGGGATGGGGAGCTTATTCAACGGCAATTTTGGTTAGTACCTTAGGCATTGTGATGTGGCCTCATATTTTTATGAAGTTCTACACAGCCGAAAGTGGTCGAACTTTAAAACGTGTTTTTGTTTTCTAACCATTATACGGAGTGATCATGGTGCCACTCATGTTCATTGGTTTTGCAGGTATTTTGGTCTTTCAGGAACAACCGCTAGCTAAAGCCGATGATGTACTACTTGAATTGGTCGTTAACCGAGTGGGATTTTCCGATTGGATCATTGGTATTGTTCTTTCTGGTGCATTAGCTGCAGCGATGTCTACTGCATCTAACCTTGCGCATACAAGTGCGTCTATTTTTGCTCGGGATGTATTGTACCCGCTGCCTAAATTCAATCGCATGAATGAACATCAAATGCTGCTTACTACTCGCATCGGTGTCATCATTGTCTCTATTCTAGCTTATGCACTTGCAATGGCGAAAATCCCAACCTTAGCGGCTTTGTTGCTTGCAGCATACGGTATTATCGTACAGTTATTCCCAATGCTCGTTGGCGCTTTATGGTGGAAAAAAGCCACAACACCCGCCGCTATTTCTGGTTTAGTGGTCGGGTCAATACTTGCCCTTTACTTTCAACTTTCTGGCAACAGTCCATTCGGTTGGAATGGCGGCTTTGTTGGACTGATTGTTAACACTATCGTTTTTGTTGCTGTTAGCTTAAAAGGTCATGCCACACAAACAGCGCAATCTCCTATTCAAGATGCATAACAACTATTACCAACGAGGCTAGAAATCATCTAGCCTCTTTTTGTTTGCAGCTTCAAAAGATGTGTTAAGAAAGTGGTTTGTGTTCAATTCGAGCATTGATTTGCTGCATCACTTTACCAATAACGACTATTGATATCGCACCAACCAGAACTGGAGTGAACAGAAATGACCACGTTTGCCCTGTCATCATGATTAATAGCGGATTAGCACCTGCAGGTGGATGCGTGGTTTCTGTTACCAACATTCCACTTACCGCTAACGCCGTGGCACACCCCAAACTCATCGGAGACACACCGATAAATTGGACAAAAAGCAATCCAATAAAAGCCGTTAATAAATGCCCGAAAATGACATTTCTGGGCTGCGCCAGTGGACTTGCTGGCACACCAAAAACCAATACTGCACTTGCTCCAAATGGAGCCATAATAAACAACCACTGGGATTGCAAATCACTCGCAAAACACAACATGCTGATAGCAATAAAAGCTCCAGCCCCAGAAAAAATTGCCCGATGATATCTGTTCATCTCATGATTCCTCATTCTCTTACCCCAAGTAGACAACTCTGTCTCCCCTTCTTCTCAACAGAGTAGACAAAGTTGTCTACTCATGTCAAACTTTAATGAGTTTGAGTTTGGGTAACACGAAGAATATGAACGATAAAAAACAGCAACTCATAGACACAGCACTCGACCTGTTTTATCAACATGGTGTCGGCAATATTGGGATTAATGAGATCTTAAAAACGTCTGGAATTGCAAAAAAAACGTTATATAACCATTTTAAAAGCAAAGAAGATTTAGTACTGGCTGCTCTGCAACAGCGAGACAATCACTTTATCGATTGGTTGGATCGTATTCTATTAAATGGAAATTCAGAATATGAAAAAGTTCAATCACTATTTTATAACTTAACTGAATGGTTCCATGGGCGGGATTTAATTCTAGGTGAATTCAGAGGATGTCTATTTATCAATACTTCGGCACAATTTTCACAACCAGACAATGTCATCAGTCAATATTGCTTACTGCACAAAGAAAGAGTCAAAAAACATATTCAGTCGAGTGTAAACTTTACCAATAAGGATATTTTAGATTGGGTATGTATTCTAAAAGAAGGGGCAATTACGGCGGCGTATGTTTGCCATGATTTAAATGTGGCTGATAAATGTTTTCAGCTAATCTCACCACATTTAAATCATGAAAAAATTAAACATCATTGAGCTTTTACCATCCTTTGGTAAAGATTAATTAACAAAACACCGGCTAGGCTACCAACAACGTCAATAGCGATATCTTTAGTTTCTAAACCGTGGCTGTGACCCCAAATTTCACAAGTTTCATGGGCAAGAGGAATCAATACGGCGATAAAGGTATGCCAACGCCAGCCAATAGACGACATGGTCCAACTGATCACGCCACCAACAATCATAAAAGCAAGGAAATGCAATTGGAAGTGCCATGGCCATGCGAGCTTACCTACTTCAGGAATATACGCACCAGCAAATAAAACTAATAATACAGAGCCAAGCGCAGTGACTCGCCAAGTTGTTGAGGCTTGTGGTAAATGCATTGCAAACTCCTTTGTATTCTTTAAACAAGTTCACTATAGTCACTGCGTCATCATTCAGAGACAAAACTGTAACAATTAATTGTCAGAGTTTTGTTCATTTTTAAATCAGTTTATATAAGCAATTGATTCTTTATTTAAAACGCAACAATAAGTCGTAATAGTTATACTTAAATAAGTAAGAATTAAAATAATAAATATATTACTTCCATAGCTTCATAATAAATCTTAAAGACGACTGTAATTCTTCATATGTCGCACCATCACGAATTTCGATAGACAGTCCTTTAAGATAAGAATCAAATACCATGGCAAAACTATTCACATTGGTATCGGCAGGCAATTCTTGTTGAGCAACACCACGTTCCACACAATGAATAATGGCTAAACGTACGGCGTGCCTAGCTTGTGCAGAGACAACTTGGATTTCATGGTTTTCATCACAACAATTCAAGCCAGCTAACACTGTCATACACCCTTTTGGTGTCTGACTATCTAACTGACATTGAATCGTATCACTGAGCATTTGATATAAAGCGTCTCGAGCACAACTCTGGGAATCTTTAAGCGACTTTAACCATTCACTATTTAGATCCATATAGCGAGCAAGACATTCTTCAAACAGTTGCTGCTTGGAGCCAAAAGCGGCATAAAAACTCGCAGAAGAAATGTTACCAAGACACCCTTTCAGATCTTTTAAAGACGTTGGCTCATACCCTTTTTCCCAGAATAAGTGCATTGCCTTAATAACAGCTTCATCTCGATCAAAATTTCTCGGTCTACCGACTCGAGTCATTATGTGATCCTCTCATCTCTATTATTGCCGCTTATATAAAAACCCGAACCATCTCTTAAATATATTAGTTGAAGCTATTAATAAATAAGAGATACATAAGTATTTAAAACATAAAGAGTATTTGAATTTTGATTCGGTTTTTATTGTACCAATATCACAGAAAAAGCATAGCTAATATTGGTACAAACTCAGTCATTTTATTCAGCTTCTGATACTTGCGATGGCTGCGTTTCGATATCCAGTGCTGGGGCATCTTGCTGTTCCATAGCGGCACGCTCCGCTTTAGAAATGTAACGCGGCTTATTAGAGCGATGTAGTTTTGAATTTTGCTTCTTTATCTTCTTTTTTAGAATCTGATTAATTTTTTTCTTACGGTTCATAGTTGCTAGCTCACAAAAAAGGCGCTGTACCTTACCAGAATTTAAACGTCGAAGCAGCTAATTATCATTCAGCATAAAAACCAGACAAACGCACTCTGATAACATAAATAACTAGTTGCATAAAAAGATGGCTTATTTATCCTAGTACATCTCCTGTTCTTGTGGTGCCTGTTCTACAGGGCTAAACCGTTGTTAGAGGTATTCAACTTTGTATGTGGGGTGATATACCCAAATGACCTCAAGATGCAGGATTCAGAGCTTCATCAACGAGCCTAGGTCAAGCTCAATCACGGCAGGAATGGTCATTCCCTTTTAACGTGATTGGGCGTAGAAATAGGTTTGTTGATGAGCTCCCGAAGGGCGAGCTTTATTCGCTCCTAGGCGGTGTTACTGATTTTCTACGTAGAATGACTATGTCTTCAAATCAGTGCCTTGCCTAAGAGCGAATACATTCTCGCTGAAACAGCATCTTGAGGTTACTTGGGTATATCCATAACGGAATGATCAAGAAGATAGAAATGAAAAAGCGCCAGCAACAAGTTGCTAGCGCTTGAAATGTGGTACGCCCTACAGGATTCGAACCTGTGACCACCTGCTTAGAAGGCAGGTGCTCTATCCAGCTGAGCTAAGGGCGCGCTACAGGGAAAGGATTATACGAGTTAAAGTGTGTAAATCAACGAGTTTATCTAACAAATTGTTTCAAATGACTAAAATTTTACCAATTTATTAGATTCCGTATAAAAACAGCCCAAAGCAAACGTTTGCTTATAGATGTTCAACGAATTATCTGCGACAATGCGCGCAAAAATTTTCACGTTATAAGTGTTAAGGAAAGTCATGACTGCCCAAAATATTGATGGAAAGCTCATATCTCAAACTGTTCGTTCAGAAGTTGCTGAACGTGTGTCTGCACGTATCAAAAAAGGACTACGAGCTCCGGGCCTCGCAGTTGTGTTAGTAGGTCAAGATCCAGCCTCTCAAGTTTATGTTGGCAGTAAACGCCGCGCATGTGAAGAAGTTGGCTTTATTTCAAAATCTTATGACATGCCAGAGACCACGAACGAAGAAGAGTTGCTTGCACTTGTTGATCAGTTAAATCAAGACCCAGAAATCGATGGTATCTTGGTTCAACTGCCTCTTCCTGCTGGCATCGACAGTACTCACGTGCTAGAACGAATCATCCCGGAAAAAGATGTTGATGGTTTCCACCCTTATAATGTGGGCCGTTTAGCACAGCGCATTCCAACGTTACGTTCATGTACGCCTAAAGGCATTATGACTCTATTAGAACGATACAATATTGATGCGCGTGGTAAACACGCCGTGATCGTTGGCGCTTCAAATATTGTAGGTCGCCCAATGACACTGGAATTATTGTTAGCGGGTGCAACGACAACAACCTGTCACCGTTTTACTAAAGATCTAGAACATCATGTGCGCCAAGCTGACCTTCTCGTGGTCGCAGTCGGCAAACCTCACTTTATTCCAGGCGAATGGGTGAAAGACGGAGCGGTGGTGATCGATGTCGGTATTAATCGTTTAGATACTGGTAAATTAGTCGGCGATGTGGATTATGACGTCGCAGCGGAAAAAGCGAGCTTTATCACGCCAGTTCCTGGCGGTGTAGGTCCAATGACGGTAGCAAGCTTGATTGAAAACACCCTTATTGCATGTGAACTCAACGAGAAACGTGCATAAACAAAACAGAGCTTCCAATAAAAACGGCGACCAATTGAGTCGCCGTTTTTTTATCATCAAATATATTAAAGCCGATTAAAACACTATAGCATCAGCGAGGTGAGACACAGCAAGAGCAAAATAATAGGATCGGTTCCATTTCATCAGTACGTTGTAGTTGTTGTATACCAAGTACACTCGCCCTTTTTCATCATCAGGAACGATTAACCACGCCTTAATATCATCTTTGAGTTTTGGTAAATGACGGCCATCATAACGTGTCACCCCCAATTTGCTCCATTCAGCAAGATATTTTCCATGGCTAGCCTGACGACCAGCTAAACTCACATCAAACCCTTTCGGCAATTTAACTTGTCGCCCCCAAGTTCGATGGCTATTCCAACCTGATTTACTCAGATAGTTTGCCGTAGAAGCAAAGACATCTTCTTTTGAGCTCCAAATATCTTTTTTGCCGTCGCCGTTACCATCAGCCGCAAATGACAAGAATGAACTAGGCATAAATTGACACTGTCCCATAGCCCCAGCCCATGAGCCTTTCATATTCGCAGCACTAATGTGTCCTTGCTGGAGAATTTTAAGCGCGGCCATCGTCTCATTCCGGAAGAATTTTTCACGGCGACCGTCGTAAGCCATAGTAGAAAGCGCATCAATGACATGATAACCGCCGGTTAAAGAACCAAAATTACTTTCAATTCCCCAAAGGGCGACAATAAAGCGTGGCTGAACACCATACTTAGCCCCGATATCATGCAATTGGTCATAATACTGTTTATACAACGCTTTCGCTTTTTGCACCTTCCACTGCGGGACAGCGCGTGGAATATACTCGTCTAAGGTGAGCTTTTTTTCTGGTTGATTGCGATCAGCCACGACAGCTCTAGGACGATACTGCACATTTTTAAACGCACTGTTTAACACTTGCTCAGATATGCCCTCTTGACGAGCTTCTTGCTTAAGCCCCTCAATGTATTTATCAAAACTAACATTTTCAGCTAATACAGGTGAAGCGAGTGACATACCTAAAAGAATCGAAAGTAACTTTCTCAAGATCTCCTCCTTGAGCATTGAGGATTATGATGGTTCGTCGTCTGATTGAGATGATTTAGCGCGATCTCGATCTTGCTTATATTTTTCGAGTAAATTTTCTGGAGGTGGTGGAAGCTGCAAGAAGAAGCCTTGCTCATCCATCGATGCTTTTACTTTGTCCACATCGACCAACGCTAATTGACGGTTTTCCAGATTCACTAACATAACGAAAATAGGTTTACCGAACATCTGCAATAGAGTGTCAGGTACCTGTGAAAAATCGTCACGTTTTGGCACGTAAAGATAGGTGCCTTCTTTTTTAGAACTTTTATAGATAGAGCAAAGCATGACAAGCCTTTAATTGTAAATTCGCCGCGTTAATCGCGGTTTTGTTTAGAAACCGTCAAGTTTCGATAAAATTAACAGCAAATTACACAAAAGGTTGTAAGATAACTTGCTGTGGTCAATCATGAAATATAACATGACACCCCTAGTCTCAGGCAATGCCAATTCTTAATCAGCCATGAGTTTATCGAGGTCAAAGTAACGATGTCTAATATACCTGACCTAAAAGGTAGTAGTTTTACTTTGTCAGTATTACACCTTTCTGACAATCAAGTCGCGAATAGCGTAGAATTTTTAAAACAGAAGGTGGAACAAGCTCCCGCCTTTTTTGCAGGCGCGCCTGTAGTGATCAATATTGCCAAAGTCGACGGTGATATTGAATTTACCAAGCTAAAGGACGGAATTACCGAAGCAGGTTTGATTCCGGTTGGAATCACCGGCTGCCAAGACAAGCGCAGCCAAAACTTAGCGAAAGAAGCTGGGTTTGCAGTGATGACCACCAATAATTCACCCGCTAATGCACCAGCTGTACTAGAGCCAACGAAAGTGATTCATACACCGATTCGCTCTGGTCAACAAGTTTACGCTAAAGATTGTGATTTGGTCATTCTCAATCATGTTAGCCCTGGAGCTGAGGTGATTGCGGATGGGTCAATTCATATTTACGGAACGCTACGTGGGCGCGCTATCGCCGGAGCGAGCGGGCAACGTGATGCAAAAATTATCTGTCAAGATTTACAAGCTGAGCTAGTCTCTATTGCAGGGAACTACTGGCTTAGTGACCAAATTGAAAGTGAGTACTGGCAAAAAAAAGTGATGCTTAGTATGAATGATGAATCACTTCACTTTGAATTACTGACTCTATAAAAAGTTTAAAGGAAAGAAAAAATGGCACGCATTATTGTCGTCACGTCAGGAAAAGGCGGTGTTGGTAAAACCACCTCTAGCGCAGCGATTGCGTCGGGATTAGCCCTTAAAGGCAAGAAAACTGCAGTGGTCGATTTTGATATTGGCCTACGAAACCTTGATTTGATCATGGGCTGTGAGCGCCGCGTTGTGTATGACTTTGTTAATGTTATCAACGGTGAAGCCACGTTAAATCAAGCTCTTATCAAAGATAAGCGTAACGAGAACTTATTTATTCTTCCAGCGTCTCAAACACGTGATAAAGAGGCACTCACTAAAGATGGCGTAAAACGCGTACTCGGTGAGATGGATGAGATGGGTTTTGATTTCGTTATTTGTGACTCTCCAGCAGGTATCGAACAAGGCGCATTAATGGCGCTTTACTTTGCTGATGAAGCCATCGTAACGACAAACCCTGAAGTATCATCTGTGCGCGATTCAGACCGTATTCTTGGTATTCTTGATTCCAAATCATTACGCGCAGAAGAAGGCAAAGAGCCAGTTAAACAACACCTATTACTAACTCGCTATAATCCGTCTCGAGTATCTCAAGGTGAAATGTTAAGTGTGAACGATGTAGAAGATATTTTGCATGTTCCATTACTCGGTGTGATTCCAGAAAGTCAGGCCGTACTGAATGCATCGAACAAAGGGATCCCGGTTATTTTTGACGAACAGTCAGATGCAGGCCAAGCTTACGATGATACTGTAGAACGATTACTCGGACAGGAAATCGAATTCCGTTTTCTGACTGAGCCTAAGAAAGGAATTTTTAAACGACTGTTTGGAGGCTAACAAGGCATGTCATTACTAGAGTTTTTCCGTCCACCGAAAAAGACAACAGCCAGCTTAGCAAAAGAGCGTTTACAAATTATTGTGGCTGAACGTCGCAGCGGTAGTGACCCAGCACCAAATTATCTACCTCAATTAAAAGAAGACATTTTGAAGGTGATAGCCAAATATGTTGCTATCGATCCAGAAATGGTTGAGCTTAGCTTTGAACAAAAAGATGATGATATTTCTGTTTTGGAACTGAACGTAAAACTTCCAGAAGAAGAAAAATAGTTAAATTGTCATTCCTGAAATTAAAGCCGTTACCTAAGTAACGGCTTTTTTTACCTAAAGTATTAACAGCCGTAATTGTCAGCAATGTACTGTTCAAACTGCTCACACAATACTTGGTCAGATTCCGTATTACTCGCCAGCTCTTTCGCCCCATCAACCACACGAATCGTGGCATTGAGAGACTCAGGCTTAACCTGTTCTCGCTCCGCTAACTGAGCAATTTTTTCTTGCTGTTGTTGCCAAGCTTGTTCTGGCGATAAATTGCAGATATCCGCTAAATATTTGGCATTAAACCCTTCACCAGTCAGAGATATAATCGTCTCATTGTGCGATTGAGAGTTACCTTTATTCCAGTAATGTTGCGCCAAAAGAGGCCCGATATTTGGATTATCAGTCAGGTAGCCAAATTTATCCAGGAAGTAAGCGCGCGTTTGATATACAGCCATATGAGCCAACAGATAACCGTGATAAGCGCATGCTGACTCGTCAGACAATAAGTGAGGAATTGCCATAAGTGGTCGTGGACTACACGCTAAACCAAGAATCTTTTGTTCACATTCACGAGCAAGTTCTGTCGCACGCTCTGGTGTTAATTCATCATCAGAGAGTTGATACAGAGCGCGTTCGAAATAAGGCACCACTAAAATACTGCGCTCTTCGTAGGCTTTAAAGGGTTGGCGGCTATTAATCATCGCTTGAATCACGCTATCAGGAACCGCCTTTCCTTCTTTATCAAGCGCATAGGTTTTAAGCCAATCGACATCAGTTAACAAGCTATCGCAGAACATCGATTGTGTCTCTGCGTATGCCATGGACGTTGGTGCAAACTCTTGCGAGAAACATGGCGCGTTCATTTTTACATTGGCAAAATGCGCCGCGTGGCCACCTTCATGGAACAAGGTGTTAATACCATCGTAACCACTGCCAATTTGGTCTGGTTTGGCGTTACTTGTGAAGTTGACTTTCGCCGCGACCCACTTGTTTTGATCATAAAACGATGGAATAGGCCCATGGCAAAAGCCATTCGGATATTTTCCTTTACGATCTAAGAGATCAAGTGTTAATTCTGCACCAGAATAATCGATATTCAAACGACCAAATGACTCGACCCAACGACGCAATGATTTAGAAAAAGGGACATAAGGATCCAACTCTCGCATTACATCGCCAGCGAAAGAGAAGATAAAGTTATGCCCACGCAGTGACTGCTCACCCTTCTCATCAGCCAACTGTTTTAAGCTATTTAGATGGGCATCACGAGTGCGCTGCTCAAAATCATCAAGGATGGTAAATAACTCATCACTCGACATTTTTTCGCCTTTCTTCACCGAATAATCAAAGAAGTTCGCGAAACCTAAGTGACGAGCAAAACGGTTACGCAATTTTATCAATTCGATAAAGCCGTTATTTAATGCCCACTGCTCTAGGCCAAGCAAAGCCTGATGAGCACTTTGACGTACTGACTCATGATCACTGGTACGAACCGTTGAGCCAAGAGTCACTAACGAGGCTTCTACCGATTCACCGTTTTCATCTTGGTATGTCATCACGTAGTTTTTTTTCTTCTCGAACAGATCGGCTTCAAACTGAATCAGTTCATCTTTAAGCGCTTGTGCTTCTGAAGATTCAATCGCATGGGCCTGAAACATTTCTAGCCAGCCAGTAAGACCCGTAATGGTTTGCTGCTTCTCTTGTTCGTCCGTAATGGATTTTGCCGCTTCTAGCTGCTCTTTTACTGCGGTAATTTGAGCGGCTGAACTGATGAATTTAGTCCACTCAGTCTGAGCTTTAGCTGAACCTTCATGATCATCACTGATCCCCATGTAAGTTTCCCAGAAGAAGTCTTCTTTTACACGGTGGATATGAAGGTAACGCTGATTAAGATCGTTTAGAAATTCGGTCGCTGACATGACAATCCTTCTTCTTTTTCCATAAAACAGCGAGTCTCCTCGCTTTAAAATAACAATAACCGCCTGATAGGCGGCTATATTTTAATTATTTGCTAACTTTTCATTGAGTTTATTACCGATAACGTCAAGTCGCCATCCTTGCATCACATCGGGTAACTCGACAGGATCGCGGTCTTTTTTCCATACCCAAGTAAGAAACTGGTTTAACTGTTTTTTTGACGCAATAAACTCAGTGGCTAGACCTTGTTTTTCCGCAGCGACTTTCACTAAGTCTTTTAACTGCTTAAATAGTTGCTTGTAACCTGGATAATCCATCAACGGTACGATGACTTCTGGATAATCTTCTTCGTCGACAAGCTGAGCGGCTTTTACCATCGCAATAATTTTACTGCTATGGCGACGAATTGCGTGTCTGTCCACGCCCGCCATTTCCATCTCTTTTGCACTCAGAGGCATCGCTCTAGCAATCGATAAAAGCTCATTTTCACGAATCACAAAATTCAACGCTAGATTACGTTTCACCGCTTCTTGATATCGCCAAGTCGCTAGTGGTTTCAATAAGGCTAATTCCTGTGGTGTGAGTTGCCATGCACCTTTGATATTGAGGTAGGCTTGGTCTGGATCAATTTGTAATGTCCGCTTTTCACATTGTAATTGAGACTCTTGCTGAGCGGCTTGCCACCACCCCGCTGCCGAGACTTTCGCTTGCAATTGCTCGTAGATAGGCAGTAGATAGAAAACATCTGCTGCCGCGTATTCTAACTGCTTCTCCGTCAACGGGCGTGCTAACCAATCGGTACGTGATTCACTTTTATCGAGTTCAATATCAACAATTTCTTTCACCAATGCGGCAAAACCAGTGGATAACCCATAACCAATAAACGCCGCCATAATTTGGCTATCAACCATAGGTGTAGGTACACAATCAAACTCGTTATAGAACACTTCAATATCTTCACCACAAGCATGCAATACCTTGACGACACTGACATCTTTCAATAACTGTACGAAAGGGGTCATGTCTTCTAGTGCAAGTGGATCGACCAGAGAGACTTGCTGTCCATCATAAAGCTGAATCAGACCTAGCTGTGGGTAAAAGGTGCGAGTGCGGACAAACTCTGTATCCAGCATAACCACATCTGTTTGACGTGCAGCTTGGCACACCTGTTCCAGTTCGCTAAAAGTAGTAATAATCTGATATTTCACACAAGGCTCACTTTTTACTTTAGATTAGCGGCAAATTAACGACCAATAAAAATGCCGACGTTGACTGTCGGCATTGTAACATTATTTCACTTCATTGACGTGTCACACCGCACCTAAATAACGGATTTACAGCACAACTAAGTCAAAGAGAGCCTCTACGATTTATTTTTCATATTCGCTTCATTTTCTTCACGTAGAACTCGACGTAAAATTTTACCAACATTACTCTTTGGTAACTCATCGCGAAATTCGATCACTTTCGGGATTTTATAGCCAGTCAAATATTGGCGACAATGTGCAATAAGCTCATCTTTTGTGACACTAGGATCACGCGCAACCACGAATAATTTCACCACCTCACCAGACACTTCATGGGTCTGACCAATAGCGGCCACTTCCAGAACTTTGTCATGCAGCGCAACAACATCTTCAATCTCATTAGGATAAACATTAAAGCCAGACACTAATATCATGTCCTTTTTTCGATCGACGATATAGAGCATCCCCAGCTCATCAAACCGAACAATATCGCCAGTGGAAAGCCAACCATCTTCTGTCATTACTTCGCGTGTTGCATCTGGTCGCGCCCAGTATCCTTTCATCACCTGTGGACCTCGGACCTGCAATTCACCGACGCCGTCAGATCCCAGCACATTACCCTCTTCATCCACAATCCGAGCTTCTGTTGAAGGCACGGGTAACCCAATGGCTCCGGAATAATCCGTCAAATCATAAGGGTTGCCCGCAACAAGAGGTGAACACTCCGTGAGTCCGTACCCTTCGAGTAAATGTGTCCCCGTGATTTTCTTCCATTTTTCGGCAACGGCGCGCTGCACAGCCATACCGCCACCCACAGACAATTTGAGATGACCAAAATCTAGGGTATGAAAATCTTCGTTAGAGACCAAAGCATTAAACAGAGTATTTACCCCAGTTATCGCCGTAACATCATGCTTTTCTAACTCTTTTACAAATCCAGGGATATCCCGCGGATTAGTAATTAGTAAGTTTGCACCACCCATCTCAATAAAAAGTAAGCAGTTCACAGATAAAGCAAAAACATGGTAAAGCGGTAAAGCCGTAACCACCAGCTCTCGACCTTCTCTTAATACCGGCCCATAAGCACCTTTAGCCTGCAGCACGTTCGCCACCATATTTCGGTGAGTTAGAACGGCGCCTTTTGCGACACCTGTCGTTCCACCGGTATACTGCAAAAATGCGACATCCTCACCTTCTAGATATGGCTTTACATATTGTAGGCGACGACCTTTACGGATTGCTTGGCGCATCGAAATCGCGCCAGGAAGATGATATTTAGGCACCAACCGTTTGACGTATTTCACCACGAAATCAACCATGGTTCCTCTGGCGCGAGGTAACATCTGCCCAAGGCTGGTTAGAATGACGTGTTTGACTGGGGTGTTTTTAACGATAGATTCAAGTGTGCTAGCAAAGTTTGAAACAATAACGATGGTTTCAATATCCGCGTCCCTAAGTTGATGCTCTAACTCGCGAGGGGTATATAGCGGGTTGACATTTACCACAACTAGCCCTGCTCGCAAAATACCAAATAGCGCCACGGGATACTGCAATAAATTGGGCATCATTAAGGCGACTCGGTCACCCTTTTTTAACTTAAGCTCATTTTGTAAGTAAGCGGCGAACGCTCGACTGCGTTCTTCTAACTTACGAAATGTCATGACAGTGCCCATATTAATAAAGGCAGCTTGGTCAGAAAATTGTCGAACAGAACGTTCAAACAGCTCAACTAATGACTGATACTGATCGGGATCGATGGTTTCAGGTACATCATCTGGGTAACGTGAAAGCCAAGGTTTATCCACTGTCATACTCCTCATTATTGAACTCACCGTAATGCTGAATGAACAGCAATATCTTCCAGTCAGTTCAATGGGTCTGAGTAGCATGTCCAAACAACGTCCGATCAACTCTGGACGTCATTTGGATAACTTGAACTCAAACCACTACTACTGTTGTGTTTGATTAACCAAGCCTAGAATAAGTTCCGCTACCTGTTCAGGTTGTTCTAAATGGCAATGGTGTCCACCTTCAATGGTAAAGACTTCCGGTGGATTTTCCGTCAACTCTCTGCATTGTTGTGGTAAATACGGAAAACCTTCATCACCAATAATAACCCGTTGTGGACAAGTGACCTGCTCCATAATTTGTTTGGCATGCATTGGGCTTAAACGATACAACGCATCGCACTTCAGCTTACCGTCACTGCGCCAATACCATAAATCACCGACTTGTTTGATACCTCGTTCAATCACTGGCGATATCAAAGCTGGCGCAATTTTATTGACTTGGGCGCGATGGCGAACAGCCGTTTTTACACAGTCATAGCCACGGGCTGGAACACTGCGATATTGATGACGACTAATGACACCTTCTCGCAATCTTGTCACACATTCTTCTGGCGCTTCAGACAAAGGGGCATATCCTTCAATCTGAACTAATCCTGAGACTTGTTCAGGAAAGGCGGCACTATAACAAGCAGAGATTAATGCACCAAGTGAATGTCCTACCAAAATACGTTTGTTCGGCGAAAAATTAGGCATCAACTGATAAATATCATCGATATAATCGTGAAATAGATAGAAGTTACTACCCAATTTATTTGATGACATGCCATGACCCGGAAGATCAATGGCACACAGGTGGTATTGTGGCGCAAGCGCATGAAACGCTTCCATCACAGAATAGAAACTTGCTGCGTTATCTAACCATCCATGGAGAAACACTATCGTGGTTTCTGCACTTTGGGCATCGCCAATTTCAACGGCGCTCAATTCACCATCAGCAAGATCATAGGTGGTTTCAGAGAATAAGCTCTCTTCGGCAGAAACACTTTCTGAACTTATTGTTTCATCTAACATTATTTTACCGTTTTGATGACGCGACCTTCACTATAATAAGAATCTTCGAAGTGTCGACAGTAAAATCCCCGGCATCGATAAAAGTTAGGGCCAAGATCGTCCATAATCACGCGCTCTTCCACTTTCCATAAGTGTTCACCAGTTACGCGCATTACTGGAAAGGTCTGCTTGTAGTCGCCAATATGTCCTTTTTCTGCCGTCATGGTTTGACCAATAACGGTAATTAATCGACCTTTGGAATAGCTAACCGGATCCAAGAAGCCATCGACATAAGCAATAAATCGACCTTTAGGTTCAACAGATAAATTCGGACGTCCTGTTTTATCTATGGGGAGATTAACGATTTCCAAACGTGTTTTATTGGCAAGATTGGAAACTCCCGCGATTACTCCGCCAAGGCGAACTTCACTGTTCGTTGTTAAATGACTCGTCCATGCGTGGTAATCAGTAATAACTGCCTCTTGATGACCTGCCAATTCAGGCGGCATCGAGACACAGCCAGTTAAAAATAGAAAAGGTAGTAAGGCTATCAGCCATTGCAGTTTTATTATTTTCATCGGCCACCTTTCATCGAATTTGCTGGTGATTAAATATAGAGATCAACGCCCAGCATTTGCGCCAACTCCTCCCGTTTAGCCTGATTCATAACATCTAAATACTCTTGCATCGCGTAACGCGCTCGCCCCTCTGGCAAATCATAATGGAGCTGAGCACCGCGAATATCGGCTTCTTTGACATGTCGAATCGATTGCGAAACGGCATTGGCTACCTTTGAGGGCTGAGCATGATCAGCGCCTTCACTATTATCAACCTTGCGCCCTTTACGACTTTTCGTCGTTCGATTAGGACCGGATATGGATGGGGGTAAACCGTTAATTGATACCATACAATTCCTCAACAATGAGATGAGGCATGATTCACCTCATCTCTGTGAGATTATTCACGCCCTGGTAGCTTTTTCCATGTCACAGTATCGCGCAAGTACACCGGACTAGAATCTTCAACAGCAACCGTGTTGCCTTTTTCTAACTCAAATTTAGCAAGAAAAGCGATATCCTGCGATTCAGGATATAACACGGGCGTTTCAATACGATTCAACGCTAATTCAGCAAAATCCTGTGCATAAGCTTGCCAGCCGGTTCCTACTTGAGCCCAAGTGAACTCATCCTGACCTAAATGTGCCACTAAGTCACTCGGTGGAACGACACATTCCTCTCCAATTGTGATCCAGCTACCATCTTGTTGACGTTGATATTGTGCCCAATAAACTTCACTCATACGGGCATCAATCGCGGTGGCAACATGAGTTGCTCCCGTTTGACGATAGGCATTTTGCGCTATGGCAGCTAATGTGGATATGCCGATCATGGGCAGATCTGCACCTAACGCTAACCCTTGAGCAATCCCGATGCCTATACGTACGCCGGTAAAACTACCTGGGCCTTGCCCGTATGCTAGAGCGTCCACGTCTTGCAGGGAAATCCCCGCTTCTTTTAACACCTCATCGACCATAGGAAGAATTTTCTTCGTGTGATCTCGTGGGGCAATTTCATTGCGACTATATAGTGTGTCACCCACCATTAACGCAACAGAACACATCTCAGTTGCGGTATCGATGGCAAGAATTTTTGCGCTCATTAATTTCTCTAATTTATTGCTGTTTCAGATAAATGGTGAAGAAAATCTTTCACGAGTTGTAAATCCCGAGTTCTTGGGATTGGCGGTAAACTGGCGAGAAATATCCCACCATAATCGCGCGTGACCAGACGGTTATCACAAATGATCAATGCTCCCCGGTCATTTTTATCACGAATGAGTCGGCCAACCCCTTGCTTAAGCGTGATAACCGCTTCAGGTAATTGCACCTGAGCAAAAGGGTCACCGCCACGTAATCGGCAATCTTCAATGCGTGCTTTTAGCAAAGGATCATCCGGAGCCGTGAATGGAAGCTTGTCAATGATAACACAGCTTAAGGCGTCACCTCTAACATCAATCCCTTCCCAGAATGCACCTGTTGCCACCAGCAACGCATTGCCTAATTCCATAAACTCTGCCAACGTTTTCTGTTTACTGGTTTCACCTTGTAAAAGAACAGGTAAGTCCAAACGCTCGCGAAACTTTTCTCCTAATTCCCGCATCATGCTATGTGACGTGCAGAGAAAAAAGCAGCGACCGCCATTCTCTTCAATCACAGGCGCTAGCATACGCACGAGTTTATCGGCTAATCCTGGGCTATTCGGTTCAGGTAAATAGCGAGGAACACACAATTTGGCTTGATGCTGATAATCGAAAGGGCTTGGCAACGAAAATTGAGCTTGCGGCTTTAAGCCTAATCGCTGGGTAAAGTGACCAAAATCGTCATTCACAGCTAACGTAGCGGAAGTAAAAATCCAAGCGCCAGGATGCATTTCCATTTGTTCATGAAACTTATCAGCCACAGTAAGTGGCGTAATATGCAAACTAAAATGGCGTGGCGTGGTGTCAAACCAGTATGAATATCCGGTGATGGAAACATCGCATACTCGATCTAAACGCCCTTTAATTAAGTTAGCCCGTTCAAATGCCGTATCTAATAACTGACTGCGCCCCAAAGCAAGCTTCAATACCTCAATCGCAAAATCGATCCCCTCTTGAAGACGTTCGACTTCACGTTGAATTGATGGCGATGCCATGGCCTCTCGCCAGTTACCTCGGTAACCGGAATCCCCTAGTACGATGCGTAAATCCATCGCACTTTGATGAAGCTTTGCAGCGATTTTCTGCAACTGACGCATATCTTTCGCTTCAGTGCGATAACCAATTTCAATGTCTTTGGCCAAATCTTGGATTTGTCGGCTAGACAACGATTGACCAAAATATTGGCTGGCTATATCTGGTAGCTGATGGGCTTCATCAAAGATAAAGACATCGGCTTCAGGAATCAGCTCACCAAACCCTGTCTCTTTTATCGCCAAATCGGCTAAAAATAGGTGGTGGTTCACGACAACAACATCCGCATCCATTGCTTTGCGTCGCGCTTTAGACACAAAACAATCTTGATAACTCGGGCATTCTTTACCCAAACAATTATCGTTTGTTGATGTAATGGTCGGAATAATAATACTGTCTTCAGGAAGCGCTTCACATTCGCCCAGATCACCTGTTTTGGTCTCTGATGACCAAGAACGAACTTTAACTAGCTGGGTTAACAGTGTGGGATCGGCTTCGTTAGTATGACTTTCTACCATCTGTCGGCTAAGGCGGTCTAAACATAGATAGTTAGCACGCCCTTTCAATAACGCGACCTTCCCCAGAAAGCCCAACGCCCCGCTCATCAATGGTAAGTCTCGGTGAAATAGCTGCTCTTGAAGATTTTTTGATCCAGTACTAATGATGATTTTTTTTCCACTAAGTAGTGCTGGTACTAGATAGGCGAAGGTTTTTCCTGTGCCTGTTCCAGCCTCAACCACTAACTGACCATCTGTTTTGATGGCGTTATACACGGCTTGCGCCATATCTACTTGTGCTTGGCGAGGTTGAAAGCCCGGAATAGCTTGCCCCAAAGCGCCTTGCTCAGAAAAGGTTTTTTCGATCATTATACGTCAGGTTTGGAATCATCTGTGGCGGGAATTATGGCAGGTTTCAGTCATCGACGCGACTTGTAATGACAAGCGCGTCGACACAGTTCACTTTGCTACTGATATTAAACCAAGGCGATTGAAAGTAGAAAAATCGTTATTTTCTCGTTAAATAACGATTCAACCAAGCTGGGCATTCAAAGTTGGAATCACCTTGTTGTTGCATCAGCATGGCTTTGGCGGCATCACTTGGTGACGCTTTTGCCTCCCACATTTGATCCAAAATTTGATAATCAATCAGATTATCCCCCATCAAAGCGGTCACACGCTCAACATAGAGTTTGTGTGCCAATAAATCTTTGTCCATAACAGTCACCTTTGGAGACAAGAAAATGTTATTTCGCCTTCATATAAGCGGCTTTCACCCTTCATTTATGGTTAAAGTCACCCAGCTATTACCGAACTGATTTTTGATATTGGTTGAATCTGTAATGATTATGGATTAATTATAGTGGCTATTATCGAGCGTGCCTCTGCCGTTTTGGCCGTTCGATTTATTTTTTGACTATAAAAAATTCTTTCACGGAAGTTGTAATTGATGGAAAAGAAAACTCTCCTCACGCATTGTACTGATGAACCAGGTCTTATTTCTAAAATAACGAATATCTGTTACAAGCATCAGTTAAATATTATTCACAATAGCGAATTTGTGGATAACACAACCGGCCAGTTCTTTATGCGTACAGAACTTGAAGGTTACTTTAATGATCACACATTTATTGCCGATCTGGATCAAGCCCTGCCAACAGGTGCAGAGCATCGCCTAATTAACTCTGGTCGCAAACGTATCGTTATCTTAGTGACTAAAGAATCTCACTGTTTAGGTGACATTCTAATGAAAAACTATGATGGTAGCCTCGACGTTGAGATCGCTGCGGTAGTCGGTAACTACGATAAACTGCAAACCTTAACCGAACGTTTTGATATTCCTTACCACTTCGTTTCTCACGAAGGTCTAACGCGTGCTCAACACGATCAGAAAATGTTAGAAGTGGTTAACCAGTACGAACCCGACTATTTGGTGTTAGCCAAGTACATGCGCATTCTTACCCCTGAATTTGTTAATCGATATCCGCATCGTATTATCAATATTCATCACAGTTTCTTACCTGCATTTATTGGCGCAAAACCGTACTTACAGGCTTATGAGCGCGGGGTTAAAATCATTGGTGCAACCGCTCACTTTGTTACCAGTAATTTAGATGAAGGCCCTATCATTAAACAAGATGTGATTCCGGTCGATCATACCTTTAGCGCCCAAGATATGGCGCAAGCAGGACGTGATGTAGAGAAGAATGTCCTGAGTAAAGCTTTAGGTAAGGTGCTGAATGATCATGTTTTAGTCCAAGGAAATAAAACCATCATTTTGTAATTGACCACTTAGCTTGCCCTCTCCCTCTCATCAGCGCAATCTCGCGTACCTAGTGCTGATGAGAGGCTCTCCCCCCCCCCTGCTTTTCACTCCATTCTGACCGATTTTTGATCCATTCAACGTTATACCCAAATGACCTCAAGATGCAGGATTCAGAGCTTCATCAACGAGCCTAGGTCAAGCTCAATCACGGCAGGAATGGTCATTCCCTTTCAACGTGATTGAGCGCAGAAATAGGTTTGTTGATGAGCTCCCGAAGGGCAAGTTTTATTCGCTCCTAGGCGGTGTTACTGATTTTCAACGTAGAATGACTATGTCCTCAAATCAGTGCCTTGCCTAAGAGCGAATACATTCTCGCTGAAACAGCATCTTGAGGTTACTTGGGTATAAACCCTCTATTCTTTATAGCCAAGGCACTCAATTACTGGAGACAGGTAAGTCAACTTCGGTGATCCTTAGTTGTTTGGCTATAACGGATCCAGTAGGATGATAACCCTAACTTATTCAAATCCAATTAATTGCTCGTCACGCGATAAAGACTTAGTGATGGAGAAACAATGAAAAAAATCGTTCATATCATCGGGCTAATCTTTAAAGGCATATGGAAAACCATCACCTTTATTCGAATTGCTCTGCTCAACGTTATCTTTTTGGCTTTTATTGCAGTGCTCTATTTCGCTTACACGCAAAGTATCGATTCCACTCCCAAAGAAGCAACAACGCCTTCAGCCTTAGTGCTGAACCTATCGGGACCTATTGTGGAACAGAGCACTTACTCGAATCCGGTAGATTCCATTACAGGGTCTGTATTAGGTGAAGATTTACCTAAAGAGAATGTTTTATTCAAACTGGTCGATACTATTCGCTACGCTAAAACCGATCCCAACGTCACGGGTTTGGTTCTTTCACTTAAGAACTTACCTGAGACGAACCTGACAAAATTGCGTTATATCGCCAAAGCAATTAACGAATTTAAAGCCTCTGGCAAGCCAGTATTCGCCGTAGGTGATTACTACAATCAAAGCCAATATTACCTAGCAAGCTACGCAGATAAGATATTTCTGTCTCCAGATGGCGGCGTAATGCTGAAAGGCTACAGTGCTTATTCAATGTACTTTAAAAAGCTGCTAGATAAACTTGACGTGAACACACATATTTTCCGCGTCGGAACCTATAAATCAGCCGTAGAACCTTTTATGCGCGATGACATGTCAAAAGCTGCAAAAGAAGCTTCTTCTCGCTGGTTAGGACAATTGTGGGGGGCATACATTGATGATGTCGCAACCAATCGTCATATCGAAGTTAAGACACTCACTCCAGATATGCAACAGTTCCTCGCAATGTTTAAAAAAGCCAATGGCAACCTTGCTCAGCTTTCGTTAAATGCAGGACTGGTTGATGAGCTAGCTACTCGCCCTAAAATCCGTGCGGAACTCACACGTAAATTCGGTAGTGATGGTATCGACAGTTATAACGCCATCAGTTACTACGATTATCAAAGTCAGGTACCAAGCAAACCACACCATTCGAAAAACGATATTGCCGTCATTGTTGCTAGCGGTGCCATCATGGATGGAACACAACCTCGTGGCCGCGTGGGTGGGGATACGTTAGCCGCTCAGTTACGTGATGCGCGCAATGATGACCAAGTAAAAGCCGTGGTTCTACGAGTAGATAGCCCAGGTGGTAGTGCGTTCGCGTCTGAAGTCATTCGTGAAGAAATTGATGCGCTTAAAGCCGCAGGCAAACCTGTCGTTGTGTCGATGTCCAGCTTGGCCGCTTCAGGGGGTTATTGGATTTCTATGAGCGCCGATAAAATCATCGCTCAGCCGACAACTCTGACAGGTTCTATTGGTATTTTTAGCGTGATCACAACCTTTGAAAAAGGGCTTTCTAAACTGGGCGTTTCTACCGACGGCGTTGGTACAACACCATTTTCTGGTTTAGGGGTAACCACCGGGTTAAGTGATGGTGCTAAACAAGCACTTCAAATGGGAATCGAGCACGGATACCAACGTTTCATCTCATTAGTCGGTAAAAATCGCCACATGACTCTCGATCAGGTCGATGACATTGCGCAAGGTCGTGTTTGGACTGGTCAAGACGCCCTTAAGATTGGTCTAGTGGATCAACTTGGTGACTTTGATGATGCTGTGACTGTGGCTGCCAAATTAGCGAATCTCCAATCTTATGATTTAGATTGGATTGCAGAGCCATTGACGCCCGCACAACAGCTACTTCAAGATGTACTGAGTGAAGCTCATACCAGTTTGGGATTAAACCTCAGCAGTATGGTCCCAGCAGCGTTACAACCGGCTGCAAAGCAATTGACAGAAAGTGCTAGTTTACTGAATAGCTTTAATGATCCTAAAGGTGTTTATGCATTTTGCTTAAATTGCCAAGTTGAGTAGGTAATGTCTCTGACTACTCATATCAACGTGGATTCTTAGCGTTGAAAACCACTAAATCGGAGATCACTAAAATACAGGCGCAAACGAATGCGCCTGTTTTTATTCTTGTCATTTTCGCTATAATCGCGAGTCTGTTCCCTTAATGAGTGATTTCTAGCAATGGCCAGAAAACATATCTATATCGCCTATACTGGTGGCACAATCGGTATGACCAAGTCTGATCATGGTTACATACCCGTTGCAGGATTTATGGAAAAACAACTGGCAAGCATGCCAGAATTCCACCGCGAGGAAATGCCTGAGTTCACCATTCATGAATACGATCCACTGATGGATTCGTCTGATATGACACCGTCAGATTGGCAATATATCGCCAATGACATTCGTGATAACTACGATAAGTACGATGGTTTCGTCATTTTACATGGTACTGATACCATGGCTTATACCGCTTCAGCCCTATCATTTATGCTGGAAAACCTTGGTAAGCCCGTTATCGTCACAGGATCACAAATCCCTTTGGCAGAATTACGTTCAGATGGTCAAGCTAACTTGCTTAACGCTCTGCACATTGCTGCTAACTACCCGATTAATGAAGTAACGTTATTTTTCAATAATCAATTAATGCGCGGTAACCGCAGCACTAAATCTCATGCTGATGGATTTAATGCTTTTACGTCACCCAACCTACCTCCGCTGCTGGAAGCAGGTATTAACATTCAAGTGAGTAATTTCGTCAAAGTTGATGAAAAGCCTCAGGGAGAATTTCGCGTACACGACATTACACCTCAACCTATTGGTGTGATTACCATGTACCCTGGCATTTCTCATGAAGTTATTCGCAACACACTACTTCAACCCGTTAATGCAATGATTTTGTTAACATTTGGTGTAGGTAATGCGCCACAAAATCCAGAGTTGTTAGCCCATTTGCATGATGCTTCAGAGCGCGGCGTTATCGTTGTTAACCTTACGCAATGTTTGGCAGGTAAAGTCAATATGGGGGGATATGCAACAGGGTGCGCTCTGCATGATGCTGGTGTTATCAGTGGCTTCGATATGACCCCTGAAGCGGCTTTAGCAAAATTGCACTACCTACTTAGCCAGAACCTAAGTTACGAGCAGATCAAAGAAAAAATGCAGCAAGTTCTACGCGGTGAGATGAGTTTATAACCTAGAATTTGCTCAGAAGATCACGTTTATTAAGCCTCGATAGAAAATATCGGGGCTTTTTTATGTTCTATTGCGCTATAACATATACCGCTTACTTATTAGGGTTTATTCTTAAGATATCACTCTGATTTGATTGGAAACGTTGTTTAAGTTCAGTCTTAGACTTGAACGTTATTTCACCATCAGTGCCAACGGTCATATGATCGGGATTGTTATTATGCTTGGCTTGATAAAGCATCACAGCTTGCATACAAGAATCGCGCTGCTCTTTTGATAACGACGTTCCTTCAGGCCATTTACCCGTTTCTACTGCGTACAATAGACGTTCGTAAGCTTCTGGTGTAATGGAATTAACTAATTGTTCTCTATCCATGATGTTCTCCACTTTTAGTATTAAGCTTGGGGGCTCAAGTCTGAACATCAACACGATATCTTTCTGGCATATTCCGTCAAGAAAGACTAAATAGTTAAGTGTTATTGATCACAAGCGAACCTTATGAATAGCATAAAATTTATGCTGCTTATGCTTCTAACTGTTAGCTTGAGCGGCTGTTTTGAAAATAAAAGCAATACCGAGCAATTGTGCAAGGACAATCCAAATCTACGCTGCGAACGACTCAACATGGATGATGGACAATGCCGAGTAGCCCGGACCGATTTAATTTGGCACCGTTATCAAGTGTTAAAAAATGAAACGGTCTCTAATCTCATCAGCGAGTATCACTACCTCGCAGCATACAAAAAATGCATGTCTTTAGCAGCTCAAATTCGAGCTATTGATCAGGCAGAGTTAAAGCAACTGCGTTTCGCTGCCGTGCAAAATGCCAGTGAAGACGAAGAACAATTAGTTGAAACGATTCGTA
Organism: Vibrio nitrifigilis; assembly: GCF_015686695.1. Lineage (NCBI taxonomy): Bacteria > Pseudomonadati > Pseudomonadota > Gammaproteobacteria > Vibrionales > Vibrionaceae > Vibrio > Vibrio nitrifigilis. The sequence continues at coordinate 1,090,919 of NZ_JADPMR010000001.1, read as the reverse complement.
ATAGTCATTCTCCAACGGCTCTTTACTTTCTTTGGAGTCAGATCGGTGATAAACAAGCGCAAAGAGAATTTCTTCAAATGGAAGGAAAGCCTGCTCTTGAAACTCCAGAAATGCAATACGCTCTCGCTACTTTTTATACCTCTAGAGACAATCGAAAAACCATTCGATTATTGAATCACGCCCTAGAATTGGCCAAAAACGACGACGTTAATCTGGATATTTTTAAAGCCTTGGCAAGTAACTACCAACTGCTTAACCAGCGTCATTACGCTTATATCTGGGCAATGGTCAGTAAGCACTACGGTGTTCCTGTTGCGGACAGCGAAGATATGAAATTGTTATTTGGTTACAGCGATGAACAATATGATGAATTAAATAACATTGCAGATAATGTGGTCGATGCTCTTAAACAGGGTAACTATTCTAAAGACTTAATCCCTAATGCTTTGAAACAACTAAAAATTAGTATAAATCCATAGTCACTTTCTTACCCAACCTAGAACCTCCTTATGGAGGTTCTTTTTGTTTGCTCTTTAATTGAACAACGTTTAATTACTAAATTTTGTACAAATTACTCTTTTTTGTTGAAAATTAACGACACAGAATTCACACAGTAGCGTTCACCGGTTGTTTGTGGCCCATCAGGAAAAACGTGCCCTAAGTGGCTTTCACACTGTGCACAACGGATCTCAGTACGTATCATTCCGTGACTGCGATCTTCAATATACCGTATTGCATCTTCATTTATCGGCGCGTCAAAACTAGGCCAACCGCAACCAGAGTCATACTTATTGTCAGAGATAAATAAAGGAGCCTGACAGCAAGTACAGTGGTAAATCCCAGTTTCTTTGTTATGTAACAACGTGCCAGAGAAAGGCATCTCCGTACCGTGTTCTCGACAGACTCGAAACTGTTCATCGGTCAGTTTATCTCGCCAGTATTCTTCTGATTTTAAATCACTTTTTCCTTTATTATTCACGTTAAGCTCTCTTTATTCGGCTAATTAATGTGGTAATTCTCTCTCATCGAGCTTGTCAGGTAAATGCTTTGTAGCACATACTTTGTATCTATATGACAGTTAGGGTTTTATTGACAAAATACCTATCTGTTCATGATTTAATATTGTTCTTATTAGTAAAAAGAATCCATCTAGCGTGCAAAAAATAATCACTCATGACTCAATCTAAAAAAACGAGCACTTTTTTTTGACTTTAAACAAGTTAAGAAGGATTATCTGTTGCAGACCCTAACTGGATTCTGTAATTTTACTACCAGTTATCTTTAATCAGAAATTAAGTTGTGGAGCAACTATAATGACTATCAAAGTAGGTATTAACGGTTTTGGCCGTATCGGTCGTTTCGTATTTCGTGCAGCACAAACTCGTGATGACATCGAAGTTGTAGGTATCAACGATCTTATCGACGTAGAATACATGGCTTACATGTTGAAATACGATTCAACTCACGGTCGTTTCAACGGCGAAGTTGAAGTAAAAGATGGTAACCTAGTTGTAAACGGTAAAACTGTTCGCGTAACTTCAGAACGCAACCCAGCAGACCTTAAATGGAATGAAATCGGTGTTGACGTTGTTGCTGAAGCAACTGGTCTATTCCTAACTGACGAAACAGCTCGTAAACACATCGAAGCTGGTGCGAAAAAAGTAGTAATGACTGGTCCTTCTAAAGACGCAACTCCAATGTTCGTTAACGGCGTAAACTTCGAAACTTACGCTGGTCAAGACATCGTTTCTAACGCTTCTTGTACTACTAACTGTCTAGCACCTGTAGCTAAAGTTCTTAACGACAAATTCGGTATCGAATCTGGTCTTATGACTACAGTTCACGCAACTACTGCTACTCAAAAAACTGTTGACGGTCCTTCTCACAAAGACTGGCGCGGTGGTCGTGGTGCGGCTCAAAACATCATCCCATCTTCAACTGGTGCTGCTAAAGCTGTAGGTAAAGTACTACCTGAACTAAACGGCAAACTAACTGGTATGGCTTTCCGCGTACCAACTGCTAACGTTTCTGTAGTTGACCTAACTGTTAACCTTTCTAAAGCTGCATCTATCGATGAAATCAAAGCTGCAATGAAAGCTGCTGCTGAAGGTGAACTAGCTGGCGTTCTTGGTTACACTGAAGACGCAGTTGTTTCAACTGACTTCAACGGCGACACTCGCACTTCTATCTTCGATGCAAGCGCTGCAATCGCTCTAACTGACAAATTCGTTAAAGTTGTATCTTGGTACGACAACGAAATCGGTTACTCAAACAAAGTTCTAGACCTAATCGCTCACATTTCTAAATAATGTAAGCTGTTAGCTTAAAACTTGCAAAGGGCAGCGATTACGCTGCCCTTTTTTGTTGATCAGCCCTCTGGATCAGCTCTCATAAAATATGAACCACCCCTTATCTCGTCTTATTTATGCACTTATTCGTGAGTAACCGCTAAGTTAACCATCGTTCATATATTGAGTTGATACACTCATGTTACCCAGCAACGTAACGATGTAGGATTCACAAACTGAGTAATAAATTTGAGGAAACAAAATAGCACATGAGACGGCTTATGCTGGCTATGTTATTTTGGTATGCGTCGCTCCAGATAAAACCAGACACTGCAAAAGTGCAAATAAGGAACTGAACAATGGATTTACTTACCCTTCCTGTCGTCTCTACTCTCTCTGACCACATTGATGTAGTCGAAAAAGACGATATTAAAATTCTACGTGTTACCCACCCTAAAGCCAGCGCTGGTATTTCATTGCACGGTGCTCATATTCTCTCTTTTCGACCTGCCGGCCATGCCGACGTCATTTGGATGAGTAGCAAAGCAAAGTTTAATGGTACAGCCTCTATACGCGGTGGCATTCCTATTTGCTGGCCTTGGTTTGGGCCAATTGGTTCTCCTTCCCATGGTTTTGCCCGCATTAGCGAATGGACACTCATCGAACACCGTGAAAACGACCAAGGTGTCGTGATCTGTCTCGGCTTAGAAGATAGCGAAGAGACTCAAAAATTATGGCCTTACCAATTCTCGACTCGCCTATACGTGGAAATCGGTGACGAGTTAAATGTCTCTCTTGAGGTTACCAATACCGATGAGAAACCTTGGCTGTTCTCAGGAGCATTACATTCCTACTTGAATGTTGGCGACATTCATCAAGTAGAAACGACCGGTATGGGCGAACGTTACATTGATAAATTACAAGACAGCAAAGAGTGTGAAGGCCCAGATGTTTTAGCCTTAACAGGCCCTATTGATCGGGTATACACACAACCTGAACCGATCATCACCATTCACGACCCAGAGCTCTCTCGCCAGATCACCATTGAAAATCATGGCCACAATACCGCAGTGTTATGGAACCCTTGGGCAGATGGACACATGGCAGATATGACCGATGATGGTTACGCTACGATGCTATGTGTTGAATCGACCATCTACGCACCATGCATCTCTGCTGGACATACACTAGCACCCAATGAAAGCCATACATTGGCAACGACTATCCGCTTAGTTGAAGCGTAACTTCGTTTAATCGACCGAATAGAGAAAGGGGAATGATTATCCATAGATCATTCCCCTCTTTGGTATTAAACTACGGCCTTTATTTGAACAACCGAGATCCCCATGGCCTATTTGTGTCCCCTCTGCCAGCAACCACTCACGAAACAGAATCACGCCTACACCTGTGAGAATCATCATCAGTTTGATATTGCCAAAGAAGGGTATGTGAACTTAATGCCAGCTCACCACAAACGCTCTAAAGATCCTGGTGACAATAAAGAGATGACCCAAGCTCGCCGTCGTTTTCTTAATGGTGGTCATTACCATCCAATGCGCGCGCGTGTTGCCGAATTGGTTGAACAATTCATATATCAACCAGCGAGCGCCCTATTAGATATCGGATGCGGCGAAGGCTATTACACCTCACATATTGCCGATACTTTACTGGCTAATGAACACAACATGGAAGTTCATGGCCTAGATATTTCAAAGGTTGCCGTTCGCTACGCGGCAAAACGTTACCTCAATTGCCAATTTACCGTGGCATCAAGTCACCGCCTGCCCTTTGCTTCTGAGTCGTTGGATGCAGTAATACGTATTTATGCTCCTTGTAAACCGGAAGAGTTATTACGCTGTGTTAAGCCCGGAGGCATCATAGTTACAGTGACACCAGCAGCACGCCATCTATATCAGTTAAAAGAAAAAATTTATCAATCTGTTCGCTTACATGATGAAACCCCTGAACTATTAACTGGTTTTGTTCTAGAGCACAGCGAAAAAATACATTACGACATGAGCTTACCCGGTAGTGAAGCACGCGATTTATTACAAATGACCCCGCTTGAATGGCATGCTAGCGATGAATTCCGCGCACAGCTTGAAGCAACCGGTGTATTCTCTTGTGAAGCTGATTTTATGTTACGAATCTATCGTAAACCTCATTAACCAACACGTGGCAATTATCGTGATTTAAATCACAATTTAATAAGGTAAAAAGCGCTGTTCTGTGCTTGAAAATTGTTGTGAGTCATTGTTTTTACTCACTCATAGTCGGCAAAAAATCCGATAATTATCACACTAAATATAACTTTAGCTAACAAGATTAATAATTAACCTTATTTTTACCTAAAGTAGGCATAAAGCTTGCTGTTTAAGAAAGTGCTCAAACAATGTTAAAACTACGCAAGTTTTTCTTGTAATGGTCGATAACTACTTTGAGGATTGACTTAGGAGAGAAGAATGAACCCAGTAGGATCAGGATCAGCACATCTGCATTCCACCCAACCGGTGAAATCTCAAAACACAGCGGCACATTCTAGCTCGAAATCGGATAGCAGCTTTAGCCCCGCCCCACTTGTCGAACGCAAGGAAGGCAGTGACAAGGTTTCCCTCTCTGAAGAAGGAAAAGTGTTACTAAAAACCTTAAATCAGATTGATAAGACAGGCACGCTAACTCCCGCTAAAGAAAAGAGCTTAGGTGACAAGGTTGAATCCTTTACATACGGAGCATTGGGGTTGGAAAACCCTGATAAAAAAGGCGAAGAAGCGGAGAAAGACGGCTCATATTCAGCGGGGACCTACCTCAAAGCAGCAGCAACCATTGGTGGTATTCTGCTTGCTGTCGTGTAATAACGGCTGAACGAAACCTAACTTCTCTCTTTTTTCTTTTAAGCTCAGTCGAAAAAGGCACTTCTCAGTGCCTTTTTTTCGTTGCTAAACAAGCATTATTTATGAGGGTGGTTAATAAGCTGCAAGAATTAATTTTTGTTTTTATGAATCATGAGAGAAGCCACTAATACCAATAGATTCACAATGTTCTCAACCAAAAGCCCTTTATCTAATAAGAACCTGAGAAAATCACTCAAAAATTCTCAACTTTCCTATCAAGTCAATTAAAGCAATTCTCGACACTCTGTGGCTAGCTAGCGTTCTGCTGTACAAGGAAGCACTCGTCCTCATAGCTATTTTTTTGCATCATACTATCATAGCGGTAGTTATTGTAATGACAAAATCGCTTGGTGATCACAATCAGCGGTACCGCATTCGTAAGTAACTTTTGGACAAAAGTGAATTAGCGCACTTTCCCTAATATGCAAGTTTGGGATTAGGAAAAGTATGGTAGGCCGGCTTGTTCTAATGTATCTGAATCACTTATGTCTTTTTGAAACGATGCGACAAATAAGTTGGTCAGAAAACAAAGCTCACTTCTATTCTTGTTCAATTTCAGACTTCACTTTTTTTTACGGTACTAACCAGTCGTATTTGACTTTCAAACATGTGCTCCAGTTTCTCAATGACATCAGGCCTTACAATAATATCTGAACCTTTAATTTGAACTGATTCAACATCAAATTGTTTACCTCTAATCCACCAATGACGACAGGCTAATATCGGTTCTCCAAGTTGGTCCTTCCACTCAAGCTTTTCACCAAAATCGGGAGCTACGATATCCAGAATCATTAATAGTTCCGGTGGTGGTACCAGTAAAAGTTGACTACCCAGCCAATCCTTATACTTATGAATGCCCAGCAGTTGCGTCCAGATATTCGTTGGCCTTGAATGAATTACTATATCTCCCTCGCACCACCATAGAGAATTATCAAGCGGTAAAAATGGAAAGTGTCCTTCGCGAAGATATGAGCCTTCTGGTGCAACAGCAGCACCAGAAAATAACGTCAACAGCTGTTGAGGCCTTGAAAAACTATGTTTTTCATTCACATATTGTTCTTCAATGCAGCCTAGTTGTAGCCACCCTTCATATCTTGAGTCGCCAGTTACAACTTTGAGCTCCAGAGAATCAGGTTTCAACTTATTGGGTGTCGGCCAGTTGGGTCGTGGTACTCTACTATTGTAAATGGCTAGGTGCATGCGGACATCAGGTAATATTCCTTCAGCAAACAATAATTCATCACTTGACTCTAGTTCACATCTTAAACTCAACATTTGGTCATTTAAGACTGAAAAAAACAATTCATATTGCCAAAAGACTATTTCTACGGGAGGGTAGCCTTTTCCCTCTCTCCCTAACGATAATTTTAGTCGTTCACGAGTTCTTTCGGTATTAATTTCTTCATTTTCTAAACAGCTAAACTGTCTCCACATTCTTTCAGCTAATGATTTGTCACAAGAACATAACCACTCCAGAGAACTACTGAGATCATAATTAAAGATGTCTTTTGCATCTTCAGCTTTACATGGAGGGAGGTTGCTGACATCGGTTGGATGAATGTTTGTATTATACGTGAAGTCTATATTAGCCCTTTTCAGCAATGTAGAAGCTAGAACTGAAGCCCCAAAAATTTGAGAATTAGCATAACCAATCAATACATCTTTAGATTGATTGGTTACATCATAAGGAGCTTTCTCACTACGTACTAAAAGATAAAGAACTAACAAAAGATCAGTTGTTTTTGTATCTCGACTTAACCACCAACTCAATGGCCGTGCTATTGATTCCGGTGTGTAGGTGATGGCTTTAATCAAACCATCGAGGGCAGAGAGTTTTCTCGAAACTCTAGGTTCTGATAGCCTAGCGAGTAATAATAAAACAACGCCCTCATCTAACTCCCAATTAACCAGATCCGATTTATCAAATTTGGCAAACCACGTGTTTTCAGAGGTCAAGGGCAGACGCTTTGAGATTACTTCAAATGCCTCTTTCCAGGCATCAGCCGCTACTTGGTGATCTCCCCACTCAGAGATCCTGAAGATTAAATTTTTAGAAATACCTGCTCCGTAATCTGTATTTCTTAACCGGTAAGACACCTCCTCAGAGACCGTTTTTTCAGCTAGAGCTTTATCTAATGCAAGACCTTTATTGAGAATTTCTTTATGTGATTCCCCTCCAAAACTATACCAACCTCCGCCTCCTCTCGACTGGGTATAGGCTAAGGCGTAAGCTATTGTAGCAAGGGAGTATAATTCAACATTTTCCAAGCACTCCGCAAGATAAACGATCGGGTGCGCATCTGTTGAAAGTATTGAGACCTCTCTGGCGTAAAAATACAGTATCCTTTTAGCTCCGGCATGATCTCCACTATGAAACATTTCATCTAGCTTGTAAGACAAATAGATTGAAAGCTTCTGCAATGCTAATTTCTCTTTATATGTAACCGTTTCAGCGACTTTCCTAAGTCCCTTAATAAGATCAATGCTGGTTGGATTTTGAGGGAAAAGGGGATAGTCGAATATCAGTTCACAACCACTTACCAACTTTTTGGGGTTTGAATTGCTTCCTTGTTGGTAGCGTCCAGCTGAAGACTTTATGTTGAAATCAATTAAAAGGTTATACTTAGCCGCAGTACTTTCGATGACCTTAACCGCACTTTCCTTATAGCTTGTAGCATCATTCGAAGCTTCAGCTGACAATTTGACGAGCCGTTCACTCACTAGTTGAGGCATAACTGAGTTCAGAGACTCAATTGGCTCCAACCGTTCTTTAGCAACTTCCTCACCCTCATTCTCATATTCGACTTTGAATGGGATTGTTTCCCAAAGAGCGTTGATAAGAACTGGATGAACCTTACCTTGAAGGTGGGTAGCGACAGACTTCAAAGCATTAATCGTTGGCCAACTTTCTATTCCATCCTCTTCAGCTATAGTTCGTGCAAGAATAACAAGTGCGTTTACTGGATTCACTTCTAGTAAGGCATCAAACCATGCGTTTGGGGCGTGTTTAGTAGAGCGCCCATCAGTATGCCGAAGCACTGCTCCCACGTAAGGCTGAATGTACTCTAAAGCATCTAAAGCCAAGCTAGTAGATACATTGATAAGTACCGGAATTGTTTCTATTACGTCAAACAACGTAATATCTTTTCGCCATCCGTAGCCTGTTAAGTAAATTCCTACTTCGGACCAAGACTCAAAGGCTTTTTCTCTATGGCCAGTTTTAAATTCCATTAGAGCTCGCTGCATAGAATAGCTAGCGTGAATTGAATAATAGGACCCTCTGCAATTAAGGTAATTAATTTGTTCTGCTATTGTTGAGCATATTATTTCACTCGCACTTTCAGAGTCTGCATAAGGGAGTAATAGGTCAATGACCGTACCTACAGATATTGGACCGCCATCTTCTTGATCGAACCGTGTAGCAGTGCTTGTACTAACATTTTGGATTATTTCTAATACGTTTCTCCACTCATCCTCAGTTTCAATCAGGGTTAAACCTCGAGCTAAACTTTCCTTTATTAGGCCATGGATTTTGTATAAGTCACAAGCTCGCGGATTACCTGCAAACGGACGGACATCTTCGTTTAGCAATGAGAATATTGAACAAATATCATAGGGAGTGTTTGAACGTTTAGCTGACTCAGCTATTGTCAGTTCAATCACATATCGTAACCAGCACTTATACCAGCCAATGCCGTTCAACCTATTAGATTCATTTGCAATTATGCCTATTCCTGAGCTATTAAATGTGAGTATACGTAACGTTGCTTGCCAACTGTCAATGTTATGAGCCTCAGGCCAGTGAGAGTCTAGTCCTATATCAAAAGTTTCAAGCGTAGGGATATTACCTGAATCAATTACAGGTTTAGCCCCAAACTCCATACACATCACCGCTAATATAGGTGAGGAAGTAATAATAGTATTTGCTTCAACAGCAACCTCCATCGCCAAGTTAGCGTTTCCGTTTAGCTTGTGCTCGTCAGCGACTCCAAGCCTGAGCGCTATGCTTATAACGTGACATTCTGTGTCGAATCGACGAGCTAATTTAAGCATCGTGTTTTCGTATCCATTTTTAGCAAAACGCTTGGATACATTTCTAATGAAGCAGAGTCTGGGTGCATCAATAGTGTCTAACAAATACTCATAGAATCTGCGTAACATAGGCCATGCCCCGCCCAAAGTAATACGACCTTGTATTATCGCAAGATTTATTACTTCTTCTTCTGTTAGTTGTTTATTGGTGTCAAATTCTTCACCATAAGTTGACTCTCCCGGACTATTTTCAAGGTATAGATACTCGTTCCAAGGGGCAACTCCACCCGAATCATCAACAAGTAAACATGCCATTAAGCCATCCTCACGGGCTAAGGTTGGCTTTCCATCAAACAGTAAACGCTCAGCTAGACTCTCGCTACCAAACAGCTCTCCATATGATGCCCAAAAATCTCCCCATGAATGTCCTTCATCAAAACATGTTGCCAATGCTCGTCTAAGCTCGGCACAACGAACAATGATCGGCCAATTACACTCCCTACCAGCTATATCTGCCGCTATAGCTATGTTTGACTGAATAGCACTTATTGGGTGCCCATTGCTTACACTTTCAGCTACAAATGAATGGCTTACTAACTTATATAGCTCCTCGTGTTTTTGGGCTCTTCTCAATGCAGGTAACAAAAAACGATAGCTTTTAGAACTCCTATAAAAACCTTGTTGCTCTAACCAGGTAATGACTGGAGTCAGAACGCTATTTAAGTTATGCCCCTTCCTCTCTAGCTCATCTAGCATGAAGCGCCTAAAGCTTTCATGAAAAATTCGTACACCTCCCTGACCAGAGATGTCTGTCAGTACTGGAGACAAAGCACTTAGGGCTTGTGGAACATAGAAAGACATTAACGGGACTATTTCAGTCAGTTCTGCTTCACTAACTGAAAAGTCAATGACACTGAATAGGTCAGCTATAATTTGAGTCTGTGTAGATATCTTCTTGTATAAATATTGATAATAAACCGCAATATCCCCATCAATAGATGGTGAAAGTTGAAGCCAATCTAGTGGTGTATCTGATATTCCATTCTTAATCTCAGATATTAGCCCTTTACACAGGTACCTTACGTAAAGAGGATTCCCATCACTTTTATCAGAAATAGTTGAAAGAATTTCATCTACTTTTTCGTCAGCTTCAATTCCAATAGACTTTATGGCCTGCTTAACACCATGTATTTTTGCTAAAGCCTTAGCTTCTGCGCTACTCCAACTGGGTAGGTTATATATAAAAACATCGTTTTCACGCCTAGATACTATTGGTTTTAAGTGTTCACCGGGCTGTGAGCCCACAATTATCTTTACCCCCTGGGGCAGTGACATAGAAGATAGACGTTCTATTATATCAGTCTCATCATCACTAAGCGTATTTGATGACGATCTGACTCTAGATATATGATCTAAGCCATCAACTATGACAACCACCTCTCTTCCTAATGAAGTTGCTTTCTCTAGTGCAGATTCAAGTGTATCCATGTCTGCAGCAAGCCGATTTAAACCATGGCTTATCTCCGGCGCAACTTCGTGTAGCTCAGCAATGATATTTGCGAAAAACACATCGGTTGTGACCCTTCGCTCTATTAATTCATCACCAGGCTCTAGGTAGCAATAGTGGCGAGCTACTATAAAGTCATTTGCAAGTTCTTCGGCTAGACAGGTTAAATCCCAGGATTTTCCAGCACCAGGTGGCGCAGTTAAGATGTGAAATCCATCATTAGAGATCTCATCTTTTAGCTTTTGCCTAAATGCAGGTCGGTTATAAAAGTGATTTTTATCTAAAGGGAAAGCTTGTGAAACACGACCAAAGTCCGTCCTAATCTCTAAACTTTTGGCTATATCTTCGGGATATAAAGTAGCCTCTTGCGTTCGAGCCAAGTTAGCTAACGAAACAGCTAAAGCAGCAACATCTTCGCTTTGTCTACCTAGATTAGGATACTGACCTATGCCTACTGATTCCTTAAGTAATTTAATAACTGAATTTTCTAAGGGGCCGGGAGCTAGAAGATCCGTTGAAGCAAGAGGTAGGTTAAGTTCAATGATAAATTTGTCGCAAAAATCAACGAAGTCACCTCTTTCAAACTCTGCTGCAGCATCTGTCGATTTATCTAGAACTTCCCATATAGGCGCATCATTTACTGGCCATATTTTCTCTGGCCTTAACTTAAAAAAACTTACACTTGTACCTTCAAATGTAGGCTCCGCATCAACAGCTTTAATAAAGTTACTTAGTTCGTCTGATGCATTTGGTGATTGCCAAGTTGCACTTAACCTATACTCTTCCACAGCGTAAGGGCTTCGAACGTGAGTTAACACTAATCTGTCTATACGAAGCGTTGACTGACTGCCAGTAAAATCGAGTCGCTTTATAGTTCTTGATGCATCGGGACTAGACTTTATTTGTTTTCGAAATACCTTATCTGATATGGTAACTTCCAAGTCATCTAATCGATCATCTTCAACTTGCTTCTTATCTACGGTAACACTTCCACACTTACCTAAGATGCTCTGAATTAAAAAATGAGCTGTAGCAATGTCTTGATACCGATACCCTGAATGAGCAGGCTTCAAATTCCCTTTATTTTTAATCATCTTGTTCTTTTATATAGTTGTTTCATGCCCAATCAATGCTTTTTTTAAGCTACTTCAGTTTGAGTCATATCTGGAGTAAGTAGTATGGCTTGTGCTCTGTTAACATATAGATGGCTTACCCTTAGCTTTGCGACCATGAGATTATGCCGCTACGAACATCATAACAAACTAAGCGCACAGTCCACTATTTGTATAACTAGATCAAGAATTACCAACAGAAAACATGTCTCTCATCGAAGGCTAAATGATTTGGGAGAACTTCTGCACTAAAAAGTGCCGAATGTAACAATTCTGGATACAAGCGTTTTAGGTATGTTGCCCTAAAGTACTTCGTTCAAATTAGAAAAGTATCTTGAAACCTTAAATGTTTGTTATGCGCGTGCTTTAGTATGTAAAGAGTCTACTAATTTCACATACGCTTGAAAAGAATGGATTATGTAATCTAAACTACCTTTTTCTAGCACTATATTACGCCCTAAACGTCTTATTGAACCATTTGGATACTTAGCCCCATCAGGATCTTGTAAGCCGTCATGATGGAATAGATTAGGAAGTGATTGAATAAGGTCATTGATGATCTCAATGCGATTGCCTTTGTTAAAAATACAACCATTACTATGGACACATTTATTTCTCAGCACTCGAAGTTGGTCAATAGCCAACCATTCTTGAGATGACGATATCTCAGGATAATGACGAGATAAAAAGTTATGAGCTTTAACTATCCCATTGCCATCAAAGTTATCAGGTTTCTTACCAGCTAATTCCTTATGATAGCTACGGCATAAGCCAAGCAAATCCACTTCATATATACCGTAAATTGTTTGAAATACTGATCTTCTATTGAGGCTGGGAAAGAACTCAAGGAAGGTTTCCTCTAAGCAAACATCTTTATCAGATAAACCATGGTAATGTTCAATATGGTCATATATCTCGTCTTCTGCGCTTATCTCGATTTCAAAGCTCTCTGGACCATTAGCTTTGAATTTTCCAATTTCAGCTGAAATTGTTGCTTCAGTTTGGCTGACAAGCGATAACATAATTTCGTCAGTAAACTGTAGAACATTAACGTATGGGATCTTGTTTGCATTAATTGTCATAACTACCTCATATGAACTATCCATAGCGCAAAACGCCTTGCTCACCATAAAACTAGGAGCGTAGCGAGTAATTTTTCCACGTACAGCAACTTGTTAGCAGCTTTTCGCTACTTCCATTTTTCAAGACCTTCGGCAATGCCAAACAAGCTAGACACAACATGGTGTAACATTTGAAATCCCTGATAAACAAAAGGTGCAGCCCTATCAATTTCGATAAGCTTAAATGCCTCTTCAATTTTGCTGCTAGGCAAATGTGCATCAGCATGACGTAATTCGTATACACCAACCAATGATGAGGTAATCTTTCGAACCAATTCCCTGTCATATTTTGAAGCCAATAAATTCTCCAAAGACTTCAATGACCCCCATTTTTCCTTTTTCGGTGGGGTAACAATAGTTTGCATTGCTTGGGCATCAAGGCTATCTGCAATTAGTCTCGCAAGATCTTTTGCTAATGCAAAAAAAGACTGTTCATCTACAGCTCTAAAACGATGGGTTTTCTCAATGAGTTGAGGGATTGCATCATGCTCGCGAAATATCTGGATATTAAGCTTCTCCATTGCCAACTTGTTTACAAGCTCAATACCTTGACCTAAAAATTGTTCTGGAGCTTTCGTATCAGCGGGTTGGGCTTTCACTTGAGATGCAAGTAACTCATTGGAAACTCCTCCTTCTGGAGTAATGTTGTAGCCAGCCCAAATCTGTTGCTGCCACTCTGGCAGAAGCCCTATATCTTTTGCATATACGTTAATTAAGCCGAGTTCGTTAACTCCAAAATGGACACCGTAACCATGACTACAAGAAACACTACCAGTTTGCGCGGTATAAAAGGAGAGATGACCACCTCGTCTATGGCATAAAGCCATTATAACCTCGGGTTTAAACCACACCCACTTGCCAGAATCAATGAGATCTCGCCCACATGACTTGTTGCCTTCTGCATCGACCACAAAAAATGTAGTCGGCTGTGTCTCATCTCCACGAACCTTGGGGCTGATTGCCCCTGGCAGGATCACTTCGTTTCGCCATAGTTCGCCAGATACCCTATAGAGTTTTCGACCTTCGAACTCTCTTTCCCAAGACTCTCCATGAGTATTTTCGTCGGTAGGAATACCAGATATCTCTGGTACATCATCAGTTTCATCCACATCCGTTCTAGCCACATGAAAGACAGCCATCTTTCCACCAAACGGATTTCCACCTTCATGAATCTCTGCGACTCGGCCTTCCCAGCGATTTAGCTCATCTTCGTATTTATTATTTCCATTTTCCCAGACAATATGGGACGCATCGCTAAGAATGGTATCTCTATTAAAGTAATGCGTCATATAGAGTGCCATATCTCTAGCGCAGAGATAATCTTTCAAATATTGAGATTTGATTTCCAATAAAACAGGCTTGTTGTTTTCAGAAAGATCCAGTCGCGCAACTTCAACATAGCCATCATTTGGGCAAACCCAAGAATTACCTTCTCGTTTCAATCCAAGTGTGACTACTAAATCTTGATTCAGATGCCAAACATTGGGGCCATCATCTTGAGACATTTGGTCTAAGACAAGGTGGACTCCTTCAAACTCACCACCGTAATCTTGATAAACTTCTGCTGGTATATATTTACCATCATCAACCCAGCCCGAGTGATTATGACTGATTCCAATATCCATCCAGCCAAGTTTCTTTGCTTCTTCAACTTTATCATTCGGCACAGCTATTGAGCCACTACCGAAAAAGTCCTCCTTGTAGCCCTCGTAGCCATATCTCCCTTTCTTCTCTTTATTTAATACTGAGCGCAGTGGAATCCAGACTGACTTGCTGAAGCTTTTACGTCGGATATCTTGCATTTCAAACCATTCTTGATTCACTCTATTTCTCCGATGTTTGAGTATTGAGGGCTTCTAATGCTTTATAGACGGACTTTTTCCGTCCTTACATTCCGTCTATGTTGCAGCCATTTATTATGAAACTCAACTAGTATAAAACTGTTATGTGAATCGGCATATAGTTGTCGAGTCGAATTACGGAAAAATCCCTTATAAGAGATCAAAGTATGGATTAGATTAGCTTGGTCTATTGGAGTACTGCGCAGGTGTTCCGTATGCAGGTTCTGAGAAGGTTTGGGGCAAAACTCATTTACAGCATAAAACCCAAAGCGCTTCTGTCACAATTAGCCAAAAGGTATATTTTTATTTAAGTAAAGCCCCATAAGATAAGGAGTTAGAATGAAAGTCTACCTCGATGATGAACGACAAACTCCGGATGGATGGCACAGAGTTTACTGGCCTGAAGAAGCCATTGCATTACTCAAGCAAGGGACAGTAACGGAAATTAGTCTTGATCATGATCTAGGTGATGATGAGCACGGCACTGGATATGATGTGGTTTTGTGGATTGAAGAGGCGGTTGCAACTCAAGGTTTTCAACCACCTATAATACGGGTTCACAGTGCGAACTCATCTGCAAGGCAGAAAATGGAGTTCGGGATTGCTAATATCAAACGCTTAAGTATGTTAGCTTGAATCAATATGATAAAAGATTCGCCACGCTCTATTTATCTGTATCTACATAAGTTGAATTACATAAACAGTAGCGGCTATAACGAAAATTGCTGCTACTTTTAGCGAAAACAATATCAATTGTCCCTTGTATCTATAAGAAATCCCTTGCTCAAGTTCATGTAGTTCAATCTTTGTACGCTTTTCTTGATATAACAATATGCCATCAAGTATTTTTGAAACCATTCCTGATTCCCACTGTTCATAAAATTTCAATCTTTCAGCAGAAGGGAAATCATCAATGTGGTTTCTGCTTCTGATTGAAGCCGCTATCTGGTCTACAGTTCGTCTCTTTTTCAAAAGCACCGGCATTGCCCCAGTAAGTTAATTAATAATCCGCTGATTTTAAGGCGCGTATTTTAGAAATCAGTTCACTAGTAACGCCCTTTCCAGACTCTGAACGTAAGTAACGATCCAGATAATGTTGCAATAGCTCTTCAGAGCCGACATCACCACAGACGTACCATTGGGCATTTAATCCATGTGCGTGAGCTATCATCCGACGCACAGGGTCGTTATCGTCCATTTGCATCCTGAAAGGTAACTCTGTGTCAGGCGCTAATTCATCACTGGGAAACACACCATGTTCAATAAGGTATGCTCGATTGTAAAAAGTCCCCAACGGGTAAAGTAGTAGCCCCGCTTCTGATGCCGCATTTCTTAGCTTTTCGATAGCCTGACAATCCGGTTCTACCATTTCTAAAAGTGTCTTTGTTCGAGTATTGAACTATTCTTGATACTTGGCATGTACACTTGCATTACGGTGAAAATATTCATTCGAATAGAACAAACTAAGCATGTCAAAATATAAAACCTTCACTGAAACCACCTAGTACGTATTAGGCATAATTAAAATGGTGCTTCATGAAAAAGTCCAGATAGCATCCTCTTTCTAAAGCTCTTTCTTCAATTTGCTTCCATAACACCGGTAAATAGGTTTTAAGAACCTCCGCATCCGATTGGTGGTATTCATCCACACAGTCTCCAGTTGCAGCTTTTAGCCACTCTGCGGGGGTTAAAATGGTTAGTGATTGATGAAAATACTCAGGAACCGCTGCGCGTATTGATTCTTCGCTACCGCTAGCAACATAAATCGTGACGCCTTCGCCCGTCGCATAATAATGGCTAA
This sequence comes from Vibrio nitrifigilis, assembly GCF_015686695.1. NCBI lineage: Bacteria > Pseudomonadati > Pseudomonadota > Gammaproteobacteria > Vibrionales > Vibrionaceae > Vibrio > Vibrio nitrifigilis. Next base: position 1,074,326 of record NZ_JADPMR010000001.1, on the reverse strand, counting down.
CACCGATGTAGAACATATCAACTCCTTAGAAGCTTATTGCTTGATGAAATATCATTGCCGATTATAAAAATACTGAAACTACACGTTCACGAAATCGTCCCAACCAGATTTCATCAAAAATATCGTCAGCCCCACGGCCTGATGAGGAAGGTTTGGATTGAATTCCCCAATCTAACTGGCTATATCCTTTGATAGTTTTTGCGGGCACAGATTCAACTTCACTGCATTGATTGGTTGCTTGTAACTCTGGAGCGCACTCTTCTTTACCGATTTTGGCAAAGAGACATGTTTCAGGAATGTCATGCTCTATACGCTCCGCATATTCAATTAAATTCTGCTCTGCAAATGTATAAAGCCAGGCTTGCTGATTTGGACTATCGTTGACTCGCAATATCCGGCCAAGCACCTGTCTAAAGTAAAGTTCTGTTTTTACAGCGCTGATATGACAACACACCTGTAAGCGGGGAATATCGGTACCTTCACTTATCATGCCGACACTCACAATCCATTGGGTCGTTCCTGTTTGATAAGCCTTAATTTCAGATTGAGGATCATCATGATGGTAGGTTACTAATGTTGCTGACTGACCAAATTTTTCAGTCAATATTTTTTGTACTTGTTTTGCATGCTTCACTGATGACGCAACAACAAGACCTCCTGCATTAAAAGACTCTTTCCGGATTTCATTAAGTTTCTGGCATCCTAAGCCGAGGATATACTCCATTGCTTGAGTATTATGAATTACATCCTGATACGACGTCTTTGATTGCTTAAGGAGATCAAGAATAGAAGCAAATGATTTTCTCTCCGAACCTTCTGAAATCGTTAAATGTTCATTATCAACCAAAACTAATTTTGGCTTACGGCAAACGTTGTCAGCTATAGCTTGGGCTAAGCCATACTGATAATCACAAAATAGCTTGCCTTCCGGATCACTATATTCCGCCAAAACAATCGGAAATTTATCTGAACGCCAGGGAGTTCCCGACAGAGCTAACGTATAGGTAGCTACACCTTGAATACGAGCCAATATTTGTTGCCCCCAAATATTAGCTCTGTCTGGTTCATCGCCAGAACAATGGTGAATCTCATCAAACACGACAAGAACTCTATATTTTTCAATAGTTCGCAAAAAGTCATCGCCTAAATACTGGATTGACTGATAAGTGAGTGACTGACCTATTGAGCCTAGACTTCCGTTGAATGGGCAATTGATGGTTATCGAAAACGTAGCCCTCATGCCATCAGCTACAGAAACAGAAGGTGAAAAACAAAGAATGAGGTCAATCATACCTTTATCGAGTAATGTCTTAGCGAGTGTCGCTGACATAATGCTTTTACCGGCTCCAGGTGTCGCCTGACAGAAGAAATGGTTAGAACCAGATTCGTATTTTTCCATCGCATGAGTAATGCATTCTGCTTGCCATTTTCTTAACATACTACGCTCGCTCATGTGACAATGAATTCAGCATATTCGTAATTGCATTAATGTTGCCCATAAACAAAGCTGCCTTTTCATTAGCGGCAACGTTCAGACGTTCAAGAAGCTGAAATTGCTCAGGATATTGTTCTTTTAACGTTTTGTACTTATCTATCTCACCCAAAGTAACTTCCAGTTCTCCCTTTAATCTGTTGCGCTCAACCGTTAATTCTGAGTAGTCGTTACTATCATGATTTGTAACTGATACTTTTGGGTGGCTCTTTCTTACACGTGATTTAGGTTTCCGAGGCTCAAAAGAGAGAGCATTAAATTCGTCCGTTTTAAAGTAACGTTTTTCTCTACCAGAACCTTCACAGCGCAACCATCCACTTTCTATGCACTTTAATAATTGTCGATAAACAATCTTTCGAAGTTCATTGATATCTTTGGGACTTTCAGGGAACAAGCGAGCGATATCTCGGGCCTCAACAACGGAAAACCCATCCATCTTTTTTTCTATCAACAACTTATAAATATATTCATTTATTTTTTGAGAATGTTTCACATACAACTCCAAAACACCAAAAACTTAGGATTGCTAAGTATACAAAAATAAGTAAAACTTAGACAATCTAAGTTATCGAAGGATTTAAGAGAAATGAATCGTCTGTGGAAGACAACCCGATACCTACACGGCTTAAACAAGCTCGTAAACATGCCAAAATTACCCAGAAAAACTTGGGAATAATGATCGGTATGGATGAGAGCTCGGCAAGCGGCCGAATGAACCATTACGAAAAAGGGCGGCATACACCAGATATCAGCACATTAAAAAAAATGGCTGATGCTCTTGGCGTTCCGTTGAATTACTTTTTTTGTGAGGACAATGAATCTGCTGAGTTAGCTACTGCGATTTCGAAGCTGACGATAGAACAAAAGAATCAAGTGATTGAGTTTATTCATAACCTGCAAAAAGAGGATATATAAGATTTAATGTTGATCTGTACTAGATTATCTAATTACTTGGATTGAAGATCCACTTTGAAAGTCGCCTGGATGACACCTTGGATATCTAGTCAAAATTAGATTACACAAAATTCTGTACGCCCTCACATCAACTCTCCCGATTATACTTACACTTTTTAATCGGGAGAAAACCTTGCTAAATCAGTATTATAGTTTAATCGGTGTTACAACTGCATTTTGTTCTAACAGCTCTTGTTGGAGGTCAAATACCCTAAAGCGAAGCCTAGCATTTTCAGCCTCTAACTGCTTTCTGGCTTCAACTGCATTGTTTCGTTGCACCCTGTATTTATCCTTAAGCTCATTGGCTTTTTTTAAGTCGTGTTTTAGCCTATCAAGCTCAGACAAAGGGACATCCAACTCAATATCTAAGCCCGTTGTCATAGCCTTATCGCGGTTGTGGTTGTATTCGTCGATCACAGGTTTAGCGTAAGCCACAAACTCTTTAAACTTATGGACATAGCTATTGCCAAGCTGGGCTTCATTATTGATCCGGTTTAACGTGAGCTTACCCATCGCCTTGACATGAATTGGCTTACCATCTAATAGTCGCTGAAACGCATTGACCAGTAACCCCTCGGCCTTGCAGGTTGCCTTATACTCTACTTTCATGACCACACCGCCTTAATATCATCATTGAAGTTATCAAAAGGGATGCTGTGTTTGACTAGAGTTGGTTCAATAGACTGAATCTTCTTTTTTCTGGCATCCAGAATCAACTCATTGGCATAATCACCCATGTCATTGATTGCTCTGAATGAAGCAATGAGGTTGTCCCGCTCCCTTGAAAGCCTTTTAGCCGCTTTATCAGTGATAATCTTATGCGTACAAGGAGCTTCAACGATATCCATCAGTGAGCAGAGGCGCTCACAATTGCGGTTGGTGCAGTACCCCCCCGTAGGCAGTAATACAATGGATTTGTCACCAGACCTTACCAAAGCTAACAATTCACTTCGTGACATAACGATTTGTTCACCTTGTGCTAGCCGCTCAGCTTTATTCTGGGCTATACGCTCGCCTTCTGCACCACTTAAAATGTCGGATACATTGTAAATATCATCCCATGCATCGACCGCTGAACTTTCAATGGCTTCATCAAACTCACTCATCAGCTTTGTATCCATTAGCAGTTGGTTAGTACGAGCCAGTTCGGAGTAATTCGCATACCAATTGGACATATTAATATTGCGGTGTTTAAGCTGATATTTGACTGTGAGTGCGTTGCCCAGACGGTTCTTCACCATAAAAACCACAAAACTCCGCCTTAAATCATGTGGACTAAACCTTGGTAAACCGCCTCCGACTTTTAAGCTCCCTGCGCGGTCTGGATTTAACAGATCGAATTCTTCAACATCTTCAGCGGTCGCAGTAATGTTGAACTCATTCATGTTTAATGCATCAACCGCCCCGTCAATACTGTATTGTAACGATGCTTTATTTATGAGTGCTTCACTGCCATAAGGAATATCAGAAGAAATAAAAGCACTCTCAAGATCTTGTCGCATTGCATTATATTTGTCTTTAGTTAACTGACCATTTTGATAGGCGTCATCCAGTTTCTCTAACGAATATTTCCTTGCGGCTTGCGTGGCGTCAAAAGCTAACTCCAGTGCCAGTTTTGCGATAGGGGCAGTATTCCACGATGTATATATCTTTTCGCCCTTATTTCCTTTTGTAGAAAAACCTGAAACCTTCGGTACATCAGCCAGTGAATCGTCATAGCTATCTTTGTTCATGGAAAGCAACTCTTCCTTTCGGGCAGCGGAGAATATCCCCACACAGATAAAGCACATCCTGAGCAATTTACCTAACCAATTTCCTCGCCTGTGAAAAGAGAAATTAGGAATGGCATTTCGTTCAGGCCACCTCCTTGTTCTTCTAGCTATCCTTCTGGAGAATACCTGCATTTGCCTCTCGTTTAGGGTTCTCCAACCCAGAGCTTCAAACTCAACATTGTACATTTCATCCTGATAGGCATATAACTTTTCCATCGCATCTGAAATCTGATGGCGATAGGGGTGATAGGTTTCCACAAAATCAACAACTGTCCTTAAAATACTGACATGAATAGCTTCAGGAAATGCTATCGCTTGCCCCTCACCAGCATCAGGGTTATTCCACTTGATATACTCTTTTTTATTGACATAACGCGTTACAAGACCGGCTCTATTCAGTGCATTAATCGTCGACGCAATGTATCGGCACACACTTTCACCGCCAACCCCATGCAACATTTGGGAACACCTTTTCCATTCTCGCTCGCTCGAAAGCGAACTGAACTCACTATTTCCCCAACGTATTGCAAGTGTGTTTAATTGATTCCTACACTTTATCAACGAGCTAACAGCTCCATGGGAGCCAGAGTTTGATTTTTCCTTTTGGTATTGAATCAGTGCATAGAGATAAGACTGAATATCGTGACGGTACTTCTCATCAATATATCCAAAAGAGACTGTTTTTTTATTCTGGTTCAGGGCGGTAAAGTCCCACTTTTCGTCAAAAACTCGTGACACACCATTACCGTTAGAATCAAACGTCACATATGGATTTTCAGCGAGTTCTTGGCGAAGTTGTATAAGCTTTTTAGACATAGATTATCCCTTAAAGAATTGACTTGTGCTGGCTCGGTCTTGGTGAAGCGGGTGGTAATCACCGTCATCCACTTTTTGCTTTGCTTGAGCGTAGTTTTTAGGTGCTTTTTGTTTCATCCTGCGAAGGACTTTTTTCAACATACCTTCCACTACAAAATACTCATCCTTAGGTGTGGAATTACGCGCTACCATCTCTTTAAGGTCTTCAATTTGCTCTAGAAAAGACAACATCAGCCAGATATCGTCTTTTGACGCCACCAATTTATGGCGGTCGCAATCAAAGCAACCAAGAAAATCAGTGCAACGCCCAGTATCTTGGGAAAAATCAATACCCAACTGCTTCATGCGCCTCGCCTCAGCAACGAGCTTCTCTGGTGTTGATCCAGCACATCTGATACCAGTGGGTGTTGTCATTAATGGTTGCTCTTTACTTACACGATTACGCAAACTCTTATAATCATAATCTGATAAAATATCGCTGCGCATCACTTTAGCGTCCTCAATGGCTTTACCAATTTCCTCACCCTTAGCAATTGAGCTTAACGCGCCAAACGTGGCATTGAGGTTATTATCGTGGTCTGCCTGAACACCGCTAGAATACCGTTTGGCAACAACATTTACGGTATCATTCAGCCCCTGTGACACAAGGAAAATATCTTCAGTGACTCGCATCAGTACATCTGATTTTGTTGCCCGGAATCGGCTTGCATTAACGGTCAAGCCCGTTATCTTCTTAAGCTGAATATTAATGTAGCCAATATTTGAACCATGGGTATTGAATGTCCATACCTCACCGCTGACACTAAAGAAAGGACAAAGAGGAAGCTCATTTGACAACGGAATACCCAATGATTGGTACATCTCTTTACATGTTTTAAGCCAACGGGTGATAAGCTCTTTGGTTCGCAGGCTAAATCCAGCGCTATTATCTAACCCCTTATAGCCTGCCCTGAACTTTTCACCGTCAAAAACAAACCGTCCACTGCCAATACTTTTAAATTGAACGTCCTTATGCTGCACGTTAGCGAGCACTGATGTATTCATGCCTGTCAGCATTGAGAATACGAAAAACCAATTGCGCGATGCCTGATTATAAAAAACCTGCCGATGAAGTTGCTCACGTGGAAGCGGGCTTCTCTTTAAAGTTAGAGACGTGGGTTTCATGCAACTCTTTAAGCCCATTTTCTTGTTTGAACATTGCCTTAATGTCCAGCCAAGACATTTTGCTTGTTCATCAAACCGTTCTTCATCAAAGAACGGATGGATATCTAGTAACTCATTCTTCTCAATCGCTTCTTGAAAGGTCAGAGCGCCTTTAACCAATATTTTTGATAACGGCTTCAACTCTGTTTCCACATGAAACGCCTTATTTTCAGCCAAAGGAGATGCAGCAACTTCTGGCAACGTCTTGAGGTCGGATTCTCGATTCCACAGCCTTAATAGGAAAGATAAGCTGATTTTAATCGACATTACTACCGATAGCCGCTCACCTTTTTCACGTAATTTATTGAAGTGCTTAATACAATCAATCATGGCTGCATTACTGAATAAGTCACCTTGATAGCTAATGCCGTCAAGATACTGGAAGTAATTAACAAGCCCAGAAAAATAACTCTGCTTTGACCTATTTTCAGGTAAGGGATATAGCCTTTGGTGAATATCCCTTACGATATCATCCCGATTTGCCAACACGCCACTCCCTGATTCAATCTGTTTCACTGTCGGGACATTACGGTAGCGTAGGCGGTGGGTGTAGGCTTTCATTCCATTGCCACAGTCTAATACCATATCTTCAAAGCGAAGTGGGATGATAGGTGCGCTGGTCTTCTTTGTTGTAATTTTGGTACGCTTACGTCCTAGCATCATACTGCCGCCTCCAAGTCATCAAAAGCGCCAATATAATCCAGTACGTCCTCGTAGATTTCATCGGCAGAGGGCATATCCTGTGCAATTTTCAGGTACTCTATCGTCGTTGATCTATCTTCATGGCCTAGCAGAGCTGACACCCTATCTAATGCCTCATCGGGCGTGATAGAGGGATTGCCATACTCATCTTTTTTATTTAAAAGGTGGCGGAAGATATTCACGGCAAAAGTTGAACGTAAATTATGCAGGGAGCCGACAATAGGGTGGTCAAGACCTCGGGTTATATTTGCAGTGTTACGTATCTCTACCCAGCGCCCGGTAAAGTCTTGTAGCCGCGTAAACATGGGTTTCCCGGATTGGGTAATAAACAGGTATTCCAATTTAGGGTTAATGGCATCATCACCCTCAAAAAAATGCGTATTACCTGCCTCAGACTGCTCCTTGCACCATGCTTTGAATTTCTTAAGGCGCTTTTGATACCTGTCGGACTGGGAGTAATCGTAAAGAATCTTCATCAATGTCGCGGGGATAATGGTAACGCGGCTTTTGTTCTTCTCTGCGAAGCCCTCAGCTGTCTTTGTGAGTGACTGGTACTTATCACCAACACCCAAATTCATCACGGGCTTTTTAAACACCTCTTTGCCATCCTGAATCATGGTTTCGGGGTTAACTATCTGTCCTAAGTGAAGGCTCGCTGCTTCTTCTCTCCGCAATCCAGTATTACGGCAAATCATGGGGTGCAGACAGAACTCAATCGGTAATGAATGCAGTTTATTGTTGTCACCATGGCGAATCACCCTACGGGATTTCATTAAGATGGTTTGCAGGAGGTTCCATTCATTATTGGTAAACGGTTTTAAGTCACGGCGCAGATTACTGAGGTTTGTGCCGCCACTGCAAGCTGGTTTAGAAAACTTAATCCGCATATCTGTCGTGTGCACCTGCTTGCGTTGGTATGCTTTCATACTGGATGCAGACGCCTCGAAATGGATATTCACTGTCTCAAACTGGAAGGGAGGGTTATTGAAGCGAATGCCCTGGCGAAGACAATGTTTATAGAAACTAACAACACTGCTCATGTATTGCCTGGCTGTTGTTTTAGCCAATACACCCTCAATAGCGAGCTGCTTGATTCCGTCTCGATATTGGTAGGTTAAGCGCTCTTGTTTATTGCGAGGAAAGACATTCCATTCTGGGCGGGGGTCATCATAGAGAGGGTCAAAGTCCTCTACATCGCATTCAGCATCCCACTCAGCCTGTTTGTCCAAGACAAAACTGAAGTAATGGGCAAGCCCCTGCGCATCTGTACCAAGCTCAAGCACACCATCATCGATTGCTTTCGACAATAAGAACTCATTGACCATATCTAATGGCTGGTAGCAAATTAGGTTGTCTTTGTTGTCATACCCGGCGATATTGAGTAAGGGAAGTTTCTTAATGGGGATCTTGTTGCCATTAGCACGGTAGGTAACCTGAGGTTCGCCATTCTCATCAATAGATACCAATGGTTTCTCGTAAACGAAATTAGAGATAGTCGAAATTTCTACTTCTTTTCGTATGATCTTTTTCTGATTTTCATCGCTATCTGACATACTAAACCTCATACTGTGTATACAACCAGCATACACAGTATTCTCAACTTTGAAAGTTAATTATGAGGTTTTAGTCTATCAGGTAAGTTTTGGATGTGGTCTTCCCAATCAATCACATCTATCTCATAAACCACTTTATTACGTACACTTTCACCACAAGCATGCATTTGCGCTTTTGAGCCTGTGATCAGTGGGTGCCATTCTGGTAATGGCTGCTCATCAGCAAGTAATCGATAGGCGCATGTATCAGGTAGCCAGTTAAATTCACTGATTTTATCTCGCGTCAATTTTAAGCATTCTTCCCCTGACGCAAAACGATTTGGATAATCTTTACAACTGCACGTTTTATCATTTAAAAGACTGCATGCAACGTTGGTGTAATAGACCTCTTCCGTATCATCATCAAGCAATTTATGTAGGCAGCATTTGCCACAACCGTCGCATAATGATTCCCACTCATCCTCTGTCATCTGAGCTAATGATTTGGTCTGCCAGAATGGTGTGGTCATACGTTAGTCTCTTTACTAGATATTAATAAATGGGGGGGCATTTATACCTGTGTTGTCGTGAAAGTGCAACTATCAGGCAAGAAATGACCAGACAGGTTTCTGTCGATTCCCTTTTAAAACTCTGATAGGATGCGCGCTCTTTAAAATTGTCTGCGCTGCTAAAGATTGGTTTAACGGCGTATTAGTTGTTGTCATATTCATTATAGGTGAATGATGGAATGTCGTCTTGGATGTGGTGCATGCTGTATAGCACCCAGTATTTCTTCTCCCATTCCAGGGATGCCAAAGGGTAAGCCCGCTGGCGTGCGTTGTATCCAGCTTAACGAAGAAAATTTATGTCGTTTATTCGGTAAGCCTGAGCGCCCTAAGGTGTGCCATCAATTCAAAGCCAGTTCAGACATTTGTGGTGACACGTCACATCAGGCAATTACTATAATTACCGAGTTAGAAGCAATAACCTAACCACAGATGAAGACAGGAAGGCCGCATTGAAATGCGGCCTTTTATTAAGAGAGTTTTTGACGACCTAACAGCGAATGAGACAAAGTTGTACCATCGACAAGTTCTAGTTCACCACCCATAGGAACACCATGGGCAATGCGACTCGCGCTTACACCATGCTCTCGACATAGTTCACCGATGTAATGTGCCGTGGCCTCACCTTCAACAGTTGGGTTAGTGGCCAGAATTACTTCTGTCACATCCCCTCGTTGTAGACGAAAATCCAACACATCTAAGCCAATATCACTAGGACCAATACCATCGAGTGGTGAGAGATGCCCCATTAAGACAAAATAACGTCCTGAATATTGACCAGTGGCTTCCAAAGCAGCAATATCTGCGGGGCTTTCAACCACACAAAGCAGACCATTTTCACATCGCTTCGGATTATTACAGATGTTACATACGTCTTCTTCGGTGAAAGTACGGCACTCCTTACAATGGCCAATTTCTGTCATTGCTTTACTCAAAGCATCCGCCAGTTGTAAGCCGCCTTTTCTGTCGCGCTGTAACAAATGAAAGGCCATACGTTGCGCTGATTTGGGGCCAACCCCAGGCAGACAACGTAAGGCCTCCATCAAATGCTCCAGCATAGGACTGGTTCGCATTATTAACCTTCTCTAAGATTTAGAACGGCATTTTCATGCCTGGTGGTAATTGCATACCGCCAGTGACAGACGCCATTTTCTCTTTTTGAGTTTCTTCGACACGACGAGCAGCATCGTTAAATGCCGCTGCGATCAAGTCTTCTAGCATTTCTTTATCGTCTTCCATCAAGCTCTCGTCAATTTCAACACGACGAGTGTTGTGACTACCTGTGATGGTAACTTTAACAAGACCAGCACCAGATTCACCGGTGACTTCCATGTTTGCAATTTCTTCTTGAAGCTGTTGCATACGCTCTTGCATTTGCTGGGCTTGCTTCATTAGGTTGCCCATTCCACCTTTTCCACCAAACATCTTATTCTCTCTGGTTCGTCTTGAATTGTTTCACATATTGTGGGGTCGTATTGCTGTAGATTCAACCCCACACAATTAAATCGGTCTTACACTATCTTTATCCAACTCCGCATTAAAGCGGCGCTCAATAAATTGTACATTAGGATCGCAAGCAAGGCTTTCCATCGCTTGTGAAAGTTTGCTTTGATACAACCTTTCACGTAATTCTAGAGGTGTTTCGCCAGACTCTCCAATCGTAACCGTCAGTTGACAATCTTCACCTAATTGGGCATTAATCGCTTCGAGAAGTTCACTCTGAGCTTTGTCTGTGTTGAGGTGCGCATGAGTCGGTCGCAACACCAACTCTATGAGTGAACCGTTTTTATGAAATGTAGAGTTTAATGCGATTTGCTCCACCAACTTTGCCGTATCAAGACGCTGAATGAGCGCCGCCCATTCATCTTGCTGCGAAGCTTCTGCGATCAGACGCTCTGCCATCGCTGGCGTTTTCTCATGCTCCAATGCACGTTTTAACTGCGTTGGTGTCAGTTCTTTTTTTGGTTGAACTTGCTGCTGTGGTTGAGATGGACGCCATTGATAGTTACTTTCATCAACCACTTCAGGTTCAATAGTAGCTTCATTAGCATGAGCATTGTGCGGCATCTGGTGGCCATTCTGATGACCTCGTTGGGCTACCCGTTCTAGTACAGAAACAGGCTTTTCAGATACCGCTTGGGCCTTTTTTACGCCAGGTCCTTCTTTCGGTTGATTTAACCCTTTACGCTGTGAACGTAATTGATGACGTAAACCACCCACCGGTGAGTGAGACACACTCGGTGTCGGCTCTGGCGTAGATTCCGATGGTTGAGGTACAGCTTGTACGTCATTTTGTGGTGCAGCCTCTGGCACAGATGGACTTAGCGGCGTAGCGTCTGGCGCATGATTCGCCACCGTATTCATCGGGCTATGTTGCGCACGCAACGGTTCAGATGCTGGTGCTTTGTTTCGCTGAGGTGGCATCACATCGTTAGTTAGCGCAGGCTGACTTACCGCTGGTTGAGTGGTCAAAGACTGCGCGACAGCAACTTGAGAGGGTTTAAAGGCCATCATTCTCAAGACAATCATCTCAATACCCACGCGTCCGGTAGGCGATAGCGGTAGATCTTGCCGTCCCTTCAGTGCCATTTGGTAATAAAGTTGAACATCTTGTGGCGCTAACACCTGAGCTAGATGCATTATTTTATCGGCATCAGGGAGTTCTTTATCGAGTGTAGCGGGTAGAGCTTGATACATTGCAACACGATGCAACTGCGTTGCTAATTGTTGCAATAGACCATCCCACTCAACACCCATTTCAGCCAGTGACTGAATACTGTCTAAAACGATTTGAGGTGATTGAGAGCTAATGGCTTGCAACAGGTGCAGTGCTTGGTCTGTATCTAACGTACCAAGCATATGAGAAACAATATCGGCTTGAATATTACCGTTCCCCAACGCAATCGCTTGGTCAGTTAAACTAAGCGCATCACGCATACTGCCATCGGCAGCATGAGCCAGCATATTCAGCGCCTTGGCTTCACTACTTATTTGCTCTTGCTGCATGATATGAGCAAGCTGATGCTGGATATCGTCCACACTGATAGGTTTCAGGTGGAACTGCAAACAACGGGACAAAATCGTCACAGGAAGCTTTTGTGGATCCGTTGTTGCTAAAAGAAATTTCACATACTCTGGCGGCTCTTCAAGCGTTTTAAGTAACGCATTGAAACTATGGCGCGAGAGCATGTGTACTTCATCGATCAAATAAACCTTGAATCGGCCCCGAGCAGGCTTGTACTGTACATTATCCAGCAACTCACGCGTATCTTCTACTTTAGTGCGAGAAGCTGCGTCGATTTCGAGTAGATCGACAAAGCGACCTTGATCGATTTCACGACAAGTTGCACATTCACCACAAGGTGTGGCTGTAATGCCAGTCTCACAATTCAACCCTTTCGCTAATAAACGAGCGATAGATGTTTTACCTACCCCGCGAGTACCGCTGAACAGATAAGCATGATGAAGACGATTTTGTGCAAGAGCGTTCTCTAATGCAGTTAAAACATGGGCTTGACCAACTACTTCTTTAAACTGAGTAGGCCGCCATTTACGCGCGAGAGCAAGATAACTCATGAATACTTCCGTTTTGGGTGTTTAGTGACCGTCAAATTCACAGATACTGTAAACGTTCAAGCCTAAACCTTCCAGGCGCTTGTCTCCACCGATCTCTGGTAGGTTGATGACAAATGCAGCATGCTCCACTTCGCCGCCTAATTGACGAATCAGTTTAGTGGTCGCTTCAATTGTGCCACCAGTCGCCAGAAGGTCATCAACAACAAGCACTTTATCGCCAGGCTGAATCGCATCAACATGAATTTCTAAGGTATCTGTACCATATTCCAAATCATAGGTTTGTGCGATAGTTTTACGAGGTAGTTTGCCTGGTTTACGTACAGGTACAAAACCCACACCTAATTCAAGCGCTAATGGGGCACCAAAAAGGAAACCACGAGCTTCCGTACCTACCACCTTGGTAAAACCGTGAGCTTTATACTTATCTACCAAAAGTTGAATGGTCGCTTGATAAGCTTTTGCATCTTCTAGCAAACTGGTTACGTCACGAAACAGAATGCCTGGTTTTGGGTAGTCAGGAATGCTTTTAATGCTTGATTTAATAAGTGAAAGAGTTTCGGTTGTCATAATAAAATTAACTTCGATTGAGACAATGCTCCCGTGAATAATCACAGCATTGCTGTTTATGGTTCTTCGCCCGAAATACAATAATTTCTAAGCGCTGAAAAAACAAACGCCCACTCGAAGAGTGGGCACACTTCTTCATAATGCTAGTGATTTTCACGCCTGTTATCAACTAGCTCGTTCACTGGTAGCTTAATAAACCAGCTTATAAGAACGACAAAAACGACAAATAATAGCACTTTAAGCCATAAATACCGAACAATATAAATTGAAAAACAGAAACTTAGAACAATAACAACCAAACCGCGCCGTTTGGTTATTTTTGATACAGATCGATTTTTCTCCCAATTGGTTAATATCGGCCCAAACCAAGGATGTTGATGTAGCCATGAATGGTAACGTGGACTAGACCTTATAAAACAGAAGCTAGCCAATAAAATAAAAGGAGTGGTTGGCAAAACAGGTAATACAATGCCAACAATACCTAATAAGAGTGCAATCCATCCTAAGAGAAGACACGCAAAACGCGTGAGAGATTTTCGAATCAGAGACATATATTTAACATGGGACTGAAGGTAGAGAACACAGAAATGGGTCGCGCTTATTGGTCTTTCCCCCTAATAAGCGCGATCGTTATAACACGTTATATTTCGTATAGATCTTGGTTAGTATAAATATCGAAGGTAAAACTGCTAGCTCCGGTGTTATGTATCGCCACTTTGCAGCCTTTGGTAATCGACAAGTCATTAGTGACAAAGTTTTTCAAGCAATTGTTACCCAAACACACATTACCAGCAATATGATGCTTTTTAACTTCATTTGACCATTGGCTGTCTAATCCTGCAGGTAAGATCGATAGCGAGCCATCGTTAAAATCAGCAAGTCCAAACAAGGCAGTCACCGGCCCAGCACATTCTGAACATTTAATTCCACGTTCTAATATGGCCGCCATGTCTTTTAAATCAACGCTATTACGTCGTAAATTACGTAAGTAATCATGGAACAAGGCCCGTACAAGTAAGGTTGTCCCTACCCCGCTTTCATCGTTACTTGAGGAATCAACAATGTAAAAGGCCATTTGACCGTTTAACAGCCATACATAATCAAACACTAATGGCATCGTTTCTGTTGATTGCAGCAAGCGATAACTGCAGTGCCAGGCACCTTGCGCCGTATCATTGTCAGGTAACAGTGCATGAAGTAACTCTTTCGCTGCATTTGGATTCTTGTGTAAGTAATCAAGGTGCCAATGCAACTCTCGCTCTTCAGGTAACTCACCTTCACCATCAACACGAAACCACTGACTAGAAAAATCGCGATGGCTGGCCATAGCATTTTCTGTCGCTTCTAAAGTACTTTCGATGGAGCAACTCAAGTGTTGGTGGTCATTGATAGGTTTAGGCAGAAAATCTTTAATGCCAAAACGCAGCGCTTTCGCGACTTCCGACATATCTTGAGTCGCCGATACCACAATGAGAGGCATGGACGGATATTCCATGCTCACTTCTTCAACAAACTCAATACCGTTTAGCACGGGCATAGAGAGATCGCATAAAATGAGATCCGGCTGCGCCTCCTGTAATTTACGTAATCCATCGAGTCCATCCTCAGCCTCAACGACTTCATATCCTTGAGCCGCTAAAAACGCGCCTGTAATACGACGAAAGATCGGATCGTCGTCAACAAGCATAATGACTTTAGATTGTTGGTTCAGGTTCACCTGCCCCTCAGCTCCATCATCATTTTGAACATTAGTTTTGTACATAGCATCTACCTCACTATGCTCTTCCTGTTCACAAATTTTTTTATTGTTATAGGATAGTTTCATACGTTACCTATTAAGGTAGTCTTGAAATAACATTTATACAAATATTCCGGTTTTACACATAGTTGCATACTATATGTATGGAATATGACATATCATACTAGTCGTTGATATGTCTCAAACTTTGACATCCGATATGCGTATAAATTACTCCAACTCATAAAATAATGTGTCAGGAACTATGAAATTAGATGACCTAAACCTCTTTCGACTGGTTGTCGAAAATGGCAGCTACACCGCAACTTCACGTAAGACTATGATCCCCGTAGCAACCATCACCCGACGCATTCAAGCGCTTGAAGATTCGTTGAATCTTAGACTTTTGAATCGCCATGCCCGCAAGCTATCACTGACCGAAGCAGGAGAACGCTTCTTTGGTGAATGTTCTCCATTACTAGAACGGCTAGCCTCAATGGCAGAAGAAATCACCGATGAGTGCCGTGGGGCGTCAGGGAAAATAAAAATCTCTGCTCCTTCCAACCTTACTAAACGATTAATGATGCCAATGTTTATTGATTTCATGCAGGAATATCCAGAAATCAATATTGAATTGACGACAAGTAATCACGCAGACCGCCTCGACCCCACTGAATGGGATGTTATCTTCCGAGTAGGTCCTCAACGGGACTCAAGCTTGATTGCCCGTAAAATTAGTGAAGTGAAAGACATATTAGTAGCAAGTCCAGACTATTTAGCAAAAAACCCGACACCGAATCACGCCGAAGAACTCACCCAACATTCTTTATTGAAAGGTTACCCACTGATTAAATGGCAATTAACTAACAATAAAGGCGAATCCGTTGTCAATTTAGATAAAGGCCGTTTTCAGGCCAATACTATTGACGTTGTGCGTCATGCTTGCACACAAGGGTTAGGCATTACATTAATGCCTGATGTCATGCTGGATGAATACATCCAAGCAGGCAAATTAGTTCGCGTACTGAACGACTGGTCCGCGAATCCTCGTGATATTTATATGTTATATAACCACAAAGACCATCTACCGGAAAAAGTCCGCTTATTCATTGACTTTGTGATTAGTTACCACATTCACTAAATACTAATAGAGAACGAAAGGGCCTTACATACCAAGGCCCTCTCCGTCACTCAATTATAAAAATTCTACAAAATCACCCAATGCTCTTTTAGGTGGAGCCATAGCGCTTCCGGTAGGCGTACCTAAATACAAAAACCCGACAATTTCATCCTCACCTTCTAGCTTAAATGCATGATGAACGTCAGGATGGAACATCCAATTACCAGAACGCCAAATCCCCTGAAACCCCTGAGCCACTGCAGCCATTTGCATTGCTTGAACCGCACATCCTGCCGACAGGTGCTGTTCAAGAGCTGGCACTTTCTCATGGGGCGTGACCTTAGCGATAACAGTAATCACCATCGGAGCCCGAAATGGGGCATTTTTTAATTTAGTAACGACCGACTCATCACTTTGCTCTGCAACAGCCGCTTTCACCAATATATCTGATAGTTTTTGTAGACCACTACCCTGAGCAATAACAAAACGCCATGGCGTTAGGTTGCCATGATCAGGAGCTCTCAAGCCTGCTTGGATTATATTTTCGAGAATCTTACCTTCAGGAGCTGGTGACGTAAGCTTCGCCATAGAACGACGTGAGAGTAATAAATCTAATGCGTCCATACAGATTCCTTATCAACGCGCGAATTGGGGAGAATTCAATAAGTACAGATAAAGACAGCTTATTACATTGATAGAGTTATCACTCTAAATTATAAATACACTGATAACTGTGACCTATATCTTGTTAGCTATGCTAAATTTTCAACGCAATAGCTTAGCAATTTAGCAACATTAAAAGCGAGTTATAAACTTACATTTCACATTCTCATTCAAAATAAAAAACTAACTTTTTATGCTATTACGGCATAAGTTGCCTTTTTCTTGGCTCTCAAGATAAGAGCAACAACCTCATATAAGCACCTTGATGCGTAATTATTTAGTCATAAAATGCTTTCGCTTGTTCTGCTCGTTGGATAATGCCTTCACAAGGAAAAAACCTGGGTCCATAAGTATCAGCATAACGAGTCATTAACTCAGAAATACAAACTAACCCTAATCCATCCATGTAATGGAATGGACCACCTAAGAATGGCGGAAAACCGACTCCATAAACTGCACCTATATCACCATCTTCGGGCGCAGCTATCACTCCCTCATCTAGACATCGAACAGCCTCATTGAGCATTGGTAATAAACAGCGCATAGCCACTGTTTTAGGCGTTAAATAACTTTCTGGCGACAAACCAAACAACCGATAGACCTGACGATCGACCTCTTTAGGTTTGTCTACTGGGTAATGATAAAACCCTTTTCTGACCTTCTTCCCTACTCTGCCGTCATTAAGCATCACCGAAAAAATATCTGGCCCTTTAAATCGATCCCCTAATTCTTGTACGAGTATCGGGCTAACTTTTGCACCAATGTCTAAACCGACTTCATCAAGCAAACATAACGGCCCAACCGGAAATCCAAAGTTGGTCAATGCCGCATCTATCTCTTCTATCGGTTGGTTATCAAGCATTAACTGCGCAGCTTCATTTAAATATGGCGCTAATATCCTATTTACAAAAAATCCAGCACTGTCTTTGACAACAATCGGCGTTTTCCCCTGGCGACGAGCAAAACTTACGGTTTTGGCAACCGTTTCAGAAGAAGTATGTTTATGCGGTATGACTTCAACCAACGGCATCTTTTCTACTGGACTAAAATAATGTAAGCCAATCACATTCTCACTACGAGATGAATTTTCAGCGATTTGGCTAATTGGTAATGAGGACGTATTGGTAGCAAAAATGGCTTGTTGAGGCGCGAATTGATCGAACTGGCTGACAATATGCTGCTTAAGCGCTAAATCTTCAAACACAGCTTCTACGACTAAATCAGCCTGAGGTAGAGTCGCGTTAGAGAGATCGCCAGAGAGACGGCTCAAGGATTGTTTTACTTGCCGCGATGTTAAATGACGTTTAGTACGTTTATCTTGAAGCCGAGTATAACTGTATTGTAACGCCGATAGCACGCCTTGTTCACTCACGTCTTGAATGCGAGTCATCACTTGTGCTTTGGTGGCAGTCACGTAGGCAATCCCAGACCCCATTAAACCACCACCAACAACTTGCACTTTTTCAATCGGAACTAAGCCATCACTCGGATAGTGTTTCTTGAGAATATTATTGGCAAAATACAGATGCCTAAGAGCGCGCGACTGCTTGGTCATAACCAAATCAGCAAATTGCTTCGCTTCTTCGTGCAAACCTTTTTTCATTCCTTGCTGCATACCGACCCGCATGACCTGAAAAATCGCGTCAATCGCTGGATAGTTGCCGCGACTTTTTTCAAAGGCTTTTGCCGCCGCTTTATCAAACACAAGTCGCCGTAAAAAATTAGAGTGAGTTAGCATACGTTCAAACATGGAAGACAGAGGTTTCTTCGGCCGCTTTTTTTCTAGCCATCTTTGCGCGACTTCTAACAAAATATCTTGCGGGACTACATCGTCGACTAACCCCAGTTTTTTCGCCTTTCCAGCTCTCAACAAACGCCCAGTCAGTATGAGATCTAATGCGGGAATCAAACCAACCAACCTTGGCAATCGTTGGGTTCCACCTGCGCCAGGTAGTAGTCCAAGCATAACTTCAGGAAAGCCTAACCGTGTTTTGTCATCATCACTAACAACACGATAATCACATGCCAACGCTAACTCTAATCCTCCTCCTAAACACGAACCATGAATAGCCGCAACGACGGGAAAAGTCAGGCTCTGTAACTGATTAAAGACATCTTGTCCGGTGTGAGCTAATTGACGCGCCTCATCAACAGATTGACATCGGTCGATCATGTTAATATCAGCCCCGGCAATAAAGTTATCCGGCTTTGCCGAGTAAATGATTAATCCTTTGATGCGTTGTTGCTGATTTTGTAACTCAGTAAGTATTTCATTAATCCGAGTCACAGACTCAGCACGCAAGGTATTGACCGCTTCATTAGGTAAATCGATTTGTAACCACGCAACTGAATGGTTATCGATTGATAAACTAAAGCCTCGATTTTCAGATGCCATTATTCACTCTCCAATACCATCGCAACACCAAGTCCACCAGCAGCACATGCTGTTGTAAGGGCCAATCCTCCACCACGACGCTGTAGTTCATTCAACGTTTGAGTAATTAAACGTGCTCCTGTCGCAGCAAATGGGTGTCCATATGCAATGGATCCTCCGAGAACGTTAAATTTATCCATATCTACCTCACCAATGGCCTTCGAACGCCTCAGTTGGTGAGTTGCAAAATGCTCACTGGCAAATAGTTTTAAGTTAGCAAGCACTTGTGCAGCGAATGCTTCGTGCATATCGAACAGCGTGAGATCCTTGAGTTGAATCCCTGCTTTGTCTAATGCATTCGGCACCGCATAGGCAGGGCCTAATAACATATCTTTTTCAACACCAAGCCCTGACCACGCGTAAGAGCGAATATAGCCCAATACAGGTAACTCTAGGCTTCGCGCTTTATCTTCAGCCATTAACACTATTGCAGCTGCCCCATCAGTCAGTGGTGTGCTATTACCCGCAGTCACACTCCCATAACGGCGATCAAAAACGGGCTTTAACAAAGCGAGTTCTTCCAATGTAGAGTGAGCTCGAATGGTATTGTCTTTCGCTAGTACTTGTTGGTACGGAGGAAGAAAAGCCGTCATCACTTCCTGATCAAGGCGTTTTTCTTGCCAAGCCTGTTCGGCATGTTGATGTGAACGATGCGCCAATTCATCTTGCTCTTGGCGGCTAATATGATAGGTCTTCGCCATCTGCTCAGCGGTCTCTCCCATTGAGAGGCCGGTCGAATATTCTGCAATAGGAGGGGGAACAGGAAGAAAATCTTTCAATGACAATTGGCGCAACAATTTAGCTTTACCCAACCACGTCTTTTGCTTTGACATCGCGAGTAACGTTGCAGCACAGTTTTGCGTGACGCCTATCGGCAAATTTGAACAAGAATCAGCGCCACCGGCTATGCCTGATTCAATACTGCCTACCATAATACTTTCAGCAACGTTAATGATGGCTTGAAAACTCGTTGCACACGCTCGGCTTACACTAAACGCATCGGTAGCAACAGGCAATTGTGATGCTAGCACTATTTCTCTGGCAATATTTGGGGCCTGAGGCATCTGTACGACTTGACCGAAAACGACCTGATCAATAGGAATGGGGTTAAGATCGTATCGATGGACTAATTCACTTACCACCATTTGCCCGAGATCGATTGCAGTTAGGTTTTTAAATTCAGTACCTTGTCGGGCAAAAGGCGTTCGTAGTCCTGCTACAATCGCAACCCGACAACCAGAACGTGTAGAAACATTTTGACGCGCCATATCCATTCCTAGGTAGTTAAATTACTTCGAAATGCAGCTTAAACCCTACTGCTGCTTCCTAAACCAATACACAATTTCTATGATTTAAAGTGTAATCAGAATGTTAGGGTTGGCAAATACGGGCTAGAATAAACGTGAGATATAACTAGGCTCGACAAATAAGCGACCGCCAAGCATAAAATAGGCAAAAAAAAACCACACAATGCTTTGTGTGGTCGGAATTATAAAGCAATTAACTTACGCCAATTGAAAATAATCAGTTTCCTGATTAGGAGAAAGTAAAGTCAGCCTTCAAAAGGAAGTGTCATCTTGCTCAACACGCTAGCCTTACGGCTAACTAGATGACATGAACAACTATAACGGCTTCAACACAACAAAATTTGAATTAGATCAATTTTAAGGTGATTTATAAGCAGCATGAAATTGAAATTTGATTCAAAACAATCTCTGTGCATATTTTTCTTTACAACTCACTACCAGCAAGGCTACCGCGCGTAAAGGGAATGACCATTCCTAGCGTGATAAAACTCTGACTTCTGCATCTTGAGGGCATTTGGGGATATTTATATTAAAAATCTATTTTTTCACCTCAAAATGACGTTTTACCAGAAAATCTCTCTTTTCTCGTTAGCGTGGTGCATATACTCCTATTTTAAACCACAAGCAGCACGTCAAAAACTGGGGAAACCCCATTAGAGCATAAACTCTATTTCATTCAGTTTCATAGCCTATTTACCTCATTTAGCCGTCAGTTTGGCAAATTTATCGCCAAATTAGCCAATGGTCGGATATGTATCCTTTACACTAACGACTAGTATCTGCACCTTCTTGAGCAATTGCTCGAAATAACGCCCAAAAGAGGCGGAGTTTTATAGGAAATACACATGAAAAAGACGCGTCTGTTTACCAAAACACTGATTGCTTCGACCATATGTCTAGCGACTCAGCAAGCTGCTGCTGCCGGGTTCCAACTTAATGCCCAATCAGCAACAGGCCTTGGCCGTGCTTTTGCTGGTGACGCGGTCATTGCAGATAACGCTGCATCAATGGCTCGTAACCCTGCAACAATGGCGCTATTTGACAAAACCTCTTTTTCTTTGGGTTTTGAAACGATCACGACCATGATCGATGTTAAAGATGCCACCTATAATGGGACGACATCGATTGATGATACGGACGACGTTGGTGGCACCTCCGTAGCCCCTAACATTCATTTGATCGTACCAGTGAATGATAAATTTGCTTGGGGTATCGATGCTTATTCAAACTTCGGTACAAAAACAGAATTCTCTAGTGATTACACCGCCTCTGAATACGGTGGTTTGACTGACCTTAAAAGCTTTAACTTTGGCCTTGCTGGCTCATACCGTTTAAGCAAAGAATGGAGCTTTGGTGCAGGCTTAGACATTATCTATGGTCAAGGCACGATGAAGCGCAAAGCAAGTGCGACACTTGCAGCAGCAACAAACTACAAATTAGGTACGTCTCTTACTGCCGGTACTGCGCTAGTAAACGTAGACAAAGCGGATGGTTGGGCTGTCGGTTTTAACCTTGGTACAGTGTACGAAATGGATGAAAATAACCGTTTTGGCTTTGCTTACCACTACAGCCCTGAATTCAAAGCGAAAGACGATTATGGCCAAGAGATCACTCTACCACTACCAGACATCGCAGAATTCTCTGGCTACCACCGTATTAAAGACACTCGTTTTGCCGTGCACTACAGCGTTCAATGGATCGGTTGGAGTTCATTTGACAATATCGACTTTGATAACCTAGATTCAAGCCGTTCACCTATTGTTGCTATGACATCAGCTGGCGAAACATACGAAAAACAGTATGACTGGCAAGATGGCTGGCACTATGCGATTGGTGGTACTTTCTACGTGAATAAGACTTGGACTCTACGTGCAGGCTATATGTACGATACCAGCGCTCAAGATTCCGTTACTTCGATTTCAGTACCAGATTCAGATCGCCAATGGTTCTCAACTGGCCTAACCTACACGATTGACGATCAGTCAAATGTTGACTTCGGGGTCACTTACCTACTAGGTAAAGATGTCGATGTTAAAGAAACGTCTGCAGGTACAACCCTAACAGCAACAACTCGTGCTGATGCTGTTTTGATGGGATTGCAATACAGCCGTACTTTCTAAGCTCTTCCAGTTAGTAAAAAGGTCGCTAAGCGGCCTTTTTACTCTGTACTAAAAGAAAACTCTCTCATTAAATGACAAGAAAAAAGTTGAGATGATTGGAGCGACACAGGATGACACTCCAACGATGAGGGATTGCTCAGCCACCTCCCCAATGGCAGAAAACACCGTGAGATCACGAAAATCAAAAGGCCTTAAAATTTTGTCTTCGCCTACGCTGTTCACTGTTCGCTTGCACGACCTGAGCAATATTCTTTCTTACCTACCCGAGAAAAAACCTCAGGTGATCAAAATACTTATTGTGTTTAGCCGCAACCTAATGGCTAACACCCTATCACCTTACTCACTAGCTTACGCTAATTACTCATAAGAGATCGCTTTAGCAGCTCACATAAAACACATTATTTAATAACGGATATCATTACCCTGCATCCCCAAAAGCGTGATTAGTATCATCTATTTACAACTTAGTTGTTTTACAATCAGATAGTTACACACGTTCAATGGAAATACCACACCACTTTAGTAGTATATTAATTAGTAAGTGTTATATTAACATTTTTTCATATTGTACTAGTGTTGTCTGGATCGACACAAAAATCAAATAGATTTTTACCTAAATTTTACATATCTATTCATAGCTAGTGACATTCGCACACCTTTCTTAAAATTGCTTCGGCCGATAGTTCCAATAAATCTAACACTAAATCGAACCCTTTATCTCCCCCATAATAGGGATCGGGAATTTCATGATAATCTGACGCTATGTGACTCAATAATAATGAAATCTTGTGTTGAAATTCCTTTGGGCAATCATGCAATAAGTCACGCTTATTTTGTTCATCAGCAGCAAAAATATAGTCAAAATCGACGAAATCTTGCTTCTGTATTTGCCGCGACCGGATGCCTTTAAACGAATAACCTCTAGCTTGACCTGCTGCTTGTGCCCGTGGATCTGGGGACTCGCCTTGGTGATAGGCAATCGTTCCTGCAGAATCAATATCTACCTTTATACCTAATTGCTCCGCTTTGACTCTAAACACAGCTTCAGCAGTTGGCGAACGACAAATGTTCCCCATACAAACAACTAAAATAGACACGGGTTTATCTACCATTAACGACTCCTCATCACACGTAAACACTTTCCCATTACCGAAAGTGACTGCTTATGCAGCGTAATCAAAATAGCAGTCTCTACCAATAAAGGAAAAGTGTTCTTGATTACGTTCTATTATTGTGGCCCGGCACTCGCTTCAACCACACTCGGTACATTGCTCGCAGACGTCACCGTATAACTGTAATCACCAGGGAAGGAAGAGAAACTGTCCCCAGTACTTGAGGTACCCGTCGTGTTACTGTACGTATTGTTCTTCTCGTAGAACTTATAGTCATAACCGCTGGAGTCCTCTGAGATCGTATTAGTATTATTGGTGTAATAGAAATAATTCGATTCAGAATACAGCACGCCACCACTTACAATCTGATCGGCCTCGTATTGTTTCTGCGTGTACTCATTACCATCTTCAGCCGTGACCGTGCCAGTTAACGCCGGATGGTTATCAAATAAATTACTATATTGATGAACCCATCCACGATACAAAGGACGTCCACGCATATTAGGTCCAAACCAGTTATGATGGACCGTCACATGTAAATATCCAGTTGCTACATAAGAGTCAGAATAATTTGCACCGATAACCATCGCCAGACGCTCACCAGCTAAATCCGTATACGATCCCACCCAATTCCAGAGAGGGTCAGGACTCATATTTGCCCAATCGTCCGTAAAATAGAAATGATTATAGGAAATAGTGACATCGTCAGATGAAAGCGTCACACTCATTAAATCATCACTGGTATCAAAGAAGTTACAATGCGTAATGTAGGCGTTGGTAATACGGCGCAATGAAACGCCTTCGTAGTTAATCCCAACGTTGTCATCAGTACCATAAATCTGTGTTGGTAGATTTTGTAAATCAGAGATATTGCCGTAGAAAGAAAGGTTGGAAATTTTGATATTTTCAATATTGGTACCGGTACTCAGTTGCTCCCCATCAAACTTCAGTTGGATGTTTTCTAGAGCAGCATTACCACCTGAAGCGCCTTCAATCGTGGTGTTGTTCCAGTCAGTTGTGGCAAAGGTAAGGGTAGTTAGAGAACTACCGCCATAAATCGTACCTTTAACTATAATGTGGTGAGAACCATTAGCAATCGCGGCTTTAAGTTCTGCTAGTGTCGTTACTGTTGTAGACGTATAGCTATCACCACCCGTTGTAGTGGCATAGCCACCTGTATCCGCTGCTTGCGCTACTCCCAAAGATAAACTGGAAAGAAAACACAACGCAACAGCGCTCTTTTTTAACGCTTGGACATTCATTGAACGTCTCCCGTGTATCACACAATTCGTGTTAAGGTTTCCCTTAGTCACACCCATACACACAAATAAGCACTTAGTTTATGTGTATTTAGTTGAGTAATACTTTCTTACAAGAAAATAAAATTGTTATTTAAAAAGAATGAATTGGGTTCCAACTAATTCCATAGCGCGGCTAAATATCACACAGATCTTGCTATAAACCTATCAAATACGATAACAAAAAAAGAATACAATTCATCAACTTACAGAACAGTAAACGGTTAATTATGAACAATGATCTGTTCATCAATACTGAGCAGTTGCCCTTTGGTTCTTCATGGTTTTTTGTAGTGACCATATTGGGTTATTATTCTTAAATACGAACGATGAGGATGGATTATGTCTGAGGACAAGACAAAACAAGAGCGCCACAAAGCTCGACAACAAAAAGTAAAAGATAAAGTAGATGCAAAAATCGCCTCAGCTCAAGAAGTCAAAGGATTACTGCTGATTATCACGGGTAATGGAAAAGGGAAATCGACTTCAGGATTCGGTACCGTCGCTCGTGCGTTAGGGCACGGTAAACGATGTGCTGTTGCACAGTTTATCAAAGGAACATGGGATAATGGTGAGCGTAACCTACTAGAAAAACTAGGGGTTGAGTTCCAAGTCATGGCCACTGGTTTTACTTGGGAAACTCAAAATAAAGAAACGGATACCGCAGCGGCTCAGGTGGTATGGCAAGAGTGTCAGCGTATGCTAAAAGATGAGACGCTCGATGTCGTACTATTTGATGAACTCACTTACATGGTGAATTACGGTTATATCGATTTAGATGAAGTCATTGAAGCGTTAACCCATCGCCCAGCAATGCAATCGGTCATCATTACAGGCCGAGCCGCACACCGCCAATTGATAGAGATTGCCGATACTGTTTCCGAAGTGAAAAATATCAAGCATGCTTTTGAGTCCGGTGTAAAAGCCTTGCAAGGCGTCGATTGGTAATTAATTAGACACTTACTCTCTAAAAGGTAAGTGTCAATTCTTCACCCTCCGCAGAACCGACACTTTCATTTTCAGCGATGCCTATTCAAGGCTATGTAAGACTTATTCGCTTTCTGTACTCTCAGTTTCTGGAACAATCTTGCCCTGACCACGACGGCGACCTTTCCCTTCACCGTACATTTTGTGGCCTCGACCTTTTTCGTGTCCCATGCCTTTACCGTGATCGCGACTACCATCACCTCGACTACCATGACCTCTACCACCGTGGCCTTTACCACCATGACCTCTGCCACCATGCCCACGACCGCGCAAAGTGCCTAATTCATCTTGCTGCTTAATTTTCGCTTTAACACGTTTAACTGTAGATAAACTTGCACCAGTTTCATCAGCGACGGCTTGCAACGTTTTACCTTCAAACAAGGCTTGAGCGATTTCTTGATGCTGACCTTCGTTTTTCTGGCGACCACGGAACTTTTCCTTCCAGTGACCCGGCTCTTGTTTTAGAGCGCGACGACCGAGTTCTGCAGCAAACAAGCGGCGATGTTTTTCAGATTCAGCATAACCTTTTAGCATTTTAATCAACGCATCACTGATGTTATCGTTTAGCTTAAATTCTAGTGATTCCACATTCGATTTGATCGTAATGCCTTTATCAATCAGCGTCTTGATATTGTTTAGGCAATGTGAAAACTCTTTACCTAATTCATCAATCCACCAAACAACAAGCTCATCACCGTTTTCTAATTTGGCATCAAGCTCTTGGAACTTAGGTCGCTCACTGAGAGGAACGCCCCCTTTTATGCCAGTCTCTACAAATAATTCAATGTCTTGATACTGGGTTTTCAATGCTTCGATACGAGAATCAATATCTTTAATTTTTGGTGATACACGAATGTAACCATAACAATGACTCATAGTTTCTTCCTTTTTTGGTTCATTTGATCATGTGGTTCATATTAGAACCTATTTATGGACCAGTCAACCTAATGAACCAAAAAATGCAGTGACTAAGCAAAATCAAAAAAAGAGAATGGGGTTATAAATTCACTATTAATATGATTTATATGAATTATTTACCGATATGAAGCAAAATTTGCACAATGAATTTTTGTTTATTCTGTTCCATCATCGGCCCACTCACTTGCTGGATGTAAATTGTTTCTGGGATCGAATGACCAGACTGATGCACTAATTGAATTAATTCCCCTACCGCCGGGTTGTTCTCCATGCTTCCCGCACTGTATACCGACCAATACCGCCCAGCAGGCATCATCATGGTACGGTGCTTCATCAAGCGAGCATCATCAACATACATCGCTAACAATGGGTAGGCGTTGCCATTAACGGCACTACTGGCGGTGATCACACCGTGAGTTTTTAAATACGCCCATGAAGGTTCACCAATAATGCGGTGAATTGTGGCAAACAAATCCACTATATGAGTTGGTTCCGTTCCACTCTCTACATAACCAAGCGTCGTGGCATCCCGATATACACAAAATGGCTGATTAAGATTATCTTTGACAAAGGCCATCTCTTCGAGGCGATGGATAGCCTCGCCAAGCTGATTATGCGCTATTTCCAACTGACGCATTTCCTCTCTCAAAGCGAGATGACTCTCTTTGAATTGTGCGATCATATCTTTGGTCATGCCGCCTTGTAGTAACGAGGCAATCGTCGTATTTGACATTTTTGCCTTTTGTAACAGCGTAATCACTTCAGCCTGAGCAATTTGTTTCACTGTATATTGCCGATACCCATTGGGCTGGCGCAAAGGCGTTAACAAATTAATTTTGTCAAAGAAACGCAGTGTATGAGGTGAAATATCCGTTATTCGAGAAAATTCTTGAATAGAAAACAGTCTGATACCCAAGTGTGACAACCTCACTAATTTGCAAAATAGCTCTTTACCTTAGAGTAACTCTAACCTTTACACTTTTCACTATTAGATATGTTCAATAATCGATTGAGGTGATTAATGAAAATAAAAATATTGCTCAGCGCTGCTATTGCGCTCATGGTGTTAGTGGGGTGCAGTCACCAGCACAAGGCGACACAAAATCACGCCACCACAACGGACACCTTAACGGAAGTGTCTCCTGTCGCCGATTGCGCTTCACTGAGCCAAGTTGACCTGGTCGCTTTAGGGGGCAAAGGCAGTCAAGTGCTCAGTGCAAAAGAGACCAAAGATCAACAAGGACACGTGGTCTGTCAGGTGAAAGGGACACTGGCTCCGACCATCAGTTTTACAGTACAACTTCCTAAGCAAGGCTGGAGCCAACGCTATATGCAGTTAGGTTGTGGTGGCTTATGTGGCCGTGTCGACTTACGTGTCGGTGCAGCAGACCAATGCCCACTGGTACTCGGTTCAAATATGGTGTTAGCCGCGACAGATATGGGACATGATGGTCCAAGTAGTGATTTTGGCGATAACGCTCAAAAACGAATTGATTTTGCCTATCGTTCAGTGCACATCACGTCGTTGGCCGCCAAGACATTAATCCGTCACTATTACGGCCAAAATGCCCGGTACTCCTATTTTAACGGGTGTTCAGATGGCGGGCGAGAAGCCTTGATGGAAGCCCAACGCTTCCCTAAAGATTTTAACGGGATTATTGCGGGAGCACCTGCAATGAACTTTTCGGTACAAAACTCCATGCATCACGGTTGGTTAGCCACTGTGAATACAGGTAAAGATGGTCAACCGCTAATTACTGCCGATGACGTGCCTCTTATCCATCAAGCAGTGCTTGATCAATGCGACGCATTAGACGGCCTTAAAGATGGCTTGTTGAGCGACCCACGCCAATGTCACTTTAATCCTCAAGTTCTGTCGTGTAAAAAGGGCCAGACCGAACAGTGTCTAACTCAGGATCAAATCACAGCATTGAAGCGCATCTATGCGGGCCCTCATGATCCCAAAACAGGAATAGCACTTACCTTAGGAGCCCCACTTCCTGGCTCTGAGTTAGCATGGCCAGGGGTATTTGTTCCGCGCAAAAATTCTAGCCAAATTTTCAGCACCATGATTGCTGAAAGTGCGTTACAAAAAGTGCTATTTGAACACAATCCGCAGCACTTCAGTTTAAGCGATTTAAAATTTAATCTCGCAACCTTTGATAAATTGCGTCCTCTATACGGCATGTATAGCGCCGTGGATCCTGATTTAAAAGCGTTCAAAGCCTATGGCGGTAAATTAATCTTATGGCATGGTTGGTCTGATCAGCACATTTCACCGATCAATAGTATTGCTTACTACGAAGCTGTGAAGAATTACATGGGAGCAAAAGAACAAAGCGAGTTTATGAACTTCTATTTGATTCCTGGTATGCACCACTGCTTTGGTGGGGATGGTCCAAGTTCGTTTGATTTGTTGACGCCACTAACTAAATGGGTAGAACAAGGTCAGAAGCCTGATGGCATCTTAACCACTCAAACATCAAAACCGAAATGGGATGGTGCAGGCGCGCCTGAAAAACTCGCAAAGAAAAAAGCGCAACGTAAAGGCAAACCTGGACATGCTAAACAGGGCAAAGTGCTACGTACTCGCCCAGTTTACCCATTCCCTTATGTCGCGGTATATAACGGGAGTGGCGATGTAAATCAAGCCGTCAATTTCCATAAAGCGATGGGGACTGAAGGACCGGCTACTTATTCTTGGGCAGGTGCAGAATATTATGACACTAACAAACAGTTAAACTGTCAACCGGTCAATAATCAGCTGCAATGTACAACCCGAAAAGAAATCATTGAGTAAACATTATGTGTCTGGATAGGGCTATTGGCCCTATCCTTTTTAATCCACTCGATGACACGGGTGATTGACGATTTCATTAATAATATGATCGCGAAACCATTGGTGAGAGCTGTCGTTATTAAATTTTTCATGCCAGTACACGGAATGCTGTGACTGTGCAACATCGAAAGGGAGTGAGCGGTATGTCAGTCCAAAATCTTTTGCCATATTGGCCGCCTGATGTTTAGGGACAACTGAAATTAATTCACTATCACGAATGGCTACATACATCTGAATGTACCCTTGGGTAATCAATCGAACGTTACGCTTAAGCTGATGATTTTTTAAATACCGATCGATCTGTTTAGAACTCCCCCCTCCAGTAATGGTTTGAGCGTGAGGCTGAGCCAAAAACTCTTCCATAGTGATGGTTTCTTTATTCGCTAGCGGGTGTTTTTCACTCATCACCATAACCCAATCGTCTTTATCAATGACCTTACGGATAAAGTTCGGTGCAAAATCTTCATCAATGGTGATCACAAAATCGATCAATCCTTCCAGCAGTAAACTACGTGCCTGAACATCCCAGTTGATAATGTGAAAAGAGAGCTGCGATTCATCGTGTAAATAGGGTTTGATAACGTCTGGCATGATGTACACGCTAACATAATCAGGACAAGCAATAATAAACTCACGCTTGTCTTTCAAAGGGTCATAACTGGCAGCAAATATATCGTTTAATCCAGAAAGAACGCCACTCAAGGTCGCTTGGATATTGTGCGCAGTTGGGGTTAACTGCATATGACTTCCTACACGCACCAACAGTTTATCATTCAATATCTTACGAAGTTGAGCCAAGTGCTTACTCATGGTTGGCTGAGCAATACCGAGATGGTCAGCTGCGGCTGTCACGCTGCGATATTCTAACAATGCATTTAATGGCACTAACAAATTCATATTACGTTATAGCCATGATCACAACAATCTCTATACTAGAAACCTTAGTAATTAAAGGGGAAATACATGACTACACGCAGAATCGTTGTTGGAGTGAGTGGAGCCAGTGGTGTCCCACTTGCGTTCAAATTACTGAAAGAATTAAGAAATCATTCTGAAATAGAAACACACCTCGTAGTATCTGGTGGTACTGAACGAACCATTGAAATGGAAACCGACTATGACCTTCTCGAGCTACACTGCCTAGCCGATGTCCTACACGACAATGAGAATATCGGTGCGAGCATTGCTAGCGGTACCTTCCGTGTCGACGGTATGATTGTTGTGCCATGTAGCATGAAAACCCTCGCAGGAATCGCTCACGGTTATTCTGATAACTTATTGCTTCGTGCGGCTGATGTGAATATCAAAGAGCGCCGTAAATTAGTGCTCGTGACTCGCGAAACGCCTCTCAGCCGATTGCACCTCAAGAATATGCTGACTGCGACCGAATATGGCGCAATCATCATGCCACCAATGCTCACTTACTATAACCATCCTGAAACGATTGAAGATATGGAAACCCATATCGTCGGCAAGATTTTACATGAGTTCGATATTGAAGCGACTCACTACAAACGCTGGTGTGAAGACAAATGATCACCCTCACTGAAACGCTGACTGACATTACCGTCACTTTACAACTTATCGAGGCTGGCCCTGATTATTGTGTAGTTATTTATGGGGGTGAATGCCCTCATATTGGTGCGGTGGCGATGGCACAACCAAGACCGAGCTTACAAGATTCAACTCAAACAAGTGCTTCTGTCTCTGTTCTCACAGTGATGGGACATAAAGAAGATTTACTTGCGCATTCTATCGCGCTGCGGTTGGCCTCACACCTTAACGCAGTCGTGTGTGTGACGTGTGGTATTCACATCGATGATGCTCATCCAGATCAGATAAAAGTGATTCAGAAATTAGTGAACAAACTAATTGAAAAACTTATTGCTATCTAGATCAAAAATTCCACTTTTTGAAGGAAAAAACATGAAAACATATAAAGATCAAGATTATCTTCTAGCGCGTGAGTCAATCTCTGACCTACGTACAGCAATTGATTTTCTTTCTAAATACGAAGGTCAATTACTAGAAACTGATGTTGAAGTCGATCCAGTTGGTGAATTATCTGGTGTTTACCGTCACGTTGGCGCAGCAGGTACAACTATGCGTCCAACTAAAGAAGGTCCAATGATGCTTTTCAATAACGTGAAAGGCTTCACTAAATCTCCTGTTGCTATCGGTGTTCTTGCTAGCCGTGCTCGTACTGCGCTTCTTCTAGGTCACAAACCTGAAAACCTTGGCCGTGCCATGATGAACGCTGTAAACAACCCAATCAAACCGGTTGTTGTTGACCAGGCAGCATGTCAAGAAGTAGTTCACCTAGCAAGCGATCCTGATTTTGATATCCGTAAAATCATCCCAGCACCAACAAACACTGTTGAAGATGCAGGTCCATACGTCACTCTAGGTCTTGTTTACGCAGAAGATCCAGAAACTGGCGAAAGTGACGTAACTATCCACCGTCAATGTTTCCAAGCTCGTGATGAAGTGTCTATCTTCTTCTCCCCCGGTCGTCACATCGACGTATTCCGTCAAAAAGCGGAAGCAGCAGGCAAACCATTACCAATCACGGTGAACATTGGTCTAGACCCAGCGGTATACGTTTCAGCATGTTTCGAGCCACCAGTAACTCCAATTGGTTTTAACGAACTAGAAATCGCTGGTGCTTTCCGTAACAAAGCAGTCGAACTTGTACAAGCTAAAACAGTGGATACTAAAGCAATTGCTCACGCTGAAATCGTTATTGAAGGCGAAATCATGCCGGATTACCGCGTTGTTGAAGACCAAAACAGCAACACTGGTAAAGCAATGCCTGAATTCCCAGGATACACTGGCGGTGCAAACCCTAGCCTTCCTGTGATCAAAGTGAAATCTGTGACCACTCGTACAAACCCAATCACTCAAACTTGTATTGGTTGCAGTGAAGAGCACGTTTCTCTAGCGGGTATCTGTACTGAAGCAAGCATTCTGTCTATGACTGAACGTGCAATGCCAGGTCGTGTGAAAAACGTTTACGCGCACTCTTCAGGCGGCGGTAAATTGATGGCTGTAATGCAATTCGAAAAACAATCGCCAAAAGACGAAGGTCGTCAACGTCAAGCAGCACTTGTTGCATTTGGTGCGTTCCCAGAATTGAAAAACGTAATCATCGTAGGTGAAGACGTCGATCTCTTTGACTCAAACGATGTACTTTGGGCTCTTAACACTCGTCACCAAGCTGATGTAGATACCATAGTGATCCCTGGCGCATCAACTCACGTTCTTGATCCATCACAAATGCCTGACATGAGCCCATCAATCAAAGGCCGCGGTATTTCTTGTAAAACTATTTATGACTGTACTGTTCCATTCGAGCTAAAAGATACTCGTTTCCAACGTTCACAGTTCATGGAAGTTGATTACGAACGCTTCCTTCCAAAAAACAAATAAGGAAAACATAACATGATAGGTCCATTTATTAATGGCGCCGCAGTTATTATTGGCGGAGCTGGCGGGAGTTTTCTAGGTAGCAAAGTAAGCGAACGCGTTCGTAACGGTTTACCACTTATCTTTGGTCTAGCTTCTATGGGACTTGGTCTGGCAATGACTGGTCACGTAAAAAATCTATCAGCTGTTGTTCTTTCTATTCTGATTGGTTCAATCTTTGGCGAAGTCATTAACCTGGAAAAACACATCCAGACAGCGGCTGGCAAAGTAAAAGGCGCTATGGAACGTTTTGGTAGCCCTGCCGGTGCTGGTCTAAGCCAAGAAGAGTACATGGAAAAATTCATTGCGATTCTCGTGCTGCTTTGTGCAAGTGGTACGGGAGTATTCGGTTCAATGAACGAAGGTATGACTGGTGATCCAACCATGTTGATTATTAAAGCATTCCTAGACCTATGTACTGCTGGTATTTTCGCTATCACCTTAGGTTTGCCTGTTATGGTACTTGCAATTCCTCAATTCATTATTCAGGCATTGCTATATTTTGGTGCGGCTTCAATTATGCCATTAACCAACCCTGTTATGATTGCGGATTTCTCTGCTGTTGGTGGATTGATCATGTTTGCAACGGGGTTCCGTATCGCTGGTATTAAATCTTTCGCGATTGCGAATATGTTACCTGCACTGTTTATTGCGATGCCAGTGTCTTACTACTGGGTTGCATTTACGGGCCACTAAAATCCAAAAGAGGAGAGCATTCGCTCTCCTCTTTTTCCTTGTTGATGATGGCTAATTGAACAACCCTTTTAGTAAATTATTAACGGCTTTTTTGGTTTTCTCATCCTTGATTTTGTCATCGAGTTTCTTCAACCCTCGGTCAAGTTCCTTCTCAGCCTTCTTTTTCATCACATCATCAAAAATGAGTTTATATTTAGGTTTTTCCCATGAGCCGGTAATCTTAACAGGGATGGTGACATCACGAAGAGCATCGATGCTTTTTCCGCCCTGCCCCTCTAACGAACCGACAATTGAAGTGCGCACCAACATATCGATATCACGATTAATATAATCAGCATTACCTGAACCATGAATTCTCAATAATGGTGACATCATCGATAAGTCATCAGTTTTAACCTTCCCTCCACTCAATGCCAATGTCGCAGTGAGGGCACTAAAATCTGTTTTTTTAGACTCGGTTTCCGTCACTTTTTCACCTTTAATACGAGCATAGGTCGTGCGGATGAGCTGAGGAATATTAATGCCGTTAATTGCTCCATCGGTAAACTCAGTGCGAGCTTTACCCACTAGATTTTTCTGTATAGCCGTTGACGCCAACCCTGACCCTGAAAGATCGAAGGTAGCATTTGCTGTCCCCTCAAGGATATCCTTGTCTGCCACATCTTTAAGTAGAGGAAGCGCTTTTACATCTTTAATCGTGCCAATCAGATGATATTGTGCCGGCGCTTGACGTACATCAAGTGTGATTTTTGTCGTCATGTTGCCTTGGTAAAGTTCAGTGGAGAACGGATTAATCGAAACCTGACCTCGATTAATCGCTAGCTTCATTGCAACATTACTCATTTGGGCATGCTGCAAAATCAAATGTCCTATTTTTATCTGGCCCGCAATATCTAGATTTTGTAATACAGACAAGTCAGGCTCTTTTTCAGCAGTTGGCGCTGGTTTTTGACTACCACTGGCAGACGGAGCTTCACCTTTTGCATTCGGCTTAGCTTTTTCCCCAGATTTATCGTTCTTCTGTGCTAAAAACACGTCCGCATCGATTTTATCACTGGCTAATTCAAACCTAACCTTAGGTATATCGGTTAATTCTGCCGTCATATTGCCAGTTAATACAGCGTCGTTTAGCGCAGCCTTCGTCAGTAATAATTTGATAGTTTGGTTGTCTAGGTCATAGGCCATGTTCGCCTCGAACGACACTTTTAATGGTGACTGAGGTAATCCATCTCCTGATAAATTTGCATCAACACCAAAAGCATCGACACCAATTTTGTTGAAATCTTTATTAACAATAACCGACGTTTTTCCCTTCAAATCAAACGTATTTGTACCACTGGTCCCGTTAGCTTGATACTCAATAGTATTTGCTTTACCCAGTTGAAATGCCGCAATATCTAGTTGTGCACTATCGATTTGAGTATCGCCACTGCTATAACTGGCTTTAATACTCAGATCCTTAAGTTGTGAACGAATCGGATCATCAGCAAGCTTAATTTGGCTGGTCCCCGACAATGCAAATTGCTGATTGTTATGTTGACCTTTAAAACCAAACGTCATGCTGGTCCACTCGTCAACGGCAAACTCAGTCAAACTCAATTGCACCTCATATAATTTGGTATAAGTGTTCGTTTGCTGATTTTGAATATCGAGCACAGCATTAACAATATCAACACCTTCTAATGAGACTTGCCAACGCTGGCTATTTTCTGTGGTTGTTTCTGCTGGCTGGGTAACAGATGATTGAGGCGTGGTATTACTCGATGACACTGTTGATTGGGGTTGCTTCGTGTCATTCGGTTTTTTCTTTAACGCGTCAATATTCGATTGACCATTGGCCAAGGTTTCTAGATGCACTTCAGCACCTTCAACTCGCACATTGCCAATCTGCAATTTATGCTCTAACAACGCAAACAGTGATACATCGATATCCACGTGTTGGACTTTCAATAAATTGACTGAACTGTACCCTGTTGGATTTTTGAGTTCCGTTTTGCCCAACTCTAAACCAATCGCTGGGAAAAACTGCCAGCTAATATCACCTTCGATATTTAAGTCTAATCCCGTCTGTTGTTTTACTTTTTCCACCAGCAGAGGCTTAAACTGATTGGGGTTTACAAACATAACAAGAGCAAAAGCAGAACCGAATACGATCACCAAAATAGCGATAAGAATCATCGAAAGCTTTTTCATCTGCGCGTTCCTTGTTGTTGCAAGAGAAAATAATGGTCAACCCAAAAAGAAAGTGGCACATAGTTAACTATGTGCCACTTAATCTTATGAAAATATCACAGGTTTTTGCTATTTCTGAGTCAATTTTATGATTTAAGTAACTTAGAAATATGAGCTTTTAAAACATCAATCGCGATTCGGTTTTTACCGCCACGAGGCACAATGATATCGGCATGTTGTTTCGACGGTTCAATAAATTGTAAAAACATTGGACGTACTGTTTTTTGATACTGAACCAAAACAGATTCCATAGTACGGCCACGTTCCTCTACATCACGTTTCAGACGACGTAAAAGACAGATATCTAGTGGTGTATCCATAAAGACACTAGCATGCATTAACTTACGTAGACGTGGTTCCGTTAGCAGAAGAATACCTTCCAGAATGATGACTTTTTTAGGGGTCAGCTGAGTGGTATTAGCTGTACGAGTATGATCTTTATAGCTGTATTCTGGAACATCAACGGCTTCGCCACGCAGTAGTTGCTCTAGATGATCACACAACAAATCATGATCCAACGCATTTGGATGGTCATAATTGGTTTTTACACGCTCTTCCATGCTTAGATGGCTCTGATCTTTGTAATAGCAATCTTCCGTAATCACCCCAATTTGATGATCGCCAACTTTAGCGCGAAGTTCCTTATAAATAGTACTCGCGATAAGGCTTTTTCCAGAAGCGGAAGCGCCAGCGATTCCGATGATGACGCATTGATTATTATCAGACATGTATTTGCACCCGATACGTGTAAATGTGAGGAATTAAGGTAAACCGCCTGATTATAGGGAGTTCATTGCAGAGATACCAGCTAGGATTAAGGGAAATTCCCTTTATTTCTGACTGTTTGATTAAACAAAAAGCAGAGTAAACGATTACATTCACTCTGCTTTTATTTAGAGCCTGCTGCGGTATAATTAAACCAGTTTTATATCAATCGCCTCAGGTTTTACTTTCCCTTGCCAATAGAGTGTTGAGCTAATGCGCTCCGCAAGATCCAAATAATACCCAGCATGTTCACTGTCAGGACGACGAGCTACGGTCGGGATACCCGCATCAATATCCTCACGCATTGCGATATGCAGCGGAATCTGCGCTAACAAAGCAAGGCCATATTCCCCAGCTAATTGTTGCGCGCCCCCCGTACCAAAAATAAATTCCTTCGCACCGCAATTCGAACAAATGTGGTAACTCATATTTTCAATGAGCCCGACGACCGGAACATCCACTTTTTCAAACATCGCAGCGCCCTTACGAGCATCGGCCAAAGCCAGATCCTGAGGGGTTGTCACAATCACAGAGCCGGTAACAGGGATTTGCTGAGCTAATGTCAGCTGTATATCACCAGTACCTGGCGGCATATCAATTACCATATAATCGAGTTCTGGCCACTTGGTTTCATTCAATAGCTGCTCTAACGCTTTAGATGCCATCGGACCACGCCAAATTGCCGCTTCTTGTTTATCAACCAAATAACCTATTGAATGAGTGTGAATACCGTGAACCTTAATCGGTTTCATCCATTTATCATCAATCACTTCTGGCTTAGCATCGGTTGTACCCAACATCAGCGGTACAGACGGGCCATACACATCGGCATCAAGTAACCCAACGTTAGCACCTAACTGAGAGAGCGCTAAGGCTAGGTTAACGGCGGTTGTTGATTTACCCACCCCACCTTTTGCAGACGTGACTGCGATGATGTTTTTCACACCCGCAATGGATTTACCAACATGAGTTTCAAGTGGCTTTGGCGATACAGACACTGTGTATTCGAACGATGATACCTCTCCGTTTTGTCGCTGAGTTTCAATCCAGTCTTGCAATTCACGGATAATACTCTGAGCAGCAAAAGGGAAAGTAATCTGGTAAACACCGGCATCAGAAAGAGAAACCAAATTAGGCTGTAAAGCCCAATCAGTAATTAAATTAGGGTGAGAAAATTGATTTAGCCACGCGCAAAAGTCGTGCTTGGACGTCAACGAATGCATAAGTCCTCCTTTTTGGCGTATGCTATCATTCAATCTCTTGAGAAAGAAGCCTGAAAAATTAAGATATTCCCCCGTTCACCTTGGCGTTACAGGCATCATAAGGTAGTATTAACGACCAATCTTTTTATACCTATCAAGAAAGCGAATTATTAAGTATGGCAACTGAACCAAGAAAAATTTTGGTAACTTGTGCCCTTCCGTACGCTAACGGTTCTATTCACTTGGGTCATATGCTTGAGCATATCCAAGCGGATATTTGGGTACGTTACCAACGACTACGTGGCAACACTATTAACTTCATCTGTGCAGACGATGCTCACGGCACGCCAATTATGCTTAAAGCGCAACAGATGGGTATCACGCCAGAAGAGATGATCGCAGGTGTGAGCGAGGAACATCAAAAAGACTTCGCCGGTTTCGACATCAGCTTTGATAACTATCACAGCACCCATAGCGATGAAAACCGTGAGCTCGCATCACACATTTATCTTGAGCTGAAAAAAAATGGCTTTATCTCTAGCCGCACAATTTCTCAATTGTTCGACCCTGAGAAAGAGATGTTCTTGCCTGACCGCTTTGTAAAAGGCACTTGTCCTAAATGTAAAGCAGAAGACCAATACGGCGACAACTGTGACGTATGTGGTGAAACTTATAGCCCAACTGATCTGATCAATCCTCGTTCAGCAGTATCTGGTGCAACACCTGTCCTTAAAGATTCTGAACACTTTTTCTTCGACTTACCTCAATTTGAGAGCATGTTGAAAGAGTGGACCCGCTCTGGTTCGCTGCAAACAGAAACGGCGAACAAAATGCAAGAGTGGTTTGAGTCAGGCCTGCAACAGTGGGATATCTCACGTGATGCACCTTACTTCGGCTTTGAAATCCCTGGCGAGAAAAACAAATTCTTCTACGTTTGGCTAGATGCACCTATCGGTTACATGGGGTCATTCAAAAACCTATGTGACAAACGTGACAACCTAGACTTCGCTGAATACTGGAACAAAGACAGCTCAGCAGAGCTTTACCACTTCATCGGTAAAGACATCGTTTACTTCCACAGCTTGTTCTGGCCAGCCATGCTAGACGGCGCTGGTTACCGTAAACCAAACAACGTATTCGTGCACGGTTACGTAACGGTTAACGGCGCGAAAATGTCGAAATCAAAAGGGACTTTCGTTAAAGCAAGTACATACCTAAAACACTTAGATCCTGAGTGTCTGCGTTACTACTACGCGGCGAAACTCAATAGCCGTATCGATGACTTAGACCTAAACCTTGAAGACTTCACACAGCGTGTAAACGCAGACGTAGTCAACAAGATCGTGAACCTAGCGTCTCGTAACGCAGGCTTCATCACTAAACGTTTTGAAGGTCAACTATCCACTCAATTTACAGAGCCCGCTCTATACCAAGAGTTTGCCGATGCAGCAGAGAGTATTGCAAACCTTTACGAAACACGTGAATTTGGTCGTGCTATTCGTGAAATCACAGCATTGGCAGACAAAGCAAACCAATACGTAGATGAGAAAGCACCTTGGGTTGTGGCGAAAGAAGAAGGTCGTGATCAAGATCTGCAAGACATTTGTACTGTCGGCATTAACCTATTCCGCGTATTAATGACTTACTTGAAACCAGTAATGCCTTCACTCGCTGCTCGCTCTGAAGCATTCCTAAACCAAGAACTCACTTGGGAAGGTATTGCAGCGCCACTTACTGGCCATGAAATCAGTAAGTTCAAAGCGCTATTCAATCGTATCGATCCTAAACACGTCGAAGAGATGATTGAAGCATCTAAGAAAGAAGCAGCTGAAGAAAAAGCAAAAATTGAAGCGGCGGCACCAAAAGCACAACAAACAGAATTGGACAAAGATCCAGTTGCTGACGAAATCGAGTTTGATGATTTTGCTAAAGTGGATATGCGTATCGCTAAAATCATCTCTTGTGAAGAAGTGCCTAAAGCAAATAAACTGCTTAAATTCCAATTGGATATAGGTGGCGAAACTCGCCAAGTATTCTCTGGTATCAAAGCAGCATACAAACCAGAAGACTTAGTGGGTAAATACACTGTGATGGTGGCAAACCTGAAACCTCGTAAGATGAAGTTTGGTATGTCTGAAGGCATGATTCTCGCAGCTGGCCCTGGTGGCGACCAATTGTGGATTCTTGAACCACACGAAGGCGCTCAACCTGGCATGCGCGTCATGTAATCGACGATTGCCGTTACGTCAATCATTACCATTTACGATTGATAGAACACCTATTAAACGCCGTGATTAACGTATTAATCACGGCGTTTTTTATATCAAATTTTATGCAAATACGTTCATTTAAAGGCAAACTAGCACCAGATTAGTGCAAGCATTCAACAGGTAAAAAATAACTTGCTGAATAATAATATAAATAAAGTTGGCATTAAGACTGCTTATTGATTATCAGATGCTGTGCGTTGTCGGTACTGATGAAGTATCACACAGCCCACTCCCGATATAAGTTACAGGAGTTTGCTCTTATATGTTTGTGCTTTTAGCCATGGCTATTTCTCTCGCGATTTTAGGCTTGATGTATCTCTATGCCAAACAACGTGAGAACGTGTCACAACGTAAATATGAATTACTCGTTGAATTACGTGAGGTGCTCTCGATTTGTCGACAACACCGCAGCGCAACTCACCATCAACTGATGTTTGGTGAAAACAACCACGATCAAGCGTTAGAACTAGAGCACCAACTGCAGCAACATGTCACTCATTTGATTCATATTGCAAACCTTGATACTAAGCCGATGTATCGTATTTTGCAGCGTAAACTTGAAGTGCTAACTCAAGATTGGCAAGACCGCTCTGTTGCTCGTAATCAAATGTTGCATGGGCGAGCGATTAGGCACTGTATGTTCCTACTTGATGAAGTGATCTTGGCATGGCTATTAGAGGCTGGAAGGGAAGATCTTTCAGATGAGTACCACATTAACTGGCAACAAGTAATTGATGCAATGGATGCCTTAACTCAATTACGCATCACCATTGATGTATTGGAAAAACCCAATGACAAAAAGCGCTTTTTTCTAAACGCTGGGTCGGTTTACCGAAAAGTCACTCAACTCTCGATGATCAGCAGTCTAACCATCGCCTCACCACATTGTGCCAAGGCGCTGCGACAACTCCTCACATTCGAACACCAGAACTCTCCTTTACCTTCAGCAGAAGAACTCTACGCTGTGACGACAGCTTTATCTCTGGCGATCGCGCAAGTATATGACCATATGCTCAGCGAACTGATCGAAACCTTATATATTCCCCTGCCTAAATTAGTTTTAGCATAAGGCAATCAAAAAAGGCTTGGTAAACCAAGCCTTTCTCTGTCATTAATGAATTAAGCGAGTAATTCGCGCGCTGCATCCACCACCACTTGAATTGCACGAGTTTCTGCCAATTTCAGTGTTTCATGGTCAGGGGTTTCTTTTTGTGTACGGTTGATAATAACGCCGGCCACACACCCAGCTTTCAGACCAGAACTGGCGCACATAGTCAGTAAGGTTGCCGATTCCATCTCAAAGTTTAATACGCCCATTTCTTGCCACTCTTTCATTGAGCCTTGAAAACGACGGACTACTCGACCAGTAAACGTGTCATAACGCTCTTGCCCTGGATAGAACGTATCACTGGATGCTGTTACACCGGTATGAACATTTGCACCACTCGTTACTGCGGCTTTCTTCATTGCAGTGGCTACATCAAAATCAGCAACGGCTGGAAATTCCATTGGAGCAAAGTGCAGACTTGCGCCATCTAGGCGAACAGAACCTGTCGTTACAATCATATCACCCACATTAACGTGTGGTTGAATTGCGCCAGTGGTACCGACGCGAAGGAATGTTCGTACACCCAGTTGCGCTAATTCTTCCACAGCGATCGACGTTGATGGTCCACCAATACCAGTAGAACAGACAACAACCGATTGACCGTCTAGTTGGCCACGATACAGTGTGTATTCACGTTGACTTGCTAGAAATTGAGGGTTCTCGAGTAAGTTAGCAATTTTTTCTACACGAGCAGGATCACCAGGAATGATCGCAAGTGTTGCATCTTGTAAATCTTCTTTTGTGACACCTAAATGGAATACAGCTTGAGTCATAAAAAATACTCCTTATTACGGCTTGTTTTTAGCTCTGATTTTTTTGGGTACCAGATAACTGTATCCGACCCATCATTTTTAAAAACCGATGATTATCACAAAAATAAAAGCAACAATTTTTATATTTACACACTAATGTGATAAATATCACACTAATTCATTGGTAAAGACAAAAATAAAAGCACAGTAAGCACTGTGCTTTTGAGTATAGTCATGAATCGCAAGCCTTAGTCGTCTGCTTTAAAACGCAGTAAACGCAATGCATTCAACGTCACTAATGCAGTCGCTCCGCTGTCAGCTAATACCGCTAACCACAAGCCGGTAATACCGCACAAACTCGTTACGAGAAAAATCGCCTTCAATCCCAAAGCTAAGGTAATGTTTTGCCTGATGTTAGCCAATGTTGCTTGAGATAAAGCAATCATAGTAGGAATACCGGATAATCGATTGTGCGTTAAAGCCGCATCTGCCGTCTCTAGTGCAACATCACTGCCTTCCCCCATCGCGATGGCTACACTGGCAGATTTCATCGCTGGCGCATCATTAATACCATCACCTACCATCGCTACATGGCCTTGTTGTGCCATATTTCTTACCCAATCCACTTTATCTGCTGGCAACAATTGCGCTTGATACTCTAGATTCAATTGCTCGGCCATTCCCGCTGCGCAACGTTGATTGTCACCCGTCAGCATCACGCTTGAAATGCCCATTGACGTTAACTTGTGCACCGCCTTTTGCGCATCGTCACGCAACTGATCTTGCCAGGATATGATCCCTACAACCTCAGACGCTATTTGAAGATACACAACGGTTTTACCTTGTAACTCCAGCCGTTCAACGATGGATTGAGCATGTTCATCCACTAAATGACTATGGCGAGGGGCGAGGAGCTGTACCTTTTGCCCATTAACAACACCAGATACCCCTTTCCCCGCTTGAGCGCTTTTATTGTTAGCCTCAGGGAGTGGTATTTTCTGGCCTTCAACGTAATTAACTAATGCCTTGGCTAAAGGGTGAACAGAGCCTTGTTCTACTGCAGCGGCATACTGCAATATTTTTTCCTCAGTTTCGTTCCCCAATGTTATAACGTCAGTCACTTGAGGTTGGCCTTGGGTTAACGTTCCCGTTTTATCAAACGCAATCGTTTTAATTCGTCCCAATTGTTCGAGTGCAGCACCACCTTTAATCAGTGCACCATACCGAGCCGCCGTTGCTAACCCAGAGGTTATCGCGGCAGGCGTTGAAATCACGAGCGCACATGGGCAAGCTATCAATAACGTCGCCAAACCTCGATAGAGCCATGTATCCCACGGTTGAGAGAATATAAGTGGCGGAATCAAAACCACCGCTAAGGCAACTCCCATCATCATCGGTGTATACCAACGGCTGAATTTATCAAGAAATCGCTCCAAAGGTGCCTTACGTGATTCTGCGTCTTCAATCATATGCAGAATACGATCGATGGCATTTTCCCCTTGGCGAGAGGTGACACGTACCTGAATGACCCGATCGACGACGACCCCACCAGCCGATAGCGACTCACCTTGCTGGCGCTCTGCCGGAACAGATTCGCCGGTTAACGCACTTTCATCAATCGCGGCAGCCGTTGTCAATAAAATGCCATCCGCAGGTAAACGACCTCCAGGAGAAACTTCAATCACATCACCAAGGTTTAAACTTGCCACATCTACGTTAATGCGTTGCCCATCGATAATTTTTGTTGCTTGTTCTGGCAATAATTTCATTAAAGATTGAACACCACTACGAGCCTTTTCTGCTGCAAGTCCTTCAAGACGTTCCCCTATTAAGAAGAGAAAAATAACCATCGCAGCTTCTGTGTATGCACCGAGATATAAAGCACCGAGGCATGCTACTGTCATCAGTGTTTCTATCGTAAA
Organism: Vibrio nitrifigilis; assembly: GCF_015686695.1. Classification (NCBI taxonomy): domain Bacteria; kingdom Pseudomonadati; phylum Pseudomonadota; class Gammaproteobacteria; order Vibrionales; family Vibrionaceae; genus Vibrio; species Vibrio nitrifigilis. The sequence goes on along the minus strand of NZ_JADPMR010000001.1, from coordinate 1,030,198 downwards.
CGGAGAACCCGATTGCGCACCTCTCAACGCACTTTTTGCTATCGGCAATAACCCCGCGATACAAACGATAACATCAACCCACTGTCCTAATTCTCTATGCCAGTTTCCTATTAAAGCACCAAATAAAATACCAATGCCTATCACTATGATTTGTTGTGTATCGCGCTGACGATACCAAGGCGTATTCTCAGACTTATGCGAGTGAGTGGCTTGATTTAAGTTATGAACATCGTAACCAGTGCGTTGGACGACGCTTTCAATGGCTTGCTCTGTTGCTGGCTGGTTGTACTCGACAACTAACTTCTCAGTGCTAAAAACTACCTTGGCAGAGATGATATCGGTTAATTGATTAACAGCAGTTTCTACTTTTCTTGCACAAGAAGGACAGTCCATCCCCACCACACGCCAACTCGATTGATATTTTCCCAGATGCCGGACAGGGTCTTCGTCGCCTCCACTATCCCCTGCTAAGGAATCCGTAGAGCAAGTCGCGCCAACATGAGATTCACTACTAGATGTCCCCATAGGACGAATCGATAGTATCTTAGGTGAAGAGTGGCAGCATGAGTCATTTCGCTGCGCAGGTTGGCTATGTTTAGTAGAGCAACATTCTGAATGTTTAGAACACATAAATAAGTCTCCTTATCAATTAACTCCCTAAAGCATACAGCTTGGAGTTAACTCTAAGGTCAAGCTATTTATATGGCCCAATCACATTGAAAAGAAGTAAAAAAGGAGCTTAATATACCCAAATGACCTCAAGATGCAGGATTCAGAGCTTCATCAACGAGCCTAGATCAAGCTCAATCAAGGCAGGAATGGTCATTCCCTTTCAACGTGATTGAGCACAGAAATAGGTTTGTTGATGAGCTCCCAAAGGGCGAGTTTTATTCGCTCCTAGGCTGTGTTACTGATTTTTAACGTAGAATGACTATGTCTTCAAATCAGTGCCTTGCCTAAGAGCGAATACATTCTCGCTGAAACAGCATCTTGAGGTTACTTGCGTATAGCTAGATAAGTTATTCCCCATGATTAAACAGGGTGCTGGAAACAGGATGCGAGATTTTTCCCTAAAGCTTTTAATACTTCACTGCGTGAAATCATTCCCAACAATTTTCCGTTATCGACGACTGGATACGCTTTGGGTTTACCCACTTGCATTAGATCGGCCAATTCGATAATCGTCATATCAGGAGAAACCGTCAACACTTCATCACGCATACACTCACCAACTACATGAGAATCATGACAAAAATAGCTGGCCTTCACCAACTTATCCAATAAATCTTGCTCTGAAATAAACCCAATAACATGCTCCTTATCGTCAATGACCGGACCACCGTGGTTGTCAGAACGCAACAACTTTGCCAATGCGGCCGTCAAAGGCATTTCCGGGGTAAAGGTAACCGGATGCAGCGTCATATAATCTCTAACTTGAATGGAATCCATATTGGCACTCTCCTCAACCGGCAACGGTATGTTGCTCTTTCCCTAAGTGTTAACCACTTTTGATAAATTACTAAATAGAAAAAGCCAATTATTGCAAAAGGAGAACCCTATGATGCTCAAGACTAACAGTCATGAGAGGTTTAGAAATGAGAAAAATAGTGGGGTTAACTAATCAGAAAGGGGTAAGTAGAGAAAATCATTAACAATAATTTTTATCGGTTATGCAGGCATATGCCTGATTCACTATTACATAAAAATCGTGCTATAGATTTTCTCTATTCATAATTCGTTACAAAATGGCTTTACTTCCAACGCTCAGCCGATTTTTTATCCGATTCGCGAGAGTCAATCCAACGATTATCTGTCGTGGTTCGCTCTTTTTTCCAAAATGGCGCTTCTGTTTTTAAGTAGTCCATTATAAATTCGCTAGCCGCAAAAGAAGCACTTCGATGAGAGCTAGAAACGCCTACCAAAACGATTTGATCACCAATATCTAAATCACCAATGCGATGAATGATCGTCGCACGAAGTATTGGCCAACGCTCAGCGGCCTGTTCCGCTATTGAGGTCAATGATTTTTCGGTCATGCCTGGGTAATGTTCAAGATGTAAGCCTTGAACATTATCACCCAAATTCATATCGCGTACTTTGCCGACAAAAGTGACAACGGCACCAGCATCAGTGCCTAAAGCAAGATGTTCATATTCTTGTGCCAAAGAAAAATCTTCTTGCTGAACAGAGATTTTGAGGTCCATATTAACCTCCGGTTACAGGTGGAAAGAAAGCGACCTCATCACCATCGTTGAGCGAATATTCCATGGGAACAATTGATTGATTAACTGCCGCTAGCAACTTACCACTCTCAAGGGCCAATTCCCATTTTCCAGGTTGACTCGCCAAATAAGCGCGCAACTCATCAACGGTCGAGAATGGTTGCTCTACAGTAACTGAATCGAGGCCAATCAATTCGCGGGTTTGGGCAAAAAATAAAACGTTTATCATGAGTGCGCCTTAAAGTGTCCAGACTTACCACCGGTTTTTTCAAGTAACCGAACGTGCTCAATCACCATGTCTTTTTGCACCGCTTTACACATGTCATAGATAGTCAACGCGGCCACTGACGCTGCCGTTAGAGCTTCCATCTCAACCCCTGTTTTACCCGCCAATTTACATACAGATTCAATACGTACTTTATTTTCAGCGACTAGAGCTTCGAGTTGCACTTCAACTTTAGAAAGCAGCAATGGATGGCAAAGAGGGATCAAATCCCATGTTTTCTTCGCAGCTTGAATCCCAGCGATTCTAGCCGTGGCGAAGACATCACCTTTATGATGCTGACCAGAAACGATCATATTTAATGTCTCTGCAGACATTTGTACATAGGCTTCTGCTCGAGCTTCACGTACTGTCTCCGCTTTTGCAGAGACGTCCACCATATTGGCTTCACCGGCAGCGTTAATATGAGTTAACTCAGACATGGTGTAACCTCTTACAGATGTGGCATAAAATTACATGGACGGTGTGTAGCATCCAATTGATCTTTAATGATTTTAGTCCAACCTGTACGACACGCACCGGTCGAACCTGGCATAGCAAAAATCACAGTATGGTTGGCAAATCCAGCAACAGCACGTGACTGAATCGTTGACGTACCAATTTCTTCATAAGAGACCATACGGAACAGTTCACCAAAGCCTTCAACTTCTTTATCAAACAAAGGTTTTACAGCTTCCGGAGTGCTATCTCGGGATGTAAAACCCGTTCCACCAGTAATCAGTACCGCTTGAACATTTTCATCGGCAATCCACTGCGACAAAATCGCACGAATTTGGTACATATCGTCAATCACGATTTTCTTATCGGCCAAGTGATGGCCCGCTTCTTTTAACTGCTCAACAAAGTAGTGACCTGACGTATCATTTTCTTCAGTACGAGTATCAGAAACAGTTAGCACTGCAATATTTGCTGGTTTAAATTCACTTGCTGCGTGACCCATAAGTTCACCTCTAATGCATAAAATGTAAGGCAAGCCTATCGCATGCTGGCTTACCAGTTAATTGGAGCGAGTTAGCCGCCGATCGATGCCAAATGAGGCGTCATGCCTGTATGACCATCGTGTAAAAAATGACTAACAGATTTTGTTCTTAAATGCGCTTGAATACGTGCGATAAGCTCTGGTTGTTGGTCTTCGGTCTGTAAAAGATCGCGTAACTCTACGCCCTCTTCTCCAAACAAGCAGAGATGCAATTTACCCAATGCTGAGATACGTAGTCGGTTACATGTTTCGCAGAAATGCTTTTCATAAGGCATGATTAACCCTATTTCACCTTGGTAATCAGGATGCACATACACTTGGGCAGGACCATCATTTTTCTCTTTGGCTTTTAACAGCCATCCGTTAGCAATCAAATGATTACGAATCGACGTACCCGAAACATGATGATTTTGAAATAAGTCATCCATTTCACCAGTTTGCATTAATTCGATAAAACGTAACTGAATAGACCGATGTTTGATCCAATCAAGAAAACGGGGCAATTCTTGGTAATTGAGGTTTTTCATCAATACAACGTTAACTTTGACCTGCTCGTACCCTACTTCAAATGCACGGTCAATTCCTGCCATGACTTGATGGAAACGATTTTGTCCGGTGATTTGATGAAACATGCGCGGATCCAAACTATCCACGCTGACATTGATATGTGTTAACCCAGCCTCACGCCACTCACCAACGTGCTTCTCCATTCGGTAGCCGTTGGTCGTCGTCGCGACTTTCTCAATACCTGACGTTTGCGCTGTCGTTGCAATGATATCGGTAAAATCTTTACGTAAGCTAGGTTCACCACCAGTAATACGTACTTTAGACGTTCCACTTGCAGCGAACGCACTAACCACACGCTTTATCTCTGGTAGCGTTAAAAAAGACGAGTTACGACTCCCCGAAGGCTTATAACCATCAGGTAAGCAGTAAGTACATTTAAAGTTACAGACATCTGTAACAGACAAGCGCAAGTAATAGAACTTACGCTCATAATTATCATGAAATTGTTGCGCCACGAAACACCTTTCCAAACACGGGAGGCCTCATCATTTCTGATCACGCCCTCGTGGCATTATTGCCACTTGGCTTTACCACCTTATCCACGATTAGACTTAGGTAGCAAAGCTCGGAGCTATGGCAACTGAGTGCATAACATGAACAGTCGTACACTCAGCAGCATGTGGGCTAAAATACTTAATATTTGTATGTCTTTCCACCCTCTAGGACAAAAAATATTGCTTTCCGTGTGATTTTCTTTATAAAGCCCATGGGGTGTTAAAATAATCTAATGCTGTTTTTAACTTCGTTAACCAAGAAGAATCAATGGACTTACATACTAGTCACAAAGTAGTCGCTATCGGTGGTGGTCATGGCCTAGGACGCGTGCTCGCCGCACTCAAAAATTTTGGTCCTAATGCAACAGGCATCGTTACCACAACCGATAACGGTGGCTCAACAGGTCGCATCCGTTCATGCCAAGGCGGGATTGCTTGGGGCGACATGCGCAACTGTATCAATCAATTGATTACTGAACCGTCAATTAGCTCAATGATGTTTGAATATCGCTTTAAAGGTTCAGGAGAGTTAAATGGTCACAATTTAGGAAACCTGATGCTAACAGCACTGGATAACCTATCTGTCCGTCCATTAGAAGCCATCAATTTGATCCGCAACATGCTAAAGGTTGATGTGAATATTCTGCCCATGTCAGAGCACCCTTCCGACCTAACCGCACTCTCCACAAAAGGAGAAAAAGTCACCGGCGAAACAAACGTTGATGAAATGACAGGCGACTTGATCCGGCTCGACCTTGAACCGGAAGTGCCAGCGACAAAAGAGGCCACCCAGGCCATTTTAGACGCTGATTCAATCATTCTTGGGCCTGGTAGTTTCTTAACCAGTGTAATGCCACCTTTATTGCTGCCCGAACTCGCTAATGCTATTGCCACGAACGCTAGTGCGAAACTCTTGTTCATCGAGAACTTATCGCCTGAATTTGGTCCCGCAAGTCGAATGTCGTTAAAGCAAAAACTAGAATGGTGCGAGCGTTCATGTCACGCACGCCAAATTGATGTCGTTTTGGGCGAACAACCTCACCCAGAGTTAGCGGATCGTTGGAATTGTGTCACAAAAGAGCTAGCTTCGCCCAATCGAGTATGGCGACACGATCGAGCAAAACTTCAGTTGGCAATCGAAGAGCAGTTAAGGTAAGAGCTGCTCATAGCACTGATGTGTTTCTTCCATCAGTGCTATGATATTTTCCGTTTCAGCGTTGACGTCAAACTCTAACGCCAATTTCACCATCCCATCAATTTCAATTGCTTTAGCGCAGAGTTTATCAGCGCCAAAACTCGCTGCGCTACTTTTCAACGCATGGCTAATATCTTTGAGGCATTCTTGTTTATCGGCCTGACTTACATCAGTTAACTGCTGCTGATAACCGGTCAATTCACCTAGAAAAATCTCAAGTAAGACTGGGACATTTTCTTGACCTATCTCTTGAGCTAGCCCATCGATTTTATGTTGATTCATCAGCTCCATAGATACTTACTTTTCCTTTTCTTTAACCTTGTCATTCCAACTCTGCAATTTCCGATAAATAGTAGAAGGACTGACATCTAAATAACCTGCCGCTTTGGGAATATTGCCATCACACGCTTCAATCGCTTTTTCAATTGCCTGCTTTTCCGTCAACCACAGAGGGAAAATATCGTGCACTGAAAAAGTCGCGTCTGAATTTGCCGAAAGGGTAACATTCGGTCTTGGCTCGATAGGCTGATTCAATGGAGGCGGCAACATATTGATTGTTATCTCACGACCTTCATTGAGTACCACAACATTGCGCAATACGTTTTGTAATTGGCGAACATTACCAGGCCATTCATAATGTTTAAAACGCTCCACAACATCGGCAGATAACCGCACAAAACTTTTCCCTTCTTCCTTAGACATGAAACCAAGTAAAGAGTAAGCAATTTCAATGACGTCATCGCCCCGCTCTCGTAGAGGGGGTAAATGCAAAGGGATTACATAAAGGCGGTAATATAAATCTTCACGAAAGCGGCCTTCTTGAACTTCTTTCCAGGGATCACGGTTGGTCGCGCAGACAAAACGGACATCAACGCTTTTCATTTTGGATGAACCGACTTTTTGAAATGTACCGGTTTGAATAAAACGCAACAATTTGGTCTGTAAGTCCAAATCCATTTCACATAATTCATCAAGGAAGAGTGTACCGCCATCCGCTAACTCTGCAGCACCTTGGCGATCAGTCGCCGCGCCAGTAAATGCCCCTTTTACGTGACCAAATAGTTCACTTTCAATCAGGTCTTTAGGAATTGCGGCACAGTTGATAGCAATAAAAGGTTTATCACCACGTTTGCTTGCTGCGTGTACAGCTTCAGCACAGACTTCTTTACCTGTACCACTTTCACCAGTGATAAAAATACTGGCTTTACTTGTGGCCGCAGAGTCAATGGTTCGATAAACCGCTTGCATATTTTGGCTACTACCAATGAATCCCTGATAGTTTTGATTGCCAGGGTCATCGGTTTCATTTTTAAGTTTGCTTGCCTTGCGAATCGCATTATTCACAGTGACACGCAAACGGTCAGCTTCACATGGCTTAATAAGGAAATCTTGTGCGCCATGGCGCATTGCTTCCACAGCCGTATCGATTGAGCCGTGGGCCGTCATAAAGACAACAGGCACGTCAGGGTGCTTCTGTTTAACAGCATGCAGTACATCCATCCCTGTCATATCGGGTAGACGTAAATCAAGTAGAATGAGATCGGGTTCTCGCTGAGCGATACTCTCAATAGCCTCTTTACCCGTTCCCACCACGTTAATATCAATCTCTAACGGTAATAAGTAAGAACGGTATAAAGCCGCAACTGATGCTGTATCCTCAACCATAAGCAAGTATTTTGCTTTCTGAATTGGGTAATCTAATTGCATAACCTAGCCTAGTCATGAATGTCTTATTCGCATTTTGCTTATAATAATCGCATTAGGAATTGCATTTTGCAAATTTCAAATGCATTTTTGACCAAATATAGCCAAAAAGTATTGGATTTAGGGACTTTAATCCAATTTAAAAGTTGGCATGGTATATGCTTTATTAACTATGACCCTAACGGGTCACCTAGCCAACTGACGTTGTTAGTGAATTATATGTTCACAGTATTACAGCCAATAGAGTGTTTCTATTGGCTATTTTTTTATCTAAATTTCAATGTACTAACTGTTCACAATAAATTGTGCACGCAGCTGTTCTATTTGATCACGAACTTGAGCAGCCAGTTCAAATTCAAGGTCTTGAGCATGTTTGTACATCTTAGTTTCGAGTTTTTGAATTTCTTTTTCCAGCTCTTGAGGCGTTAATGAGCCATAGCTTCCAGATTCCTCCGCAACTTTGTTTAATGGGACTGGGCGTTGAGATTTTTGCTTACGAGACTTAGTCACGTCACCCAATTCCATAATATCTTTGATATTGCGTTTGAGAGCCTGTGGGGTAATACCATTTTGCTCATTATATTCTTGCTGCTTAATGCGACGACGATTGGTTTCATCCATCGCTTTTTTCATCGATTTAGTAATCGAATCTCCATAGAGGATGGCTTTACCTTTGATATTACGTGCTGCGCGCCCTATAGTCTGAATTAGCGAACGTTCAGAACGCAAAAACCCTTCTTTATCTGCATCAAGAATAGCCACCAAAGACACCTCTGGCATATCTAAGCCTTCTCGTAATAAGTTAATTCCAACTAAAACGTCAAACTCACCAAGGCGTAAATCACGGATAATTTCAACACGTTCTACCGTATCAATATCTGAGTGCAAATAACGCACTTTTACGTCATGTTCATGAAGATATTCTGTCAAATCTTCTGCCATACGCTTCGTTAATGTCGTAACTAGTACCCGCTCTTGTTTTGCAGCCCTAATACGAATCTCAGAGAGCAAATCATCCACTTGCGTTGCAACTGGGCGAACTTCAAGTTCAGGATCAAGCAAGCCGGTCGGTCTCACAACCTGATCAACAACATCACCACCAGATTTTTCTAGTTCATAATGACCAGGAGTGGCAGAAACAAAAATAGTCTGTGGAGCTAAAGCTTCAAACTCTTCAAACTTCAAAGGACGATTATCTAAAGCAGAAGGAAGACGAAATCCATACTCAACTAAGGTTTCTTTTCTTGAACGGTCACCTTTATACATCGCACCTATCTGTGGCACGGTGACGTGCGACTCATCGATAATCAATAATCCATCATGAGGAAGATAATCAAACAAGGTTGGTGGCGGCTCACCCTCTGCTCTCCCGCTAAGATAGCGAGAGTAGTTTTCAATACCAGAGCAAAAACCTAGTTCGTTCATCATTTCAATATCAAACTGAGTACGTTGGCTAATACGCTGCTCTTCTAGTAGCTTATTATTGTCTAATAAATATTTTTTACGTGACTCAAGTTCGACTTTGATCTTTTCTATGGCTTCGAGAATACGATCACGAGGGGTTACGTAGTGAGTTTTAGGGTAGATGGTAAAGCGCGGCAGATCTTTCTGGTTAACAACGCCGGTTAACGGATCAAATAAGCTGATACAGTCGACTTCATCGTCAAACATCTCAACTCTGACGGCTTCTTGCTCTGATTCAGCAGGGAATATATCAATAACTTCACCACGAACTCGGAACTGACCACGTTCAAAACCCACATCGTTACGCGAATATTGTAGTTCGGCTAAACGACGCAGCATGTCTCGTTGATTGATGACATCACCACGACGCAAATGCAGCATCATTTTCAAATAAGAATCAGGATCGCCCAAACCATAAATAGCAGATACCGACGCGACAATAATCGCATCTTTTCGCTCTAATAGAGCTTTAGTTGCGGAAAGACGCATTTGTTCGATATGAGCGTTAACAGAGGCATCTTTTTCAATAAATGTGTCCGTGGTTGGCACATAAGCCTCTGGCTGGTAATAATCGTAGTAAGAAACGAAATACTCGACCGCATTATTTGGAAAAAAACTCTTCATTTCACCATATAACTGCGCAGCAAGCGTTTTATTCGGTGCTAACAAAATAGCGGGCCGATGAGATTGAGCAATCACATTGGCTAAGGTAAACGTTTTTCCCGAGCCAGTAACACCAAGTAGAGTTTGATGTGCTAAGCCAGAATCAATTCCTTCAATAAGAGATTGGATTGCATCAGGTTGATCGCCTGATGGTTGATAGTCAGATACCAACTCAAATACCTTATTCATGACGTCCTCATTCTCTAATTTATCTTTATCTATTGTCGCTGTATGGCCTTTATTATGGCAAGTAGAAGTTACTATTTAACGTAACCCATCGTTGCAATACTCAACAAGTTGTCTATCTTTAATCAGTAGTCCAAATGATTTCAATACTGTGTCGTTCTATATGTTCACTGGTCAAGGACAAGGCGGTTAAGCCTTTATCATGCATTGCACTCCCATAAAATATGGTTAAAGCGACAAAAAGATTACCATGAGGGTAGAAACCTCTACTTCACTCTGTTATTATCCCTGCCCCGCTCGGGACTCCCCTTCAAAACTCCCAACATTTAATCCACGGCTTTTCCCCAGTTTTTCTAAAATTAACATTTTCATGACATTATAATGAGCTTTTATACAACAAAGAAAATTCTGTTTATAAATTAATTTTTAAACATAAAAACAATCACTTAAACAATAAAAATAACATCATGAAATGTTATAACTTACACCGCTTGTTGAGAAAAACATAATTACTAAGATTTAATTCACACACTTATCCACAAATTTAGTGGATAACTAAATCTAGCTCAATCAGGATAAGGCTTACAGAAAAGTAAAGCTTTTTTGTTTAGAAAAACTTTCATTTTTTCAATGCTAAGTGCTTGACACTTAACTTACTGGTCGATAAGATGCGCTCCGCATTAAGCAATTCCCCCTTAGTTCAGTCGGTAGAACGGCGGACTGTTAATCCGTATGTCGCAAGTTCAAGTCTTGCAGGGGGAGCCAAATTTAAGAAAGCCCAATCTTTTGATTGGGCTTTTTTGTATTTACCGCAATGTAACCTGGGCCCCAAGGGGCGAGTTTTATTCGTTACTTGGATATAGTGTCTATTGAGTAAAACCACAATTTGACGGTTTTTATTGGCGCCATGTGTTAGACTTTAAGCATGAGAGTAAAACTCACACTCATGTGGGATTGCTTACCCACATCGATTCTTTATAGAAATAAAACCAAACTGCCAAAACCACATATTTAATATGGCTATGAGACTCCTTTGAGTCCTATTCATTGCCAGTACTTTTTTTGTGTTATATCAGTAAGTGTTGTTTTTTCTCAATATCTGCACACTTATCATGGCTTTAATGTGTAGTTTTTACTCAGATACCTAAAACCTTAACTTTCCTTGGTTGTTATTGGCTTCACAAAGCATGATAATGCCGAGATCAAAATATCAATCAAAAATAACTATGACCGAATATGTGTTGTTGTTAATTGGCACTGTACTGGTTAACAACTTTGTACTGGTAAAATTCTTGGGCTTGTGCCCTTTCATGGGCGTGTCGAAAAAGCTGGAAACAGCGATTGGTATGGGGTTGGCAACAACGTTTGTCCTGACCTTAGCTTCAGTGTGTTCATATCTTGTTGAGACATACATCTTACGACCACTGGGTATCGATTACCTACGGACGATGAGCTTTATATTGGTAATTGCAGTTGTCGTGCAATTTACAGAAATGGTGGTCCACAAAACGAGTCCAACGCTTTATCGCTTACTAGGGATCTTTCTCCCACTCATTACCACCAACTGCGCGGTTCTCGGTGTTGCTCTGCTCAATGTCAATGAAAATCATAACTTCGTTGAATCGATTATCTATGGTTTCGGCGCTGCTGTAGGATTTTCTCTGGTACTGATCTTATTCGCATCGATGCGAGAAAGGATTAACGTTGCCGACGTTCCCGCTCCATTCAAAGGGGCATCTATTGCGATGATTACAGCCGGGTTAATGTCACTTGCCTTTATGGGCTTTACCGGACTGGTGAAACTGTAATGAGTACAATACTAATCGCGGTATTAGCTCTTGCTGTACTTGCCGCCATATTTGGTGCCATTCTCGGTTTTGCTTCTGTACGCTTCAAAGTTGAAGCGGATCCAATTGTCGATCAAATTGATGCCATTTTGCCACAAACTCAATGTGGCCAATGTGGTTATCCTGGTTGCCGACCTTATGCAGAGGCGATTGCCAATGGTGACAATATCAATAAGTGCCCTCCTGGTGGTCAAGCCACAATTGAAAAACTGGCCGACCTCATGGGCGTGGAAGTTCAAGAATCAGCCCATGAGTTAGAAGACGTCAAAAAAGTTGCTTTTATTCATGAAGACATGTGTATCGGCTGTACAAAATGCATTCAAGCCTGCCCCGTTGATGCGATTGTTGGCGGCACGAAAGCGGTTCATACCGTTATCAAAGACGAGTGTACCGGTTGCGATCTTTGTGTCGCTCCGTGTCCAACCGACTGCATCGAAATGATTCCCATTGAAGCGACTCCCGATACTTGGAAGTGGCAGCTTAATGCGATTCCAGTTGTTAATGTTACCGAAACTGAGTCTCACGCTCAGAGCAGTGTGAAGTAAGGGTGGGTATGTTGTCATTAATCGAACAAATTAAATCAGGTAAAATCTGGGATTTTCCCGGAGGCATTCATCCACCTGAGAATAAAAAACAATCGACAAAAACACCGCTAACAGAAGCTAAAATTCCAGATGAGTTGATCTTGCCACTCAAGCAACATATTGGGCGAGCCGGAGATTTACTTGTCGAACCGGGCATGAAAGTATTGAAAGGTCAACCTCTGACCAGATGCAATACTGCGTTTACAGTACCGGTACACGCGCCGACTTCAGGAATCATTACTGCGATAGAACCACGCACAGTAGCTCATCCGTCAGGGTTAGCAGAGCCTTGTATTGTTATTCAACCCGATTTTGCAGAGCAGTGGACTGAATTATTTCCTCAGCCTAATTACCGCGATCAATCACCACTCGATTTAATTGAACTGGTGCGTAAAGCCGGTATTTCCGGTATGGGTGGCGCAGGATTTCCAACGGCACGAAAAATCGAATCGGGCCAATCCAAAATTGACATATTGATTGTTAATGCTGCTGAGTGCGAACCTTACATTACTGCCGACGACGCTTTAATGCGTGAATACGCAGATGAAATCATCTCTGGTATTCAGATTGTTGAGCATATTTTGGCACCTAAGTTGACCATTATTGGTATTGAGGACAACAAACCTCAAGCGGTGGCCGCATTAGAAAAAGCCGCTCAAGGTTTCGACAATATCGTAATACGTGTCGTCCCTACCAAATACCCGTCAGGCGGTGCGAAACAGCTCATTAAAATCCTAACCAACCTTGAAGTGCCAAGTGGTGGTCGTTCATCGGATATTGGCCAGATGGTCATGAACGTGGGTACGATTCAAGCGATTAAACGCGCAATCATTGATGGTGAACCGCTCATTCGCCGTGTCGTGACCCTCACCGGAAAAGCTTTTAAACGTCCGCAAAATGTTTGGGCATTATTGGGCACACCAATCCAATCTTTGTTAGATGAGTTTGGGTACAAAGAAGATAAAAAGCTACCTCGATTAATTATGGGTGGCCCTCTCATGGGCTTTACTCTGCCGCATGCTCAAGTGCCAATTACCAAAATTGCAAACTGTATTTTGGCACCGACTCGCCGAGAAATTTCTCCGGCCAAGGAAGAGCTAGCCTGTATTCGCTGTAGTGCTTGTGCCGACGCCTGCCCTGCCTCTCTACTCCCACAGCAGCTTTATTGGCATGCCAAAGCAGAAGAGTATGAGAAATGTGAATCTCTTGACTTAAAAGATTGTATTGAGTGTGGTGCTTGTGCCTATGTATGTCCAAGTGACATTCCATTAGTGCAATACTACCGACAAGCTAAAGCGGAAATTCGGACGCGTCGTATCGAAGCTGAAGCTGCAGAGCGGGCTAAACAGCGCTTTGAAGAGAAAAAAGCACGAATGGAGCGAGATAAAGCAGAAAGAGAAAATCGCTTTAAGAAAGCCGCCGAAAACCGCCGAGCAGAAATGACAAAATCTAGCGGAGGTGATGATGCGGTTGCGGCTGCGATTGCTCGTGTTAAAGCGCAGAAATCTCAAGCTGCCAATGAACCTCAGGTAAAACCAGCGGTTGCCGCTGCTATTGCAAAAGCAAAAGCTAAACAGGCTGAAGCAATGCAAAATGGTGCCGAGCAACCTGATAACAGTGAAATGACAAAATTACGTGAAGAGCGTAAACGTCAAGCCAGAGAACGTAAAGCAAAAGCAGCCCAAGAACAACCTGCACAGCAAGAAGAATCTGATTCCAATGGTAAAAAGGACGCGGTTGCCGCTGCCATTGCTCGCGCTAAAGCACGCAAAGCCGCTCAACAAGCTGAACCAACAGATGTGCAGCCAGACTCTGAATCAGTCGAGACCGACACTGCGCAAGATCCGAAAAAAGCTGCTGTGGCTGCCGCTATTGCTCGCGCTAAAGCGCGCAAAGCCGCTCAACAAACTGAAGCAACAGATGTCCAGCCAGACTCTGAATCAGTCGAGACCGACACTGCGCAAGATCCGAAAAAAGCCGCTGTGGCTGCCGCGATTGCTCGTGCTAAAGCACGCAAAGCCGCTCAACAAGCTGAAGCAACAGATGTCCAGCCAGACTCTGAATCAGTCGAACCTGACGCTGCACAAGATCCGAAAAAAGCCGCTGTAACTGCCGCGATTGCTCGTGCTAAAGCACGCAAAGCCGCTCAACAAGCTGAATCAACGGATGTCCACCCAGACTCTGAATCAGTCGAACCTGACGCTGCACAAGATCCGAAAAAAGCCGCTGTAGCTGCCGCGATTGCTCGCGCTAAAGCGCGCAAAGCCGCTCAACAAGCTGAAGCAACAGATGTGCAGCCAGACTCTGAATCAGTCGAGGCCGATACTGAGCCAGATCCGAAAAAAGCCGCTGTGGCTGCCGCTATTGCTCGTGCTAAAGCACGTAAAGCTGCCCGGGAGAATGAGATAGCAGCAGAATCTGCAGAAGACACGACTGATACCGCTGCAGAAGAAAAAACCGCTGCAGTAGCATCCGCTGTGGCTAAAGCTAAGGCACGTAAGGTGGAACAAGAACGTGCATCCATTAAGGAACATGACACGTCTGGACAAGACGATCCCAAAAAAGCCGCCGTTGCTGCTGCAATCGCCCGAGCCAAAGCGCGTAAAGTACAAAAAGAGCAAAATGACATGAATGATTCTGAGGAGAACAACTAGTGGCCTTTTTTATAGCTAGTTCACCACATACTCATGTGAAGCGTAGTACATCAGACATAATGAAATGGGTCGCACTCTGTGCGGTTCCGGGTTTGATTGCACAAACATACTTTTTTGGTTGGGGTACGCTGATTCAATTAGTGTTCGGCATTATCGTTGCGCTCTCAATCGAAGCCGGTGTAATGAAGTTACGTCACCGCCCAATTAAAAGAACGATCGGTGATTACAGCGCACTGGTTACAGCCTGGTTACTTGCCGTTGCCATTCCTCCAATGTCACCTTGGTGGATCATCGTGATCGGCTTGCTATTTGCCATTTTGATCAGTAAGCAACTCTACGGCGGCCTTGGTCAAAATCCATTTAACCCTGCCATGGTTGGCTATGTGGTCCTGCTTATCTCATTCCCAGTGCAAATGACAAGCTGGATGGCTCCATTACCGCTAGCACCAGAAGCCGTTTCTTTTCATGATTCAGCGTCGCTCATTTTCACTGGATATACCATTGATGGGCTGTCACTGCAGCAAATACGTTCAGGAATAGATGGTGCCACAATGGCAACACCATTAGATACCATTAAAACGTTCGTGAAAGCTGGCGAAACGTTGCCACAAATCATGAGTAAACCACAATTTAATGGTATTGCAGGGGTTGGTTGGGAATGGGTCAACCTCGCCTATTTGCTTGGTGGATTAATATTGCTCCGTCTTCGAGTAATCAACTGGCATATTCCAGTGGCGTATTTAGGTGGATTATTGGTAACGGCATTGGTATGCACCTTAGCGACAGGAGGAGCAACCGCTTCTCCTATCATCCATTTATTGTCTGGAGCAACCATGCTTGGCGCCTTCTTTATTGCGACTGACCCAGTGACAGCATCAACAACCAATAAAGGCCGTTTGATTTATGGCGCATTTATTGGCGCTATGGTGGTCATTATTCGTAGCTGGGGTGGATTTCCTGACGGCGTGGCTTTCGCTGTACTACTTGCTAATATGAGTGTGCCACTGATCGATTACTACACTAAACCTCGCGCCTACGGTCACTAAGGATAATTATGTTTAACGCAATACGAAAAAATGGTGCCATTCTTGCCATCTTCGCTTGTATTACGACAGGTATCGTCGCTTTAACGAATTACCTGACCACCGGACAAATTAAAGCGCAAGAAAAGGCACAATTACTTTCTATTTTGAATCAAGTGGTACCGAAACATTTGCATGATAATCCACTAGCGAACACCTGCACTTATGTCACCAATCAAGCGTTATTGGGGACGACAGATGCCATGCCCGCTTATATTGGGACTCTCGATGGAAAACCAAGCGCAGTTGCGATTGAATCTATCGCTCCCGATGGTTACAGCGGAGCTATAAAGATTATTGTCGGTATCAATTACCAAGGCGTGATAACCGGTACTCGTGTATTGTCTCAACAAGAAACCCCCGGACTCGGTGATAAAATAGATATTCGTGTCACCGATTGGATTCTCGGATTCACGGGGAAACAAGTGACAAAAGAGAATTATGACACTTGGAAAGTGCGTAAAGATGGCGGAGAATTTGATCAGTTTACTGGTGCGACTATAACCCCAAGGGCTGTCGTCAAGGCTGTACGTAACACTGTAGAATACGTCAATCAGCATCGTGACGAACTCTACAGCGCAGCGCATCATTGCGAGGTGAAATAATATGAACAGTGAAAACAAACTATTGATGAAAAATGGCATGTGGGATAACAACCCTGCCTTAGTCCAGTTGTTAGGATTGTGTCCTCTACTGGCGGTATCATCAACAATCACGAATGCGTTAGGGCTCGGCCTTGCGACTATGCTCGTTCTAGTCAGTTCGAATGTCGTGGTTTCATTAGTTCGTGACTACGTACCAAAAGATGTGCGTATTCCCGTTTTTGTCATGATCATCGCCTCCTTGGTGACATGCGTACAACTATTAATGAATGCCTATGCTTACGGACTCTACCTATCGTTAGGCATATTCATCCCCTTGATCGTCACCAACTGCATCATCATTGGTCGCGCAGAAGCATTTGCCTCTAAAAATGCTGTTCTGCCATCGGCCTTAGATGGTTTTTGGATGGGGCTAGGTATGACTACAGTGCTAATGGTTTTGGGGTCCTTACGTGAAATTATTGGCAACGGAACGTTATTCGATGGTGCCGATCTGTTATTAGGTGACTGGGCCAAAGTACTCCGTATCGAAGTTTTCCACTTTGATAGCAGTTTCTTACTGGCATTATTACCGCCTGGGGCATTTTTTGGAGTCGGTTTTCTTATTGCCGCTAAAAATGTACTAGATAAAAAAATGGCTCAACGCCACCCTCAAGAAAGTAAACCTGAAATCGAACGCGCTCGCGTTACCAATGCCTAACCAATTTTGGCTATAAAAGCGCTGGCACATGATCGTCGGCGCTTTTAAAATTATTATAAAATCAAAATAATCAAAGGAATGGGCGCTTATAGACTAGCGAACACTCAACACTGGAAGCAGCCAAATGAACAACACCAAAAGAAGAGAAATTCTTGAACGACTGCGGGAAAACAATCCCCATCCACAAACAGAGTTGCATTGGAATTCACCATTCGAACTTCTAATTGCCGTATTATTGTCCGCTCAAGCAACTGATGTGAGCGTGAATAAAGCAACAGATAAATTATATAAAATAGCCAATACTCCACAAACGATACTGGAGTTAGGCGTTGACGGTGTGAAAGAATACATCAAAACAATTGGCTTATTTAACTCAAAGGCAGAAAACGTCATCAAAACCTGCCGTATTTTGATTGATAAGCACAACGGCGAAGTTCCAGAAAACCGCGAAGCGCTTGAAGCATTGCCCGGTGTAGGGCGAAAAACTGCAAATGTCGTGCTCAACACTGCATTTGGTTGGCCGACTATCGCTGTTGACACTCACATTTACCGTGTTTCAAATCGGACTAAGTTTGCGATGGGAAAAACCGTAGATGATGTGGAAGAAAAGCTGCTGAAAGTCGTGCCTAAAGAATTCAAACTGGATGTTCACCATTGGCTAATCCTCCATGGTCGCTACACATGCGTTGCGCGCAAGCCTCGCTGTGGTAGCTGCATTATTGAGGATTTGTGTGAATTTAAAGATAAAGTCTACCCTGAAGAATAGGAGCTCCAAATGTCAAACAATCGCATCCTACATACTATGTTACGCGTTGGTAACCTCGACACCTCGATCGAATTTTATACCAACATCATGGGTATGAAGTTACTCCGCAAAAACGAAAATACCGAATATAAGTATACTCTCGCTTTTCTCGGCTATGGCGAAGAATCAGAAACTGCCGTTATCGAACTGACCTATAACTGGGGAGTTGAAAGCTATGACCTAGGTAACGCTTATGGTCATATTGCGATTGGTGTTGACGATATTTACGCAACTTGTGATGCCATTAAAGCCGCTGGCGGAAAAGTAACCCGTGAAGCAGGCCCTGTTAAAGGTGGCAGCACACACATCGCATTTGTTGAAGACCCAGACGGATACAAAATCGAATTAATTCAAAATTCCCAGGCTAATTCAGGCCTAGAAGGCTAACACGCCAGTATGGCTTAGCCTGAATAGATTCAATGCATAATCAGTAACTTATTGAAAAACCGCTTATTTTGAGCGGTTTTTTTATAACTAAAACGGCATGAAAGAAACATTTTAATCTATCAGTAATGGTTTACTTGAAAATAATTATCATTTAATCTTTGAGATATTGAGTCTAATGGAGAGTTAACTCATGACAATTAAAGAGTGGGAAAAACATACGTTACTCGCTGATAATGCGATGCAAGAAACCGATCATATCCGCAGTATTTTACATTACCAGCAAGCGTTAACTCTTAGTGAACGCCTAGCTGATGTAGAAGAAATTGAGCTCGAAGAACGCTTAATGATTTCGGTTATCTCCTGCCATAATATGGCTGATTTTTGGCGTCAGGTGGGTGATGACCAATACGAATTAAAATATCTCGAATTGGCGTCTGAACGGGTATTTACCTTAATCCCTCAATGCCAGAATCGGACCTGTGAAGCATTTATTGATTCACTCGGCTGCTGTAAAAAAGCGCTGGTAGAATTTATGAAACGCCACCCTAATCCTAAATTAGCCCAACTGGTCAAAGATGTAGATAGCGCATCGACGTGCAATTTAATAGCTAAATTCCGTTTGAACTAGCTCAGAACTTAGGATAAAAGGTGATACTCACCTTTTATCCTGCGACTAATCAGAAAAGCATCGGTTAATAGTACATATCTGTACGGCCCAACGATATCACAACCCGACGGTTTTTCGCTTTACCAATCGGCGACGCATTATCGGCAATAGGACGACGTTTACCGTAACCTTCTACACGGATACGATCTTGCGGCAATCCCAATGACTCAAAATACTTACGTAATGATTCAGCACGTTTATCAGATAAATCTTGGCTAACGTTTTTCGTTTCTGCGGAATCCGTATAAGTCGAAACCAAGACTAAATCGATATTATTGTTGTACTTAATGTAATTAGCTATTTGCGCCAAACGTCTCTGTGATGCTTTATTTAACTCAACGTTATTGCCCGGATCATAGTGCAAGATAGTGAATGAAATGTCTTCAAAACTGTAGGGTAGTAATTTTGACAGGCAATCACTAAACGCATTGTATTGCGCCTGGAACAACACCGAAGATAGCCCAACTTCAATACGTTTATCACCACTTTGCCAGTCTGAGTAGCTGAATGTAGGATAACGCCCCTGCTCTAATTCACTTAACATAGTCCAAGCGGTTTGCCCACCGACGTAGCCATCAAACTGTTTAAAGAATTTTAGGGTTGTCATGCGCTCAGCACTTTCTCCTGGGCGCCAAGCCGGAGGCATAGAGACTAAACTTACATCTCGTGTTGCCCCCATAGGACGTAACATCTTTAATTCAAAATCTAGATTAATTTTCTTACCCGCATGAGAGGAAAATTCGGCATCACCATAGTTTGGAATGGGGTGCACTAAGCGGCACTCAAGCGGAGTATTCGTTTTGAGTTCCCATTTAGACTGTTCTGGTTTTGCCACATAGTGTTTTTCGAACCCATATGCCGCTAACGACGTCATCATTCCGACGGTCATTAAACCTGACACAACCCATTTATTCATAAAGCTTTTCTCTTAATACAACGCGGTAATGATGAGACAACAGTTGCCACTGCGCTCGCTATGACAATAAGGATGCAAAAATCTCGCCAATTCATCGTATCTCACCCAACATGCGTACATTTTTAACCCACACTAGAATCTATTACCTTTGAGAAAGAATTATTAGTGTCATAACCACCAAACCCTAACATTCCAGATTTAATATCTAGTTATATAAATATTTCTAGTATGTTTAGCCAATAAAAAAGCAGAAATTACACTCAAAATAGCCATGCGGATTTTTTTTATCAGCATAATCTGCAATAATGCTGCCCCTGTCACACACACTAGGGTAAACATGAATAATACCGATGAAGCTCTAACCCTGAAAAAACGCTTTCGTGGCTATTTTCCAGTGGTTATCGATGTAGAAACTGCGGGGTTTAATGCCAAAACCGACGCCTTGTTAGAAATCTGTGCTGTTACACTTCGCATGGACGAACATGGCGATCTCCATCCAGCCTCAACCATTCACTTTCATGTTGAACCTTTCGAAGGATCTAATTTGGAGCCTGCCGCTCTTGAATTTAACGGTATCCACGATCCTTTTAGCCCACTGCGTGGGGCAGTAAGTGAAGATTACGCGCTTAAAGAAATCTACAAACAAGTGCGTAAAGAGCAAAAAGATGCCGATTGCAGCCGAGCAATCATCGTGGCACATAACGCAGCATTTGATCACGGTTTTGTTATGGCAGCCAATGAGCGTTGTAAGCTTAAACGGGTACCTTTCCATCCTTTTGCTACCTTTGATACAGCCACCTTAGCTGGCCTTGCCTATGGGCAAACTGTGTTAGCAAAAGCGTGTCGTACCGCAGGAATGGACTTCGATAATAAAGAGGCTCATTCTGCGTTGTATGATACTGAGCAAACTGCACAGCTCTTTTGCGGTATCGTTAATAAATGGAAAGCACTCGGTGGCTGGCCATTAATTAGTGATGATGAAAAAAATTAAATAATTATCTAGTTGAAATGGCTCTGAACATTTTTGTCCTCATTCAATCAGTGGGACTTTAAGTGTATTTGAGTACATTTTGCATAGTTGAAGCACAACTGTTCGAGAATAAAATGAATCCTGTCGTTATTTCTGTCTGTATCATGCTACTTCTAGCATTGATGCGCATCAATGTCGTCGTTGCACTTACTTTTAGTGCCATCGTCGGCGGTTTGGTCTCGGGTATGAGCCTTACCGATGCTGTCGCTGCCTTTGAAAGTGGCTTAGGTGGCGGTGCCACTATTGCTCTAAGTTACGCTATGTTAGGGACCTTTGCTGTCGCTATCTCGCGCTCGGGAATTACTGATTTACTTGCTCAATACGTCATTAAGAAATTACATGGCAAAGAGCACGGCGCTGCAACTATTGGCCTAAAATACTTAGTTCTTGTTGCCCTACTTTTGATGGCAATTTCGTCTCAAAATGTTATTCCTGTTCATATCGCCTTTATCCCAATTTTAATTCCACCATTACTTGGCGTTTTTGCAAAACTTAAACTCGATCGCCGTTTAATTGCTTGTGTACTCACTTTTGGCTTAATCACACCTTATATGATCCTGCCTATCGGCTTCGGTGGCATTTTCTTAAATAACATTCTGCTCAAAAACCTACACGATAACGGCCTAGCTCACGTAACGGCTGCACAAGTTCCAACAGCAATGCTGTTACCAGGTGCGGGAATGGTATTCGGTCTTTTAGTCGCCATATTCTTTAGTTACCGTAAACCTCGTGAATATAAAGAAACGCACTATACGTCTACTGAGCAAAAACATGTTACGTTAAATAAAAAACATATTGTCGTTGCTATTATCGGTATTATTGCGGCGCTTGCAGTTCAATTAGCAACAGGGTCTATGATTATTGGTGCCCTAGCCGGCTTCATGGTTTTCACCTTTGGTGGTGTTATCGCATGGAAAGAAACTCATGATGTATTCACCCAAGGTGTACATATGATGGCAATGATCGGGTTTATCATGATTGCAGCAGCGGGATTCGCAGCGGTAATGAAACAGTCTGGTGGCGTTGAATCATTAGTTCAGGCATTATCAACGAGTATTGGCGATAACCGTCCTCTAGCTGCGCTATTGATGTTGGTTGTCGGTCTACTTGTAACTATGGGTATTGGTTCATCATTTTCAACCATTCCAATCATCGCAACCATCTACGTACCTCTCGCTCTCGCTTTTGGCTTTTCACCAATGGCGACCATTGCTCTGG
This sequence comes from Vibrio nitrifigilis, assembly GCF_015686695.1. Taxonomy (NCBI): domain Bacteria; kingdom Pseudomonadati; phylum Pseudomonadota; class Gammaproteobacteria; order Vibrionales; family Vibrionaceae; genus Vibrio; species Vibrio nitrifigilis. The sequence continues at coordinate 1,007,949 of NZ_JADPMR010000001.1, read as the reverse complement.
TAGGTACTGCAGCAGCGTTGGGGGATGCGGGTTCACCAGCTTCCGATTCTACCTTAGGCCCAACGTCGGGTTTAAATATTGATGGCCAGCATGAGCACATATGGGAAACCGTGGTTCCCACTTTTGTTCACTATAATATCCCATTGATCATCTTCGGCTGGATAGCTGCTATGGTTTTATAGTTGTTAAGCTCATCGTTTATACCCAAATGACCTCAAAAGCAGCGTTAATTAACGCTGTTTTTTTATGCTCGTACCACTGCAACCGATATAAAAAAGGCTTCCTCGTGGAAGCCCTTTCAAGAAGTTAATTCGGTTTACACCTTACGCACCTTCGTTATGCAACTCTAAGTTTGCTAAATCTTGTTGGATTTCGCGTTGTAGCTTCGCATCATCGTTGCGCATTGACTCAAGATACTCAAGATAGTTTTGATCGATATCTCCTGTGACATACTCACCATTGAAGACTGATGTTTCAAACTGAGTAATATCAGGGTTACCACAACCGACAGCGTTCACTAAATCATCTAACGTTTGGAAAATTAATGCATCTGCGCCAATTTGCTTACAAATCGCTTCGTTGTCACGACCATGCGCTATCAATTCATTAACGCTTGGCATATCGATACCATAAACGTTAGGGAAACGAATTTCTGGAGCCGCAGATACCATATACACTTTATTTGCACCTGCATCACGCGCCATTTCGATGATCTGTTCTGATGTGGTACCGCGTACAATGGAATCATCCACTAATAATACGTTTTTGCCTTTAAACTCAGAACGGATAGCGTTCAATTTACGACGTACCGATTTTTTACGTTGTTGCTGCCCTGGCATAATAAAAGTACGGCCAACATAACGGTTTTTCACAAACCCCTGACGGTATGGAATATTAATGGCTTGGGCAATGCGTAAAGCGATATCATTTGATGTTTCTGGGATAGGAATTACGACATCAATATCAAGATCAGAGTATTCATTTTTAATCCGTTCACCCAATTTATTACCCATTTCAACACGAGCACTGTACACAGAGATCTTGTCGATAAATGAATCAGGACGAGCAAAATAAACGAATTCAAAAATACATGGGTTTAGCGTCGGATTATCAGCACATTGTTTCGTGTATAGCTTACCATCAAATGTTGCGTATACCGCTTCGCCTGGAGCAACATCACGAACAAAATCAAAACCGACCGCATCTAATGCTACTGATTCAGAGGCAACCATGTACTCTGTACGACCAGCGACTTCACGTTTACCTAAGCAAAGTGGGCGAATACCATGTGGGTCACGGAAAGCAATCAAACCATGACCGATGATCATTGCAACAACAGCGTAAGCACCTTTAATAGTACGGTGAACATTAGCAACAGCACGGAACACGTCATCTTCATTTACGGTGCCACGAACTGTATCAATTTCATGAGCTAATACATTCAATAACACTTCAGAATCTGAAGTCGTATTAACGTGACGACGGTCTTTATCATAAACTCGCTGGCGAACTTCACTTGCGTTAGTCAAGTTACCATTGTGAGCCAGAGTAATACCGAAAGGAGAGTTAACATAGAAAGGCTGAGCTTCTGAAGCGCTTGAGCTACCTGCAGTTGGGTAACGAACATGGCCGATACCGACAGTGCCTTGGAGACGTTGCATATGTCTTGCTTCAAAGACATCTTTCACTAACCCATTCGCCTTACGCAGACGAAAACGATTGCTTTCTATGGTACAAATACCCGCGGCATCTTGGCCACGATGCTGTAATACCGTTAGCGCGTCATAAATAGACTGGTTTACAGGCGTTGTGCCCACGATTCCTACAATACCACACATGTGCTAATCCTCGATTTGCGACGATAACTGGCGCTAATGTGCGCCAGAAAGAAAACTTGATGTTGCTTGCAAGTGTTCGAAAAACGGCGAAATGATTCGACTAAATTCAGGAACCAATTGCGAGTTTTTCCACCACTCTGAGTCCGGAAACGCGGTGAACGCATCTAAAAAAAACAAGGCTGCAGCGACAATAAGTACGCCTCTTAAGGCGCCAAATACAACGCCAAGGATCCGATCCGTACCGGACAAACCTGTTTTTTGCACCAACTGCGATATTACGTAGTTGACGATGGCTCCGACGATAAGTGTAGCGACAAACAATGCAGCTATCGCTGCGCCGTTGCGGAATACCTCATCTTTGATATTGGTAAAGTATACTGCCAATTTTGCGTAATACTGAGAAGCGATATAAAACGCTCCAAACCAAATCACTAACGACAATGCTTCCCTAGCAAAGCCACGTACCAAACTGATCAGCGCAGACAAGCCGATCACACTTAAAATGACAATATCTAACCAATTCATGAATTCTACATCTTAAGTTTGGGCGCATTTTAACAGAAAAATGCGCGACGCAAACGTTTTCTTATGGGTTTAGCGGCTTAAATTTGAGCAATTGACCTTTTGCACCGGTAATTTTCTCTAATTCATCAAGCTGCTGCTCTAACTTACTCTTTGAAACATCAGGCCCAATGATTACCCGAGTAAATCCGTTTTCCTTTTTCGTGTGTGCTTGATAACCACGTTTTTGTAGGTCAGCAACCACCTTCTGAGCGTTATCAGCATTTTTCAACGCCATTAACTGGATGAGCCAGGCATTATCTTTAAACTGAGCATCGTCTGGGTTATTCGCAGATTGAGTAACAACGGTTTTCACCTGATCACTCTTCTTCGGCTGAGATGCATTCACCGATTTGCCTTTATCTACGTTACTCTGTTCGGTGACAGTAACAGGAGATTTAGGAAGTTCGGCTTTATCTTCAACAGGGTCCAATACCTCGAACTGCTCAGAATTACTATCCAGCTCTGGTTTAATAGGGATACTCGCTACATCTTCTTTATAGTGTGTCTTTTGCCCATCAAGGACGTCAGGTAAGACAATAACGCCAACTGCGACTAAAACAATAGTACCTACCAAACGGCTTTGAAACTTGCTCGCCATTTATACTCCTTTAGTTTGCCAATGCTCCAACACTTCACCAACTGTGTGGAATGAACCGGCGACGACTATGACATCCTCGTCCGAAACTTGTGTCAACGCTGCTTCAAAAGCCTGCACTGGTGTTGGATATTCAACTAATGTTTGACTGGTAAATGGCTGTATGTAACTGCAAAGCTCATCTGCAGTCGCGGCACGAGGTCCATGCAAAGAAGCCGGATACCAAGAGTCCACTACAGGAGCCAAAATTCCCATCGTTGATTTGATATCTTTATCATGCAGCATACCGACAACTAAATGAACTTTTTGCCCTTTTAAACGTGACTCAAGTTGACTGACAAGGTATCCAGCGGAGTGTGGGTTATGAGCCACATCCAGCAAAATCACGGGTGAACTGTGGATTTGTTGCATTCGACCAGCCAGTTGGGCGTTTTTTAATCCATTCGTGATATTGATATCGGTAATCTCTAGCCCAGATTTACCTAATGCCATCAACGATGTGGCAGCGTTCGGCAATGGTAACGAAGGTAACGGTAAATCATCGAGATCAAAACTGCCACTATGCCAACGCCAACTTGTATCCGACGTTTTTTCATAATCAAACTGGATGCCAACTTGGTAGAAATCTGCTTTGATATCATCAGCATGAGCCGCTACAGTGGCAGGAGGAGTGGGCTGGCCGCAAATCGCAGGCTTGCCACCGCGGAAAATCCCGGCCTTTTCATAGCCAATGACATTGATGTCATCCCCTAGCCAATCAACATGATCGATAGCCAGGCTAGTGATCACAGAAACATCGTGATCAACGACATTTGTCGCATCTAAGCGCCCACCGAGTCCCACTTCAAGTAATACAACATCCACTTTTTCGGTCTGAAATATTCTTAAGGCAGCCAATGTGCCGTATTCAAAGAAACTGAGCGAAACATCTCCGCGTTGTTCTTCGATATATGCAAAAGCCGCAGTATGTTTTTCATCTGCAAGCTCTTGACCGTTTACACGCACACGTTCGTTGTAGCGAATAAGATGAGGGGAATTGTAAACACCTACTTTATAGCCAGCATCAAGTAAAATAGCTTCCATTAAAGCACAGGTGGAGCCTTTGCCATTAGTACCAGCAACGGTGATAACTGTAGGAGCAGGTTTGGTCAATCTGGCTTTTTCAGCCACTGCAGAGACGCGTTCAAGACCAAGCTCGATAGCAGAAGTGTGAATATGAGTTAAATAATCAAGCCACACCGTAAGAGGAGATGTGGCTTGTGGAATTAGGTTTTGTTTCATCTAACGTATAACCATGTTTGCGTTGGTTTAGTTAGTGACTACTTTACCCTTTTTTATCTGCTTCTGGTACAGAATATGATTCATCATTTTGCTCTTCTTCTACTTGATGAGCAAAAGGTGATTCTTGACCAGTCATTTTTGCGAGTAAACCAGACACTCGATCACGCATATCACGACGATCAACGATCATATCGATAGCACCATGCTCAAGCAGGAATTCACTACGTTGGAAACCTTCTGGTAGATCTTCACGTACTGTTTGTTCAATAACTCGACGACCTGCAAATCCAATAAGAGCTTTCGGTTCACCAATATTGATGTCCCCTAGCATCGCTAGACTTGCAGATACACCACCCATGGTTGGGTCAGTCAAAACAGAAATAAATGGCAAACCTTTTTGCGATAGACGTTCTAAAGCCGCACTGGTTTTCGCCATCTGCATCAGTGACATTAGCGCTTCCTGCATACGAGCACCGCCGCTTGCAGAGAAACAAACTAAACCACAGTTATGCTCAATAGCTTCATTAACTGCCTGAACAAAACGCGCACCTACTACCGAGCCCATCGAGCCGCCCATGAAAGAGAATTCAAAAGCACATGCCACAACTGGCACCGTCATCACTTCACCTTTCATCGCGATTAAAGCGTCTTTCTCACCACTTTTCTTCTGTGCTGCTGCGATACGTTCTTTATAACGTTTCTGATCTTTAAATTTCAGTTTGTCTTGTGGTTCAAGTTCTGCAGCAATTTCGTAACGATTATCTTCATCCAAGAAGGTTTCTAAGCGACGACGAGCGGTCATACGCATATGGTGATTACACTTAGGACAAACTTCTAGATTTCGTTCTAATTCCGCGTAATACAATACCTGCTCACATGAGGTACATTTCGTCCATACCCCTTCTGGGATATTTGCTTTGCGAGAACTTACGATATGGGTTTTGTCTAAAATCTTTTCGAGCCAACTCATGGAAGACCTTTTTCTTTCTACTCTCCCGCGCCATCGCGAAAGATACAAATCGAATATTAATGCGTGAGGATTAAACCACATAACCGCCTAACTGTGCACAAAAAACTGGTTGTACCTATTTTTCACACAGGGCACACGCATGACTTTGGGGAGTTTATTGCCTAAAACTTAACCGAGTAACTCATCAGGTAAAAATAAAGGTCCAACAGGAACTTTAGGCAAATTAAACTCTTGTGGATAATCCACTTCAACTAAGTAGAGACCTTCAGCTTTTGCTGTTGCACCAGCCAAGTTACGGTCTTTAGCTTGAAGTAACCACTGAATCCATTCGGGTGGTTGCTCACCTCGTCCGACAGCAATTAAGCTGCCAACGATATTACGAACCATGTGGTGTACAAAAGCATTCGCTTTAATATCCACAACAACAAAATGTCCTTTCCTAGTCACATTTAAATGCATCACATTACGCCATGGGCTACGTGACTGACAGTGTGCGGCTCGAAACGATGTGAAATCATTTTCACCTAACAGATATTGTCCTGCTATCTGCATTTTTTCTTCATCTAAATCACCGTGATAATGACTCACGCCCTGATTTAAAATCGCTGGACGATACGCATGATTATAGATGATATAACGATACCTGCGCGCCGTAGCACTGAAACGAGCATGAAACTCTTCAGGCACAGCTTTAGCCCAACGTACCGCAATATTCTTTGGCATATTAGCATTGGCCCCCATCGTCCAAGCTACCATTTTGCGCTCTGCTGAGGTATCAAAGTGGACAACTTGCCCTGTTCCGTGAACACCGGCATCTGTGCGTCCCGCACATTGCACCTCAACAGGGTGATTAGCAATAACGCTTAGCGCTTTTTCCAAATGCTCTTGGACGCTGGGTACTTCTCGTTGTCGTTGCCAACCATAGTACTGAGCACCATCATACTCAATACCTAAAGCAATTCTCATGATGTTCTTCTCATTAAAAATGGGGGCGAGAAGTATAATATCAATTGATTAGAATTTCTAATTTGTACGCATAAAAGGCAGGATTTCCCTGCCTTTTATGTCCTATGCTCGACCATTTAGCTTATCAATAAGCAATTTGGCTTGCTGACGGATATTATCATCACCATCAACAATCGCCTCTTCTAATAGCTTAATTGCACTCTTACTGTCATTCATTTCGACGTACATTTTAGCTAAATCTAGTTTACCTGCAGCGGCAGCATTAAGATCAACATCAACATCGGAAATATCACCGATGACATCTGGAAATTCATTCAAACCGACGTCCAGTTTTAAATCTTCTTCATCTGGATTGAAACCGTCTTCATCACCTTCTACTTGAGCCATCAGCTCATCAATTGTCATGAACTTCTTATTGTTGGGTTCAATATCATCAATTTCGTCTTGTTGACCCCAGTTTTCTTCAACAACATCCGCCGTTTGATTTTGAATATCAGACTGCCAAACAGCCGCTTCTTCATCCGGAACATCATCCGATATATCAGCTTGTTGCTCTGGTGTTAAGTTGAAACCATTCCAATCTTCCCCTCCCATTTCTAACATAGCGTCGATATCCATACCGGCACTATCTATGGTTAGGGCATCTATTGGGGTATCAAAGTCAAAACCGTCTTGCTCGCTATCCGATTCATCTAACCAATTGGATAATGATTGCTCTTCATACCCATCGGTTAAATTTGATAAATCTTCCGCATTTGTTTTTGGTTCTTCACCCGTCCCTTTTTCTAACCTAGTGTCATCCTCTGCTAAAAACTCCCCATCCGAATCTAATCGCTCTTCCGGTGGAGTAAATTCAGCTAAGGCATCTTCCTCTGTGTATTCGGGTAACGCGTCATCACCGAGATCAAATTCATCAAATTCTGCTGCTGTGGCTTGAGGTTCTTCTCTGGTCGGCTCTTCAGCATTTGCTAAAGCGTCTTCTTCAGTAAATTCGGGAAGCTCTTCATCGCCAAGGTCGAAATCATCCAGCGCGAATTCATCATCAGCCTCTGCTTGCGTTGGCGCTTCTGCGCTAACCTCAGGCTCTTCAATCGGAGCCTCTGGCTCATCAACAGCAGCTAACGCATCGTCTTCTGTGAACTCTGGAAGCTCATCGTCGCCAAGGTCAAAATCGTCCAGCGCGAATTCATCATCAGCCTCTGCTTGCGTTGGTTCTTCTGCGGTAACCTCAGGCTCTTTAATCGGAGCCTCTGGCTCATCAACAGCAGCTAACGCATCGTCTTCTGTGAATTCAGGAAGCTCTTCATCGCCAAGGTCGAAATCGTCCAGCGCGAATTCATCATCAGCCTCTGCTTGCGTTGGCGTTTCTGCGGTAACCTCAGGCTCTTCAATCGGAGCCTCTGGCTCATCAACAGTAGCTAACGCATCGTCTTCTGTGAATTCAGGAAGCTCTTCATCGCCAAGGTCAAAATCGTCCAGCGCGAATTCATCATCAGCCTCTGCTTGCGTTGGTTCTTCTGCAGTAACCTCAGGCTCTTTAATCGGAGCCTCTGGCTCATCAACAGCAGCTAACGCATCGTCTTCAGTGAATTCAGGAAGCTCTCCATCGCCAAGGTCGAAATCGTCCAGCGCGAATTCATCATCAGCCTCTGTTTGCGTTGGTTCTTCTGCGGTAACCTCAGGCTCTTCAATCGGAGCCTCTGGCTCATCAACAGCAGCTAACGCATCGTCTTCAGTGAATTCAGGAAGCTCTTCATCGCCAAGGTCGAAATCATCCAGCGCGAATTCATCATTAGCCTCTGCTTGCGTTGGTTCTTCTGCGGTAACCTCAGGTTCTTCAATCGGAGCCTCTGGCTCATCAACAGCAGCTAACGCATCGTCTTCAGTGAATTCAGGAAGCTCTTCATCGCCAAGGTCGAAATCGTCCAGCGCGAATTCATCATCAGCCTCTGCTTGCGTTGGCGTTTCTGCGGTAACCTCAGGCTCTTCAATCGGAGCCTCTGGCTCATCAACAGTAGCTAACGCATCGTCTTCTGTGAATTCAGGAAGCTCTTCATCGCCAAGGTCAAAATCGTCCAGCGCGAATTCATCATCAGCCTCTGCTTGCGTTGGTTCTTCTGCAGTAACCTCAGGCTCTTTAATCGGAGCCTCTGGCTCATCAACAGCAGCTAACGCATCGTCTTCAGTGAATTCAGGAAGCTCGCCATCGCCAAGGTCGAAATCGTCCAGCGCGAATTCATCATCAGCCTCTGCTTCTGCGGTAACCTCAGGCTCTTCAATCGGAGCCTCTGGCTCATCAACAGCAGCTAACGCATCGTCTTCAGTGAATTCAGGAAGCTCGTCATCGCCAAGGTCGAAATCGTCCAGAGCGAATTCATCATCAGTCTCTGCTTGCGTTGGCGCTTCTGCGGTAACCTCAGGCTCTTCAATTGCCGCTAACGCATCGTCTTCAGTAACCTCTTGTTCCCCAACCGCTTCAGTGATAGGAGCAACATCCTCTGTAGCTAAAGTTTCTGCTACAGATTCTTCCTCAGGTTCGCTTACGTCACCAGCAGACACCTCCGATTCCTGATCGGTTAATTGGTCTTCATCGGCTTGCTGTTGAGCTAATACAGATTCACTTTCCGTTGCAGCAACTTCATCAATTGCTGGAGTCTGTTCATCTAATTCAATGTTTGGCTGAACTGTGTCAAGTTGTTCACTATGCGCTTCTTCAGAATGTGCATGAGATTCAGGATCAGACTCTGTTCTCTCAGGCAATTCTTCCTCGGCCAAGTCAAACACTCTACTATCTTCGCCATCATCCTGTTGCTCAGGTTCTTCGATTAACCAATCATCATCTTGAGGAACACCGAATTCATTTGGCTCTGGCTCTGGCTCTGGCTCTGGCTCTGGCTCTGGCTCTGGCTCTGGCTCTGGCTCTGGCTCTGGCTCTGGCTCTGGCTCTGGCTCTGGCTCTGGCTCTGGCTCTGGCTCTTCAGAGCTTCCTTCTATCTCAGGTTCAAAGTCAAAACTATTTTCAACTGGATTATCATCGGATTGCTCCTCAGCAAAGTCTTCCATTAAAGGATCTTTTTCTGGGACGTTACTGATTAGATCATCAATGAAATGTTCACTATCGAATGGTTCGTCGGATGCTGCTTGTTGCTCTATCTCCAGTAACTCATCGAACAATTCAGTGCCATCATCTTCTGAATTCTCCTCAGAATTTAACTCCTCAACTTCAGGATCCTCAACCAAATCATCAATACCGATTTGAGATGGCCCTTCATCCAATAACTCATCAAGTAATTCGGTACTGTTATCACTCAGGTCGAAAACATCTTCTGCTTCTTCCCCGTCATTGAGCAACTCATCCAACATCTCGTCACTTGATTCAAGACGTGACAATAAGTCTGCATCTTCATCAGTTTCTGTTGGCTCTTGCAGCAATTCATCGAGTAGAGCTGCACTATTTTCATCAATAACCGAATTGTTTTCTTTTGTCGTTTCATCGCTTGATGGCTCTAACATATCATCAAGCAAATCATCATCAGATGCCTCTGCTTCAGTTGCCTGCGCTTCTAAAGTTTCTATGTCAGCTTGAGCTTCGATATTGTTAAACAGTTCATCCAACTCCTCGTCAGATGCAACACTGTCACTCAAATCAAGATCACCATCTAGACCTAAATCGAGCTCATCTGCCGATGGCGAGTCTTCATCGACCATGGAATCAAAGTCAACGGTTTCATCAGTAGGATCACTTTCACCACTCGCAAGTAGTTCATCAAGTAACGACTGATCAAGCTCATCACCGGCGAGGTCTTCATCATCTCCTTCAGCTAACAATGCTTCAATATCATCTTGCGAGATTGAACCATCATCATCACTGGACAAATCGAACAGATCATCATCGCTCAGCTCTGATGCTTTATCTAAAGCATCTTGCATTTCATCTAAACCGAGTGCTTCATCTCCACCGTCGCTGGCGAGATCTGCATCGAGATCACCATCATCGCCAATTCCCGCGAACAGATCTTCACCATCTTCGTCCCCGAGATCGAAATCCATATCATCATCGGCCATTTCAGCAAAGAGGTCATCTTCTGCTGATTTATCATCTTCTTCTGATAATGATTCATCATCGAAAAGAATCTCTTCATCGCTGCTCGACTCACCAAACAGATCTTCATCCAGTTTGAGCTCATCATCATCCATATCAAGAGGTTCATCACCTAGCGTGATAGGCTCTTCAGCAACAATGGCTTGTTCTGGTACGACTTGCTCTTCTGGTTCATCTTTACGTTTACGGCCCAACAACCAAACAACCAATAACGCGATTAAAAGTCCAGGAATGAGAGCTAGAGCCCCAACTAACCATGGGTTTTCAACCAATTCGTCCAAACCTGACTTTTTCATTCGAGCCGCTTCTTCTTGCTGAACTCGTTTTTCCTGTAAGGCTTTTTCTATTTCTTGACGAATACGCCCTTCATCGGACAGCTGATTCTTTAGCGTATCCATCTCGGTTTGAAGTTGTGACACTTGCAAACGAAGATGGTGATTTTTCTCTTCAAGAGCCATAACCTCGCTCTTTGATGAGGTTATTTGTTGTTCAATGTCAGAAGCTTTTGCTGGTGTTTGCGTTGGATTAGCCGTGGTAGCTGACTTATTGGTTTGCGATTCATTATTTGCTGGCGCAGCGTTTTGATTGGCTACTGGTGCTTTTGTCGTCTGTTGTGCTTTTTGCGCATCCAAACGAGCTTGATGCGCTTTCATTATGCGTATGGCTTCAGCCGTCGTTGCACTGCGCACCTGAGCTAAAGATGGAATCCGTAAGGTGCTACCAGGTAGCAAACTATGAATATTTTGATTTTCAAATGCTTGAGGATTTAAACGATAAATCGCCAACAGCGTTTGCTGAACCGAAACAGTATTGGAAGGTCGCAGACGAGACGCAATAGACCAGAGAGTATCTTGCTCACTAGTCGGGCCAAAAAATTTAGCCGGTTGTGTTTCACCCGCCGTAGTTTGCGAATTACGAAGGACTTCGGTGTTATATTGAGGCGACGATTGAACTTGACCACTCGGGCCAATAAGACGAATCCCCTCAGCACTGACCAATGAAGTCTGAGTCGCGACTGCTATTGCAACAGGGAGTAGCAAACGCTTAAAAAATTGACGCATATAAGGCTCAGCTATGTGCTTGGAAAAATTAAAAACAGATCTGTTAAATATATCGGAAATGCGGGACAAAACTATAGGGACAAACCCAAAAAATGTGTGGTACGGCTAATAATCGCATAAATCTCACACAATTTTCCTTATCTCCTTTGTTTTCCCTGCAAAAAGGTTAATTAATCTTGTGAAAAAAATAAAGCCAGCGGAGACGCTGGCTTTAACATTTTCTTACTGCAACAAGTTATTTTGCTTCAATCTTGGCCCAAGTATCACGCAGGCCAACAGTACGGTTAAAGATTAAAGCCTCTGGCTTAGAATCTTTGTTATCAGCGCAGAAATAACCAATACGTTCAAATTGGTAACCAAATTCAGCTTCAGCAGATACCAGGCTTGGTTCAACAAAGCCCTGCTGTTTCACTAATGATTCGGGATTGATGGTCGCAGCAAAGTCATCGGCAGCACCTGGATTTGGCACTGTAAACAAGCGGTCGTATAAACGGAATTCTGCCGGTACACCTTCACCGACAGATACCCAGTGAATAACGCCTTTAACCTTACGGCCATCAGATGGATTCGCGCCTAATGTTTCTGAATCGTAAGTACAGTAGATAGTCGTAATATTTCCAGCGTCGTCTTTTTCAATGCGTTCAGCTTTAATCACATAAGCACCACGAAGACGAACTTCTTTACCAAGAACCAAACGCTTGTACTTCTTGTTTGCTTCTTCACGGAAATCTTCACGCTCGATCCAAACTTCACGAGTAAACGGAACCTCACGTTCGCCCATTTCAGGCTTGTTTGGATGATTCGGCAGGTTTAATACTTCTACTTTATCGGCGTCGTAGTTTTCGATCACAATTTTAACAGGATCTAGTACGGCCATTGCACGAGGTGCATTTTCATTTAAATCGTCACGAATACAAGACTCAAGTGAACTGAATTCAATCATATTGTCTTGTTTAGTCACACCAATACGTTTACAGAATTCACGAATAGATGCAGCAGTAAAACCACGGCGACGCAGACCTGAAATAGTCGGCATACGAGGGTCATCCCAACCTTGAACCAATTTTTCGGTTACAAGTTGGTTTAGCTTACGCTTAGACATTACCGTGTATTCAAGATTCAGACGACTGAATTCGTATTGACGAGGGTGACAATCAATATCGATGTGGTCCAATACCCAGTCGTACAAACGACGGTTGTCTTGGAATTCAAGCGTACATAATGAATGAGTAATCCCTTCTAACGCATCAGAAATACAGTGCGTGAAGTCGTACATTGGATAAATGCACCATTTATCACCAGTTTGATGGTGAGTTGCGAAGCGCACACGATAGATAACAGGATCGCGCAACACCATAAATGATGAAGACATATCAATTTTTGCACGTAGACATGCCGTACCTTCAGCAAAACCACCAGCACGCATTTTTTCAAACAATGCTAGGTTTTCTTCCACACTGCGGTCACGGTATGGACTGTGTTTACCCGGTGCAGTCAATGTGCCGCGGTATTCACGAATCTGCTCAGGACTTAGCTCTTCGACATACGCTAAGCCTTTGTTAATCAGTTCGATTGCATATTCGTATAGCTTATCAAAGTAATCAGAAGAATAATGGATATCCCCTGACCATTGAAAGCCTAACCAGCCTACATCTTTCTTAATCGACTCAACGTATTCGAGATCTTCTTTCTCTGGGTTAGTGTCATCAAAACGTAAGTTACACTGTCCCTGATAGTCCTGAGCAATACCAAAGTTCAAACAGATAGATTTTGCGTGCCCAATGTGTAGATAACCGTTTGGTTCCGGTGGGAAACGAGTATGCACGCTAGTGTGTTTACCATCCGCTAAATCTTTATCGATGATTTGGCGAATGAAGTTCGATGGACGAGCCTCAGCTTCACTCATCTATAGCACCTCAAGTTTATTTAGTATTGTCAGACAAAGTTCTCTGTGATTTATGGCGGTTTCAGTTTATTTCACCACCACTACAGAAACTATTATGGTTAATGATCCACAATTATTAAGTAATGCACAATAAAAAGCATGGCTTTTCTTATGATTATTTATGGTTTGTTGCTTTTCAAAGCGCTATTCGTTGAAATAAACCACTTTGTTTTACAAAAAAGCCCTCCACTAGGGAGGGCAGCATAGTATGCTTGATTGCCGTTTATGGCAATGTCACATCGGATAAGTCTTCATCTGGCGAGATCGTGTTCATCTCTCCAGCGATAATTTCTGCCAACGGCCCCAGAATAACCTGCAAGTTATTTTCGCCTAATTTGACTACGCCCATGGCACCAAGATGTTTCAACGTTTTTTCATCAATCACTGAAGTATCATTCACCGTTAAACGTAACCGTGTAATACATGCATCAATATTTGCTAAGTTAGCGTGACCACCTAATGCCTTTAAATACTGCTTGGCAAGTATGCCATTGTCTGTAGCAGGAACGTGACCTTTATCTGCGGGAGATGGTGCTGCTGACGGATCTTCCTCTCGACCAGGTGATTTCAAATTAAAGAAGCGAATCGCGAAGCTGAACGTAAAGAAATACAAGAAGAAGAAAGCAATACCAATCAGCAATAAAGTAAATGGTTTGGTTGCTAGTCCCCAGTTCAGAGCGAAATCAAGTAAGCCGGCAGAGAAACCAAAACCGTCTAGCGTACCAAACATATTAGCAATGACTAAAGATAACCCCGTAAAGACAGCATGGATCGCATAAAGAGCCGGTGCTAAAAATACGAATAGGAATTCCAATGGTTCAGTGATACCGGTTAGAAAAGCACAGAACGCAACAGAAAATAATATGCCCCCCACTTCCGTACGTTTTTCTTTTGGCGCGGCTAGGTACATCGCAAATGCAGCGCCAGGCAAACCAAACATCATCACAGGGAAGAAACCATTCATGTAAGTACCAGCACTTAAATCTCCACCAAAGAAGCGATTTAGATCCCCGGTTTTTACAATGTCTGTCACCCGGTCAACAACAGCGGTTACTTCAGGTGTCACTACATTTTTAAATTGGAATGTGTGCATATCGCCAACAACCAAAGATTTCGCGATACTTGGATCAACACACAGTTTGGTCAATGAAGGTAATGCTTTCGCTGCGGCATGCGCACCATGCACAACCACTTCTTGACATGACCCCATACCAAACCAAAAGTATGAATTAAGAACATGGTGTAAACCAACTGGAATCAGTGCACGATTTAACACCCCATAAGCAAATTGACCAATAGAGCCCGATGAGGAAATAGCATGAGCTAATGCATCCAAGCCACCTTGGATAGGAGGCCAAATCACACCTAAAATTGCACCAGCAATTAAAGAGAACAGTCCCGCCATAATAGGCACCAGGCGCTTACCAGCGAAAAACGCTAACCATTGCGGTAAAGATGTTTTATAAAAAGCGTTGTAAGAGTGGCCCGCAATGATCCCCGCGAATATACCGCCGAAGAATGACATATTGATAGAGTCGTCTATCGTTTTTGCCGTAGCCGTTACCACAAAGTAGGCAACAGCGCCCGCAATACCCGCAGCGCCAGCACCATCTACCGATAAACCAACGGCAATACCGAGCCCAAATAAAAGTGGAAGGTGATCAAAAATGGCGCCACCAGCGTTCGCCATGAAAGGAATGTCGAGCAAATCACCTTGACCAAGCCGAAGTAATAAAGCCGCAACAGGCAAAGTCGCGATAGGCAGCATCAATGCCTTCCCGAGCTTTTGTGCATATCCAAGTATATTCACTTATTTTCTCTCCAGTTAGATTTCCGTATCTTTAATGCTGTCACGCATCTTTTTGTGTAACTTATAACTTATTTTAGTCATTCAATTTAGTTGGTTCAGTGTAAGCAGAACAACATACCGAGCAAACCACCCACCCTTTTAAATGTGATACCTATCACTTTAATTTGATTAAATTCTCATAAAAAAGAAGACTATGTCATAACTTATTTTACATTATAAAATATCAATATTTTACGCTATACTAAATTTGAACTTGATGAATAAAAAATCCATTACCGAGTAAAATACCGTCAAGTTACGGTAACTTAATGGCAAGTTGTAAACTGGAAGTCAGGTATTGATTACTCGGCTATTCATTACTTCTCAGTGACACTGAAAGTTATTTCGCTATTAAACAAAAGTGTCCATAACGACAGTCAGTGATTAGATTTTTTATATTTTATTGAATTCTAAAGTAAAAATATTTTGATTCTTTTCACAGTTAAACAATTTATATTGGATAATTGTCATTTAAGCTCCCCTATAGGGAACTAAAAGGTAAAGCCTCCGATTAACATTTATACCCAAGTCATTTCCAGCTGGGTTTGGCGCCAGTTAACACCAAATAGCGTTAAAAATGACGCAAATTTAGACAGAGATGCTTTGGGTATAACGGCACAACGTATGTAAAAGTCCGGCTATAAAAAAGCTAGGCTTTTTCTGTGTCGATTAAGATATAGAAATGAAGGATTAACAAATGAAGTACGCACTTACCAACGGCATTGTTTATACCGGGCAAGATAGATTAGAAGGTTATGCAGTGATTATAAACAACGATGTGATCACTAATATTGTACCTGAACAACAACTACCTGAAGATGTCCAAACAATTGATCTTGAAGGTGCTATTGTTTCCCCTGGCTTCATCGATTTACAGCTTAATGGTTGTGGCGGGGTCATGTTTAACGATGATATCTCTGAAAGTGCTCTCGATATCATGCATAAAGCGAATCTGAAATCTGGATGTACCAGCTTTTTACCCACCTTCATCACTTCTCCTGATGAGGATATGCGTCAAGCGGTTGAAACCACACGCCGTTATATGTCAGCGAAGCCGAATCAAGTATTAGGCCTGCATATGGAAGGACCTTACCTAAACCCAGAAAAGAAAGGCATCCACAATATTGATTATGTTCGTTCATCGAATCAAGAAATGGTGGATTACCTATGCAAAAACAGTGATGTTATTGCACAAGTAACCATGGCTCCAGAAGTGAACGATCACCAACATATCACTCAGTTAGCCAACGCCAATATTGTGGTTTCCCTTGGTCATACCAACTGCACTTACCAACAAGCACGTGAAGGTTTTGCGTCCGGTATGACATTTGCGACTCACTTATTTAACGCGATGTCTTCAATTGTTGGCCGTGAACCTGGCGCTGTCGGCGCGGTTTATGACTCACCAGATGTCTACACTGGCATTATTGCTGATGGCTTTCACGTCGACTTTGCCAACATCCGTATTGCAAAAAAAATCAAGCAAGACAAGTTGATATTAGTGACCGATGCCACAGCTCCTGCAGGCGCTGAAATGGATTACTTTATTTTTGTGGGCAAAAAAGTATATTACCGAGATGGTAAGTGTGTTGATGAACATGGCACACTTGGCGGCTCTGCGTTAACGATGATGAAAGCCATTGAAAATGCAGTAGAGCATGTAGGTATCGCTTTAGACGAAGCGCTCAGAATGGCCACACTTTATCCAGCTAGAGCCATTGGCTTAGATCACAAGCTTGGCCAAATTAAACCTGGCATGGTGGCAAATCTAGCGATTTTCGATCGAGACTTCACAGTCAAAGCGACAATTGTTAATGGACAATACGAGCAGAACTAGGCATGAATGGCGGACAAATAGGCAACGTAGATCTGGTAAAACAATTAAATAGCGCGGCGGTATATCGCTTAATCGATCAACATGGGCCTATTTCTCGAATTCAAGTAGCAGACGTAAGTCAATTAGCCCCTGCCAGCGTCACTAAGATTACTCGCCAGCTATTAGAGCGCGGTCTAATCAAAGAAGTGGCGCAGCAAGCGTCAACGGGTGGACGCAGAGCGATTTCTTTGAAAACAGAAGTCACTCTTTTCCACTCTATCGCGGTTAGACTTGGTCGTGATTATATTGAGATTGGTTTATACGATCTCAGTGGCAAGCAGCTATCCAGTCTGAGTCAAGACTTTCCCTATACCGACCAATTCCAACTGGTAGAGGGCCTTATCCAATTCATTGAGTTTTTTATTAGCCAACAACAAACTCAGATCAAACAGCTTATTGCAATTGGGGTTGCATTACCCGGGCTAGTGAACCCAGAAAGTGGCGTTGTTGAATATATGCCCCATGTTGATATCGATACCATGACCATCGGAGATACCATTAAAAATCACTTTCACGTTGAGTGTTTCGTGGGTAATGACGTCCGGGGAATGGCTCTAGCTGAGCACTATTTTGGTACCAGTCAAGACTGTCAAGATTCGATATTAATTAGCGTTCATCGCGGCACAGGTGCAGGTATCATTGTTAATGGGCAAGTATTTCTTGGCCATAACCGGAATGTGGGTGAAATTGGTCATATCCAAGTGGATCCGCTTGGTGAACGTTGCCAATGTGGGAACTTTGGCTGCCTTGAGACCATAGCAACTAACCCAGCCATTCTTGCCCATATTAAACATTTACTGGCTCAAGGGTATCCTTCGTCACTTACGCAAGAAGAGACCATTACCATTGAAGCCGTCTGTGAGCATGCCAAGCAAGGTGATACGTTAGCAATGGAGTCACTAACGCGTGTTGGCAATTACATAGGGAAAGCCGTGGCAATTACAGTCAACTTATTTAACCCGCAAAAAATAATTATTGCAGGGCAAATAACTCAAGCCTCTTCGGTTCTTTTCCCAGCGATCGAGCGCAATGTTCTTACCCAATCACTAGGTGCTTTTAATGCCAACCTACCAATAGTCGCATCCCAGCTAGACCATCAACCAACATTGAGCGCATTTGCCCTAATCAAACGAGCGATGTTAAACGGCGAACTGCTGCAAAAATTGCTTGAAGAAGAGACGATCTAAGTTAGAAGGCATAAAATAATGTAAATTTGCTCTTCATCACGGAGAGCAAATTTATCTTGTTAAACATCCACTTCCACTAGTCCACTAAGCTATTATCTATATACGTGAGCTCTCGTTATCCCAAGTAGTTAGCAAACACTACCAATATTACAGACACTATTATGGATCTTATATTTATTTCCTGTGCCTTTTTAGCCGGTTTTGTGGCCCTAAAGTGCCACTTACCTCCTCTAGTCGGCTTTTTAGTTACCGGATTTATCCTTCATTATTTTGGTTATGAATCGAACCAAATGATTACTACTCTGGCAGATTTAGGGGTAACGTTACTACTCTTCTCTATAGGCCTAAAGCTGGATATTAAAACCCTGCTAGCCAAAGAAGTATGGGCAGGGGCCACATTACATAACCTCTTGTGCACCTTAATGTTTGCGGCTGCTCTTTTAGCTCTGCAGTATTTGGGGTTGCACAGTTTGTCTGGCTTGGGAATCCCTCAACTGCTTATTATTGGCTTTGCCCTATCCTTTTCCAGCACTGTATTCGCGGTAAAATCATTACAGGAAAAAGGCGAAATGAATGCCATCTACGGCACTCTCGCAATTGGTATTTTGGTAATGCAAGATATCTTTGCGGTCATATTCCTTTCTGCATCGACCGGGAAACTACCACACTGGTATGCAGTTGCGTTGTTTTTATTACCTTTTATTCGCCCAGTGTTTTACAAGCTTTTAGATTGGGTTGGGCACGGAGAAATGTTGGTTTTATTTGGCATTTTCTTTGCGCTCGTCATGGGCGCAGGGCTATTCCAAATTGTCGGTTTAAAGCCAGATTTAGGTGCCATTATTTTAGGTATGCTGTTATCTGATCACAGTAAGGCTTCTGAGTTATCTAAGTCACTCTTCAATTTAAAAGAGCTTTTTTTAGTCTGCTTTTTCCTAAACATCGGTTTATCAGCCCAACCAACACTAACCGGATTGTTGTTAGCGCTTGTGCTTATTGTGCTTTTGCCGCTGAAAGGCGTGCTCTATTTTTGGGTATTAAATCGATTCCACTTTAGAGTCAGAACGACATTGCTCGCTTCATTAAGTTTATTTAATTACAGTGAGTTCGGGCTGATTGTGGGTGGCTTAGCCTATCATCAGGGTTGGTTACCTGGAGACATATTAGTCACCATCGCTATTGCGGTACCTATTTCCTTTATTGTCGCCGCTCCGATTGGTAAAAAAGGTCATGAGTTGTACAGAAGAGCATCTCATTGGTTAAAACCACAACTTGCGGAAACACTCAATCCGAAAGACAAACTCATTAACCCGGGTAATGCACAAGTGCTCATCTTAGGGATGGGCCGTATTGGAACAGGTGCTTATGATGAACTCTATTCAAGGCACGGTAATATTTGTCTGGGTATTGAACTCAAGGAAGAATCGGTTGCTCAACAACGAGAAGAAGGGAGAAATGTCATTAATGGTGATGCAACTGACCCAGATTTTTGGGAACGCATACTCGATAAAGATAGAGTAAAGCTTATTTTACTTGCTATGCCGCATAATCAAGGTAATAAAGTGGCTTTAGATCTTTTGCAGCAAAACAACTTTAATGGGCAGATTGCCGCGATTGCAGAATATAACGACCAAAAAGAAGATATGCTTAATAGCGGTGCTCATGCGGCTTTCAACATCTACAGTGAAGCCGGAACAGGGTTCGCTCGTCATGTTTGCCAACAACTTAAACCTAAATTCGAACCTTCCAGTACTAAATAACCTCACCGGTTATCTTTAACCTTCAACGCCTGTTGGAGGTATACGTGTACAATAATTAAAAGAAAATATTTTGTTTAAAAATCATAACGATAAAACCATTAATAATGAGTTTAAAACGACATTTTAATGACGATATCGCTAGTTTTTTCACCTTAACATAGACACCATTCACATATTTAGCCATTAAATTAAATTTAATTCACCTTAAGCGCTTTTATATAATTATTTACCCAATTATTGGTTGCTTTTTTTAGTCAAAGTGGCAAATTGAAGACATCGGATTAAAACCTATTCAAGTAAGGAAGTCGTATGTGTTCTATCTTTGGCATTCTAGACATTAAAAGTGACGCAGCTCCATTGCGCCCTGTCGCGTTAGAAATGTCTAAAAAACTTCGTCACCGTGGACCAGATTGGTCAGGTATTTATGCATCAGATCACGCTATACTCGCTCATGAGCGTTTAGCGATCGTGGGCTTAAATAGCGGAGCTCAACCTATTTACAGTCCTGATAGAAAACTGATCCTTGCCGTGAATGGGGAAATTTATAACCACAAAGAAATCCGTGCTCGCTATGCAGATACGTATGATTTTCAGACGGAATCAGACTGTGAAGTCATCTTGGCTCTTTACCGTGATAAAGGGGCGGATCTACTTGAGGAGCTTAACGGTATCTTTGCTTTTGTTCTTTATGATGAAGAAAAAGATGAGTTTCTTGTTGGTCGCGATCATATTGGCATTATTCCTCTATACCAAGGCCATGACGAGCATGGTAACTACTATGTAGCTTCAGAAATGAAAGCACTGACTCCAGTTTGTAAATCTATTAGTGAGTTTCCTCCAGGTTCATTTTATCGTTCAGGCGATAAAGAACCACTACGCTACTATGAACGCGACTGGTTTGAATATGACAATGTGAAAGACAATGTCACTTCAAAAGAAGAGTTAACTGAAGCTCTTGAAGCAGCGGTAAAACGTCAATTAATGACCGATGTACCATACGGTGTCTTACTTTCAGGCGGTTTGGATTCTTCAATCACATCTGCCGTTGCAAAACGTTTTGCTGCAATGCGCATTGAAGATGATGAAAAATCAGCAGCGTGGTGGCCACAACTGCACTCATTTGCAATCGGCCTTGAAGGCGCTCCGGATCTTAAAGCCGCACGCGAAGTTGCCGATCAAATCGGTACCGTGCACCACGAAATGACGTATACCATTCAAGAAGGCCTTGATGCGATTCGTGATGTGATTTATCACATCGAAACTTATGATGTCACTACCATTCGTGCATCAACTCCTATGTTCTTAATGGGTCGTAAGATCAAGGCAATGGGGATAAAAATGGTATTGTCAGGTGAAGGTGCAGACGAAATATTTGGGGGGTACTTATACTTCCACAAAGCGCCAAACGCTAAAGAATTCCATGAAGAAACAGTACGTAAGCTACTCGCACTGAACTTATTCGATTGCGCTCGTGCCAACAAATCTCTGGCAGCATGGGGAGTTGAAGGACGCGTACCTTTCTTAGATAAAGAGTTTATTGATGTAGCGATGCGCTTAAACCCTAAAGATAAGATGTGTGGTAACGGTAAAATGGAAAAACACATTCTGCGTGAATGTTTCGAACATTACCTACCAGAATCCATTGCATGGCGCCAAAAAGAACAATTCTCTGATGGCGTGGGCTACAACTGGATTGATACTCTGAAAGAAAAAGCAGCAGAGAAAATTTCAGATCAACAAATGGAAACTGCTCAATACCGTTTCCCTTACAACACGCCAACCACTAAAGAAGGCTACTTGTATCGTGAAATTTTTGAAGAGCTTTTCCCTCTAGAATCAGCAGCGCATTGTGTACCTGGTGGCCCATCGGTTGCTTGTTCTTCAGCGAAAGCCATCGAGTGGGATGAATCGTTCAAAAACAACCTCGACCCATCAGGCCGTGCTGTCAAAAACGTTCACCAAGAAGCTTACTAAGCTTGATTCGCGCTACAGATATAAAAAGGTGCCAAATGGCACCTTTTTTTTAATCTAATTTAACCGCCCATTGCGAGATTTTTATTATCGACACTGATCTCTACATTTTGGTTAATCATTTTAACCAGTAAAATTGATCGAGTTTCCCCATCAGGCTCTTGATAAATAGCATCAATACCCGCAAATTGACCGCCTGTAATTTCGAGTATCTGCCCTTTCTCTGGTAATGTATTCTGAACGTGAAGATCATTCTGTTCGAGCATCTTTAACTCTGAAATTAATGTTGAATTAATTTCTTTGGGTAAAGGACCAAACCGAATAAAATCGACAACGCCTCGAGTTGAACGCACTGAAGTAAAACTAGGGCCTACTTCATAATCAAAATTGACGAACACATATGATGGAAATAAAGGTTCAGTGACTTCTTGACGCTTATTGCGCACTATCTTTTCAACCACGACTTCTGGGTAGTAACATTCTACCCCTTGGTTTTCCAGATGAAGCTTCGCGCGCGGCTGCTCACCCCGCTTACAATATAATAAGTACCAACGTTTCATAATCTAGCCACTCTATTGTATTTTTTCACCCATCCTAACATATCCTATGCCAGTTGAAATCTCTTCCCCCCGCTAATACCTTTGAGGCAGACAGACAACCCCCTCGTCACTCAATTTTGAGACAAACATCACTAATACTGCCTTTTATTCCATAAATGAAACTTTAGTTTTCGATGGGTGAAAAATAATCACATAATTGATAAGCAATTGAATTTTATAAAATTTCTTAATTAGTTTTATATTCTACAAAATTACATAGTTGCGATTAATTATTTCAACCTGTATACGTACAATCCGAATAAAAGTCTTTAAATATAGACAAATATAGTAGTAATTAACTTACTCCTTTTAGGATCACTTCTTTTGAGTCCGATCCAAACAGATGCATAACACACTCCGCGCCAGCGGATTCTATACAGGAACTTCCAGATGTCTGACTTGAACACTTTCAAGCAACCTAAGTCGTTCTATTTGATTTTTTCAATAGAATTTTGGGAACGCTTTGGTTTCTATGGGATGCAAGCCATCCTAACGGTTTACTTAGTGAAAATTTTAGGCATGGATGAATCAACTTCATTCGTGCTATTTGGTGCTTTTTCGGCACTGATCTACGGTTTTGTTGCTGCCGGTGGGTGGTTAGGTGATAAAGTCATTGGAACGAAACGAGCCATTACACTCGGTGCGATTATTCTTATGGTGGGTTACGCACTATTAGGTGTATCAACCACAAGCCAACATATTGGTGGTTCAACCCTCATCTTTATCGCAATGGGCTTTATCACTGTCGGTAATGGCTTGTTCAAAGCGAACCCATCAAGCTTGCTAGCAAAAGTGTACGATGAAAACGACCCTCGACTAGATGGTGCGTTCACTATGTACTACATGGCCATCAATATCGGTTCATTGATCTCTATGATTCTAACACCAATTATTGCTGAAAAAGCAGGCTACGGCATGGCGTTTGGTGTGAGTGCAATCGGCCTAGCAATTACCGTTGTTATCTTCTTAGCTTACTTGAAAATGTTAAAATCAGTGGGCTCTCCTGCCGATCTCGCGCCTGTGAACAAAAGTAAAATGCTGATGGTCATTGTAGGCTCCGTGATTGCGAGCTTCATTTGCAGCTACTTATTACAAAACCTATTCCTTGCGCATGGCATTTTAGTCATTGCTGGGCTGGCGATTCTATTCTTCTACTTTAAAGAAGCATTAAGCATGACTGGTATTGAGCGCCAAAAAATGTTTGTCGCATTTATACTTATGCTTCAAGGCATTGTGTTCTTCGTTCTTTACTTCCAAATGCCGACGTCACTGAACTTCTTCGCTATTCATAACGTAAGCCATGATCTATTTGGCTTTAGTGCCGAACCTGAACAGTTCCAAGCACTTAACCCGTTTTGGATTATGATTGCTAGTCCGATACTAGCAATTATTTACGGAAAATTAGGCGATAGCCTGTCTATGCCATTTAAATTTGCTATTGGTATGGCATTATGTGCGCTTTCATTCCTTGTTCTATCTTGGGGTGCAGGTTTCGCTAATAGTCAAGGTATCATCAGCTCAAACTGGTTGGTATTAAGTTACCTATTCCAATCGATTGGTGAACTGTTGGTTTCAGGTCTTGGCCTAGCCATGGTTGCCCAATTAGTCCCTCAGCGTATGATGGGCTTCGCAATGGGTATGTGGTTCTTAACATCAGCCACAGCAGCCGTTATCGCAGGCTGGGTAGCAAGTTTAACTTCTGTACCATCGAACATTACTGACGCAAACCAATCGCTTGTTATCTATGGCGATGTATTTGGTAAAATCGGCTACACCACTGCCGCAATTGCTGTCATCACTTTCATCATTGCACCAAAACTAACGAAGGTGAGTCGTGGTGAGAGTGCTTCTGTAGCTCAACCAGCAGAAGCCTAATCCGTTCATCTCATGAACAAAAAAACCTCGTGAATCTCACGAGGTTTTTTATTAGCAACAAAGCAATGTTCAGAGCGACTATTGAGGTTTATTACTGGTTAGCTTCAATTAACGCTTTCATCATTTCTATATGTAAGTCACTGTCGTTTAAACATTCAACATAATGAAAATCTGTCCCACCTGCTTGTTCGAATATATGGCGGTTCTCGACTTTTAATTCTTCCAGTGTCTCTAAACAATCTACTGAAAACGCAGGTGAAATGATATCGACTCGTCGAACACCTTGCTCAGGTAAAGACGCCAATGTCTTATCAGTATATGGCTGTAACCACTCTTCTTTGCCAAACTGAGACTGATACGTCATCATTATTTGGTCAGCCTCAAGACCTAATTCTTGGCGCAGTAGCTCGGTCGTCTGTATGCAGTGCTGAGGATAAATATCACCATTATCTGCATAGCGCTTAGGAATGCCATGATAAGAACAGACCAACTTCTCGCCTTGTCCATTTTGCTGCCAAGAGCTCCGAACTTTATCCGCTAGCGCTTTAATGTAACCAGGATGATCATGATAGTGATTAATAAACACCAGCTCAGGTACTACTGGCATCGTTTTGCATACTTTAGCTAAACCATCAAACACAGCTGCCGTTGTTGTTGCTGAGTACTGAGGATATAAAGGAAGAACGATGATTCGTTCCACACCTTGAGCAAGTAATGCCTGTACCCCTGTATTTAAACTAGGTTCCCCGTAAGTCATGCCCAGCTCAACTGGCAGTGACAATGCATTGGCTAATTTTTCTTGTTGGCGTTTAGAATACACCAGCAGAGGAGAACCATCATCCATCCAAATAGACTGATATAACTTTGCTACTTTGGGCGATCGAATCGGTAAAATAATGCCATGTAAAACTGGACACCATACCCAGCGAGTTAAATCAACAACGCGTTTATCATGCAGAAATTCACCAAGAAACCGCTTTACTGCAGGTGCTGTAGGAGCCTCTGGGGTTCCCAAGTTAGCTAACAAAATGCCCACTTTTTTATTATTTTGCATGGTATCCTTCTATTTACAAACAGAGAACATAATACCTCTATCTCACCATTACTTAGCGAAGAGCTCAAGGTGAAATCAACGATTGTTACTATAGGCACGCTCTATTTTTTAACGGGTGGCGATCTAATCAACAAACCATAAAAAAAGCGACCGACTGGCCGCTTCTAACTATAACAAATTAATCACATTTTGGGGTGATTAAGACAGAGCTTTCTCGATGTCAGCACTCACTTCTTCAACCGCTTTAGTACCGTCAAATTTTAGGTACTTAGTGTTACCTGCCGCAGCTTCTTTACCGTAGTATTCGATAAGAGGTGCAGTTTGAGTGTGGTACACGTTAAGGCGTGCACGTACAGTTTCTTCTTTGTCGTCATCACGAACAACAAGAGGTTCACCTGTTACGTCATCTTTACCTTCTTCTTTAGGTGGGTTGTACACTACATGGTAAGTACGACCAGAAGCAAGGTGAGCACGACGACCAGCCATGCGCTCAACAATTACATCATCAGCAACATCAAATTCAATAACGTAATCTACATTAACGCCAAGCTCTTTTAGGCCATCAGCTTGAGGGATTGTGCGAGGGAAACCGTCTAGTAGGAACCCTTTTTCACAATCATCTTGAGCGATACGCTCTTTGATCAAGCCTAGAATGATATCGTCAGAAACAAGCTGACCTGCATCAATAACAGATTTTGCTTTTTTACCAAGCTCAGTACCTGCCTTAATTGCAGCACGTAGCATATCACCAGTAGAAATTTGTGGAATACCGTATTTCTCTTGGATGAATTGAGCTTGCGTGCCTTTACCAGCACCTGGAGCACCTAAAAGAATGATGCGCATGTTAAATCCTCTTAATAAACTTAATAGTTATACCGAAGCTCACAGCCTGTTACGTAATAACGGAAAGTTTCGGTATAAGGAAATCAATCCCTAAACGGCGTGTAAAAATACACGCGATATTATTCACATTCAAGTCGGGCATTCTATCACAACTTTTCTCATTACAGACGTCCAATCACATCGTTATTACTGCAAACTGCCTCGTTATAGAGAAAAGAAAGGCTCGCTGTTGGGCGAGCCTCGATAAGTTTATAAACCGACTATTTAATTAATAGTTGGTTTACCGCCGTCAAGAACTGAGATGGATCTTCCATTGAGCCACGTTCAGCTAACATAGCCTGCCCAAGTAGTACCTCAACCCAACGACCAAATGCTTCTTCGTCTGGCTCATCAGCCATACGTGTCACCATGGTATGTTCAGGATTGATCTCAAGAATATATTTCACATCAGGAGCAGCTTGACCTGCTGCTTCCAACAATTTGGCCATTTGCGTACCCATTTCAAAATCATCGGTCACAACAACAGCTGGCGTCGATGCCAATTTGAAAGTAGTACGAACGTCTTTCACACGCTCGCCCAAGTAAGATTTCACACGTTCAACAACAGACTTAAACTCTTCTTCTGTCTCTTTGTGTTTCTCTTTTTCTTGCTCATCTTCAAACTGACTCAGATCCAGACCAGCCTTAGTGATTGATTGGAACTGTTTGCCATCAAATTCAGTCAAGTAGTTCATCAACCACTCATCGATGCGATCGTACATCAGTACGACTTCCAACCCTTTTGACTTGAATTGCTCCAAGTGTGGGCTGTTTTTTGCAGCGCTGTAACTGTCTGCAGTCAAGTAATAAATCTTATCTTGACCCTCTTTCATACGAGAAACGTAATCAGCAAGCGATACATTCTGCTCTGAAGAGTCTTCATTGGTTGAAGAGAAGCGCAATAGACCTGCCACTTTCTCTTTATTAGACATGTCTTCCGCTGGGCCTTCTTTTAGTACGAGGCCAAATTCTTTCCAGAATGATTGATATTTTTCCGCATCGTTTTTCGCTAAGCTTTCTAGCATCTTAAGGACACGTTTAGTTAACGCACTACGTAATGAGTGAGTCACTTTATTATCTTGTAAAATTTCGCGAGATACGTTCAATGGTAAGTCGTTCGAATCAATCAAGCCACGCACGAAACGTAGGTATGACGGCATAAACTGCGCTGCGTCATCCATAATAAACACGCGTTGAACATACAGCTTAAGGCCGTGTTTGTGGTCACGGTTAAACATATCCCAAGGCGCTTTGGATGGAATGTATAACAAGCTGGTGTAATCATTTTTACCTTCAACTCGGTTATGTGCCCATACAAGTGGCTCAGCAAAGTCATGGGTAACATGTTTATAAAACTCTTTATACTCATCATCTGTTACGTCAGATTTGTTGCGAGTCCAAAGCGCTTGCGCCTTGTTAACTTGTTCCCAATTAGTCTTACCCGTTTCTTTACCTTCTTCATCTTTTTCTGCGACTTGAAGATAAACTGGAATGCTAATGTGATCTGAATATTTGGAAATCACATCACGTAAACGCCATTCCGATAGAAACTCTTTACCCTCTTCACGGAGATGTAGGATAATATCCGTGCCACGGGATTCTTTATCAACAGTTTCAATGGTATACTCGCCTTCGCCTTTTGAATACCACTGCACAGCCTCTTCGGTTGCCACACCCGCAGCGCGAGTACGAACCGTTACTGCATCAGCAACAATGAATGCAGAGTAGAAACCAACACCAAACTGACCGATTAACTGTGAATCTTTAGTTTGCTGTTCAGAAAGTTTAGAAAAGAATTCTGCAGTACCTGATTTCGCGATTGTACCTAGATTTTCGATCACGTCATCACGGGTCATACCGACACCGTTATCTGAAACAGTGATGGTATTTGCCTCGGCATCAAATGAGAGTTTAACGCCTAAATCAGCATCGCCTTGATACAATTCTGGATCTGACAGGGCCTGAAAACGCAGCTTATCTGCCGCATCAGACGCGTTAGAAATAAGTTCACGTAGAAAAATTTCTTTGTTGGAATACAAAGAGTGAATCATCAAATGAAGTAATTGTTTTACTTCTGATTGAAAACCACGTGTTTCTTTATTTGTTGTAGCAGTTTCGCTCATATCCGCTCCATTACATCAAAACAATTGCATTTCACTCACTGTGAAATGTTCGGTCAAACTTTGCTAAATAGATGAGGACAGTAAATGTAAATTCAAGGTCAAAGCGCATAAAAACAATGTTTTTTGCATTTGTTTTGTTTATGCTTAGCAGAGTTTTTATCAAGGAAGATAAAATAATGCTAGAATCTTAACTCTCTCTTAACTCATTGACATGGAAGATACCTAAAGGTAAAAAGTCAAAAAATCTAATACTTATAAAAGAAGATATCGATGAGTAACATTGGTCCAAAGTTTATTCTTGATGATAGATTTTCCTTTGATCCCACGAGTAACTCATTAGTTGATAAAGAAGCTGACGATGAAATTGTACGCTTAGGTAGCAATGAAAGTCGTATTTTACTAATGCTGTCGCAACGTCCAAATGAAGTAGTAACTCGAAATGAGCTACATGATTTTGTTTGGCGGGAACAAGGTTTTGAAGTGGATGATTCAAGCTTGACTCAAGCTATTTCTACCCTTCGAAA
Organism: Vibrio nitrifigilis; assembly: GCF_015686695.1. Taxonomy (NCBI): domain Bacteria; kingdom Pseudomonadati; phylum Pseudomonadota; class Gammaproteobacteria; order Vibrionales; family Vibrionaceae; genus Vibrio; species Vibrio nitrifigilis. Next base: position 978,930 of record NZ_JADPMR010000001.1, on the reverse strand, counting down.
AAATCTAAAAGACTCAACCAAATCACCTCAATTTGTCAAAACGGTGCCAAAACGCGGGTATCAGCTCATCTGTAATGTTAATATTATCAATGAAGAGCTGACTGAATTACCCCTAGATGACATAGACACCCACGATAAAGCAGAGCCTGTAGACGTTGAAGAAACCACATCAGTAAAAGAGTCACTGCCAGACTCTCAAGATGTCGAGATTCACCATGATGCAAACGTTACAGAACCAGACACTGCGATTGAGGTTAGTTCAACTAGTTTACAAAATGATGAAAATCAAACCTCAGTAAATCAAAAAAAATCTAAACGCAGCGATTTATTGACCAAGGTTATGATTGTTTTCGCTATTTTATTACCAATTGTCGTTTTAATCGGAATGGGACCAACCCCTTCTAAATTTCGCGACTTAACCTCTTATAACGGTATTGAAGTAACGACAGCAACTAACCAACCTGATTTATCAGAGTGGCTACCTTCTATAAAACTGTGTATTGACTCATACACGAAAAGACATACGGATTCGTCAAAAGCCACCAAAATCATCGCTACAGCCGGGCAAGATAACGTTTTAGTTCTGAACTACATACATGTTCCAGAAGACTCCGACGATAACTTTACCGTGCGAATTTTGGCCAACCAGAGCGATCTCACGAAGATTTGCCGATAAGTGGTGGGGTATGACTAAAAAATTAGCAACGATTATTTTGTCCATTTCAGTCCTATTTTCTCTTTGGCTTTACCTTTATAGTGACTTGAAAGTTGAACAATTGCTGTCGTCTCGTGAATGGCAATCTCGCATCTTAACCAAGCTTGAACCTGACCGTTCAGTGGGTCCATTAACCCTCGTCGATGTTACATCAAACATGAAATATTTACCGAACGGTACCTACATTCGTGTTTCTGTTATGAAACTCTATTCCGCCGAAGATAGCCCAGAAAAACCGGATAGTGTCGTTAACATTTCAGAGACGGGAGAGTGGGATATGAGCGACAACTATCTACTCGTTACTCCGAAACAGTTTAAAGACGTTTCTACGAGCCACAGCCGTGATTTTTCTAAAGATCAGCTGAAACTCATAACGCAATTTTTTAAAATGGATGCCGAGCAAAGCCGTCGTATCGATATTGTCAATGACAAGACGCTGTTACTGACCAGTCTTAATCATGGTTCTCAACTTTTGTTTAGTAACTGATTAAGATGGCACCAATATCCAGCAAATATACTGCTGATAATAGAAAGGGTAGCTCAGCTACCCTTTCTATTATCTATCTAAGGAGCAAATATGACGAAAGCTAAGATTGAAATTTACTATTGCCGTCAATGCAATTGGATGCTTCGAGCTAGTTGGATGGCTCAAGAGTTACTGCATACCTTCAGTGAAGAACTCGATAGTGTTTCTTTACATCCCGATACCGGCGGTCATTTCGAAATTTTTTGTAATGGAAAGTCTATCTGGGAAAGAAAAAAAGATGGCGGATTTCCTGAAGCAAAAATACTAAAACAGAAGGTACGGGACGAGATAGATCCTGAACGAGATCTAGGCCACGCAGACCGAACCACCCCGCCAGAAGCATAGTAATGAGAGGGAGCACTCATCCCTCTCAAAATCAGTGCTCAGGCTATCTGAGTCTGTTTAATTACATCCCCATTAAAACTCATCACCGACAGTTCAGTACCATCTAAAATTCCGTAGCTTGCTGCAAACTCATTACGTGGAAAAGTGACAGAACCGGGATTAAAAATAAATTGTGACTCTATTTTTTCCGCCACCGGGATATGAGTATGTCCATGAGCAACAACGTCATTTTCACGTAGTGGTGGCAGTTTATTTTGGTTATATAAATGTCCGTGAGTAAGAAATAATCGTTGCCCTGACTCCAACAGAACCCAAGCAAAATCACTCATCATAGGGAAAGAGAGTAACATCTGGTCTACTTCACTGTCGCAGTTGCCACGAACGGCTATAATACGGTCGGCATACTCATTTAATCGCTCAGCAACAGCTGGTGGATTATACCCTTCAGGAACCGGATTACGTGGGCCATGATTTAGCACATCACCAAGTAAGACCAAAGTTTCAGCTCCTGACTGTAAAAACGCAGCAATAGTTTTCTCTGTTGCGGGCAAAGAACCGTGTAGATCAGATGCAAAAAATAATTTCATAGTTTACCTCGTTGTGATTTATCCGCATTGTACGTATTTAGTGCTAAATCGTCACCTAGAGACCCTAGTAAACGAAGACAAGACAAATATTGGCAGAAGCTTATGATTATCATAAGCTTTAATATAAGTGGTCATATCAAGAACTCACACTCAGCACACACCCAAATCGCTTGAGGGTTGTTATAATTAAACTTTCTTATACGCTTCGCGCACTTTTTCTATCTTTTAGGATATAGGCAGGGCTAACCTTACTCAGTAAGTATGAATAGTCATCAACCACCATTTCAATTCACTTAGGGAGGCATAATGAAAATTTTAATTACCGGTGGAACGGGACTCATCGGTAGGGAACTGATAAAGCTTATCATGACCCATCATTTGGTGGTATTAACGCGAAACATTTATCAGGCTAGGCAAAAACTGGCTCACATTAGTAACTCCAATCTCAATTTCATCCGCTCTTTAGATGAACTTTCAACGCTTGATGACTTTGATGCTGTTATTAATCTGGCGGGAGAACCTATTGCAGATAAGCGCTGGACCAAACAACAAAAAAAACGGATATGCGATAGTCGCTGGTCCATCACTCAACAGCTCGTTTCCTTGATTCAAGCTAGCAGCAATCCGCCTCGCGTTTTTATAAGTGGTTCAGCTGTCGGTTACTATGGTGATCATCAAGCCAGTCGTTTTGATGAACGTGTGGAAGTTCATAGCGAACGATTCTCTCACTATGTCTGTGCTAATTGGGAAAAAATCGCCTTAAACGCGAAAAGTGACAACACCCGAGTGATTCTTTTACGAACTGGGGTTGTGCTTTCAATGGACGGCGGTGCAATGAAAAAAATGCTGCTGCCTTATCAACTCGGGTTAGGTGGCCCTATTGGTAATGGCAAACAGTTACTTCCGTGGATACATATGGTCGATATGGCTAGGGCCATCGTTTATCTTCTTGAATGTGAATATGCTCATGGCGCATTTAACATTACAGCCCCTAATCCTGTTAGTAATAAAGAATTTAGTAAAACACTTGCCCACACGTTAGGGCGACCACGTTTATTATTTACTCCCAAATGGTTAATTAAGTTACTGATGGGGGAATCTTCCGAACTTCTTCTTGATAGCCTAGGCGCAAAGCCAAGACGTTTGATCGATGCCGGTTTTCAATTTCATTTTTCCCGAATAGAACCCGCTTTGAGTAACTTACTGCATCATCACCATTAATTTTCTATAGGATCTTCACCATGACAACTCACGCCATTCTCATTACAGGCTGCTCAACAGGCATTGGCTACATGGCTGCTCATGCATTGCATCAACGAGGTTACAAGGTGATTGCTTCATGTCGCAAGCAAAGTGATGTAGAACGGTTAATTGCCGAAGGCCTCACTTGTATTCATTTAGACTTAGCCGATGAAAAAAGTATTGATTCTGGCGTCAAACAGGCTTTAGAGCTCACAGATAATAAACTTAGCGCTCTGTTCAACAATGGCGCTTTTGGCTTAGCCGGTGCATTAGAAGATCTTTCTACCGCAGGCCTTAGAGAACAGTTCAACACCAATGTATTTGGTTGGCATCACTTAACCACACAACTTATTCCTCACTTTCGCCAACTTGGCTATGGCCGCATTGTCCAAAACAGCTCAGTGCTGGGCTTTGCCGCCATGAAATATCGAGGCGCTTATAACAGCTCAAAATTTGCGATTGAAGGCTGGAGTGACACACTAAGGCTTGAACTTGCTGGAACAGGTATCCATGTGTGCATTATCGAACCAGGGGCGATAGAAACTCAATTTAGAGCCAACTCTTTAGCGGCGTTTAAACAATGGATTGATATTGAGTCCAGTATTCATAAAGAGCAGTATCAAAGCCAAATCGATCGCCTATCTCGGTCTCAATCTCGTAATAAATACGCACTACCAGCACAAGCATGCTTAGCCCCTCTTATTCATGCTTTAGAATCACCAAAACCTAAATTACGCTATCGAATTACCACGCCAACCAAAGTGATTGCAATATTAAAACGTCTACTTCCGGGAAGGACAATCGACAAAATTTTGCTTAAATCCTCTTAAACGATAAAGTTGTCATTAATTGGTCACATTTCCACCGCACAATGCTAATCCTATGCTTGATTAGCTGTGTGAGTAGAAACGCCATTATGTCTCTCAATCAATGGAACTGGCTTGGTGTCTTCGTCGCGGTAATATTATTTATCGTATTCTAGCGCCATAGCCATCGGATTCCGGATCTTATTGCATCACAAGATCCGGATATTTTCCCCTCACAGCTAAAAGAGATTACTCACTTTACCTTGAATTCTGCTAACTTAACCCCATCTAATCGATAGGTTCCGCATTCTGCCGAGTTATAAGGATTCACCATGCAATCACCACACATTATTGAAGTAAACCAAACCAACTTTCGTGACGTTTTAGAGAGCTCGATGGCGAGCCCAATCGTGTTTTACTTCTGGGCACCAATGAGTGAGGAAAGTGTGCAAATGCTGCCACAAATGCAGCAATTAGTGCAGAAATATAATGGTGCATTCAAATTAGCACAGCTAAATTGTCAAGAGGAACAAGCGATCGCTGGTCAGTTTGGTATCCAAGCACTACCAACCATTGCTGTTTTTATTCAAGGTCAACCTGTTGATGGTCTTGGTGGCCCTCAACCACTCGAAGCAATTGAAGCGATGTTATCTCGTCACTTGCCAAGTCAGGATGAGCGCAATGTGCAAGAAGCCTTAACCCTAATACAAGAGCAAAAACATGCTCAAGCCTTGCCTTTGTTACTGAACGTAGCAGAAGATTGGCAGAAAAAGGGCGAGGTTAAATTGGCTCTGGCTGATTGTTACCTAGAGACTCAACAATTTGACGCAGCAGAGTCTTTATTAAAAGCGATTCCACTTGAATACCAAGACGGGTATTACAAAAGTTTATGTGCCAAGCTTGAACTTCACCAACAAGCGTCTAACAGCCCTGAGTTACAAGCGTTAGAACAGTCCTACCAAGCTAATCCCGGGGATGCAGCAATTGCCAGTGAATTAGCGACACAATATCATGAAGTATCACGTGATGAAGAAGCATTAGACCTATTGTGGTCATTCTTGAAAAAAGACCTTAACACTCAAGATGGTGATATGAAAAAGACCTTTATGGATATTCTCAACGCCCTTGGTCAGGGCAACGCATTAGCAAGTCAATATCGTCGCAAACTTTATTCATTACTTTACTAAGTATTTCACTTATCCATGTAACACTGAGCGATTTACGACTCAGTGTTACAGTGACAACAATGCCCTTTTAAATCTTCAATAATCGGGCATTCACTATTTTCATCTCCTGGACACTCGTTAACCCACTCTTGCAATTGTTGCTGTACTAACTGTAACTCTTGTAATTTTTTCGTGACTTGCTCTAATTTTTGCTGCGCACGTTCTTTTACCGCCATACTTTGACGTTGTGGATCATTAGCTAAGTTAATCATTGCTTTACACTCATCCAAGCTGAACCCAACCCGCTTACAACGTGCAATAAGCAATAAATCATCGATGTGAGTTTGCTGATAGGTACGATAACCGTTATCAGAACGTAATGGCGGTTTAATTAACCCTTTATCTTCATACAAACGGATAGATTTAGCGGTTAAACCTGTTTTCTTTGCCACTTCACTGATATTCATCATCCTGAGCGCCCTCTTTCATTCATTAAACTCGACCCAATTTATACCAATTCTACTGATGATGTAATCATATTATTGCTTAGCATAAATCATCAAAAACAAGGAAAAATAACAGTAATAGTCATGCTGATGATAAAAACTCTAACGCCATTATTGGTGATTTTATTCAGCACGAATGATCAGATAATTAATAAAAATTACCAAATACTCAAACAAAAAACCCCGCTATTTCGCGAGGTTTTGATTAACAACAAGTTGAATATAGAGATTTTAGGAATTAGCGTTAAACAAATCTAATAAGTCTTGTTCTGTTTTCACTTCTACACCTAACTCTTGCGCTTTTGCCAATTTAGAACCCGCAGCTTCACCGGCAAACAAGATATCCGTATTCTTCGATACACTGCCAGTGACTTTCGCTCCCATAGATTGTAGAGCCGCTTTAGCGTCACTACGAGTCATCTGCGATAAACTTCCAGTAAGTACCACAGTCTTACCCGCCAATGGTTGAGAGGCTTCTGCTTGTTCGTCTTTGGCAGCAATATCTGGCCAATGCACACCATATTCTCGTAACTGTGCAATAACCTTCTGATTATTCTCTTGCTCAAAGAAAGTCTGCACATGGTTCGCCACAATATTACCAACATCAGGAACAGCAACGAGTTGTTCAACATTAGCCTCCATGACGGCTTCTAACGTCAAAAAATGCTGGGCTAGGTTAAGTGCTGTTGCTTCACCCACTTCGCGAATACCTAATGAATACAAAAAACGAGGTAGCGTTGTTGCTTTTGCTTTCTCTAATGCATCGACGACATTTTGTGCCGATTTAGGTCCCATTCGCTCTAAGATGGTCAGTTGCCCTGCGGATAATTTAAACAGCTCAGCTGGCGTATGTACCATCTCTTTATCGACCAATTGTTCGATCACTTTGTCGCCTAAACCATCCACATCGAGCGCTTTACGAGAGACAAAATGCTTTAAAGCTTCTTTACGTTGCGCCTGACAGACTAACCCACCAGTACAACGGGCTACCGCTTCACCCTCAACCCGCTCTACTTCAGAACCACACACTGGACACCCTGTAGGGAACACAATCGCTTTTGCATCTTCCGGACGGCGCTCTTCAACGACTGATACAACCTGTGGAATAACGTCCCCTGCGCGACGAATAATTACTGTATCACCAATCATCACACCAAGACGCGCAATCTCATCCGCATTATGTAGTGTTGCATTACTGACGGTCACTCCACCGACAAATACAGGTTCGAGCTTGGCAACAGGAGTAATGGCCCCCGTACGCCCCACTTGAAACTCCACATCATTCAAACGAGTCATCTCTTCTTGAGCCGGGAACTTATAAGCAATAGCCCAGCGAGGAGCTCGTGCTACAAACCCAAGCTGCTCTTGAATATCGATATCATCCACTTTGATAACGACGCCATCAATCTCATAAGGGAGATCGGGACGACGCACCATAATGTCTTGATAAAATGCTTTTACCTCTTCCGCATTATTGACTCGTTTGGTTTCTGGGCTCATTGGCAGCCCCCAGCCTTTCAGCTGTAAAAAGCGTTCATAGTGACTATCAACGAGTTCACCCCCTTCAATGACACCCACGCTATAAGCATAAAATGCCAGTGGACGCTTTGCTGTAATACGCGAGTCTAGTTGACGTAAACTCCCAGCGGCAGCATTACGAGGGTTAACAAAGGTTTTTTCCCCCCGCTTAATCGCTTCTTCATTTAAACGATTAAAGCCAGCTTTAGGCATAAAGACTTCGCCGCGAACTTCAATACGAGTTGGCCAACCCGATCCACTTAGTTTGAGCGGAATCGATTTGATGGTACGGACATTTTCGGTGATATTTTCCCCCGTCGCCCCATCACCACGAGTCGCCGCGCGAACTAACACTCCATTTTCGTAAAGAAGGCTTACCGCTAACCCATCAAGTTTTGGCTCACAACAAATTCGGCTTTCTTTGACTGCTGGCACTCTTTCTCCCATGCGACGAAAGAAAGCGTCAAGTTCATCGTCATCAAAGACGTTATCTAATGACAGCATCGGAATATCATGAGTCACCGATTCAAAACCCGATAATGGAGCACCGCCAACACGTTGACTAGGAGAATCAGGAGTAATTAGCTCCGGGTGTTCTTGCTCGATATTAAGCAGTTCACGCATTAAGCGGTCGTATTCCGCATCTGGGATACTAGGATCGTCTTCTACGTAATAACGGACAGCATGATAATTCAGGGTCTCGCGTAATTCTTGTAGTCGTTGCTCTACATTCTGCATCGTTATTATTCTCTCGAATGATGAAAAAAGGCTCCCGACACGGAGCCTTAATAAAAGGTCGATTAGCTAGAGAGTACTATCCCTTAGCCGAAGTTTTACTTTTAAAATCACGAATCTGCTGGCGATAAACTTCTAAGCGATTTGGCGTCATTAGGTTACGAGCATCATCGAGTACATTACCACCCATATCATCCGCGATTTGCTGAGCGGTTTTGAGCATAAGCTTAAAGTTTTGCTCCGGTTCACCAAAACACGGCAGGGTCATAAAAAATGAAATACCTTTGGTGGTAAAGGTGTCCGGATCATCATGCTCTAATGTACCAGGCTGCATCATATTCGCGACGCTAAAGAGCACTTTCCCTGTACCAGACAGATCCGCATGACGATGAAAAATATTCATCTCGCCATACAACAAGCCATTTTGTTGCATACTATCAAATAGCTTCGTGCCCACAAACGGTTCATTGCCCGCACAATGCACATTTAAAACTAAGACTTCAAGTTGCTCTTCTTCTGGTTCAGGCTCGATAACCGGCTCTTCTGCTGCGAGTGGAGAAACCAAAGGTTCATCAAATGCTTTAGGCTCTGTTTGCTCATGATGTTCTTGGATAACATCCTCAGTTGCCGTGTTATCGTCTTCTTCAAGTGAATTAAATACCACTGGTTCAGCATCGACATCAGCGTCTGATCTATCCGCGTTAAATGATCCAATCAGCGGGTCATCATCCGCATTCGAAGACTCACCAGCAAAGTTGATCTCTCGTTCGTCTTCCTCGCCTTCCTTTACTGAAGACGATTCATCTTGGTCTACGTCTATTTTACGTAACGGCCTTTCACCAAATTTGGACTTTCCTTCTTTTTTTGAGGTCCAAAGACCGTGAAATAGCAAAGCGGCTATCGCTAGCCCGCCAACAATTATGAGTACGAATCGCAATTCCTGCATTTTTAACTCTCAGTTTCTCGATTTTTGATGTTCTGCTGAGCTCTGCGCCTGTTGTTGAACTTCGTTGACCAAGATAGGCTTATCAGTCAGTGTATTGGAATACTTTACCAAAACTCCCCCCCTATTTAGAACAACTTAATGTTAGAAGTTAAAGGGAAGTGGTGATTTTTGCACAACTTTTATGTATCTATGGGTTAGATGCCATACAATAACAGCTCAAAATTGAGTAATTCGCTAATCGGAAGATATAAATGCAACCAAAACAACGTTCAGGCTTTGGCTACTTTTTCTTTGGACTAGAGCTTGCCTTTGCTCCGGATATCCGACGCTTTGTCATATTACCACTGCTCGCTAATATAATCTTAGTTGGAGGGGCGCTCTATTTTCTATTTGACCATCTTGGTGTTTGGATTGATCAGTGGATGCAACAGCTGCCTGACTTTTTGTCCTGGTTAAGCTATCTACTTTGGCCGCTATTAGTTATTACGATCTTAGCCACGTTTTCATATTTCTTCAGTACGTTAGCCAACTTTATTGCGGCACCTTTCAATGGACTACTCGCAGAAAAAGTAGAAATAAAGCTTACTCAAAGCAAGCCCAACGATGATGGGGTATTGGATGTTATTAAAGACATTCCACGGGTGATGAGTCGAGAATGGCGTAAACTTGTTTATGTCGTCCCCAAAGCACTTGGCTTGTTTATCTTAATGCTTATTCCCGCATTGGGACAAACGATAGGCCCAATCGCTTGGTTTATTTTTACAGCTTGGACTCTCGCTATCCAATATTGTGATTACCCATTTGATAATCACAAAATAGACTTTCATGCGATGCGAAATGATTTGAAACAAAAACAAGGTAAAGCCTATGGCTTTGGAATTATCGTTTCAGTTTTAACGACGATTCCCATCGTTAACCTTTTTGTGGTTCCCGTTGCGGTATGTGGTGCAACAGCGATGTGGGTAGCGGAATTCCAGCATCAACATAAAACAAAATAGCCTAGTTCCAGCAGGTTGTTTTGTTCAAGCAGTAACAAAAAGAGAGTCTGCGTGATAACCCAACAGTATTGCGAATGTGTAATACAGGGGATATTGTGGCCAGGAAATTAATAAGTAACTTATTGTTAGATATATAAATTCACCATACAAGCTAATTCATTAACATTAGCGTTTCATATGGAATTTGGATATATATCATATAACTTTTTAGTTCTTTTACCTTATTGGTGAAGTGAATATGCTTTTCACATATTCACTTCGATATACAGATATCGACACGAACCCGTGCGAAATGAAGGAACATCACAATGAGCAAAATCTACGAAGACAACTCACTCACTATTGGTAACACACCACTCGTTCGCCTAAATAAAGTTAGCAAAGGCAATGTTCTGGTCAAAGTAGAATCTCGTAACCCTAGTTTCAGTGTTAAATGCCGTATCGGCGCTAACATGATTTGGGATGCAGAAAAATCAGGAAAACTGAAAGCTGGTGTTGAACTTGTTGAACCAACAAGTGGTAACACAGGTATTGCTCTCGCCTTCGTTGCTGCCGCTCGTGGTTACAAATTAACGCTAACTATGCCTGAGTCAATGAGCCTTGAACGTCGTAAGCTACTAAAAGCACTAGGCGCAAATCTTGAATTGACTCCAGCAGCTGGCGGTATGAAAGCAGCCATCAGCAAGGCAGAAGAAATTGTCGCAAGCAACCCAGAAAAATACTTGATGCTACAACAATTTAACAACCCAGCGAACCCTGCTATTCATGAAAAAACAACGGGGCCAGAAATTTGGGAAGCGACTGAAGGTAAAGTAGACGTATTTGTTGCAGGTGTAGGTACAGGCGGCACATTGACTGGTACTTCTCGTTTCCTTAAAAAACAAGGTAAAGAGATTACTTCAGTAGCGGTTGAACCAGCAGAATCACCAGTAATCACTCAAGCTCTTGCTGGTGAAGAAATCAAACCAGGACCACACAAAATCCAAGGTATCGGCGCTGGTTTCATTCCTGAAAACTTAGATTTAGAAATCATCGACCGTGTAGAGACTATCCCTTCAGACGATGCGATCGCAATGGCTCGTCGTCTAATGGAAGAAGAAGGCATTCTTGCTGGGATTTCATCAGGTGCAGCAGTTATTGCGGCAAACCGCCTAGCAGAACTACCTGAATACAAAGATAAAACTATCGTTGCTATCCTTCCAAGCTCTGGCGAACGTTACCTATCTACAGCGCTATTTGCAGGCCTTTTCTCTGAGAAAGAGAATCAACAGTAATATGTAGTGAAATCAAATTTTGATTGAAAAAAGCCCCTATTAGGGGCTTTTTTGTTGATTCTAGCTTGACCTTTGGTAATATCGAGCGTGTTTTATTTTTCGCTTCAAAATAAAGAGGCGTACAAGTTTGTCCCGCGATCGCCCAAGACCACTATAGGCACAGCGCTCGCATAGAAATAATCATTCTCATTACTGTGACAGGAAAATGTACGCCACTATGGCGAATTTTTCTCTATCAAGGTAAAGTAAGAACGATTAACAATCTTACAAAAAAATAATTTAATTGGGGTATATCACATGTACGAGAAGCAAGTAGAAATTACTGCAGAAAACGGTCTTCACACTCGTCCAGCAGCACAATTCGTAAAAGAAGCTAAAGCTTTTGACGCGGACATCACTGTAACTTCAAATGGTAAAAGCGCTAGTGCAAAAAGCCTTTTCAAACTGCAAACACTAGGCCTTGTTAAAGGTACTTTAGTGACTATTTCAGCTGAAGGTGCACAAGCTCAAGAAGCGGTTGATCACCTAGTTGCTCTTATGGACCAACTTCACTAATCAGATCATTTCTATTCAAGCCATTTTGCGCGTGCAAAATGGCTTTGTTAGAAATTAGGTATGACAATACTGAATATCTGACAGTAGTCATACCTCCATTTCATGTTTACAGATGACCAGTTTAAGGTAAGGCTATGATTTCAGGCATCCTAGCATCTCCTGGTATTGCTATTGGTAAAGCATTACTACTTCAAGAAGATGACATTGTCCTCAACACCACTCATATCTCCGATGACCAAGTAGACGCTGAAGTTCAACGTTTTTACGACGCTCGTAACAAGTCAGCACAACAGCTTGAAGTTGTTAAACAAAAAGCACTTGAGACATTCGGTGAGGAAAAAGAAGCAATCTTCGAAGGCCACATCATGTTGCTGGAAGATGAAGAGTTAGAAGAAGAAATTCTTACTCTTATCAAAGAAGAAAAACTTCACGCAGACAACGCAATCCATACCGTCATTGAAGAACAAGCTTCTGCTCTTGAATCACTAGACGACGAATACCTAAAAGAACGCGCAACAGACATCCGTGATATCGGTACTCGTTTCGTGAAAAACGCACTGGGTATCAACATCATTTCTCTTAGCGATATCAGCGAAGAAGTCATTCTTGTTGCATACGATCTCACTCCATCTGAAACAGCTCAAATCAACCTAGATTACGTTCTAGGTTTTGCTTGTGATATCGGTGGTCGTACGTCTCATACTTCAATCATGGCACGTTCATTAGAACTTCCAGCGATTGTAGGTACTAACGACATCACAGCGAAAGTAAAAAGCGGCGATACTCTGATCCTTGATGCAATGAATAACAAAATCATTGTTAACCCATCAGACGCTGAACTTGCTGACGCGAAAAGTGTACAGCAATCTTTCCTAGCTGAAAAAGAAGAGTTAGCGAAATTAAAAGACCTTCCAGCAGAAACTACCGACGGCCGCACTGTTGAGCTATGCGGTAACATTGGTACTGTAAAAGACTGTGACGGTATCAAACGCAACGGTGGCGAAGGCGTTGGTCTGTACCGTACTGAATTCCTATTTATGGATCGTGATGCTTTCCCTACAGAACAAGAGCAATACGAAGCCTATAAAGAAGTTGCAGAGTCAATGACTGGTCAATCCGTGATTATCCGTACTATGGATATCGGTGGTGATAAAGACCTACCATACATGGATCTGCCTAAAGAAATGAACCCATTCTTGGGTTGGCGCGCTATCCGTATCAGCCTTGAACGTCGTGAAATTCTACGTGCTCAGCTACGTGGTATTCTACGCGCATCGGCTCACGGTAAGTTACGCATCATGTTCCCAATGATTATCTCTGTTGAAGAGATCCGCGAACTTAAAGCAGCCCTAGAAGAATACAAAGCTGAACTTCGCAGCGAAGGTTACGCTTTCGATGAAAACATTGAAATCGGTGTAATGGTTGAGACTCCTGCTGCTGCAGCAATTGCTCACCACCTTGCAAAAGAAGTGTCATTCTTCTCAATCGGTACCAACGACTTAACACAATACACATTGGCAGTTGACCGTGGTAACGAAATGATTTCACACCTATACAACCCGCTGTCACCTTCAGTGCTTAATGTGATCAAGCAAGTGATTGACGCATCTCACGCAGAAGGTAAATGGACTGGTATGTGTGGTGAGTTAGCAGGTGACGAACGTGCAACTCTACTACTTCTGGGTATGGGTCTAGATGAGTTCTCTATGAGCGGCATCTCAATTCCGAAAGTGAAGAAAGTAATTCGCAACACAAACTTCGCTGAAGTAAAAGCAATGGCTGATGAAGCTCTAACACTGGCAACAGCAGCAGAAATTGACGCTTGCGTGCAAAAATTCATTGCCGAAAAAATCAAATAATTGAAGTGACACCAATACATTAGACGATTAAAAGTAGTCGTCTAATGTCCTCGATTGGTATACTATACTTCGACAGAAATATTTTTAAACGTTAGGAGCATGACACAATGGGTCTGTTTGACAAACTTAAAAAGCTAGTCTCTGACGACAGCGCTGACGCAGGTGCAATCGAAATTATTGCGCCACTTTCTGGTGAAATCGTAAACATTGAAGATGTGCCAGATGTCGTGTTCGCTGAAAAAATCGTTGGTGACGGTATCGCTATCAAACCTTCTGGTGACAAGATGGTAGCTCCTGTTAACGGTACTATCGGCAAAATTTTTGAAACTAACCACGCTTTCTCAATCGAGTCTGACGATGGCGTAGAACTATTCGTTCACTTCGGTATCGACACTGTTGAACTGAAAGGCGAAGGCTTCAAACGCATCGCTGAAGAAGGCCAAAGCGTAAAAGCTGGTGATACTGTTATCGAATTTGATCTTGCTCTTCTTCAAGAAAAAGCAAAATCAACGCTAACACCTGTCGTTATCTCTAACATGGATGAAATCAAAGAGTTGAACAAACTTTCTGGTTCTGTCACTGTTGGTGAAACACCAGTACTACGTGTAACTAAATAAGTTTTTTTAGTTAACATGCATTAAAAACGCTGCCTTTCGCAGCGTTTTTTTGTGGTACTTTTTTACTCAAATTCACAGTAGCCTAGAGACCTAACGCGTAACGCAATACCTGCTTTTTAATAGGTCCAGCATTTTCCGCAACTTTCAATAATGCATTCCGTGCAGCTCTCAGTGGCGGTAATTCGTTACTGAACGTCTTGTAAAAGAAATCCATTCCCGATTGCATGAGTAGATTATCTGGGCGACGACGGCGTTCGTAACCTTGGAATTGAGATAAAGTAAGGGCTGACCCTTTTGCTGTTTCTTCTAACAGCACTGCCACATCTTTAAAGCCCAGATTAACCCCCTGCCCTGCTAATGGGTTAATTGTATGAGCAGAATCCCCAACTAACACACAACCATGACTCACATATTTCTGAGCATGACGACGAGTAAGTGGGAAGCTCCCTTTATCAAGAACCTTTATATCACCAAGCTCAGCGGGAAAATGAGCCAGTATTTCCTCACGTAACTGATTTGGTGTCTGTGAAGAAAGCTGTCGAATTCTTGCTGGTGAGTCATACCAAACTAGCGAGCCTTGGTGACCATTAAGAGGTAAGAAAGAGCGAGGTCCACTTGGAAAAAATTGTTGCCAAGTGACGTCTTGTTGAGCCTTTGCGGTTTCAACATTAATCAACATACAGTGTTGGCGATAATCCCAAACGGTCACTCCGATATGAGCACATTGACGAACCTTGGAGTTGGCACCATCGGCACCAACAACCCAATCAGCTTCTAACACTTCACCGGATTCAAGAGTGATGCGTTTCCGTTCATCACCAGTAATTGAATCTAACCGTTCAGGGCAAAATAGAGTGAGATTCGGGTGCTGTGCAAATTGAGCCCATAATCCAAGCTGAATAACCCGGTTTTCTACCATATAACCCAGTAGATCAATACCAAGGTCATCACTGTGGAATCGTGTACGACAATCAGGATGTTCCCACGTTTCTAAACCTCGATAAGGGCAAACACGCATCGCTTTAATCGCTTCCCATGCGCCAAGTTGGTTTAGCAAATCAACAGATGTTTTTGAAATAGCGGAAATTCTGACGTCCATCGGTTGCTCTGGCGCAAATTTTTGAGGAGAGTGCCCTTCTACCAGCGCGACCGTATGCCCTTGTTTCGCCCAACCAAGAGCAAGTGCAGCTCCGACCATGCCGCCACCGATTATTACTACGTCAAATGTCTTCATATGTCCTATTTCTTAACCAAAACCATCTCTGTGGGTATTGTACGTAGCCCATCAATTATTGCGAATTATTTTGTAAAAAAACCTTGCTTTTGCAATGGGTAAAACCCAGATATGACAATGCTTTTAATAGATTTCGTGTCATGACTAGTCAGTGCCTTTTGAAAGAAGTACAATACGCCGCTTACTCACCTTGGGGTGGCGTAAAAATAAGCGATACCTAAGCCTCTTCCTCCTGCTATTCTTCAAATAGAGGTGGCTTAGGTATAATCAAACAGATGAACTATTAAACGAGCGAAAGTGAGATGAGTAAGAAACTGCTAATAAAAACTTGGGGCTGCCAGATGAACGAATACGATTCGTCTAAAATGGCCGACCTGCTTAACGCTGCGAATGGCTATGAGCTAACAGAAGAACCTGAGGAAGCAGACGTCCTACTATTGAACACCTGTTCTATTCGTGAGAAAGCGCAGGAAAAAGTGTTCCACCAATTAGGTCGCTGGAAAACACTAAAAGATAAAAAACCGGGTGTCGTTATCGGCGTCGGTGGTTGTGTTGCAACTCAGGAAGGCGATCACATCCGTGAACGCGCACCGTTCGTTGACGTTATCTTTGGTCCACAAACGCTACACCGCCTACCAGAGATGATCAAACAATCACGTGACGATCATGCTCCGATCATGGATATTTCTTTCCCTGAGATTGAAAAGTTTGACCGCTTACCAGAACCTCGCGCTGAGGGGCCAACTGCTTTCGTCTCCATTATGGAAGGTTGTTCAAAATACTGCACTTACTGCGTCGTTCCTTATACACGCGGTGAAGAAGTCAGCCGTCCAATGGATGATGTGTTGTACGAAATTGCGCAACTAGCGGAACAAGGTGTACGTGAAGTTAACCTTCTGGGCCAAAACGTAAACGCTTACCGTGGCCCAATGTTTGATGGCGGTATCTGCTCGTTTGCAGAGCTACTGCGCCTAGTGGCATCGATTGACGGTATCGACCGTATTCGCTTTACCACAAGCCACCCACTAGAATTTACGGACGATATCATTGCAGTATATGAAGATACGCCTGAGCTTGTAAGCTTCTTGCACTTGCCAGTTCAAAGTGGCAGTGACCGTATTTTGACTATGATGAAACGCCCACATACCGCAATCGAATACAAATCGATTATTCGTAAACTACGCAAAGCTCGTCCTGACATCCAAATCAGTTCCGACTTTATCGTGGCATTCCCTGGCGAATCTGATAAAGACTTCCAGGACACCATGAAACTGATCCGCGATGTCGATTTTGATATGAGCTTTAGCTTCATTTTCTCACCACGTCCAGGTACTCCAGCCGCGGATTACCCTTGTGATTTAACTGAGCAAGTGAAAAAAGAACGTCTGTATGAACTGCAACAGCAGATCAACAGTCAAGCAATGCGTTACTCACGTCAGATGCTAGGCACCGAGCAACGCATTTTGGTAGAAGGCCCATCGAAGAAGAACCTAATGGAACTTCGCGGTCGTACTGAAAACAACCGAGTTGTGAACTTTGAAGGCTCAGCTGACCTTATTGGCCAATTTGTCGATGTAAACATCGTTGATGTCTTCCCTAACTCATTGCGCGGTGAATTAATTCGTACTGAAAAAGAGATGGACCTTCGTGTTGTAACTTCTCCATCAGAAATGATGGCGAAGACTCGTCGCGAAGATGAGCTAGGAGTTGCTACTTTTACTCCTTAAGCTCGTATAAACTGTCATTAGGTGCCCGGTCGTAATCGGGCATTCTTGAATGACAAACTGAGAGGCTAATTTGAGCAATAAAATCGTTACTGTAGAGATCAATCTCGAACCTTCTGATAACCGCCGCCTGGCAAGTCTGTGCGGTCCTTTCGACGACAACATCAAACATATCGAGCGCCGCTTAGGTGTCGAAATTAACCACCGTAGCAACCTTTTCACAATTGTCGGTAAACCTCATACGACAGCTGCTGCGCTGGATATCATCAAAACATTATATGTTGACACGGCCCCCGTACGAGGTGAGATTCCGGATATAGAGCCGGAACAGATTCACCTAGCGATTAAAGAGCACGGTGTACTCGAACAAAACGTTGAGTCGTCTATCGAGCACGGCAAAGAAGTGTTTGTTAAAACGAAGAAAGGTGTAATTAAACCTCGTACACCAAACCAAGCGCATTACCTAATGAACATGGTCACTCATGACATTAGCTTTGGTATTGGCCCTGCGGGTACGGGTAAAACCTACTTGGCTGTTGCAGCAGCAGTTGATGCACTTGAACGCCAAGAAGTACGCCGAATTCTACTGACGCGTCCTGCTGTTGAAGCGGGTGAAAAACTGGGTTTCTTACCCGGTGACTTAAGCCAGAAAGTCGACCCTTATTTACGCCCTCTATACGATGCCCTATTTGAGATGATGGGCTTTGAGCGTGTAGAAAAGCTCATTGAACGTAACGTCATCGAAGTTGCGCCTCTTGCTTATATGCGTGGTCGTACTCTCAATGATGCGTTTATTATTTTGGATGAAAGCCAAAACACCACAGTGGAACAAATGAAAATGTTCCTAACTCGCGTTGGTTTTAACTCACGTGCTGTCATTACTGGCGATGTGACTCAAATCGACTTGCCTCGTGGTGCTCGTTCAGGCTTACGTCATGCAATCGAAGTATTGAACGACGTGGATGAAATCAGCTTTAACTTTTTCCAAGCCGATGATGTAGTACGCCACCCAGTGGTTGCCCGCATTGTCAATGCGTACGAAAAATGGGAAGCTCAAGATCAAAAAGAACGTAAAGAGTACGAACAGCGCCGCCGTGAAGAGCGTGAAGTGAAAAAGCTCGAGCAACAAAAAGCTGAAATCGCAGCTCTGCGCACTGCAATTCAGGAATCTGGCGAGTAATCATGAGTATCGAGCTAGATTTACAAATTGCGAGTCAAAGTGATGCAGACTTACCTTCACAAGCCGATTTTTCTCGCTGGTTAACTGAGGCTGTTAATCGTTTTCAAGAGCAAGCAGAAGTCACCATCCGGATTGTGGATGAGCAGGAAAGTCATCAGCTTAATTTCGACTATCGTGGTAAAGATCGTCCAACCAATGTGCTTTCTTTTCCATTTGAAGCACCACCGGGGATGGAGATTGATTTGCTGGGTGATTTGGTGATTTGTCGTCAAGTTGTTGAGCGTGAAGCAAAAGAGCAAAATACGCCCCTTGCCTCACACTGGGCTCATATGGTTGTACATGGTAGTCTTCATCTGCTAGGTTATGACCATATCGAGGATGATGAAGCGGAAATCATGGAGTCACTCGAAGCGGAAATCATGCAAAGCATGGGATACGAAGATCCTTATGCTGCTGAAAAAGAATAAACACCGCAAGGTTTAAGTTTATTGCTTACCTTTTTCCGTTAGCAGGATACCAAGGTGCGGTACATTGCAATAACAGACTCTGTTTAGTGATGTGCCACCTTTCCCCTAGCGTATTTAGGTGTATACCCAAATGACTTTATATGGCGCTGGCCATAGTAGTACTCAAACACTTATTTGATACTGATTGGTGAAGTTATTTGGGTATAGCATGTGAGCTATCACACGTCTGATAGCATAATTTAACTGAGAAACAATGAACGAAGATAATTCGCAAAGTTCTGAAGGTCCGAGTAGAAAGTCCTTCTTTGAGCGCTTAGGTCAACTATTTCAAGGTGATCCTAAAGATCGCCAAGAGTTAGTGGATGTCATCCGTGATTCTGAAATCAATGACCTAATCGATCATGACACCAGAGATATGTTAGAAGGTGTCATGGAAATCTCTGAAATGCGTGTTCGCGATATCATGATCCCACGTTCCCAAATGGTGACAGTGGATCGTAATGATGACCTAGATGCTCTAGTCGCACTCATCACTGATGCACAGCACTCTCGCTATCCAATCATTAGCGAAGATAAAGATCACGTAGAAGGCATTTTGCTCGCGAAGGACTTACTAAAATACTTGGGCTCAAGTAGCTCTCCTTTCAACATCGAAGAAGTTATCCGCCCAGCGGTCGTTGTACCCGAAAGTAAACGAGTCGATCGTCTTTTAAAAGAGTTCCGTGAGGAACGATATCACATGGCGATTGTCGTAGATGAGTTCGGTGGTGTTTCTGGCCTTGTCACAATCGAGGACGTTCTCGAAGAAATTGTTGGTGATATTGAAGATGAGTTTGACGATGACGACCAATCTGAAATTCGGAAACTTAGTAAACACACCTACGCTGTTAAAGCATTGACCACCATTGAAGATTTTAATGAAACCTTCAATACCAACTTTAACGATAACGAAGTCGATACCATTGGTGGCCTCGTGACTACTGCATTTGGGCACTTACCCGATCGCGGTGAAGTTGTTGAAATAGGTCAATACACCTTTAAAGTCACCTCAGCTGATAACCGCCGTGTCGTGCAGCTTCATGTTACGATTCCTGATACAGAGGCACAGGCTGAAGCAACTGAAGAGTAACTTCCCACTCTGATAAATGTAGAGTTTCAGAAAATTGCAGATGATTAAAATTGTAACTCATCGCCTTAAGCGGCCCATTGCGGCCGCTTTTATTGGCGCTTTAACCACCCTCGCTTTCGCCCCTTATGATTTTTGGCCCTTAGCCATTCTTTCGCCATTACTGCTCTTATTGTTATTTCAGAATCAATCTCGTAAGCAAGCTGGATGGATCGGGTTCTGCTGGGGACTCGGTCAATTTGGTACTGGCATAAGCTGGGTTCACGTCAGCATTGACAGCTTTGGTGGTATGCCAGAGATCGCCACCATTATTTTGATGAGTTTACTGGTCGCTTATCTCGCGTTCTACCCCGCACTATTTGGTTGGGCATTAAACCGCTTTTTTCCTCATACCGATCAAACCCGATTTTTCCTCGCGGCCCCCACACTGTGGCTAATTTGTGATTGGTTACGAGGTTGGGTTTTTACTGGCTTCCCTTGGTTATGGCTAGGATACAGCCAAATCAACAGTCCACTGGCTTATTTTGCGCCAATAGGTGGGGTTAAGTTACTCACTTTACTTACTTTAATATGCTCAGCTGCGTTCTGTTATATGTGGCTAAAACGCAATTGGAATTACGCCCTTATTCCACTCATCATACTCGCCACCGGGTATGGGTTAAAATCGGCTCACTGGGTAACCCCAGACACTGATCGCGTAGCTAAAATTGCGCTTATTCAAGGTAACATCGATCAAGCCAAAAAATGGCTACCCGGAGAGCGTTGGCCAACTTTGATGAAATACGTCGATTTAACCCGACAAAATTGGGACGCAGATATCATCATCTGGCCGGAAGCGGCGATTCCAGCGATTGAATCTCAGGTTGGTACTTTCCTAACCAATCTTGACCACGCTGCTCGTATTCATAACAGCAGTATAATTACCGGCGTTATTAACATCGATGACCACAAACGTTTTTATAATAGTGTTCTTACCTTAGGGGATACTCCAGGAGATGGCTATCATTACGATGTGAGCGCTCGTTACCACAAACACCATTTGCTTCCATTTGGTGAATTTGTCCCGTTTGAAAGCCTGCTTCGTCCTATTGCGCCATTATTTAATCTCCCCATGTCATCGTTTAGCGCAGGTCGATATATTCAGCCAAATATTATTGCTCATGGCTTCTCTTTTGCCCCAGCGCTGTGTTACGAAATTATTTTTGGCGATCAAATCCGCGCAAACGTCAATGACACCACTGATTTTATTCTCACACAGTCTAATGACGCTTGGTTTGGCCACTCAATTGGTCCATTACAACATATGGAAATTGCGCGAATGCGAGCGCTAGAATTGGGCAAGCCTGTGATTCGTTCGACAAACAATGGCGTCACCGCGATCACCGATTATCTGGGCAACATGACCTACACCATTCCACAATTTGAAACTGGTGTATTAAGAGCAGATATTCACCCTACTGAAGGTGAAACACC
Organism: Vibrio nitrifigilis; assembly: GCF_015686695.1. Lineage (NCBI taxonomy): Bacteria > Pseudomonadati > Pseudomonadota > Gammaproteobacteria > Vibrionales > Vibrionaceae > Vibrio > Vibrio nitrifigilis. The sequence continues at coordinate 957,331 of NZ_JADPMR010000001.1, read as the reverse complement.
CTATTATGTCATGGGCTCATGGCCATTATATTTATGGTTAGTGATCAGTCTGATATGGGCTTGGCGACGCCAAAAGACGCCACCCAACCACTCAATGTCACTTGAGAAGACGGAACAAAACGACGTTTAACGTTTCATAATAAAACCGCAAACATCAGTTTGCGGTTTTTTATTTAGGGTGTTAACGGCTGACGATGAAAACTTTGGTGGCCACATTTCGGACATGGGATGACCTCTGTGGGATGGATATATTCCGTTTTATGCCCACATTTTTCACAGACTAAAACCCCTAACCCGATCATATCTCCCACCTGATACACACCTTGCTGTTCAAGTTCTTTACCTAACTCTAACCACTCAAGCTTGGTTTTATCGGTAATGTCCATTAACCCTTGCCATATAGAATTAGTAATTGTGAGATAAAAAGGCCCATTTTTGCTCTCTTCAAAAGAATCTGAGAACTCTTTGAGGTCTGCTTTAACATATTCAGAAATTAATGCTAACTCATCTTTGGTTAAGTTATTGGCGGCACTGACAACTTGCTCTGATTTATCCAATATCTTGGAAATTTCATCAGGACTCTTTTTCAGCGTTTCAATGACTTCTTCGAGTAAAGCTTCGTAACCTTGTTTCTGTTTTGGCATAAGTCACCCCCATCAAAGTGGATTGGCTATTGTTGTGCTGTCAACCTTTAGGTATTCTATGACGATCTATTAGTATCAGTTCTAATTGAACTCACAAATTCCAAGATAACCGGATATCATCGATGCAAGATCAATATAACCCGCAAGATATTGAACAAAAAGTTCAACAGCACTGGGATAGCAACGAAACGTTCGCTGCTACTGAAGACCCTAACAAAGAAAAATTCTATTGTCTCTCAATGTTCCCATACCCAAGTGGTCGACTCCACATGGGTCACGTGCGTAACTACACCATCGGTGACGTAATCTCACGCTTCCAGCGCCTACAAGGTAAAAACGTCATGCAGCCAATTGGCTGGGACGCTTTCGGTCTACCAGCAGAAAACGCAGCTGTGAAAAACAATACAGCGCCTGCACCATGGACATACGAAAACATCGAATACATGAAAAACCAGCTTAAATCATTGGGCTTTGGTTATGACTGGAACCGCGAATTCGCCACTTGTCGTCCTGAGTACTACCGCTGGGAGCAAGAGTTCTTCACTAAGCTTTACGAAAAAGGTCTCGTTTACAAGAAGATGTCAACGGTTAACTGGGACCCAGTTGACCAGACAGTTCTTGCGAACGAGCAAGTTGTTGATGGTCGCGGTTGGCGTTCAGGCGCAATCGTGGAGCAAAAAGAAATCCCTCAGTGGTTTATCAAAATTACTGAGTACGCTCAAGAACTGATCGATGACTTAGACAAGCTAGATGGCTGGCCAGAAATGGTTAAAACCATGCAGCGTAACTGGATTGGTCGCTCTGAAGGCGTAGAGCTTAAGTTTGAAGTGAAAGGTCAAGCAGACCTAGAAGTGTACACGACTCGCCCAGACACGCTAATGGGTGTGACTTATGTTGGTATCGCAGCAGGCCACCCTCTAGCAGCAGAAGCAGCGAAAACAAACCCTGAGCTAGCAGCTTTCATTGAAGAGTGTAAGAACAACAAAGTAGCAGAAGCTGAAATGGCAACAATGGAGAAGAAAGGTATGGCGACTGGCCTTACTGCTATTCACCCATTGAACGGCCGTGAGGTTCCTGTTTACGTCGCTAACTTCGTACTAATGGATTACGGTACAGGCGCTGTAATGGCAGTACCTGCGCACGACCAACGTGACTACGAGTTCGCGACTAAGTACGGTCTAGATATCATTCCTGTAATCAGCCCTGCTGACGGCAGCGAACTCAATATCTCTGAAGAAGCATACACCGAGAAAGGCGTACTGTTTGATTCAGGTGAATTCGACGGTCTTGAATTCCAAGCAGCATTTGATGCTATCTCAGCAAGACTAGAAGCCGAAGGAAAAGGTAAGAAGACCGTTAACTTCCGTCTACGTGACTGGGGTGTTTCTCGTCAGCGTTACTGGGGTGCACCAATCCCAATGGTAACCACTGAAGACGGCCAAGTTCATCCAGTACCCGCAGACCAACTACCAGTCATTCTTCCAGAAGATGTGGTAATGGACGGTGTAACTAGTCCAATTAAAGCCGATAAAGAATGGGCAAAAACCACCTTTAACGGCGAACCAGCATTACGTGAAACAGATACCTTTGATACCTTTATGGAATCCTCTTGGTATTACGCGCGCTACTGTTCTCCACAAGCGGATGACATTTTAGATCCAGAAAAAGCAAACTACTGGTTACCAGCCGATCAATACGTGGGTGGGATCGAACACGCATGTATGCACCTACTGTACTCTCGCTTCTTCCACAAATTGCTGCGTGATGCCGGTTACGTAACCTCTGATGAACCGTTCAAGCGTCTACTATGTCAAGGCATGGTATTGGCTGATGCATTCTCTTACGAGAACGAGAAAGGTGGCACAGAGTGGGTTGCACCTACTCACGTGACAGTTGAGCGTGACGGTAAAGGCCACATCACATCAGCGAAAGACAGCACTGGCCGTGACGTTGAACACTCAGGCATGATCAAAATGTCTAAGTCTAAAAACAACGGTATTGACCCACAAGAAATGGTTGATAAGTACGGTGCCGATACCGTGCGCTTATTCATGATGTTCGCGTCTCCAGCCGACATGACTTTAGAATGGCAAGAATCTGGTGTTGAAGGCGCTAACCGCTTCCTTCGTCGTGTATGGAAACTGGTTAATGAGCACATTCAACACGGTGAAGTACCTGCGCTTGATGCTGCAACTCTAACGACAGATCAAAAAGCACTGCGCCGCGAAGTACATAAAACGATCGCAAAAGTGACAGACGATATTGAACGTCGTCAAACATTTAACACTGCAATCGCTGCAATCATGGAACTGATGAACAAACTGACTAAAGCGCCATTGGCGGAAGGTCAGGATCGTGCCATCATGGACGAAGCACTAAAAGCTATCGTTCGCATGCTTTACCCTATTACTCCACACATTTGTTTCGAAATGTGGGAAGCGCTAGGTGAGCAAGATGCAGACCATGCTCAATGGCCAACGTTCGATGAAGCTGCATTGGTTGAAGATGAAAAACTGATCATCCTTCAAGTGAACGGTAAACTTCGCAGTAAAATCACCGTGGCAGCTGATGCGCCAAAAGAACAAGTGGAAGAGCTTGGTTTGAATGATGAAAACGTGAAGAAATTCACAGATGGCAAAACAGTACGTAAAGTCATTTACGTTCCTGGTAAGCTATTGAATATCGTTGCAAACTAAGTGATTACACACTAAGGTCTGCGGTTTTACATTGACAGACTTCATGACTAAAGTTGCCGCTTGCGGCAACTTTTCCTGCGTCTGAGCTAAGGCGTTATACGACGGCAAAGCCTTACGTTAGTTTTCCCTTTGGGTGAATTAACCTAAGTCTTTCGATAATAGAGAATAGATAACCAATGCGCTTAACACAGTTTTCTCCAATTAAATTTTCTTTGGTCTTTTTTCTTGCCACTCTTTTGAGTGCTTGTGGCTTTCACCTTCGTGGTGATTATGATGTTCCTGAAGCTCTAGATACGATGTCATTTACCAGTTATGACCAGTACAGCGACTTTACGCGTATTATCACTCGTCAGTTGCGTATGAATGACATTAACATAGTGCCACCAGCAGAAAATATACCGAACCTTCACCTGTTAAGTGAAAGTCTGAGTGATCGTACGCTGTCCCTTTATCAAAGCACTCGTGCAGCAGAAATTGAGCTAACCTTTTCCGCGAGTTATCGAGTTACTATCCCTGATATTGGTGATAGAACCTTTACCACCAGTGTGACACGAAGCTATTTGGATAACCCACTCAGTGCATTGGCAAAATCGGTCGAACAAGACAAACTTGAAGATGAAATGCGCCACCTCGCAGCAAGCCAAATTATCCGTCAAATGGCACGCTTAAAAGCGAACATCGAAGCAGGCACTATGAATTTGGATAAAGACGGTAATAAGATCACAACCAAGGAGCTGCATGAACAGCAGCAAGAACAGAAAAAACAGCAAGAGTTAGGCAGTGATCTTTCTAACTCTGATTCTGTCGACTAAGACTGAGCACTTTGATTGGTCATGAGAATATACGCAGATAAGTTAGCGGATTTATTAAACAAGCAGCTGTTGCCGAGCTATTTGGTCTTCGGCAACGAGCCGCTGCTGTTAGATGAATCACGGATTGCGATTGAAAAAGCAGCTCTTACCCTAGGGTTTGAAGAAAAACATCGGTTTGCCGTTGATGCAAGTCTAGATTGGAATGAGGTCTACGACTGTTGTCAGTCAATGAGCTTATTTTCAAATCGTCAGCTTATCGAGCTAACTTTACCGGAAGCAGGAATCAATGCGGCAATAGGTAAAGAAATTAAAACGCTCGTCGAAAGCCTTAATCCTGATGTGATGTTAGTGATTATTGGTGGCAGGCTGACGAAGGCACAAGAGAACTCGGCTTGGTGTAAAGCGATAGCAAATCAAGGTTGCTTGGTTAACTGTTTAACTCCAGATATTAGTCGCTTACCACAATTCGTAATCACTCGCTGCCGACAGATTGGGCTGACTCCTGATACTGAAGCTGTGCAAATGTTAGCCCATTGGCATGAAGGGAATCTATTTGCCCTCGTTCAGAGTTTAGAAAAACTCGTGTTGCTCTATCCAGACGGACAAATCACGATGATTCGCCTAGAGGAAGCATTAAGTCGTAATAACCACTACACCGCTTTTCATTGGACTGATTCTTTACTGGAAGGAAAAGAGAAACGTGCACAACGCGTTTTACGCCAGTTACAAGCGGAAGATATGGAACCTATAATCCTGATTCGAACCATTCAAAAAGAGCTGATGCAATTAGTTCAAATGCAGCAAGCTTTAACGACAATGCCCTTAGGCTCTGTGATGGAAAAATTTCGTATCTGGCAAAATAAACGCCCCCTGTACGCTGCAGCATTAAAGCGTCTTTCCACAAAAAAACTGCGCCATTTGGTGCAATTACTTGCCCAATGCGAAATATTGACAAAAACTCAATATGAGCAACCTGTTTGGCCTTTATTGCAACAAATCACCCTTGAGTGTTGTCATACTGATGCAAACATACCGTTACCACTGTAAGAGTAAAGACTGACTCAATACGCTACGATGTCCCTAACACGTAATATCGTACGGATAAATACAGTGATCGGTATGGTATACTCCGACGCTCTTTTTACTTAGAACAACGATAAATTTCAGAGGATAGTTACTTGCAACGCGAAGAATTAACCGCATTCCTTGCTGATAAAGCAGATGATATGAAAGCACAAGACATCATTACTATTGATGTGCAAGGTAAATCTAGTATCACAGATTTTATGATCATTTGTACTGGCACCTCTAAACGCCACGTAGCTTCCATTGCCGACCATGTGGCCAGTGAAGCTCGTAAATCAGGCCTAGATCTGCTTGGTATTGAAGGTGAAACCGAGGGAGAATGGGTAGTTGTTGATTTGGGCACCACAATGATCCATGTGATGCAGGAAGAACAACGCGAGATGTACCAGTTAGAAAAGCTCTGGAGCTAAGCGTTGAAGATTCAATTAATCGCTGTTGGAACTAAAATGCCCAAGTGGGTAGAGGAAGGCTTTCAAGAGTATAAACGTCGCTTTCCCCACGATATGCCGCTCGATCTCATTGAAGTTTCAGCCGGTAAACGAGGCAAGAATGCCGATATTGCAAGAATTTTGCAAAAAGAAGGCGAAGCCATGCTAGCGGCTGTGCCAAAAGGCAACCGTATTGTTACGCTCGATATTCCCGGAAAACGTTGGGATACCGAGCAATTGGCTGGTCAACTGGAAAGTTGGAAATTAGATGGACGCGATGTCTCTATCTTAATTGGTGGTCCAGAAGGACTTGCTCCAGCATGTAAACAAGCCGCAGACCAATCTTGGTCTTTATCGCCGTTAACGCTCCCTCACCCACTCGTTCGGGTGGTGATGGCTGAAAGCCTGTATCGAGCGTGGAGCATAACCGCCAATCACCCTTACCATCGAGAATAGGCATAGATGTTACGCAAACGTAGCCCAATTCGAGATTACTTAGCAGAAGCACGGCTATTTCGTAGCCGTGCGGTAGTATCCTTTGTTGGCATTATTCTATTAGTTATTGTATTGATTGGTAATTTGTACAATATCCAAGTCAATCAATACCAAGATTATAAAACCCGTTCCAATGATAACCGAATCAAAATAGTCCCAATCTCTCCTAACCGCGGATTAATTTATGATCGAAATGGTAAACTACTCGCAGAAAATCGCCCTGTATTCAGTCTAGAAATCACCCCTGAAAAGGTGAAAAATATGGACGATACCCTCAAGCGTTTACAGACAATACTGCCCATTACCCAAGACGATATTGATGAGTTTCAAAAAGAGCGCCGGCGTACACGTCGCTTTGATTCGGTCCAACTACTTTCTCAGCTAACTGATGAGCAAGTCGCTAAATTCTCAGTCAATCAATACAAATTTCCTGGCGTGCAAGTCACTGCAGCTTTGAAACGTTACTACCCTTATGGTTCCGTTCTCACCCACGTTTTAGGCTATGTGTCTCGTATCAACGATAAAGACATGTCACGCTTAGAGCGCGAAGGAAAAACCGCTAACTATCAAGCAACGAGGGACATCGGTAAATTAGGTATTGAAAAATATTACGAGGATGTCCTACATGGTACGGCCGGTTATCAAGAAGTAGAAGTGAACAGTCGAGGGCGCATTATTCGTACCTTGAAGTACGTACCGCCAATTCCAGGGAAAGATATCGTGTTAAACATCGATATCAACTTACAACTGTATGTCAGCAAGTTATTAGACGGACGTCGCGGCTCAGCCATTGTGCTCGATCCTAAAGACAACGGTGTTCTTGCTATGGTATCCAGTCCAAGTTATGACCCGAATGCATTTGTTCATGGTATTTCAGGAAAAGCGTACGCTAAATTGCTGAATGATAAAGATCGACCTCTTGTTAACCGCAGTACATTAGGTATCTACCCTCCGGGTTCCACAGTGAAACCGTTTATGGCAGTGTCGGCATTGACCGAAGGTGTTATTACACCAACGTATACCCGTAACGACCCCGGCTATTGGAAAATTCCTAACTCGAACACTCGCCCTTTCCGCGACTGGTTACGTTGGGGACATGGCAAAGTAAATGTCACCAAAGCCTTAGAAGAGTCTGTCGATACTTTCTTCTATCACGTTGCATACGAGATGGGTATTGACCGTATTTCGACTTGGATGAAGAAATTTGGTTTTGGCGATTATACCGGTATTGATATCTATGAAGAAAGTAAAGCCAATATGCCAACCAGAGAATGGAAACATGCAAAATTCCATCAGCCTTGGTACCAGGGTGATACTATCCCTGTTGGTATCGGGCAAGGTTACTGGACAGCAACTCCGCTTCAATTGGCTAAAGCGTTGTCGGTGCTCGTACATCATGGCGAAGTCATCGCACCTCACTTACTCCGTTCGACCATCAATAATGGTGACGCATTTTCTACTCGACGCGATGCGGAGATCGTGACCTATCCCCCTATAAAAAATGTACCGGAAAAATACTGGGACATCGCACTGCACGGTATGTATTTGGTGAACAACGGTCCTCGTGGTACCGCTCGCCGCGCATTCCATGGTGCACCTTATACCAGTGGAGGTAAATCAGGTACGGCTCAGGTCTTTGGTTTAGCGGAGGGTCAAAAATACAATGCAGCAGAACTGGCCGAGCACTTACGAGACCACGCTTTGTTTATTTCATTTGCACCTGTAAAAAATCCAAAAGCAATCGTGACTATTGTATTAGAAAACGCGGGGGGCGGGTCGAGTCATGGTGCACCTGTGGCGCGTAAAATCTTTGACTATATGCTACTTGGTAAAGGAAAGAGCGACAAATGATGAATATCGATCCTACTCAAGAGAACCGCTCATTTTTCCAGCGTATTCATATTGATTTACCACTGCTTCTTGCAGTGATGTTACTGATGTTTTTTGGTCTGGTCATTATGTACAGCGCTAGTGGGCAGAACATGGCAATGATGGAACGCCAAGCAATGCGTATGCTACTCGCGCTTGGCATCATGATCGGCATTGCTCAGATTCCTCCACGCACCTATGAACGAATGGCTCCTCTACTCTTTTTTGTTGGGGTTATCCTTCTCGTTGGTGTTCTGCTGTTTGGTGAAATATCTAAAGGTGCTCAGCGTTGGCTGAACTTGGGCTTTGTCCGTTTTCAACCTTCAGAGCTACTAAAATTAGCAGTACCGCTGATGGTGGCGCGTTTTATTGGTCATCGTCAGCTACCGCCAGACTTTCGTACATTGGTTCTATCGCTCGCGATGGTATTCGTTCCGACCATTCTGATAGCAAAACAACCGGACCTTGGTACCTCTATATTGATCGCTGCTTCTGGCGTGTTTGTTATTTTCCTCGCTGGTATTAGCTGGAAATACATTATCGCGGCTTGTGTTGCTGTCGGCGCCTTTATCCCTGTGCTGTGGTTTTTCCTGATGCACGATTACCAAAAAACGCGAGTTAGGACATTATTTAATCCAGAGTCCGATCCGTTAGGTGCGGGCTATCACATTATTCAAAGTAAAATTGCGATTGGTTCTGGCGGGTTACTTGGAAAAGGATGGTTGCATGGCACGCAATCTCAACTAGAATTTTTACCAGAGAGACATACTGACTTCATTTTCGCAGTGATTGCAGAAGAATGGGGACTGATTGGTGTGTTGGTATTACTTTCTGTTTATCTATTTGTGATTGGACGCGGATTATATTTAGCTACCAACTCACAAACTGCATTTGGTCGTATGATGGCAGGGAGCATAACGTTAAGCTTTTTTGTTTATGTGTTTGTTAATATTGGCATGGTGAGTGGAATTTTACCTGTTGTTGGCGTTCCTCTGCCATTAATCAGCTATGGTGGTACCTCTATGGTGACACTACTTGCAGGATTTGGGATTTTAATGTCAATACACACTCACAGAAAAGCATTTTCAAAGGCGAACTAAATGACAAAGTTACTGTTGCCATTCTCGGCCATGTTAGCTTTGCTACTGGCCGGCTGTAGTTCGTCTGGACGATACTCGATTGATAATGATGTGGCGCCAAATGCGCCCATCTCTGTAGATCATGTGGAGGATGCTCATCCACAAAATGAGCCTTATAGTCTTGGTGGTAATAAGGACTATACACTTGGTGGTAAAACTTACCATATTATAAAAAATACTGAAGGGTATACTGAAACAGGCAAAGCATCTTGGTACGGTAAAAAATTCCACGGACATTTAACGTCGAATGGTGAAATTTACGATATGTATTCGATGACAGCAGCCCACAAAACACTGCCTTTACCAAGCTATGTGAAAGTGACCAATACCGATAACGACAAAACGGCTATTGTTCGGGTCAATGATCGGGGACCATTCCATACAGGGCGGATTATTGATTTAAGTTATGCGGCAGCTTATAAATTAGGTGTGCTGCAAACAGGTACAGCCAATGTAAAAATTGAGGTCATTACTCCAGGAAAATCAAAGAGTAAAGAACCATCAGATGCAGGCCATAAGTACTACGTACAAGTGGCATCGACACAAAATGAAAAAAATGCGCGAACTTTAGCGCAAAAACTAAGTCAAAGCTTATCAGTGCGTACTTTTGTTGATAGCAAAGAAAGTAACCACCGTGTCTTTTTAGGTCCGTTTGTTGACTATACTCTGACGCAACAAAGCCTTGAACGAGTAAAATCTCTCGGCTATGAGACAGCATTCGTTAGAAAGCACATCCATTCGCATTGATACACTGGATCGGATCAGAAGTGACAGGGTCTGTTTTAAGGCATCATTTCTGATAAGATAACGGATAATTAAGTAAAAAAGTCAAACTCACCATGAAAAAAGCGATTTTAAATACTGTTTTAGCGTCTTCTGTTGCGCTATCAGCAAGTTTCTCGGGTTCAGCAGTGGCTGCCTCTCCAGTTGTTGTACCAGATGCACCTCAAATTGCAGCAAATGGCTACATTTTGATGGATTACCATTCCGGTAAAATTCTTGCTCAAAAAAACATGAACGAGAAACTACCGCCAGCTAGTTTGACAAAAATGATGACGAGCTACGTTATCGGTCAAGAGATTAAGCGCGGTAACATTAGCCGTGATGACGACGTTGTCATCAGTCGCAATGCTTGGGCGAAAAACTTCCCAGAATCTTCAAAAATGTTTATCGAAGTTGGTACCACTGTAAAAGTGGGAGAACTAAACAAAGGCATTATTATTGATTCAGGTAACGATGCTTGTGTGGCTATGGCAGAACACATCGCTGGCTCTACCGATGCATTTGTCGATCTTATGAATGCTTGGGCGAATACGCTAGGCATGAAAGACACTCATTATGCTAACGTACACGGGCTTGATAACCCTAACTTGTACACTACACCACACGATTTAGCAGTACTTGCGCAAGCGTTAATTCGTGACGTTCCTGAAGAGTATAAAATCTACTCAGATAAGAAATTTACCTACAACGGTATCACACAGTACAACCGTAACGGCCTACTGTGGGATAAAAGTATGAACGTCGATGGCATCAAAACAGGCCACACTAGCCATGCAGGCTACAACCTGGTGACATCAGCGTACGAAGGTAAAATGCGCCTTATTTCTGTTGTAATGGGTACAAAGAGCTCTAATGCACGTAAAGCAGAAAGTAAAAAACTACTAGGATACGGCTTCCGTTTCTTTGAGACTGTTGAGCCACATAAGAAAGGCCAAACATTTGTTAAAGAACGCATCTGGATGGGCGATAAAGACAAAGTTGCTCTAGGTGTCAATGAAGATACTTATGTCACTTTACCTCGCGGACAAGCTAAAGATCTGACGGCAAACTTTGTGCTGGATAAACAGCTAAAAGCGCCAATCAAAAAAGGTGACGTAGTAGGTAAACTCTTCTACCAAGTTGATGGTAAAGATGTTGCTCAATATCCTTTAATGGCTTTAGAAGATGTTAACCAAGGTGGCATTTTCAGCCGTCTTTGGGACTACATTGTTCTATTGTTCAAAGGCTTATTCTAAAGGCTCTCATCGTCTTTAAAAAAGCCGCTAACGCGGCTTTTTTGTTGACTTGAGATCCACATCAATTGGCTGTACTATTCTGCACCGCTTCTATTATTAGTAAACCTTGGAGTTTCCTTATGTTGACACTCAACTCTGATGCAAAATTGAAAGACCTTCTCGAGTTCCCTTGCTCATTTACATACAAAGTCATGGGCCATGCGAAACCAGAACTACCTGAACTGGTATTAGAAGTCATTCAACGCCATGCTCCAGGTGACTACAGCCCTCGAGTAAAGCCAAGCGGCAAAGGTAACTACCATTCAGTTTCGGTAACGATTACAGCAACATCTATCGAGCAAGTAGAAACCCTTTATAAAGAGTTAGGCGATATCGAAATCGTACGCTTAGTACTATAAACGCCCAATCATTTTCAATTTTATTTGAAATGAGTAAACTTTTTTTTAAAGCAGCGAAAGCTGCTTTTCCCTTTTTTATCAGACAGTTAAAAACAACACGTTTCACAAGTGTTAAAAAAAACGCTATAAAAAGTAGTTCAAAGCATCTAAGAAGTTTATAATCCAAAAACTTTATATAAGACCGATGGACGTAATAATGGACAGTGAACTGGTCGTCAGGCATTTAGGCCGCCGGGATTACCAACCGGTCTGGCAAGCAATGCATGACTTTACTGATCAACGCGATTCAGAAACCCGGGATGAAATCTGGCTAGTGGAGCACAACCCTGTATTCACCCAAGGCCAAGCGGGAAAACCTGAACACTTATTGAATACGGGGGATATTCCCGTTGTTCAGAGTGATCGCGGCGGACAAGTCACCTACCATGGCCCCGGTCAACTCGTCGTCTACTTTTTAATTAACCTACGTCGTAAAAAACTTGGGGTTCGCGAATTAGTCACCGATATAGAAACACTCGTGATCAACACGCTTAAACACTATCAGATTGACTCAGCAGCGAAACCTGATGCTCCTGGCGTTTACGTCGACGGGAGAAAAATTTGTTCACTCGGCCTACGTATTCGTAAAGGCTGTTCTTTCCATGGGTTGGCACTCAACGTCAATATGGATTTATCGCCGTTTCTACGTATTAACCCATGTGGCTATGCGGGAATGGAAATGGTTCAAGTGAGCGATTTAAAGGGACCAACCGACATTGAACATGTCGAGCATATACTAGTCAAAGAACTTGTTAGCCTGCTAGGCTACGAGAAAGTCGAAATCAGCACAGAAGCCTATAATCATGAGTAAACCAATTCAGATGGAACGTGGTGTTAAATACCGCGATGCCGACAAAATGGCACTGATTCCAGTTAAGAACATGCCTGAAGAACAAACTGAGGTTCTACGTAAACCTGAGTGGATGAAAATCAAGCTGCCTTCTGATAGTCAACGTATCAAAGACATAAAATCAGCGATGCGCAAGAACAACCTTCACTCTGTTTGTGAAGAAGCCTCTTGCCCTAACCTCGCCGAATGTTTTAATCATGGTACTGCTACCTTCATGATTTTAGGTGCTATCTGTACCCGTCGTTGTCCGTTCTGTGACGTTGCCCATGGTCGCCCTGTTGCACCAGAAGCTAATGAACCACAAAAATTGGCACAAACCATCAAAGATATGAAGTTGAAGTATGTGGTGATCACCTCTGTTGACCGCGATGACCTTCGTGATGGTGGCGCACAACACTTTGCAGACTGTAACCGTGAAATTCGCGCTCTTAACCCAGAAATTCGTATTGAGACACTCGTACCTGATTTTCGTGGTCGTATGGATACTGCGCTTGAGTTAATGAAAGACAATCCGCCAGATGTATTCAACCACAACTTAGAAACTGCCCCACGTCTATATCGTAAGGCTCGTCCAGGTGCAAACTATAAATGGTCACTAGAACTTCTACGTAAATTCAAAGAACAGCATCCAGACATTCCAACTAAATCAGGTTTGATGATGGGGCTGGGCGAAACCAAAGAAGAAATCATTGAAGTACTCAAAGATCTACGCTCTCATGGCGTGACAATGCTGACTCTCGGTCAATATCTAGCACCAAGTCGCCACCATCTACCAGTGGCTCGCTATGTGCCACCAGAAGAATTCGAAGAACTCAAAAAAGTTGCATTAGAGTTAGGCTTCACTCATGCAGCTTGCGGCCCGTTCGTACGTTCTTCTTACCATGCAGATCTCCAAGCTCAAGGTATGGAAGTTAAATAATTCATACTCCTGAGTACTAAAGCCGATATGGAATCCATATCGGCTTTTTTCATTTATCGGCATTCACTACTTGCAGCTCTCGAACAAGTTTTATACGCTGGCGTTGGCTTATACTAAAATGTAGATATTAATTAACCGCGACCGGGTAAAAATCATAGGAGCAACGATGATTTCTTATCATCGGTTCGGTACACGTAACAACGTAAAGGATTTCATCATGAATAAATTTGGACTCTTGGCTCTAATTATTACAGGAGTGTTGGCGGGATGTGCATCGAACGAGCAACGAGATAACTTCCAAGAAGCGTCGTTCGAGCTCTGTAATACTGACGTCAAAATCTATTCAGTTAGTGATGACGGCCGAGTTCGTATCGTGTGTGCTGATGGATCTAAGTTCTCACTTCAAAGCGAACAAACTCTTGATACCATGCGTGATATCAACGCGGATTATTGTTCTGGCGAAGGGCTTGGAAAATTTTCTGAAAGCAGTAACTACTATATGTTCCAATGTAAATCAGGTGCATTGCTTAGTGTTGCAAAATAACATAGAGCAACACTACAGTTAATCGCTTACAAACAGACAAAAAGGGCCCGCATATTAATGCGGGCCCTTTGTTTTATAACTTAAGTATAGAAATTAAGCGTAAACAGGAAGACGTTTACAGATTTCTAAAACTTTCTGTTTTGTTGCATCAATAACAGATTGATCATTGATGCTATCAAGTACATCACACATCCAGTTTGCTAACTCTTTTGCATCTTCAGCATTGAAGCCGCGACGAGTAATTGATGGAGTACCAACGCGAATACCAGACGTTACGAATGGGCTACGTGGATCGTTTGGTACAGAGTTTTTGTTAACTGTAATGTTAGCAGCGCCAAGAGCCGCATCAGCCTCTTTACCAGTGATGTCTTTATCGATCAGATCAACAAGGAACAGGTGGTTTTCAGTACTGTTAGATACGATTTTGTAGCCACGCTCTTGGAATTGAGCAACCATCGCTTTAGCGTTTTCTACAACACGTTCTTGATAGGCTTTAAATTCTGGCTCCATTGCTTCTTTGAAAGCAACCGCTTTTGCAGCGATAACGTGCATCAAAGGACCACCTTGACCACCAGGGAACACTGCAGAATTTAGTTTCTTGTACAGATCTTCACCTGCGTTAGAAAGGATAAGACCACCACGAGGACCTGCCAATGTTTTGTGAGTTGTCGTTGTTACAACGTCAGCAAATGGAATTGGGCTTGGGTATACACCAGCAGCAATTAGGCCGGCAACGTGTGCCATATCAACAAACAGGTAAGCATCTACTTTGTCTGCGATTTCACGCATGCGTTTCCAATCTACAACTTGAGAATAAGCAGAGAAACCACCAATAATCATCTTAGGTTTGTGTTGTAGTGCTAGCGCTTCCATTTCATCGTAGTCGATTTGACCATCAGAATCGATGCCGTAAGGAATCACATTGTAGTGTTTGCCAGAAAAGTTAACTGGTGAACCGTGAGTTAAGTGACCACCGTGTGCTAGGCTCATGCCTAGAACGGTGTCGCCAGGGTTCAACAACGCCATATACACTGCGCTGTTTGCTTGAGAACCTGAGTGTGGCTGTACGTTTGCGTATTCACAACCGAACAGTTTACAAGCACGGTCAATAGCCAATGCTTCTGCTTTATCAACATACTCACAACCGCCGTAGTAACGCTTGCCAGGGTAACCCTCTGCGTACTTGTTAGTTAGCTGAGAGCCTTGTGCTTCCATTACACGTGGACTTGTGTAGTTTTCAGAAGCAATAAGTTCAATGTGTTCTTCCTGACGAAGAGTTTCTTCCTGGATGGCAGCGTATAGCTCCGGATCGTAATCAGCGATGTTCATATCACGCTTAAGCATCTGTATCTCCTGACTCAGATTAACTGAAATTTTAGGGAAAAAACCGCACAACGACTAAACGCAAACGTTTTCGTCACCGTAATGGCGCGCATTTTACATAAATTGATCTTCATCATAAAGCACAATTTACACAATTTATTATGCAGTTTTTTCATAATGAGTGACAAATCGTTTCATAAACCTTGTAAATAGGCAGAAAGGCTTACTATCAACATTAATCAGCAAGGGCTCACTCAATACCGTGCACCTTCTTCTTTGTGTCTCTTCTGACTGTCAACTTACCACTTTACGCCCTGTAAATTGGCCGTTACATAGATGTACCTTAATTTCCCCTCACTATCTACCGGAAAAAGTATCTTTTTATTAGTATCGCCTCTTATCTCATCAAATCTCAGATTTTTACTGTGTGATCACACAGAGCCACTGCAGGACTACAACACATTTATGGAAAAACACACACTTAAAGAAGACGCTATAGCAATGCTTACAGGCTCGATAATCACAGCGCAAGGCGTTTTCTTTCTTCAAGCCGCCCATTTACTCACAGGCGGCACCGCTGGCTTATCTTTGCTGTTGGCAAAACTTATCCCTATCAGTTTCGGCACATTGTATTTTGTCACAAATGTGCCTTTTTACTTTTTAGCGTGGAAACGTTTTGGTAAAGCATTCGCCATCAATAGCGTGGTATCCGGCGCATTAGTGTCAATTTTTACAGACCAACTTCACCATATTATTCATCTTGATCAAATCAATGATGTTTATTGTGCATTTGCTGGTGGGTTACTAATGGGGATTGGCATGTTGATTTTATTTCGCCATCGTTCAAGTCTAGGTGGATTTAATGTGATGTGTTTGGCGATTCAGGACAAATGGGGCATTTCAGTGGGTAAAACACAGGTGTTTATTGACTGTTCAATATTACTCATTTCATACTTCTATGTTCCTGTCTGGTTACTTGTACTCTCTGTATTTGGCGCAATTGTTGTCAATAGCGTTCTCGCAATGAACCATAAACCCACCCGCTACACCGTTAATTACCGCTAAGAGCAAATACATCTCGCTGAAACAGCATCTTGAGGTTACTTGCGTATAACCCAATAACCTCATTAGAGCCAGTTGACTTCAATCTTCGACAAAACAAACTCTTGGAGATAAAAAACCATAAAAATGGCGAATAACTGGCATCTTTGCCCAAAAAGCCAGCATTCAATTCAAAATCATAAAAAAAGGGTTTACAGCTTCAAAGAGTTTGCTATGATGCGCTCCGCACTTGAGGGATGAGTTGGGAAAACATCACTTAAGTATAAAAATACCCTGGAGGGGTTCCCGAGTGGCCAAAGGGAGCAGACTGTAAATCTGCCGGCTCCGCCTTCGATGGTTCGAATCCGTCCCCCTCCACCATATTCTTCTCTTATGAGAAACACTTGATTGAACGTGTTGGGAAAACCTCAATTAAGTATAAAAAGCCCTGGAGGGGTTCCCGAGTGGCCAAAGGGAGCAGACTGTAAATCTGCCGGCTCCGCCTTCGATGGTTCGAATCCGTCCCCCTCCACCATATTCTTCTCTTATGAGAAACACTTGATTGAACGTGTTGGGAAAACCTCAATTAAGTATAAAAAGCCCTGGAGGGGTTCCCGAGTGGCCAAAGGGAGCAGACTGTAAATCTGCCGGCTCCGCCTTCGATGGTTCGAATCCGTCCCCCTCCACCATATTCTTCTCTTATGAGAAACACTTGATTGAATGTGTTGGGAAAACCTCAATTAAGTATAAAAATCCCCTGGAGGGGTTCCCGAGTGGCCAAAGGGAGCAGACTGTAAATCTGCCGGCTCCGCCTTCGATGGTTCGAATCCGTCCCCCTCCACCATATTAGAAAGCCAGCTCATTGAGCTGGCTTTTTGCATTTTCGCACTTAACTTATAACAGTGATTTATTTGCCCATACATAGCCAACAAAAAAGGCTGCATTCGCAACCTTTTTATAATGATGACGTACGTCATGGCTATTTTTTCAAATACGCAGGCACATCCGCAATACTATCCAATACTATCGATGCCAGCGCTTCACCTTTCTCAGTCACAGGCTTTCCGGTACGAACTAAAATTTTAGTTCCGACTCCTGCCGCTTCTGCTGCCATCAAATCTTCAGCTTTATCACCAACCATAACCGAGTTTTCCATGTCTATTTTTAGGAAATTACGCGCATCAATAAACATGCCTGGTTTTGGTTTCCGACAATCACAATCTTGCTTATACTCTCCAATCCCATGTTCAAGATGATGTGGACAATAATAGATACCATCAAACTCGACACCATGATCTTCGAAGTTCCAATCCATCCACTGCGTCAGTGAAAGAAAGCGATCTTCACTATACAATCCACGTGCAATACCTGCCTGATTAGTCACTAACACAAGAAGGTAGCCCATATCTTGCAAAGCTTTTGTAGCTTCAAAAACTCCATCGATAAACTCAAAATCGTGTTCATCATGTACGTAACCATGATCGACGTTAATCACGCCATCACGGTCCAAAAATACCGCAGGTTTAGCCAAAATTACTCTCACTTACGAGCTGTGTTAAACTACCGATTAATCTCAAGCGCCAGCGCTGAGATAACGAATAGAGATGAATGCATGTGAATAGAGGTATTCTATACTCAAGTAGCATCAAGATACAGATTTCAGAATAGCATCAAAAAATCCAATGTTAGATAATTCATAGTCATTCTTAAACGATAAAACTATTCCTACACGAGGATGATATTGGAATCTTGAGGTAGACAATCACACGAAAACACAATGCTCATTCCTTCCGTGATAGGGCTTGATCTATATCCGTTGATTGAGCTTTGAATCCTGCATATCAAGGTTATTTGGGGTTATAAAGATAACTTATTGCTTTCATCAATATCTCATTCCATTCAGTTCTGACATTTTCACTATTTAGACGTCTAGACGTAAAAATATCTATTGACTTGAAAGGTCAGAAACCATAGCATCATCATCCATAATAGAAGTCACAAATACATTACTCTGTGGGTCGAAAAGACTACAGAAAAAATGGGGTAACTTAAGTATTTCCCTGCACAGGTTTTCGAATGATTCAAATAACTAATGTCAACAAGGTATTCTACCAGGGTGAAAAGGAAATTCATGCTCTTAAGAATATTGACCTTCAAATACCACAAGGCACTATCTTTGGTGTAATCGGCTCTTCAGGTGCAGGGAAAAGTACACTGATCCGTTGTGTGAATATGCTAGAGCGTCCAACCTCTGGTTCTGTTGTCGTAGATGGTACAGATTTAACTCAGCTATCATCAAAAGAGCTTTCACACGCTCGTCGCAATATCGGCATGATATTCCAACACTTCAACCTACTCGCTTCTCGTACCGTATTTGCTAATATTGCATTACCTCTTGAGCTTGCAGGAAAAGATGACAACCACATCCAAGAGAAAGTCTCTCAGTTGCTTGATCTTGTCGGTTTGGCGGATAAAAAAGATACCTACCCTGCGAATTTAAGTGGTGGTCAAAAACAGCGTGTGGCGATTGCACGTGCACTGGCCTCAGATCCTAAAGTTTTACTTTGTGATGAAGCAACCAGTGCGCTAGACCCTGCAACCACTCAATCAATTTTAGAACTATTAAAAGAAATTAACCGCCGCCTTAATATTACGATGCTCTTGATCACACACGAAATGGATGTGGTTAAAAGCATCTGTCACGAAGTGGCAATCATCGGTGGTGGTGAATTGGTAGAAAAAGGCACTGTAGGCGATATCTTTGCATATCCGAAAACAGAACTTGCACACGAATTCATTCGCTCGACACTGGATCTTTCTATTCCAGAAGATTATGAAAACCGCTTGAAAGAACAACAAGTTGAAGGAACACACCCATTGGTTCGACTTGAGTTCACCGGCGCAAGTGTTGACGCGCCAGTCGTCTCACAAGTATCTCGCGAATTTAATATTGATGTCAGCATTCTAAACTCAGATTTAGATTACGCAGGCGGGGTTAAATTCGGCATGATGGTAGCAGAAATTCTTGGCCAGCCGGCTGACACCCAAGCTGCTATTCAATACATTCGCGACAACAAAGTAAAAGTTGAGGTACTTGGTTATGTTTCATGAACTAGCATCATGGGTATCACTCAACAGTGACCTGATTTTAAAAGCAACATGGCAAACAATTTATATGGTAGCGGTATCAGGGATTGTTGGCTTTGCTGTTGGCATTCCACTTGGTGTCGTTTTACACACGACTAAAAAGGGTGGTCTACTTTCTAACCCTGCACTAAACAACGTGTTAGGCGCAATTGTAAACATTGGTCGCTCAGTGCCATTCTTGGTTTTAATGGTAGCGATTATTCCTGTCACTAAAATGGTTGTCGGTACCTTTATCGGCACCACCGCAGCGATTGTCCCTCTGACCATCGGTGCAATTCCATTTGTTGCTCGCTTAATTGAAGGGGCAATGATGGAAGTACCCGCAGGTCTGATTGAAGCGGCACAATCAATGGGAGCAAGCCCACTTCAAATTATTCGTAAGGTACTGATCCCTGAAGCACTACCGACAATTGTTAACACCGTAACTGTAACGCTAGTCACATTAGTGAGCTATTCAGCAATGGCGGGAACAGTGGGCGGCGGTGGCCTTGGTGACGTTGCAATTCGCTACGGTTTCTACCGTTACGATGTCGTTATTATGGCGGTGACTGTGGTGCTATTGATTATCTTAGTGCAAATCATTCAGTCAATCGGTGATGCCTTAGTACACCGAGTAGATCATCGATAATATTAAAAAGCCTGAGCATGACTCATGCTCAGGTATAAAATAAGTATAAAGTTAAAAATAAAAATCTTAACAGGAGAACAGGAATGAAATTTAGCGTTAAAGCTTTATTAGCAGTCGCAGCAGTAGCATCTACACTTGTGCTATCCGGTTGTGGCGACAAAACAGCAGACCAAAACAAAATTAAAGTTGGGGTTATCGCGGGTGCTGAAGCACAAGTTGCTGAAGTAGCGAAGAAAATCGCCAAAGAAAAATACAACTTAGATGTTGAACTGGTTACTTTTACCGACTACGTAACACCTAATGCGGCTCTAGCCGATGGTTCAATTGATGCGAATGCATTCCAACACAAACCATACCTAGATCAACAAATGGAAAGCCGTGGTTATAAACTAGCGATTGCAGGTAACACATTTGTTTATCCAATTGCTGGTTACTCAAACAAAATCAAATCTGTTTCTGAAATCAAAGACGGTGACCGTATTGCAGTACCTAACGATCCAACCAACCTAGGTCGTTCTTTAATGCTGCTAGAAAAACAAGGTCTGATCAAGCTACGCGATGGCGCAGATCTTAACGCGACTACTCGTGATATCGTATCAAACCCTAAAAACCTTGAAATTGTTGAGCTAGACGCGTCACAACTTCCTCGTTCATTAGACGATGTAACTGTAGCAATCATCAACAACACGTTTGCAAGTTCTATCAACCTAACACCGAACAAAGATGGTATTTTCGTTGAAGACAAAGATTCACCATATGTGAACCTAATCGTTGCTCGTCAAGACAACGTGAACAATAAAAACGTAAAAACATTTGTGAAAGCTTACCAAACTGACGAAGTTTACCAAGCTGCGCAAAAAGCATTTGGCGGTATCGTTAAAGGTTGGTAATCCTATTTCCCTGACAGGAATTAAGGTGCCACAAGCGACTTGTTGTTTCCCAAATCGCTTCTGCCAAATAGTAAAAAAGGTTACTATGACAGGTCGATGTAGGAAAAGCATCTTACACACATAAATAAATCTGGAAAATAATTCATTGCTGGCTATGCTGTATGTATAGCCAGTGTTTTCCGTGAGGATTTTATGGCGTTTTTAATCAGATCTAGTGATGTTTTTAAAGAAACAAATCTCTCTATAAGTAATGGGCAATGTTCTGTTACACCTACCACTGATAACATTGGTTCACTGCCAACGCTTTATTCCGAACATGGTGAATTTAATCACCAAGCCAATAGCTACTTCTTCTATCAAAAGGCAATCAAGAAAGCGATAGACTTACAACCCTGCGCTCAAGCTTTAAAGGACTACTATCAGTTTCTTGAGGATGAAAACCTTCAATGGGATATGTTCCCACCAGTTAAGCGTTTAAAGCCAACTTACTTATTTCGATCCCATTTATTGAAGTTAATAAAAAAGGGAAAGCTTGCTCATTCCACAGCAAGTGTACGTATGAACCAAGTAGTTAATTACTATAAGTGGTTGATGCATGATGGTTATCTAAAGATTAAAAATGAGAAAGAAGCGCCCTTTAGAATGGAGTTCATATCAATTAAGCGAACCGATATGCTGGCTCATATTGCTCCAAACTCCATCATTGAAACTAGTGATTTAAGAATCAAAGTACCACGAGACAGTGACAGCAAAAACATTCGCCCCTTAACGCCATTAAGTCAGGATGCGTTATCGACACTGACCACCTATCTACCTGTAGCATCCGAAGAACTAGGGCTTCAAATTTTAATCTCCATTGATACTGGACTCCGAATTCAAGAGGTTGCCACACTAACACTTGATGCTCTCAATATTGCAAAACCACTTACTGAATCTGTGCATCGTTATGAGATAGCGGTTTCACCTCAACGAAATGGTGTTCAAACGAAATACAGCAAAGAGAGGACGATTGAAATATCGAAGACTTTGCTCGACAAACTAGACGTTTATCGTACTTCTGAGCGACGTTTGAAACGAGTTATCAAGCTAAATACCAAGCTCGATAACCTAGAAGAATCAGCAAAGGGATTAAGCTACGAAACCGTTGAAGCACTAGAGTTTTGCTTAAATCATGAACCCTTGTTTGTGAGTGAGCAAGGCAACCCTGTATCACCTAAGTCCATTGAAGCTAGGTGGAGGGAGCTAAGAGCGACAATCAAACAAACGACCCCAGCTTTTGAACATCGTTTTCATGATTTTCGTTCAACGTATGCCACATATCGCCTCAATGACCTTCTTGAGGCTGGCTTACCTGTCGTGGAATGCATGGAGCTACTTATGGGGTGGATGGGACATAAAAACGAATCAACCACTTTGAAATATTTGCGCTACCTCAAACGTAAAGAAGTCTTCAAGGTTAAATTTGGCATATTAGACAGTATCATGCATGAAGTTTGGGAGGGTGAGAATGAGTAACGTCACGCACCGTCCTAAGTGGAATCCCGACTTGTGTATTCAGTTGACGATAGACGGTAAAAAACTAGTTGATTTTAATCGTTTATTGATAAAAAACCTTCCATCTACTGAAGATTTAAAGAAAAGTAAAAAGTTTAAAGATGCCGATAGGAAAGACTTTATTCATCAAATAAAAGCTCGATATGACGAAATTATCGAGGAAGGTGGTAGCCATGAAAAGCTATACGGCTATTTCGT
Source organism: Vibrio nitrifigilis (assembly GCF_015686695.1). Taxonomy (NCBI): domain Bacteria; kingdom Pseudomonadati; phylum Pseudomonadota; class Gammaproteobacteria; order Vibrionales; family Vibrionaceae; genus Vibrio; species Vibrio nitrifigilis. Next base: position 934,613 of record NZ_JADPMR010000001.1, on the reverse strand, counting down.
AAAGTTATCTCAATACATTCGGTGGTGTGACAAGAGGGATGTTGAAACCTTTACTCAATCATCAATCGAAGGCTATATGAATTTTGAAGATGAGCGTGTCATGCTAGGGCAAATCAAAAACTCAACCTATAGAACAAGCCACGCATTATTGCAGGTCATCTTTACTCAATATCTAGATTTACCCCACTCGTATTTTGATAATATTGCTACGCGATATAATGATGATGCCGAACCTTTTGAAGCCTACACTCGAAGTGACTTAAAGCAAATACTCCCTTTTTTGAGAGCATTATTTAAGCAAACGCATCAACAGTTTATAGATAATCCTGAGAAACATATTCAGGCGTATCGGAACATACCAACCATGACCTTTCACTGGAAAGGATGTGAATACAAATTATGTGCAGCTATCTCCAAGATGATGTCCGCTGCTACATATCTAATGGGGTATTACACCTACGCAAACACAAGTGATTTGTTCAAGTTAAAGCAACCAGAGAACGCTTCAACCACCATTGGTGAGGTATGGTATACGATGCCAGCATTTAAACGAAGAGCGTTTAAAACCATTCGCGTTGAAATGGGTGAACACGAACTAGAAATCCCAAAATATTCGATGGACTTTTTTGATAATTTACTTGAGGCTTCACGATTAATTTCTACTGGGGAAGATGCCCTACTACTGCAAACTATTGCCATGAAAAAAGTACAGCCTCTCAAAAGGAATACCTTAAATACTTTCCTTACACGTTGGGTGGAAAGGTACTTCACTTTCAACGATCAAACGGGGCGACGATTACGTCCTATGATAAGTCGTTTTCGTGAAACAGGCGCACGATTAACCACTTATCATCAGGGGGAAATCGTAAATAACATCATGCTTGGGAATACATCCAATACTCGAAAAAAGAGTTACAGTGAAGGCAATAAACACAGTAACAATGGGATGCTGCAAGACACTTTCTCCATTCTTGAAGAACAAATAAAACAAGGCGTATCCCCCAAGGAAGCACAAGAAAACCTTGGTATTGATGTGCTTGTGATTGAAAAAGAGAATGCGATTGAAATACCAAATCTCAGCCGCACATCTAATGGTGGCAGTTGTAGTGACCCTTTTGGTAGTAAGTCAGAAAAGCACACCAAAAAGGCGCTGAAGCATGGGTTAGCTAAGGATGGAGAGCGATTGGCTTGTGCAGATTTATTGGCGTGTTTTGGTTGTCCTTATCAAGTTATCGTTCAATCCGTTGCGGATATTTGGTGCTTGCTGTCATTTAGGGCGTGCATTGAAGAGTCGCTGTACCTACATTTGGATGCTCACCATTACCGCAAGAATTTTGAACAAGTCATAGTGTTTATAGATTCTAAAATTCTTCCCGAGATCAATTCTAAAATCTTAAAACAAGCTGAAGAAAAACTAAATGATGAAGGGCTTCACCCAGAGTGGAATGAGCCTGAATCCATTCTTTTCTTAATCCCTAATCGTCAACAGGAGAGCGTGTAATGCTAGATCAGCACTTATATTTAGATAGGTTCCCAGAGCAGCATAAAGTAGAAGAAGCCGATGTGGTCACGCTCTATCATGAAGAACGTTTTGATGAGCTTGATAAGGTTGTTGTCTGCAAGGATGAATCAGGCAAGGTAACAGCCTACTTCGGTGATAGCGCTTGGTATTGCTTTGCGTTTTCACGAAACAAAAGTGAGCATAAGAACACTCTTAATTTCAATCAATTCAATAACAATAAAGACTTACAGCGAGAGTTGAAACTTTTTACCTACGGTTGGTTATTCAATAAAGGTCCAAAACAGCGTAAGGCTTTGAAGTTTAGTAGTATACTTTCAAGGCTCAAATATACGAGCATGCTTTACAGTCATTTGGTAGAGCAAGGCTTTGATTCTATAAGTGCTCTTTCGAAATCATCAAATTGGACTAACTTTGAAGGGTATTTGGTTGAAAAACCATACTCTCAATCTTCAATAAGGTCATGTGTTGTCTCTATCAATTCAATCATTAGAGATACAGCGTGGCATAAAGTTAAGCATGAGTTTCTTGGACCTTTAAAGCCCGACGTTGTTGCTAGAAGATTAATTCAGTTAGAGGCACAACAAACACTGACCATTCCAGAGCGTTTGTGCGATGCTATTTATGGCAAAGCGATTGAACTGATTGAGGAAGCACACCCTAATAGGAAGCTAATTGCTCAAGTCGAGAGTGAACTTCAAGAGAACACCGTGAAGGTTATCGACGCCTCAATGAAAAGGTGGCGAGTGGTGAAAGCTTCCCCTTTATGTCGGCTAATGGCGAAATAAATAAAAATATACGTGCTGCTTATATACGTGAAAACAAACCTCGAAACCCAAGTGATATTATTTCGCCTCTTGCACAAAAACTGCCGAACATACCACTTGCCAATAGCTCGGAATTTAAGCGATATCGAGAGCAGTTAATCAATGCAAGCTACATCGTGTGTGGCGGTTTTAGTGGTATGCGTGATTCAGAGTTAGATAAGCTCACGCCAAATAGCTATTACAAGGATACTTTTGAAGGTCGTGAGTATCATATGCTCCAATCACACACCTTTAAGTTGGGTGAAAAACGAGAAACATGGGTAACAGCCAGTTCATCTAAGATCGCAATTGAACTCATGACAACGCTAACTGAAAGGTGGCGACAAGAAGTTACCTATCCAGATAAAAAGTACACAAACACTCTTTGGGTTAACCAGTCAGTTCGCTCTAAACCACCCACATTAATCTCATTCTGGCATGCACGTCTTCAGATATTCTGCAAGAAATTCAATTTTATTGTGACAGAGGAAGACTACCAAGAATGCCTAGATTCTAACCCTCAATCACATGGGAGGGTTAAAAAGTATGTCCTAGTCGGTAAGCCTTGGCACATGACTACACACCAATTTAGGCGCTCTTTGGCATTCTATTGTATTAAGAACCGTTTTGGCACAATGGTCGCTCTCAAACAGCAGTTCAAGCACCTATATCTTGCTATGACCGAGTGGTACACCAACGGTGGCAAGCTAGCCAGTTATCGAAGCCTTGTTGTGGATGAAAAAATCCAGTCCATGCTTGAGGACATTAACGCTGAAACCACGGCAAATAAAATCTTCAAACAGTGGCACTCTAATGAAAAATTATCAGGCTCACATGGCAAAGCGATCATGCAAATGCGAGGAGATGTCCCAACCATCTACAGTTCGTGGGATGTCATCTACAAAGCCGTCAAGGATGGTAAGCTCACCCTGCATGGCTCGACTCATAGCTATTGTAAAAATGGATACAATTGCGATATGGATGGTGTGGTCATGCCTCAATTCTGTGTCGATTGCGGCTCAGGCAGCAGCATCATTGATGAGGAACAAGCTCGGTGGTGGCAGAAAAAGCACAACAGTTTGGTTGCTTACATGGAATCCGACGAAGATATTTCGGTGAGTGAGCGTAGCCACTACATCACCCAAGTAAGAGCCGCAGAGATAGTGATGGCTGATTTTGAACTGCCATTTACCCCTTTCGAACCTGACTTAAAGGTAGCGAACTCATGAGTAAGAGCGAAAACACATTACTAGCGCTTGAAGGGGCTCTAGAACGCATTAAACAGGGTAAGCCTAAGCGTATCCCTGCCCATCGCAAGCTCAGTGTACGCGCTGTTGAGGAGGAAGCGAACCTGGGCAACGGCAGTGGCTATTACTACCCCGAGTTTGTTGATAAGGTTAAACAGACTAAAGTTGAAATCGCGGCAGGCAACGGTGAAATAATCCGGCCAGAGATCCAGACCGTGCGCACTAAGCTCAAAGAGCAAAAGCGTATCAAGGATAACTACAAGGCTAAGTATGAGACGGAGCGAGAGAAGTTAGCCTTATTTGCGGCTGCGCAGCATCACTTGAATGATAAGCTAGTTCAGGCGTTAACTCGTGTGGATGAGTTGGAGCATGAAAATGCAGAGCTTCGGGAGGAGCTTTCTAGGCAGAAAAGAAGTCAGGTCGTGCCAATCAAGTAATCCACCAGTAGCCCACTATTATATTGATGTAGGCTACCAAACACTCCACACGACTGCCATTTCTTCCCTAGCTCACTTTTGGACAGAAATGAGCTAGAACTATTGTTCTAAATCGTTTCTGTCAGATTAGGAAAAGTATGTTGAGGTCTTAGACGTTTATATGGCTAATTTTATAGGCGCTCTGTTATTGCTACCAAGTCATCAATATCAGATTTTTTAGGTATATCTAACGAATCACCATGAACTAAACGATTTCGCTTATCTGCCATTTGACCCAGAAAATCAGCATCATTGGTACTTACCAAACCCAGTGTATTAAGCTCTTTTATTAAAAATTTACCAACTATTGGGCGTCTATTTGTAGTTGTTGCTATTTGCTGTAGCTTTTTACGACCAACTTTCTCGAAATCTATCCACGCAGTAATAAAACAAGTGAAACCAGAAACAAACATATACTCCTCATTGTTTATATGTGGCAAATGGCCAACAACAGAGAGAATAATGTCACTGCGTAAATCAAAAAGGTCAAATTCAAGATCTTTAGCAACCAAAACACCTGTTTTTTCCAACCCAAATTTTGACTTTAAAGAAAGCATTTTTTGTTGCAACTGAGGAGGAGCACCTTTGTACTTGTCATTTAATACAAAGTAAAAATTTTTAACAGGACATAACTCATTCCATTGTTTGAGTAACCCCTCAAGGTCAGTTTCAAGTTTATTTACTGCATCGTTGATGCTTTTTTCAATATTTGAAGGGGCATAAACTTGGAAATAAGTATTTTCACTTTGTATCCAACCATCATTTTTACGGTCACCAATGTTCCCATGTGGCTTTACAGGTTGAAAATCACGGCTTTTATAGCCCATTATTTTTGAGAAAAGATCCTCAAATCTTTGACCATCTGCTTCATGAATTTGCAGATGAAACATATTTCTAGCAATAGCTAAAGAAACATCATTCATAATCAACTTACTCTATTCGCCTAATGTTATGCTCGTGTTGATAAGTGCTCATAACCAAGTAAAGCTTTGGGACTAAACGAATGATGTAGCCAACGTGGTAGATTTTGAGGATGTTTTGCATAGTCTTCCAACAAATCACTTAATTTACTAATATCGCTTATGCCTAAAGCCTCTTTAACTTTCTCAAAATATGCTGAAGATGAAGACCTAGCAAATATTTCAAATGAATTATTAAAATGTCCCAAATATAAAAGCGTATCTGGAAACCAGTCAGTGTAATAGTTGTCCTTATGCAAATCAGCCCGAATGAACAACAAAAAATCAGCCTGCATCAAATGCTTAAAATCTAATCCGGAACCTTTTACACGTTCCTTAAGTAAATCTGCATGAACCGACAAACGGTTTAGTTTTAATCGTTTGTTTCTATGTTCTAAAGATTTTATATACTCTCTAAATACGTAATACCCGCACATTGCTGATTGCCCATATTGGACTTTACCCTCTATATAGTACTGCTGAGATAATAACTTACCAGTTAGTCCGAATAATTCATTTTTAAGAAGTATGGCAACTGTGTATAAGAACAACTCATGGATAATAAACTTAAAATTATCAAAATCAGTGTCTTTCCATGAGGTAACGTCGCTAGGCTTATCCATGTATGGAAGCAAAGATTCAAAAAATCGATGGATTTTGTGAATATTTTCCTCAGTTGCAGAATATTGAGAAATTGAAAGAATTATTGATATATATTCATTACGAAAAGGCAAAAAATTATCGATATTTTTTACAACAGAATCATCAAATTCACTTTGAACTTCAGTTATTCTAAACCGCTCAAGATTTGAAGAAAATGTTTGCAAATACTCGTCGAGTGCTCCTGACGCAAAAGATTTCCCCTCTTTAATAGCTGATAAAGCTCGTTTTTGAGTAGTTGATGTACCTAAAGAAACTGCGTCTGTCTCTTCTAGAAAAACTGGGGGGGTCCCTATTTCAGGTCGAGTGTATAGAGGCTTGTCATAGATCCAGCGAAGAAGTCTTTCAAAGTTCTCGGAATACTTATCAGGTTCACTAAGATCAATATAAATCCTCGATTTATAATAAGCAGGAAGGAAAGCATGCCCATTTTCATCACGGCTCGGAATAATCGCGACAAACTTATCTTGTTCTTGATCCTCATAAACCTCACGAGAAATAATTTGAGTCTCTGTACCCACACCACCAGAACGCCCATCAGCACGAGAAGCGTAAGACTCATCACAAATCATCACTACCTTTTTAACAGATGGATCTGTGACCATCTTTTCCATAAATGCAAATGCATCATGACCTTCTTTTAAATCCCATTTATCTAAAATCACATGTACACCTGAATCAGTGAGCTCCGTTGCTATATCGATAACCCACTGCTCGTGTTCTGGAGTTGACCAGCAATACGAAATGAATAATTTTGGATGTTCCACTAATCTTACCTCCTGCGATTAGAGCATAACGCCGCGCTCTGTGAAAATTTGGGAGCGCCAGCGAGTAAATTTTCCGTAGCAGCGCTTTGTTAAATACTTGATATCAGGAGTTTGAGATCAAACCCATTCAACTGATGATTTAGCCAATGCTCTACAACCAAGGCGATTGTTTTATCCTCAACTTTCTCAGAATATGAATTGCAACTGGAAATAGCACTTTTCATCTCATCGGATAAAGGTCGACTTAAACTAGAGATACTCAAAGCTTCTGCCATCGCTTCTAACTTTTCACATGCCTGATAGGTTCTGGAAGAGTCATTCACGTTCACTTTAAGCTTCAGTACTTTTGCAACGTCTTCAGAACCTTCAACATAATAAGCGATATTATCAGGGATAATACCATCGCCAAATTCTTTCATAGGGGATGATGCAAACCATTCTTCTTCGAAAGATCTATTGTAGAATCCAGTACTCAACCCTTCGTTTACGAGAAATTCTTTGGCTTTGAAAGGGCTCCAACCTTGCTCTTTTGGTACTTCTTTTGGATTTTTCTCAGAATATCTCACTTTAAATATATATTTAAAGGTATCAATCAGATCCGAGTGTGATTCTATGTTTGCTTGGGCGACTTGAAATGACCACCGCTCAACTAGACTGAGCCGAACATTAAACAATATAAATGCATAGATTTTAGCCATAGCTCTATGGAACCGACTCTTTATTGAAAACCTTAGACGAAGAAAGGCTTGCTCATATGTTGAATAAACCAACATAAAGAAAACGAATGGTAAGTAACAGAATGTCAGCAATGGTGGAACAAAGAAGTCGTATGCTGTTTTTTCTTTCCCAAACTCACTAAAATCGGTCATTAACATGTATAAAGTGTAAACGATTAAGACTACCCCGAAAGAGGATAGGCAATATCCTAGAATAAGCTTTACCTGATGATGTTTTTTGTCGGTTTCAGCAATCGCTATCATAGCTCCCAATAATGCTAAAACAGGAACTAGCAGAACCTCGACTGAAAGAGAGAAAGTGTATACACCAACGACAAATTGAAGAATCGCTAGTAGTTTCAAGTTATCTAAAACTGAGTACTTGAAAAAACGTTTATTTTGTTTGATTTGTTCAAGCTTATATAGCGACATGAAACCAACAGATACGCACCAAAAAACAGTATTTTTTAGCTGTTCTAAATTCCATAGTTCCAACTCAGAAAGCCAGTAAATAACAATTGCCATGTAAGTAACCATCAAACACAGAACCGTCATTATTTGTCTAACAAATAAAGCTGCTAGGACGCCTTTGAAGGCATTTCTGACTTCTGCCATTTTCGATGAAGAAATAATGTAAATCGAAATGACCAGAAGCCATAACGCAATTGCAATTTCTCGATTATTTAGAATATCCACGAGCTTCCTTGGGTATTTAACGAATGAGCACAGTTGCAAAAATATATGGCGCTATATTCTGGGTACCAAAATTCGTGACATGTATTTTTGTCAATTGCTGCGACTTGTATGGAGTTTTACTGGCTGACAAAGTCGTTAATGAATCTGTCATCATCCAAAAGAAACAATAGGTCTTGAGCCGCATTCTGAAATACTTCCTGAACTATGCCCTCAATACCATACCACTGCTCTGATTTTTCTCGGTCCAAGTAGATAGTGCTATCAGAAAAATCGATACCACCGGCAGCAGCTAATTCGGCTAACTCAAAGGCTTCATCAAAAGTTATAGGTATATCAAGTTTGTGAGCCAAACGATTTCGAATGTTATTCACGCCACGCAAAAACTCTGCTGTGTGCTGATCAATAATTCCTCTAGCTTCAGAAGCATCAACTTTCCTTCGAAAGCTCCACTCAAAATAACGCCCGTTATCACAGTCTTTGGGGTTAGACTCGAGCATCAGAACAAGTATTGATTCAAGAACTAGGTGACCAGACATAAATGCACCTAATACTTCATTTTCAAATAATGAAGTAACATGCTCAATTTTTGGGCGGACTCGTCCTTCCCAAGTATCAGTCATTCTTTTACTCCTAACGCCGCAAACAGTGGCGCTAACACCAATGCCGCAACAAAAAAACCTTTAAACCACAAACACCCAAGCGTTAAGCGTCCATTGATTTGCTTTGTCAGGCTAATGCCTTAAATGTCATGACAGATTTGAACAAAAAGTTCATTTAAGCTAAATCTATTCGCGTCCTCAAGCCTTTGAACAGACTCTAATTCTGCTAAGCCCTGTTCGATGCCATCCGTCATATCAGAAAACGCATTTTGAGCTGAAGACCACAGGCCTATCCATTCTTCTAATGTAGGACGATAGCTAAGTTCATGTGCGTATTTGTTTCTAATGCTGTTTATTTGGCTAAGTACGTCATATGCAATTTGACTAACTATATCGTTATTGAGAGCTGCTTTGAGAATACTAAAAAAGCTAGCCTTTCTTAGCTGATGTGCAAGTTCAGGGTTCCGTTCACTCAAGCGCTTTCTAAGCATGAACTCAACAACCATGTGCCCCTGTAGGAACCATCCAAGATCTGGGCGTTCATTGAGGGTCTCATAATATATATCCATTTCTTCAACAATATCAGCCATAAGCCCTCTGAACTTCAAGATGTGATTATTAGCCTAACAGTGTCTTTTCAGCAGACATTGTCTTTATAATATTTTTAGGAAATTCGACACCATAGCAACAATATACTGTTCTATAGGTCTTATCTTTCCTCTCATAAATTACAGAATATGTCTGTATAGTTGCACTTAAACAACTGGGTTCATAATCTGCTATTAGGGAAAGTAGGTCAAGAACTGACATGAGAACGTGGTCAAGAAGCTCGTGTTAAACGATTTTGGGGCATAAATGAGTTTGGTGGCGCTATCCATCAGCCCACCATACCTTGAGCCTCGCCTTTTGGGAAGTGACAAATTATCTGGAAATTGGTATTCTAAAAATTCGAGTTTTAGGGAAAATAGTCAAAAACTACTGTTTTTCTTGAAATGGCTGAGAAGCCTTATCACACATACCTTTCCAGATTTATTTCAGAATCGACCTGTCGTGGTAAACTGTTAGCACTTGCTAACCTTTTTTATTACCTAATTTATGTCTTTTAATATCCAAGTCATACCACGTTGATAGGGAATGGCCATTCCTTTTCGTGATTAAGCTTATCCAAACTCATTGATAAAACTCTGAATCCTGCATATTGGAAGTCATAGGCAATATTATCCAATAATGTGAGGAACAAATAATGAGGTATCCTTGGTGATACGTCCAATATCCTCACGAATCGTAATTCCAGCTGCTTTATCATCCACCAGCCAGCTGCCGATTAATACATGATGCTCATTAAACCTCGGTAACGAATGATAAGCCTGAACAATATAGCCTTCTTCACCATAAGGCCCAGCGACTTCCTCTACCATTTCATCGCCAAAATGAATCGAAACATTACTGCCCTCTCGACTAAATATCGGCTTTCGTACGTAATGAGTCATGTGTTTAGCTCTTGGGTCATCCTCAAAATACGCCTCAAGTAGGTTAGGATGATTAGGAAACATGTCCCACAATAACGGCAACAACGCCTTATTCGAAGTAATACACTTCCATAAAGGTTCAAACCACTGTACCTCAGCCGTATGTAGATACTGACTAAATTCCTCGCGTAACATAAATTCCCAAGGATAAAGTTTGAACATCGCATCAATCGATTTATCGTTTAAATCAGTAAAGTGCTGGCCACAAGTGCTAATGCCAATATCCTCAACATACACAAATGCAGTTTCTAAGCCAGCCTCCTCTGCACAATCTTGCAAGTACTGAACCGTACCCCGGTCCTCATCTGTATCTTTACAGCAACAAAAGTGCAGCACATTATCTTTTAGTTCTGTTTTAAACTGGCGAAAGCGCGCTACCAGTAGATCTTGCAACAAATTAAACTGGTCAGCATGGCGAGGCACTTCACCCCGATCAACTTTTTGCTCTAACCATACCCAACTAAATAAGCCAAGTTCGAATACCGACGTAGGTGTATCACTATTAAACTCCAACAACTTTGCTGGTGATTTTCCATCATAAGCAAAATCCAACCGGCTATACAAAGAAGGTTCGCGACGCTGCCATGAACGGCGAACTAAAGGCCACATCAATTCAGGAATTTGAAACTTACGGAGTAATTCATCGCTATTCACCACACGTTCAACCGCTTTCAAACTCATTTGATGAAGCTCTTCTGTTGGATCTTCAAGATCATTCTCAATCTGTTGTAAACTAAATTGATAGTAATGATCTTCAGTCCAATAAGGTTCGCCATCAATGGTATGAAAGCCAAAACCATACTGCCTAGCTGTTTCCTTCCAATCAAATCTTGGTGCGGTAGCAATTTGAAACATATTCAATTCCTCTCTTGCAAAGACCGATTACCCACCCCAAGATGAGCGACTTGACGATGTCGAGCCCCACCCACCACGAGAGCTGGTTGAATAACTAGATTTAGAAGAATAAGAAGAGCTCGACTTATAGCTGCTACTTGATTTCGAATAGTGAGAACTGGAACTGCTTCCTCCCCCCCAAGAAGATGAAGAGGACGTTGTGTAATAATCATTATCACGGTCACGATCGCGCTGACGATAACGATGATGATCGATAATTCGGCTAACTAAATAGCCCGCCGCAAATGTATTAAACATATTGCCAGTATGCTGATCATCTTTTTGTACGGACACCACATCTTGTTGACCGTTATAGCTGACCAGAACTTCTCCCAGTTTTACCGTAGGAAACCGTTTAAGGTAATCTTTTGGCAGTGCATATTTTAGTGATTTTGTATCTTGGTCTAACCCAATTGCATCACCATTAGCCAATACTAATTGCTTTGGTGCATCTTGCTGATATTCATTGACCTCAGAAAAAAGCGGCTGAGCATAAATATGTTCCCAGTAAGGAGAAAATCCAAAATATTCAGCGACCTCATCACTATCAATATGGGTATAAATAAAGGACGACATTTTAGGCATAAACCCTTTATCGTCAGCAGTCGCAATACAGTTTTTTACGCCATATTTTATTTCACAACTTTGTTGCTTATAAAATTTCTCCGCCGTGCGCTGTGCTTCTTTGACCGCTTTCTGATAAGCCGCTTCACATTCAGCAGCATTTACGGCTTTAGTATCTTTACAAGCTTGCTCATCATCAAAAATGGAGAACTTAGGCTTTTCAGGACCACACCCGGTAAGGGCAACCATAGCGACGGATGGAATGGCAAAATAGGCCAATTGCTTTTTCTTTGCAGGAAAGCTCGTCCTATGGCTGCGTTTAATTTTATGCTCTGTCATCACTATCTCCTTAATAACTCATACATGCTGAGTTCATCAAACCGATAGCAATAGAGACAGAAGCAACAATAGTTGCAGCCGCGACTTCATTAGATTCGATACGTTGAACCAATTTAGGCATCACAATCAGACGTAAAACAGTAAAACCTAAAATTTGAGCAACTAAAGCGACTAGCCCCCAAAGTGCAAAGTCGGTTAACCCCACAGAGTTACTTGCCGCCCCCGCAATAGCAATTGAATAACCAATAATTGCGCCACCGAGTGCAATTCCGGCTGCAATATTTTTGTTATCTTTAATGAGTTTCCACTCATCGTATGGAGTAACAAATAGATAAATAACTTTAAAAACCACTAAAAATAGAATTGATAGAGCGAAATAAGCACCAAAATTTGTTAAGCCATGAATAAATGTATCCATTGCCATTTTCTCACTTGCTAGTTCAATCATTTAAGCCACCGCTTTAAAATCTGTTTGTTTTAATTGAATACCTGTTGAACGTACGAAAGACCGTTCAAAATTTTTATTAATGAGCCTTTCTTCTGCCACGAGTAATAGTTCTTCATGTTGCCCATTAGCTAAAGGTCTTGAATAAAGCATGGCGAACTGATCAGTCGTATTTAAATCAGCACTTTGCCTATATGTCGTTTCCTTCATAAATACCGGCCTTGTATCTTGCCAATATTTATTAAACGTCTCACCATCTAATTGAGCCGATGTATTTATAAGTTCTTGTTGTAATAATTCATTCCAAGCCGGTTCATAATCCACGACTTTCGTATCAAAAAAATACCATAAGCTAACTTCAATAACTCCAGCATCACTTTTACCTTCTTGTAGAATTTGAATATACCCTTCGTCATCAGTGTAATAACGAACTAAACGTGTATTTTCACCTAATTCTACGACTCCGACAGCCTGAATAAACTGAATGGTTGCAGCCCCCGTAAAGGTATAGAACTCTTCATTGAGTTTGAGCATTAAACTATCTAGCTCAATTGCACCACCAAGACGTAAGCCAAGTACCTCAGGGATACTTGCCTGTTGCTTGTCTTGTTTATCATCACCGGAGAAGAGACCAGATAAGGCTTTAAAAAAGCTCATCACAATACCTCAACTGTCAGATCATTGGTTACTTTTTACCGAGAATTCGCTCAAGTTCAGATTGCGCATCCAAACGTTCGCCATTGATACCGGCATCTGCCAGTTTCTTATCTAAATCTTGACCAGACTCAGCGTCATGTAGCTCTTCTTGAGCTTCCAATTCAGCTTGCTTCTGTGATTGTAATTCCTTGATTCTATTTAATGAATCCAGTGCTGTTGAGGTTTTTGAGGAGGCTCCATAAACGGAAGCATTTGTAGCGGCTTGGGCTTTTTGTACCTGACCCGTCGCTTTGACTAAATCCAACTGTTGTTCTAGTTGTTTCAATTTAGATTTGGACGATGATACGTTGGTACGAAGCTTATTTTCTGCTTGCAGAAAAACATCGAGCTGAGACTGCTCAACATCTTTTTCTTGGGTAAGTTCAACGACTCGCTGAGCACATTCAAGCGCAAGATCTTGGTGACCCTTTTCACTTGCTGACAAAGCATTTTGCTCATATTGAGTAATGCTTAATTGAATATCAGAAACTTTCTTCTCCGCTATTTTACGCTTAGCCATAATTGATACCAAACTTTCATCAGCATCACGAATAGCAGAACGAACTTCGCGAATTTCCTGTTCTAGAATACGTAATTGATTTGCATCTACTACTGATTCAGCAGCATCATTAATACCGCCTTTAAAGGCAGAAAATAATTTTTTAAATACAGACATTGTGGTTACCTTCTCAATTAAATTAAAAACTCTTCATACATACCGATCAGCTCAGCAACATTATTAAATAATGTTTCCACTTCAATCTGGACACTTTCTAATTTTGATTGGGAAGATAAAGTACCAAACGCTGAATAATACCATTCACTATCAACTTCAGATAAACCAACTGTTGTTAATGGAATAATTTTATGCGTTTGAAGGATATATGTGTTCAATGCAGTTTTATCGCTAACTTTACTCACTGGAAATAGTAGAGTTTCTACAACTATTTGACTACCAGACACTGCTAAGTAAGCAGTAATACCATCATGATTAGTAATAACTAAACATGAATCATTGTCGCTAATATTCCATGTTGGGTAAGCTTCAGACAAGCTACTCTTGATCAATTCGATATTCATTAATATCTCTCTTTTTAGCCGTTGACGTTAACGTGTGATAAATCACTTTTTAATATTTTTTTCGGATAATATTCGTTAACCGAAACTAAGGCAATTCTACGTCTAAAATTAAAAATGGCAGCAGGTAAAACCTAGAGGTGTGTTCCAAATAGTACACCATGTTGGGGATACTTCGATAAGGGAGTGGAGCCTCTTTTTCACTTTCATGTACACTTCGCTGCGTTGGCAAAGGTTCCCTAAATTTAGGTTATACGATAGCAATTGATACTCGATTAACCTCTGGGAGAGAAAAATAAAAACACCAAAAATAGGTGATAGATACATGCACATACTCAAACGCATATCGGTACTCGTTGCATTACATTTGCAGCGTGTTACATGGCTAGGAATATTGGTTACGACACTCTTTCACTATGGAATCTGCTGGTTAACATTCAATGCATTAGGAGAAAACGAGCTAACTCAAATACCTCGCTTTTTTTACTTTATGAATGTGACTGGCTCAACAGTTGGTTATGGTGATTACTCACCAATAACCACAGCAGGACAACAGTTTTTAGCTTGGTATCAAATGCCGGTTAGCATTGCATTATTTGGTGTAGTTCTTGCAAAAATATCAAGCCAAATTAGAGATTTTATTGAAAGGAATATAAAAGGTATGAAAGATTTCGCTCACTATCAACAACACGTGATTATCATCGGCTGGCATGTTCCTCACACCAAAACGCTCGTGGATTGCATTTTGGCAGATAAAAAACGCGAAAATGGCCGCATCATACTCGCTGTTGAAGATGAAACTATGCTCCACCCTTTACAAGAATATAAAGAAGTCGACTTTGCTGTCGTGAGCAGTTTTGCAGATAGTAGCGAGCAGCAGCGCTTAGCTTTAAATACAGCCAATCGAGTTATTATCTATGATCAAAATGATGAACGAACATTAACTACGGCGTTGAGTATAGCAAACCAAGTGAAAGACGAGTGCCACATTGTCGCTTACTTCAACGATGCAGCTAAAGCCGCTCTTTTGGATAAACACTACAAAAATATCGAATGTAGCACTAACCGAGCTGCAGAATTATTAGCACGTTCAATGCAAGACCCAGGTGCGTCACGTGTACTAAACCAGTTATTGAGCCCAAATATTGGCGCAACTCAATACACACTCAAAGTACCAGATATAGAACCTGTATCTGTTGCAGAGATTTCTCGCTACTTTAAAGAACACTATAATGCGATGCTCATTGCCATTGCTCACATGCAATCAGGTGATGATGTGGTGCTGAATCCAGCACCAGAAACTCTGGTTACCTCGGGAATGTATCTACATTATATTGCAAGTGAGCGCTTACATTCGAAGCAACTCGACTGGCAGTGTAGATAGCCTATACCCAAATGTTCTCAAGATGCAGGAGTGAGTGCATCATCAATACACCTAGGTCAAGCTCTATCACGGAAAGAATGGTCATCCCCTTTCAACATAGAATCACTCTATCCGCACATCTTTGCATTGAACAAGAGCGAATACATTCTCACTGAAATCGCATCTTGAGGTTACTTGGAAATAATGGGTTGGCTTCCAGCCAACCCATTTGCTCTTGTTCGCTCTTACTCGAACTCTATTTCAAATGATCCCAAGATATATTAGAAACAATCCGGCACTTGTCGCATTTGAAATGAAAAATGTCATGAAGCGGTTCATCAAGCAACCATTCCCCACCACATTTAGGGCAACGGCGTGATTTTTCTTCCGCTAAACTTTTGCCGCCGACACGATACTGATAGTAGTACGTTGGCACCTTAGTTAAATACTCAATGCGCCCACGAATATCCCAACCACGAATAAACAAGTCACTATCTACATCACAGATTTCATGCAGCGCAGCATGCTCTGCCTTGCAACTGCCCGCCATTTGGATTTCATCACACGCCTGCCATTCCGTTTGCCATTTCACAACAGACTTATGGTCACCATTAAACGTCGGCTTATTGCGGTAAAGAGGGATCGGCAATAAGTTTTCACCGCTACGCAATGGTGAACAAGTATGCACATAAGTGGTATATAGCACTTGCCAACTGGGAGCCATATTCTCAGCAGCTTGCTCTGAATTCATATCTCGGCCTAATAAACGAACTTTTGGTGCGAGTAAGCAAGCATCATTCAATCGTTCAAGGCAGACATGAACATAATCGGAGTGATTACGAGGATGTAAGCTCTCTTTTTCTGGGCAGACGACGCGAACAAAAAACTCCCCTTCCCCCATAACAACAGGAAATTCACGTCCAAGGATCTGGCCATTAAAGCGTAACGCTTCCATCAAGCCATTAATCGATTTTTCAACGGCACTAATGGTCGTGTTGTCAAAACACTCAAATTCAAGCTCTACTACATACATATCAATACACCACAGGATTTACTTGGGTCAAAAATTCCACCAGCGTTGGCGCTAATACTTGACGTTCTTTACTTCCCAACGTTTCTAAAATAACTTCACCACTTATATTACAGATTGAAACAACCTGCATTTCATCATCGGTCGTAGCAATAAATACCGTCGGTTTTTGTTTCAAACGCCTTTGCATGACTAAATGTCCAAGAATGTTTTCTTGTAACCGAATGAAATCGTCATCGCTCCATACTTGCAACAAAGTCAACGCGTTATTATTCCACTGAGCGGGGATATCTGCGCTATATTGACTTCCATAAAACAAAGCAATATCAGGATGTAACGTCAGCTCTATTGCCTCTTCTATATTAGAAAAATCAGCCTGAGAGTCGCGCACAACAGGTAACCAATACACGCTATGATCGGTGGTTTCTTCAATACAGGGAGAAGGTAAACCTACCAAATCATTATCTTGTGGTAAGTGGCCAGTTTGTTGTTGGCATAGCTCAACAAATCGTTGGCTCAACGAAAATAAAGCCGAATCTGCTGACGACATATTCTTCTCCATTGTTATTTGTCCTCTACTCGTTAATGACACACGCGCAGGGATTGCGTAAAATTCTCAGTATTCTAATCGAATTAACAGTAAAAAATGAGCAAATATTCAGATGCAAAAGAGTTAGCTGGTCTAACACTTGGGAAAAAAACCGCGTACGCGACTCAATACGATGTAACTCTATTACAACCCGTCCCGCGGAGTCTAAACCGTGATGATCTACATCTAGGTGAGGCTCTTCCATTTCAGGGATGTGATATTTGGACATTGTATGAGCTTTCTTGGTTAAACCAACGTGGACTGCCTCAAGTTGCGCTTGGGCACGTTGCTATTCCTGCTACTAGTGCGAATCTGATCGAATCTAAGTCGTTTAAGTTATATCTGAACAGCTTTAACCAAACTCGCTTTGCTGATTGGAACGAAGTACAAACCACTTTGATCAATGATTTATCAGCATGTGCCGGTGAAAACGTTACTGTTGAAATCATGCCTGTTGAACATTTTACCGCTCAACCTATCGCCACCATGCGCGGTGATTGCATCGATGAACAAGACATTGAGATCAACGATTATCAATTCGACACCTCATTGTTAGAAGGCGCAACATTAGCCGGTGATTCGGTTACCGAAACATTACATAGCCATTTATTGAAATCGAACTGCTTGATTACCAGTCAACCAGATTGGGGCAGTGTTGAAATAGAGTACACCGGCAAGCAAATAGACCGTGAAGCACTATTGCGTTACATTGTTTCTTTTCGTGAACATAACGAATTTCATGAGCAATGCGTAGAACGTATTTTCACCGATATCATGCGCTTCTGTCAGCCAAGCAAACTGACGGTATATGCTCGTTATACTCGTCGTGGAGGGCTGGATATCAACCCATTCCGCTCAACAGAAACGGCAACTCCCGCTAATACTCAACGTCTAGCTCGTCAATAAAGGACTGATTACATAATGACTTTTACTCGCTGGCAATCTTGTTTTACGTTGCTTCTGATATGGTTTTCTTGTGGAGCCTACGCGACCATTTATTCCGCGCCCTCTCTCAATGAAGCCGCAGGATTGATTGATATCAGTCCTGCTCAAGCAAAAAAGCTGACCAGCGAGTATTTGCAAAACCGCCGCTTAACCGATAAAGCAGAAAAAGCACCGAATACCATCGCAAGAGATGAAACTGATACACGAATCAGAACACCTGGGAGTACGGTTGACGCATTACAATTGCTCGCACAAGCGGAATTTAATTTAGGTAATACCCTCACAGCATACGACACACTCGATCATGCGGAAAAAATGACCCATGACTATCAACTTCCCTATCTGCATTTAGACGTCAAACTGTTGCAAGCAAAGCTGCATTGGCTCGATGATGAAAGTGCAGCAAATGCCAATGAACGAATTGATAAGATCGAGAAACAATTTAAACAGATCAAAAACTCTGACCAACTCGCCGCTGGTGTTAACTACAAACTGACTATGTTACGGGCAGAAGTCGCGTCTAAAGCTGACCAAACTTCCATTGCTGACAAATTATTTGATCAAGCAAAATCCTATTTAAACATTGCTAAATCCACACGTGTAAACATCGACTATCACCTATTAGTCGGCCAACATTACTTAAACCATGAAAGATACAATTTAGCGCTTTCCGAATTGTTAAAATCGTATTGGGATTCAATCGAAAGTGATTCGGGTGCAATGTTAGCCAAAACCAATGCGCTATTAGGGCGGCTATTTTTCGAACGACAAGTGCTCGATAAAGCGTTAGTTCACCTCTCTCAGGCAGCTGATTTCTATGGTAAATACGACAAATCACCGCTGTTAGCGAAAGTGCTGAAACGCATGGGAGACACCTACTTTCTGCAAAGTAAATTCAACCTTGCTTTAGTTCATTACTTCAATGTGATCGATCATGAAACCAGCAACAGTGATATTGCCGATGTCATCGAAACACGTCTATCCCTAGCCTCAACCTATTTGCAGTTGTACAACTACCCATTAGCCGACCAATATCTTAAACGTGCTGAAGAGCTCCTAAGTTATAGTGATATCCCACTATTAAAAGCAAAAGTAGCCTTGCTCAATGCCGGTCTGGCGTTTCATCAGAAACAAACTGATGATGTCATCAAATACGCGATTAAAGGGTTACAAATAAGCCGAGCATTGGGTAACAAAGCGCTGGAAGAACAAGCTTACCTTTTACTGTCTCAAGGCTATGAGCAATCAGAGCAATACGCACTCGCATTACAAAATATGAAATACCACAACCACTTATCTCAGTTAAGACAAGAAAAGCTTAACCGAATCAGTGAAGATGCATTTCGTCAGCAGAAAGAGTTCGTCGAGCAAACACTGCATATGGCAGGACAAGAACAGCAGCTGAAAAAACTGAAACAAGAATACAGTAAGTTCCAAAAAATAGCGTTTGGTCTCTTTATTACCTCTGCCCTGTTTTTCTTGTTACTACTGCGCCGCGGTTATGTCATTCAGCGCCAAAAAGATGAGATTGAGGAACTAAACAGCAACCTGTTTACCCATTCACGCTCGCGCTTACGTAACTTGCGCATGCTTAACGCTCGTTTGGCTACATCATTAGAGAAAAGCAGCCGCAGTTTTGAAGAGTGGCATATTGGTGAATTAATTAACGAACCGCTCAATGACCGGCTACGTTTTGTCATGATTGATATTCCGTTTATGCGCAATATGTATCTGCAACACGGATATATCGTCGGTTTAGAATTAGAACATGCTTTTGGCGCATTTTTAAAATCCAAACTCAATGATGATCAACGCATCTATCATTTTTCAGACTCGAACCTTCTTTATATTGAAACCAATACTGATCGCAACCGTCCACCAGAAGAGATGTTCGAGCAGTTTCAAGCATGGATAGATGAATTCGAACCTCATCGCCACTTAAATCGCAATATTCGGGTTGGTGTAGCTGATTACCCATTCTTACCACGAGCTTATACCGCCATTGATGATAAAGAGCTTTTAGATATTTTGCTGATGGCCACTGATCTGGCGCGCGGTTTAAGCCTCCTTGAAGATACGAGCCAATGGGTATATTTCAAAGCGATTGATAACGCACCCGCGGCAAGTTTTGCTTCGAATAATATTCGACGCTCCTGTAAGTATGCGATTAACCAAGGTTTGGTGAAAATTCAATCCTCTTACAAGAATGAAGAGACCTTAAGAAAATTACTTAAAGAAGGATAAATCGACAAAGCGTATATCGTACTAATAATGGAGATGTTCCTTGTCGTAAACCATTATTATTTGATATCATTACTTTTATGAATAGCGTTGTTTCTTTTCTTTTGATTTCAAGTTGATGCTTAGATAAGCCACCCATTAAGTCGGCTTACCCCACACATTTTCACCGAAAATCGTACGATCGTTAGATATTATTAAGTAAGCACAACGCCCATCTCATCCTCTTCTTTGCATACTTGCAGTCTTAACGTTGACTTGCAAGTATGCCGTTTGAACTGTTTCAGGAAACTTGGTCATGCAGTACAGCTCTACAACAGAGTCCCCTACTAAATTAGCGGTTCAGCTAAAGCGCAGTAGTGATTGTTTACTCCGAGTTCCTAACCTCCCAGAACGTATAAAACGTGACTTGCATAACTTGCTGAGTTTTGCGTCAACTCATCAAAGTTCAGATACAGAAAAAGCATGCCAGTTACTCAATCTTTATGACATTACAATTAAGATCCTAACCTCAAATCGTGAAAGCACTATCCAAGAAATAGTGGGATATGAGGCCAGTAGTGAACAGCTAAAGAGCCTGAATAAGGAGCTACAACATGTCATTACTGAACTGGATTTTGAAGGGGAATATGGCGATCTTTTAGTCGACATCCGTGCCAAATTGCTACTTGGTGTGAGTGCGAGCGCATTACTAGAACTCACACTTCAGGTACTTCAATTGGTGGTATTAGGTACCGAAAGTGAACGGAAAAGCTCGGAACGTTTTCTTGATCAAACGAATGAATCATTGCAGAAATTGCGCCACGGAACCGAACAAGTCGCACAGCAAAGCCAATCGGATCTGATACATCGACAAGCACTCAAAAAAAGTCTGAAAAGTGTCGTACACCGCAGTCAGCAATCATTAGTAAACGATAAAGACTTTTCATCTTTACAAACTCGTATGACTCCCTTGATAAGCGAGCTGGCCAGCCTAACCGATCAACTTGAGCAAGCCCAACGCAGAGAACAATTGTTAGTTGAACAAATTCAATATTCACAAAGACAAATAGAAGCGTTGAGTGATAGCACGCAAGAATATCGTCGTCGTCTAGCAGACCAAGCTCAACGACTGTTAATGGACCCGTTAACCAATACATTAAATCGCAATGCATTTAACGATCAGTTAGAAATTGAGTATCGCCGCTGGATTCGTAATCAACATAGCCTGCGTATTGCCTTAATCGACATTGATAATTTTAAACAGGTGAATGAACATTTTGGCTATAGTGCGGGTGATAAGGCATTAAAAATAATCACTCGTACCATCAATAAAGAGTTGAAACAAAACGATGTGTTAGCACGCTTCGGTGGAGAAGAATTTAGCCTAATTCTGCCCAATCATTCAGATAAAGAAGCACTTGTGTTGATACAAAAAATCCAACGTAACATCGCGTTATTACCATTTAAGTTTCGCGACCGTAGTTTACAAATCACAGTAAGCGTTGCATGTTCTGCATTCCAAGATGCTGACACTCCTGATATTTTGCTCGATCAACTCGGAAAATCATTAACAGAAATAAAGAACTTTGGCTCTAATCAATTAGCTTGGACATAAGAGACTCCTACTCTCAAATCACTTTGCACATTCAATGCTGGTTTTTTCGCATAACCCCGCCTAAACACACCGTGTACAAAAAACCAGCGATTTAGCAAGAATAACGTGCGCCCTCTCACATCCTGATAAATGAACGATTCCCGATCACTAAAAATGCACACTAGATTGTTAACTATACGAGCTAAGTGATTGAATAAGTGATATTCGCTATATTTAATCCACTTTCTAACCAACAAAGATTTAGGCGTAACCGACGGTCACATTTCTTTATTGGACATATTGAGCTTTAATTAACCGACCACTTCCATTTCTGAGCGCTCAAAGCGGCTAACACAGAAGTGGTTTTATTTTCCTCGTAGTAAGGAGGCCAGTATGATTACACAAGTCAGCCCTGCAGGCAGTATGGATTTGTTATCGCAGCTGGAAGTAGAACAACTTAAAAATACAGCGACTAGCGAACTGTACCAACTGTACCGTAATTGCAGCCTCGCTGTTCTTAATTCAGGTAGCCACACCGATAACTCAAAAGAGCTGCTTGATAAATATAAAAACTTCGACATCAACGTTATGCGCCGCGAACGAGGCATAAAACTAGAACTGGTTAACCCACCAGAACATGCTTTTGTTGATGGTCAAATCATTACCGGCATTCAAGAGCACCTTTTTTCTGTGCTACGCGATATTGTTTACGTCAATATGCAATTGCAAAGTGGTCCGAATGCCGATAATTCAGATACCACTTACCTCACTAACTTAGTCTTTGCCATTTTACGTAATGCAGGCGCACTGATTCCAGGCTTAACTCCAAATCTAGTGGTATGTTGGGGCGGACATTCTATTAACGACATTGAGTACCAGTACACTCGTGAAGTGGGCAACGAGCTCGGATTGCGCGAACTCAATGTTTGTACTGGTTGCGGCCCTGGTGCGATGGAAGGCCCGATGAAAGGCGCAGCTATCGGTCATGCAAAGCAGCGCTATGCCGACCAACGTTATATCGGCCTAACCGAACCATCAATTATTGCGGCTGAGCCACCAAACCCGATTGTGAATGAATTAATCATCATGCCAGATATTGAAAAACGTCTGGAAGCCTTTGTTCGCTTGGGCCATGGCATTATTATCTTCCCTGGGGGGCCGGGCACTGCTGAAGAGTTGCTCTACATCTTAGGTATAATGATGCATCCTGATAATTCAGAACAACCATTGCCTATCATACTGACAGGGCCGAAAGAGAGTGAAGCTTACTTCCGTTCTATCGATCAATTTGTTGGCGATACATTAGGCCAAGATGCCCAAAAACTGTATAAAATTGTAATTGGCGATCCCGCAGAAGCAGCTCGTATCATGAAAAAATCCATGCCTATGGTTCGTCAACATCGTAAAGATATGGAAGATGCATACAGCTTTAACTGGTCATTAAAGATCGCTCCTGAATTCCAAATGCCATTTGAACCGACCCATGAAAATATGGCCAATTTGGACTTGCACCTTAACCAGGCCCCGCAGGAGTTAGCCGCTAACTTACGGCGTGCATTTTCTGGCATTGTTGCAGGTAATGTTAAATCCGAAGGGATTGCCGAAATTGAACAACATGGCCCATTTGAAATCCATGGAGAACCATCATTAATGAAAAAAATGGATACATTACTCAAAGATTTTGTTGCGCAAAATCGTATGAAGCTTCCTGGAGGAAGTGCCTACGAACCCTGCTATAAAATCGTGCAATAATACCTGAGATGTCTAACCACTATCCCTGGTAGTAATTCCATTTAATATCATTACAATAAGGGCTTATCAGCCCTTATTGTTTATTTATTATGTCTATTCATCTGGTTATTATCGATGCTCTCAACCTTATTCGTCGCAATCACGCGGTCCAAACGGATCCGACGGATATTGCCCGCACAATCGATACCACCAGTAAAACACTCACTCGTATCATCAACGAATCAGATCCTACCCATATCATTGCGGTATTTGATCATCACTTACAAGATAGAGGTTGGCGCGCGGAACTCCTACCCGAGTATAAAGCAGGAAGAAAACCGATGCCTGAACCACTACAACAAGGACTGGAGTCCATTCAAGATGCATGGTGGGAATTAGGCGTTGATTCACTGCTTTCTAGCGGAGATGAGGCTGATGATCTGGTTGCGACACTAGCGACAAAAGTGGCTGCTCATCAAGAAAAAGTGACCATCATTTCTACCGATAAAGGTTACTGCCAAATTCTTTCTCCTACACTACAAATCAGAGATTACTTTCAGCAACGCTGGTTAGATGCCCCGTTTATTGCCGATGAATTTGGCGTTAAACCTGAGCAGCTTGCAGACTACTGGGGATTAACCGGGGTAAGCTCAAGCCAAGTACCTGGCGTACCGGGAATTGGTCCTAAAGCCGCCAAAGAGATCTTAACCCAATTTCCAGATATCGAAAGTGCCTATGCCAGTGAAGAACTCCCAAAAAAATATCGTAAAAAGTTGGATGAACATATAGAAATGGCACGTATTTGCCGTCAGGTTTCAAAGCTTAAAACCGATATCGAGCTTGGATTTAACCTGCAAGATATTCGTTTTAACCCAGCGGATAACGAACAAGCATAACCACCGAGTAGAAATAAAAAGAGCGCCTCAGTCACTGCGGCGCCCTTTCTTTATTCATTCTTAATTAGTGTGGCGAAATATTCGATAACACTTGTACCGCAACCGTAATCTCTTCACGATCATGGTAAAGATGTTTCGCTTGAAGACGGAATTTCACATCATTTTCTTTCAAGAAAACCTTCAAGTTCTCAATATCATCTAACACTTCGTCGTAACGACCTTTCATTGGCAACTTAAGGTTAAAGATAGCTTCTTTCGCCCAGCCAGAAATAAGCCATTCTCCCATTAACTGAGCAACTCGCGATGGCTTCTCGATCATGTCGCACACAATCCAAGTAACATTCTTACGCGGAGGTTCAAATTTAAACCCATCAACCATATGGTGATGAACTTGCCCTGTTTCCATCAAGCTATCGGCCATCATACCGTTATCAATCGCATGAACGAACATCGAACGTTTGACGAGTTGATAAGTCCATCCTCCCGGACAAGCACCTAAATCGACCGCCCACATACCGGGCGCCAAGCGCTCTTCCCATTCGTCACGAGGAATGAAAACATGAAATGCTTCTTCCAGTTTCAACGTTGAACGGCTAGGTGCATCCGCAGGGAACTTCAGACGCGGAATCCCCATAAAGAACTGCGAGTTATTTCCTGGATAAGAGAAACCGGCAAAGCAGTGACCAGGCGCAACAAAGCACACGTGCATAACTGGCTTTTTATTGCTTTCTGTTTTGTGCAATAAACCTTTACCACGCATCGCTTGACGAAGTGGCACAGTAAACTTGCGACAAAACTTCAATAACTCTTTGGCTTCATTCGTATCTGGTGTTTCGATACGAAGCTCACCACAACGCGGTAAAGACTCTACATCAGCCAGATCAGCTAACATAGGTGAGATACGGTCTTCTTTTGGTAGATCTTGCCACTCTGCCGCTACAGCAAACATTTGACGAGCAAAAATCAGCGCTTGGAAATCGATTTGGCGAATCAGCTTTTCAGCATCGCCATCTTGGTAGCACTCAAATAAAACAAAGCCGCTATTACTTTTTAACCGCGGGAAACCAAATACTTCCAACTGCGTCGCTTTATCTTGAATCTCTCCCGCACACTCTTTTTCAAAACCAGAGCGACAATAGAGCATGACTTGTTTCACGAATTCACCTCATTACTTTTTAGCGCTGCTACCACAAAGAATACCCAACCTAGAATAAACAGTAATCCGCCCAAAGGAGTAATCGGGCCAATCCACTTCACACCGGTTAAGGCAAGGGCATACAAACTACCACTAAAACAAAAGATGCCGATGATAAAGCAAATCGCCGCACGACTGAAATTTTTTTGCGCCGCGGCACTAAAGTTAGGCAATAACATCAGCACGCCTACCAGCAAAATCGCCGCTGCATGAATAAATTGGTAATGTACGCCCACTTGAAAAACTGCGTCCATTTTTGGGGTAACGATGCTCTTCAATCCGTGGGCAGCAAACGCCCCCAAAACAACGCCTAATCCTGAAAATATCCCACCAATCGCGAGTAAAGATTTAGCTTGCATCGTACACCTCAAAAATGAACTGACTTAATTTTTCTACAGCAAGTGCAATATTACCTTGCTCGGTAAAACCCGATGCTTTACGAGGTTTAAAGCTATGGTCACCATCAGGCAGAAACTCATAATGCACCTTATCGCTAAACGTAAAATCGGCGAACTCCTCACGTTTGCCAAAGGTATCTCGCTCACCTTGTAAAATAAGGCAAGGTTTAGTGATTGTCGCTAAATGTTCGCCTTTAAAATTTTCCGGCTTGCCCGGAGGATGAAAAGGAAACCCTAAACACGCAATTGCAGCAACCTTAGGATGTTCTGCCAGATGAGAGGCCATACGTCCTCCCATCGACTTACCACCTATGACCACCTTCTCATCGGCAAACTTATCAATCCAGTCTTCAAATGCAGCCAATAACTTTGGTGCACGATCTGGCGGACGTTTGTTTCCATCTTCAGCGCGTTTAATCATATATGGAAAATTGAACCGTAAGACACGAATGCCCTTATCGACTAATCCTAACGCAACATTTTCCATGAATTCGTGATTCATTCCTGCGCCAGCTCCATGAGCAAATATAAACAGGGGAGCCTCTGGCTCACCATTCATTTGCCATTCATTACTCATCTAACATCTCCTCTTGCTCACTTCGGGCTTTTTTAATCATCCAGTCGCGAAAAGTCGCTACTCTCGCCATGTCGGCTTGTTTCTCATCACACACGACATAGAAAGCATTAGGGGTCATCAATATTTCATCAAATGGCGCAATCAAGCGACCGGCTTCCATCTCAGGCTGAGCCAATACGTTATTACCTAATGCAATGCCCTGACCGTGAGCTGCCGCCTGTAGCACCATAGTCGTGTGGCTAAAAATGGGGCCATGATTCACATTCACCCCTTCTAAGTGATTATCTTTCACAAACTGTTTCCAATAATGACGAGAGGTATCATGGAGCAAGGTATGATTAGCTAAATCTGCCAATTTATCCAATGGCTTATTACCAAGTAATAACGTGGGTGAACACAAAGGAATTAAATATTCTTGATACAAAAGATCCGAACGCAAGCCCGGCCAATTGCCACGTCCATAGTAAATGGCAACATCAACATCATCGGTTAATGAACCTTCATCTAAATCTACTGCCTTTATTCGAACATCAATATCTGGCTCCTGCTGGTTAAAATCCGATAGACGAGGAACCAACCACTGGATAGCAAAACTTGGTGGCAAACTGATAGTCAACGCCCCTTTTTCAGACCGCTCTAATAGCTTGTCCGTTGCTTCTGCGATAGAGGTAAAAATATCTTTAATATCCGAAAAATAACTTTGCCCTTCTTCTGTTAACAGCAAAGAGCGATTACGGCGGCGAAAGAGTTTTAAACCAAGGAATTCTTCCAACGCTTTAATTTGATGACTCACTGCCGCTTGAGTCACAAACAGCTCTTCTGCTGCGCGGGTAAAACTTAAATGTCGAGCGGCGGCTTCAAACACTTTGAGCGAATTCAGTGGCGGTAATCTTCTAGACATTAGCTTGCTCTATCATGGATTAGTTTTTCTTATCTGAAACATTATAAATTGTCCGTTGCTAACGAGCCAGAGAAAATCTATATTTCACCCCGCAACGAAAACCTGAACGGCTTGGTTCTTTTTGAATCAATTGGTTTTTGTTGCGATGTTGTGTTTGCAAACTCGAATTTCGAGTTAGGTAGTTTCTACCATCCAGTTTTGTACAGTTATCCCCTGTGCAGAACTTACTTCCTGTATTTATTTTTTGACCTGTCTGTCAAATTTATTTTCACCGCCTAACAGGGCGGTGTTTTTTTATCTA
Organism: Vibrio nitrifigilis; assembly: GCF_015686695.1. Lineage (NCBI taxonomy): Bacteria > Pseudomonadati > Pseudomonadota > Gammaproteobacteria > Vibrionales > Vibrionaceae > Vibrio > Vibrio nitrifigilis. The sequence continues at coordinate 906,884 of NZ_JADPMR010000001.1, read as the reverse complement.
AATTTCAATAGATTAGATTAAAATCATCACAATAATCTATCAATCCATTATTGATAATTCACCTACTACATACCCTTTTACCGACATAAAAAAACGCCACTGCATAATGTCAGTGACGTTTGAATTTTTGTGATAGATGAATTATTTCTATCGATTAAGGGCGATACACCTTCACGTTTTCAAACCCTTGCTCTTTTAGATACAGCGCTTGTAAACGGCTCATGACACCACGGTGGCAATACAGCAAGTAAGTTTTAGACTGATCCAAATCACCAAACTTAGTCGACAGTTTGTAGAATGGGATATGGGTAACTTCAACACCCTCAATTTCTAGCGGCTGTTCATCTTCCTCATCAGGGCTACGAATATCAAGAACGACGGCTTGATCTTGCACGGCAGAAACTAATTCCACTTCTGGAGCAGCTTCTTCACTCTCTTTAGCAATATCACGAATATCCATCTGACGAGCGTCGTAAACCACTTGATCAAGAATACCGAAATCAAATTTCGCTTCTTCTTTCTCTAATTTCTCTTTCACCGCTTTTACAGTTGGTTTACGAGAAATCACGCCACAATATTCAGGCATGGTTTTCGCAAAATCTTCCGTGCCGATATCACGCGCTAGATTAATGATATCTTCTTTATCCCAGTTAATCAGTGGGCGAAGAATCAAAGAATCGGTTACGCCATCGATATGACGTAAGTTCGTTAAGGTTTGGCTCGATACCTGACCTAACGCTTCACCGGTCACTAAAGCTTGAATGCCGAACTTTTCAGCCACCATTCCAGCAGCACGCATGAACATGCGTTTTAGCACCACACCCATTTGGCCGTCATCGACTTTTTCCAAGATTTCAGCGACAACAGGTTCAAAGTCAATCGCAATAAAGCGCACTTTGGCAGATGAACCATATTTATTCCAAAGATAGTGTGCTACTTGCTTCACACCAATCTCGTGAGCAGGCCCACCTAAATTAAAGAAGCAGTAGTGAACTTTTGAACCGCGTTTAATATGTAAGTAGCTCGATACACCTGAGTCGAAACCACCCGAGATCAAACTTAATACATCTTCTTGCGTACCAAGAGGGAAGCCACCTAACCCTTTATGACGGGCATCAACTTGATTCAACAGCTCATCGCGAACTTCAATATTGATAGTCACATCTGGCTTTTTCAGTTTAACACTCGCACTTTCTACCGCTTGGTTTAAACCACCACCAACATAACGCTCAAGTTCAATGGAGGTAAAATCGTGCTTACCACGACGTTTAGCCCGTACCGCAAAGGTCTTATTTACGATTTTATCTTTGCTGTGCTCAAGAACCTGTTCGTAGATATTATGCAAATCGGTAAAAGTCGATTGTTTCACTTCAAGGATATGGTGAATGCCCGGAGTATGGGTCAAAATCTCCAATACTTCGTTGAAATATTCATCACTTTCAGCGGCCACTTCAATATGATCTCGACGGTTAAATACCGAAACAGACTCCGTTCTGCGCTTAACAATGATGCGAATATTGCTTTCTAGAATCTTAGTGAAACGCTTACGAACTGATTCACTTTTAACATAAATTTCTGGATGAGGCTTAACAATAAATTTCATAGGTGTATTCGCAATCTCAGTTAGACATCAGGTACGCAGAGTATTTCAGTAATCGAGGACTCAAGCGTCACCGCTAAGGGGGCGGGATTATACACGATCTCGAATAGCGTCAAAAGCTTTATGCCTAAATGGCTGTGATTAAGGCGCTTGAGTAAGTAAATTACTCACTAAAAATAACAAAGCGAGCCATAGCTCGCTTTGTATACAAGGGTTCAATAACCAGAATTATTGATTCGGTGTTGCTGGCGCATTTTGCCCAGCGCCCCCATCTCCGGGAATGGATGGCACTTCATCACTATATAGAGGTTCACCTTGCATAATGCTGATTTCAACCCGACGGTTTTCCGCACGATGTTCAGGTGTATCATTGGGAACCAATGGATCGGTATCGGCTAAACCACGAACTTGCAAGCGATCATGGTTAAAGCCTTTCACTTTTTCCATTTCCTGTGCCACTGAAACCGCGCGTTGAGCAGACAGATCCCATAGTGAACGATACAGTTCCGAATCTATCGGTTGGTTATCGGTATGCCCTGTAATTCGAATCTTACCCGGAACATCTTTGACTAACTCAGCAATTTGGCGAACCAATGGGCGGAATTTCGGCTGTAAAAATGCCGAGCTTGCAGGGAAAGCCCCTTTCTCTTTAATGCGGATAACAATTTGTTGGCCAAGATTTTCAACTTCAATGGCCCCTTCCGCGATTTCTCGCTGAAGTGCTTTACGAATCTTCTCAACGGTTGAATCAACATCTTCTTCCGACATCGCTTCAGATTGCTGTTGCTGTTGAACCGATTCCGTATTCTGGTTCATTTCCGTTGAAGTTTCAGGCGATTGTCCCCCATCGAGTTTACCTGCATCACGCTGACTACCACCAGCACGATCCGATTCACCTTCTTGGAACTCTAGGGTTTGCTGAGTGATATCGATGGTTTGCTGCATAATAACATCGATAGGTGTAGGTTCTGGACGACCTGGACGGAATTCTTGCGCAATGATACTGGTCCCTTTTGGGATATCTTTCACTTCCAGTTTATTTTGCACACCAAAGGCAAATTTCATTGAGCCAGCAATTTGCTTAAACTTCAGCACGTCCATTTCTGAGAACGAAAGGAGCAGTACGAAGAAGCACATCAGCAATGACATTAAGTCCGCAAATGTTCCCATCCATAAAGGTAAACCGGGGGGCGGACATTTACATTTTTCTTCGTCATCCATATCTACTTATTCCACTATTCGTTATCAACATCTAACACACGTTTACCTTCATTGAGGTAGTTTTTCAGGTAGCTATCAATAACTCGAGGATTTTGACCGTCTTGAATAGCCAGCACTCCATCCATAATCAAACGACGATTCAACGTTTCTTGATCACGACGTAATGCTAACTTATCCGCAATTGGGAAAAACACCATGTTAGACAACACAGCACCATACAGCGTGGTTAACAAGGCGACTGCCATCGCAGGGCCAATCGATTTAGGGTCGTCCATGTTAGATAGCATTGCCACCAAACCTACGAGTGTACCGATCATCCCCATTGCTGGCGTTACATCACCAAACGCGCGGAACACATTGCCGCCAGTTTCATGACGTTCAGTGGTCAGTGCAATATCTTTTTGCAGTGTGGCTCGAACGACATCGGCATCATGGCCATCGACAAGTAAATCAATCCCTTTTTGCATAAAAGAGTTGGTAATTTCCATTTCTTCAAGGGCAAGGAACCCCCCTTTACGAGCAGCATCGGCCATTTCAACCACTTTGGCGATTAAATCTTCAGGCTCATCTGCCTTAAACATGAAAGCTTTGCCCGCAATTTTTGCGGCACCAAAAAACTGCCCCATGGTAAATTTCATCATAACAACGAAGATAGACCCACCAACTACGATCAAAATCGAGGTGACGTCGACGAACATCATAATGCTGCCGCCCAAAATCATCGCCATTGTTACGAAAGCCAAGCCACCAATAAGGCCTATTAGCGTTGCTAAATCCACGAAGCACTCCTCATGCTACTGTTTATTCGCGTTTAAGTGTTTACTCAACGTTATCGGCAAGATTATCAAATCCTTGAGTTAATTATATATAGTGCAATGTAAAATGCAGATTTTCTCACCTTATCTACCCAAGTCAGCCCAAGAATTTGGGTTCAAAGAGAAAGTATTCACTCTGAGGTAAAAATCTGATTTGAAGACATCGTCATTCTATGTAAAAAATTAGCTACGCAGTATAGAAGCGCACCTTGATAACCGAAACATGCGATACGTTAAATTTAATATATACCCAAATAACCTCAAGATACTGTTTCAACGAGAATGTATTCGCTCTTAGTACAGTTCCATTCATGCCACATTACGATGCTCTTTAAGAAAACTATAGATAAATGAACCTGATGCCCGTGTTAATGATAAGGGTTTGTGAACACCGTTCAGTAATCTCATTTCTATCGTAAATTCACACACAGCATCGTACATATAAGATAAGCTGACAATTTAAGTATTAACGTTAAAGCTCAATAGATTAACCAATAAATCGTTGCATAACTACGCACCGGTGTCACCTGAAAACATGATAGAATGCTCTGCAACTCAATCAGATAGGTCACTCTTTAAACACTCTAACTAATTTTCGCTTACAAATATTGCAATTCACCATGTTGCATCATTATGTCTGTTAAACAACTTAGGCATTTTTTCACGTTAAGTGCTAACAGAGTTTGTTTATTTGTGACAAAATTATTTGGTTAAATTTGACCGTAGGTAATCCCTAAGGTAACTTTCGTGCATCTTTCTCAAGGTAAAATCATTATGGCGAGTAAAAAACCGGAAAATATGTCCTTTGAAGAAACCATAACCGAACTCGACACTCTGGTTGAGCAGCTAGAAAATGGTGAACTTCCTCTGGACGATGCTCTGAAAAAGTTTGAACGAGGCATCGCCCTCGCACGTTCAGGACAAACTAAACTTGATGAAGCAGAGCAACGTGTCAGTATTCTGCTTAGTAATAGTGATGAAGCACCACTGAGTGATTTTGCCGACTCGCAAGAATGATGATGGATGAAAAGAGCTCTATGAATGAGGCCTTAACCTCTTTACAGAAAAGAAACAATCAACAGCTTGATTTATGGTTAAACCATTTACCAGATCAGAACCAAAGCCTAATTCAGGCAATGCGTTATGGACTGCTTTTGGGAGGGAAACGTGCTCGCCCATTTTTGGTTTATATCACGGGTCAGATGCTCAATTGTGAGTTAGACGATCTCGATACACCAGCGTCAGCCATAGAGTGTATCCATGCTTACTCTCTGATTCATGATGATTTACCAGCAATGGACGATGACGAATTGCGTCGCGGCCAAGCCACTTGCCATATTAAGTTTGATGAAGCGACAGCCATTTTAACCGGAGATGCTCTGCAAACTCTGGCGTTCACCATTTTATCTGAAGGCGCTTTATCCCTAAATGGTGAAAAAAATCGAGTGAAAATGATTCAGGCCTTAGCTCAAGCGTCTGGTGCGCAAGGTATGTGCCTTGGCCAAGCACTGGATTTAGCGGCAGAGAATCGCTCGGTTGGTTTACAAGAATTGGAACATATCCACCGCAATAAAACTGGTGCGCTAATGCGTTGCGCTATTCGCCTTGGTGCGATGGCTGCTGGCGAAAAAGGTCTTGAGGTTCTCCCTCAACTTGATCGATATGCTGACGCAGTGGGACTTGCTTTCCAAGTTCAGGACGACATCCTCGACATTATTAGTGATACACAAACACTAGGAAAGCCACAAGGCTCAGATCAACAATTACATAAAAGCACTTACCCGGCTCTTTTAGGGCTCGAAGGTGCAATAGATAAAGCGCAAACTCTGTTGCAAGAAGCGCTTCAAGCATTAGAAGCAATTCCCTATGACACAGAGTATCTCGAAGCGTTCGCACGATACGTTATCGAGCGCAAAAACTAACACAATCAGCGCGCATAACTATGACTCTAGATATCTCTAAATATCCGACGTTAGCACTTGTTAACACTCCGGATGATTTACGTAGCCTGCCAAAGGAGGTTCTGCCTCAGTTGTGCGATGAGCTACGAACATTTTTGCTTAATTCAGTCAGTCAATCCAGTGGTCACTTGGCTTCCGGATTAGGTACCGTCGAATTAACCGTGGCACTTCACTATGTGTACGATACTCCTAATGATCAGTTAATTTGGGATGTTGGCCATCAAGCGTACCCGCATAAAATCTTGACTGGCCGTCGTGAACAGATGGGTACTATCCGCCAAAAAGGCGGTTTACATCCTTTCCCTTGGCGTGAAGAAAGCGAATACGATACGCTGTCAGTGGGTCACTCATCAACGTCTATCAGTGCTGCACTTGGTATGGCCGTTGCAGCAGAGAAAGAAGGTGAAGGACGTAAAGTTGTTAGCGTGATTGGTGATGGGGCGATTACGGCGGGTATGGCATTTGAAGCCATGAACCATGCCGGTGGTATCAACCCTGATATGCTAGTGATTTTGAACGACAACGAGATGTCGATCTCGGAAAACGTTGGCGCATTAAACAACCACCTTGCTCAATTGTTATCCGGTAACTTCTATACGTCTATTCGAGAAGGCGGTAAGAAGGTGCTTTCCGGAATTCCGCCAATCAAAGAGCTTGTTCGTCGCACCGAAGAACACCTTAAAGGTATGGTAGTACCGGGCACTTTATTTGAAGAGCTGGGATTTAACTATATTGGCCCTGTTGATGGTCACGATGTTCTAGAACTGATTAAAACCCTCAAAAATATGCGCGATTTGAAAGGCGCTCAGTTCCTGCATGTCATGACCAAAAAAGGGAAAGGTTACGAACCAGCCGAGAAAGATCCGATTGGTTATCACGGCGTCCCTAAATTTGACCCAAATACGGATAGCCTGCCGAAAAGTAAATCGACCCAGCCAACGTTTTCGAACATTTTTGGCGATTTCTTATGTGATATGGCAGCGCAAGATCCAAAACTGCTTGCTATTACACCAGCAATGCGCGAAGGCTCAGGGATGGTTCGTTTTTCCAAAGAATACCCAGAACAATACTTTGATGTGGCTATTGCAGAGCAGCATGCAGTGACGCTAGCGACAGGGATGGCTATTGGTGGTTATCACCCCATCGTTGCTATCTATTCGACGTTCTTGCAACGTGGCTATGATCAACTTATCCATGATGTTGCAATCATGAACTTACCGGTCATGTTTGCAATTGACCGCGCAGGCCTCGTGGGTGCAGACGGCCAAACCCACCAAGGTGCGTTCGATCTTAGCTTTATGCGCTGTATCCCTAATATGACCATCATGACTCCAGCAGACGAAAATGAATGTCGTCAGATGCTGTATACCGGTCATCAACATCAAGGTCCTTGTGCGGTGCGCTACCCTCGTGGCAGTGGTATGGGTGCAGAAATTGAGACTCAATTTACCGCTCTCGACATTGGTAAAGGCCGCATGGTGCGCAGTGGAGAAAAAGTGGCGATTCTTAACTTTGGTACCTTCTTACCAAGTGTTCTAGAAGCTGCAGAAACATTAAATGCGACCGTTGCTGATATGCGTTTTGTAAAACCATTAGATGAAGCATTAATTCGTCAATTAGCCGCTGAACATGATGTTTTGGTCACTGTAGAAGAAAATACTATCGCAGGCGGTGCCGGTGCTGGTGTGAACGAATTTCTGATGCAAGAGAAACTGCTAAAACCAGTACTAAACATTGGTTTACCGGATCGCTTCATTGCCCAGGGAACTCAGCAAGAGCTGCATGCAGAGTTAGACCTTGATGGCGCTGGTATCGAAAAATCCATTCGTGATTATCTAGCTAAATAGAACTTCGGTTGTATTGAATACAAAAAATGCTCAGCTAAGGCTGAGCATTTTTTATCTCTGTATCGATATCAATAGCGTATGAACTGACCTGTCATCGCTTATCAAGCGCTTCATCCTGCGGCCATTTTTGGGTATGTCCATCAGTTAACGGTGCGGATGCGTCCAGGAAAATTCACCAAACAATCGATGCCAAACCTCATCAAACTCAGCTCGTAACTCTATGATTTGTTTTGAATAAGGATGTTTGAAACTCATATGGCTAGCGTGTAATAGCAAGCGATGTGAATCATAATGATCACGATATAAGCGGTTATGCCGCCCTTCCCCATGGTTAGTATCACCGACAATCGGATGTCTAAGGTGGGCTAGGTGGCGACGCAATTGATGTTTACGACCAGTTTTAGGTTTGAGTTCAACCATTCCGTAGCGTGTCGTCGGGAAACGCCCAGTGGAGTGTGGAACCTCCACTTGTGCAATGGGCCGATAGTGAGTGATGGCTTCTTGCGGTTCTTTATCCTGCTTTGCCTTTTTATCAGCAATTTTATCCAGTTCTTCTTTCAAAGGATAATCAAGCACCCCTTCTTCTTTTAGCCAACCTCGAACGACCGCATGATAGGTTTTCTCAATATCGTGATTAGCAAACATTGGCATAACATCTCGCGCCACTTCACTCGATAAGGCAAACAGCAAAACCCCTGATGTTGGTCGGTCTAAACGATGAATAGGAAATACATGTTGACCAATTTGATCTCGCAATGTCTGCATCACAAATTGCGTCTCATGTTTATCTAACCATGAGCGATGTACTAGCATTCCTGCCGGTTTATTTACGGCAACAAAATGTTCATCTTGATAAATGATTTCTAACATTATTGCCCCACTTCATCGATACACATTAATACCCGTAGAATAGCTCGGTATTCATATTTACCAGACCACACCTGCTCAAAATACGGAGTAATAGCAAAACCACTCGGAACCTGATCGTGTTCTAACAAACGAAGCATTTGAGGAATAAAGATCCATTGTAACCACTCATGAGGCTCTAGCGTGTCTAGGGCAAATGGCTGTTCACTTTGTAGTGCCGCCATATTTGGTACTTGGGTTTGCCACAAGCCTATACGACGTAATTCATATTCCAGCTCTTCTAGCATGGTAACCAAACTTTCTACAGATCTACTCATTCCTGTCCTAAGGTGTTTGTTTTTCTATCGTGCCCGATAGTATTCAATTTACCTTTAAATGCAATCACTGGAGAACATTTTATTCTGACCTCAGTATAGGTTACCATTGCCTTAGATAAGACATTCCGGACCATTGAGTATCATGGACAACATCGCAACATTAAGTCAGCTACTGCAAACCAGTGGCAATCATTATAAAGTTTTCGACCTCGGTCGACGTATCCAAGTTATTCCCAATGAACAATTTCACCAAGTTGAACAAGGGTCTCAACCTTATCCATATCCGGTGCAGCGCAGTGCGCAAATTGCCATTGCTTATTGGAACGAAGCGAATCAACCTTGGATCTGGTTTTTAAAATTTGAATTAGACGAACGCGGTTTATTACAGCAATCTCACGTCACCCAATTTATTCAATATGTATTAGAGGCTATGGGCTCTCGGCTCACGAATGAGTTAAGTGAAGAACAGCAACAAAAACTGACTAACAACCCATACACCTTCAAACCCCATGAAGATAAAATGGCGCTCTTTCATAGCCTAATTCGTTCTCACTTAGCCCTGCCATGCAGTCAATATTATGAGCATGCCCAGCACTACTTCAAAGGTGGATTAGGATGGGATAACTGGCAAACAGTTGGGCTACAAGGTATCACTGATATCTGTACTCATATCGGACAAGAACAGAATGGCGTATTACTGCGTAAGGCCATCGCGCATTTACCAACCCAGCCACTTTATGCCTTACTTGGTGCGTTAGAACACATTGATCTTCCTGAAAAATTAGCTGATCGAATCGTTGAAATGGCGAATAAAGAGATCGTCAGTGATAAGCCCGATCTGTTTTTACTTTCCGCCTTAGTGAGAGCATTAGCTGGCGCTCCTGAAAAACATCTGACAGACATTGTCGATAAACTTTTAAGTTCAGAGCAATTAAGCCATCAGGAAATTTTGATCGGTATCGCGGGACGTTCATGGCATGTACTCGCTGATAGCGGCCGAGCACAACGTTTCTTGCTGCGTTTAGCACAAACAGGGAATCAAGCCCTATTCAACCAGTTGTTCGCTGATTTAGTGATGCTCCCTCAACTGCGAATGGTGATCCTGCCACTATTGCATGCAAGCCCATCACCAGAGCTCACACAGGCGCTGATGGAATTGCAGCGTAATACCAAAAGTTGAGAGATTAGGAATGAATGATTATCTGCTGGGGATACTGCTGGTATGCCTTTTCTCTTACGCATTTTGGCAACAACGTCGTCAGGCAGAAATCGCTAAACATGTCATTAAACGCCAATGCGACCAACTCAATTTACAACTAGTGAGCGTCTCATTTGGTCGTCATCATTTAAAAACGCCACAAGGAGAGTGGCGTTGGCATACCGTTTACTGGTTTGAGTTTTCCGCCCTTGGAGACGATTGCTACCAAGGTCAGTTAGTCATGCAAGGATTCAGAGCCCAAAAATTTCACTTGCCACCTCATCATCTTCCTTAACCACAGGTCGTTGATGCCACTCGAAACGATAATAAGGGCCGAATTCATTTTCTTCTTTACCTTGCAGCTTAAAACCTAGCTTGTTAAGGATAGCAATGCTTGGCTCATGCCCAATATTTACCTTTGCAACCACCATTGATAGTGCTAACTGTTTACAAATATGGGGAAAGTAAGCTTTAAGGGCTTCCGAAGCATAACCATTTCCCCAATACGCTTTATCAAAGAGGTAAGATAACTCCGCGTCACCGTTACGGTCAGTTTCAATGACAACATGCCCCATGTATTCACGGTTATAGTTATCTAAAACGGCCATAGAATGCATGTCAGGATCGTGTAATACCGTTTTAAATAAACGTCGAGCAGAAGCAACGGTTTTAGGGCCATTCATTTGCGCTCGGTTTTTGGCGCAACAATTTAGCATTAAAAATTCAGATTCTAATGCGTCGGTATAGGGCACTAATAGCGTCCTGCGTGTCACTATAGTCACGGACTATCCTTGTTGATACAAATGTTCTTTAAGTTTGAGCGATCTCCCTGTCATCCACTGACCTGGGGAGTCACATCATTAGAAGTCACCGACCACAGCGTTATCGCTTTCATCATTGTTTTAATCAATCGGTGCTTATATTGTCGTCTTTCTTAGTGCATATGAAAGGCAGCTAGATCAAAAAACCAGCAGTTAACGGGGCTAATACCCATTGCCTTTAGCTAAACACAAACCAAGAAAAGCCCCGACACAAAAGTATCGGGGCTTGATTCTCACTCGCAGCAGTCCGGCCACAAAAAAGCTCCATGCATCATCCATAATAGCGGCATTGCCCTTTGCCATATCCATCCATCGCCTTCCTAGCGGTGTCCTTTGCATCCATACTGCGACCTCAATCCGGAATCGCGCACATCACTTGTTCCTTGAGCGGTGTCCTTGCCATCATCCTGATGGTACTCCGCTAATCCTTAGGTGTGTCCATGCTCATCCCTGCAATCAACTTATCCATGTTGATTGAAAGTATCCGTACTGAGTCCTAATACTTCCTTGCTACGACAATTCCTGTTATCGATGCTTCATCCCAAAGCCGCCACTGTTCCGTAGCAATTTATCCTTGTCAGTATCCTTCCGACCCGTTCAATCTACCGCTCTGAGTATTTAAAACAATGGACTCAGAGCACAAAATTCTGTGTCAGTTTTATTAAGTAGATATTAAACAAATAAAATCATATAGTTAAAGTAATATTCAGTTAAATTACCCTATTTAAAAATGATTTTTCTTACAACACATGTGAGAGATCTCTTACAAGTAAATACCTCTTTTGCTCTAAGCCATTCGTTTCACTCATATTAAAAACCTGTGCACACCTCACGAACTACCGAAGTTATTTGGGATTATGAGGCTTCACCGTTAGAATAACAGCTAGAGTTTTGGCTACGCTGGCCGCAAAATTACATCAAAGGGAACCATTATGCTCACAAAAGATATCTCCGATGAGCTTAAACAGATTTTTTCTAGTATTGAAGCGCAGGGAAAAACCCCTACGGTTGCTTTAGTAAAAGCTCGTCTTAGTAGTTCAGTGCCAATACCTGCAATTATCTCCGCTATAAAATCTTGGAAAAGCGCAGCCCGAATTCCCAAAGTCGAAATTGCGGCGCAAATAGAAAAAACGGCTGAAGAAAAAATCACCCAACTCGAGCAACAAGTCCAAGACTTAACCCAACGTGTCATCGCATTAGAAGCACAATTATCAGGAAACAAAGAATGAATATTTGGGTCGATGCAGACGCGTGTCCAAAAGTTATCCGTGACACGTTAATCCGTGCCGCAGAGCGAACAGGTATCGACTGTACGTTCGTAGCCAATCATGCAATCCCGTTACCGCAAAGACAAAACATCCACCGCCTACAAGTACAAAGTGGGTTTGATGTGGCTGATAATGAAATTGTGCAACGTTGTGAATCTGGTGATTTAATTATCACAGCTGATATTCCGTTAGCAGCGGAAGTCCTCGCCAAAGGTGCTCATGCACTTAACCCTCGAGGAGAGCTCTACACGAAAGAAACGATTGGCGCTCGTTTAAACATGCGCGATTTTATGGATACATTACGCTCGAGCGGCATTCAAACAGGGGGACCTGCAGGCCTGTCACAAACCGATCGTCGAGAATTTGCCAATCAACTCGATCGTTTTCTGGCGAAAGCCAAACGGTAATCTACAAGCTGTAAATTTAAAACAGATCGTATTTACATAAAATAGCCCTACAACGTCTTGTTGTAGGGCTATTTTTGGGCTTGTTATGGCATTAGCAAGTATTGCAAAAAGCCGATCATGAATCAGGTCTTCGAGTCGATTCATAGTCAGCAGTCATATTGGAATTAACGTTGCACTGCTTTAAAACGTGGATTCGTTTTGCAGATAACGTACATACGACCACGACGTTTTACGATTTGGCAATCTGGGTGACGATTTTTAGCACTTTTTAATGATTTTACGACTTTCATTGTGATCTCCTAAAATTTAGCTGCGCTAGCGTTGCACAGCCCAAAATTTATCTTCAACTTCAGATACACTTCGCTCTTCTGCATTCTTTACAGCGCAGCAAAAGCAGTAATTCGTCCTATCCCAAAGCGCATGCCAAATTCGCTAAATCGACATCACTATCAAAGGATAACTAAGGGATAGCACGTCACTCTTAACTAAATTGACCAAAACGTTTTTTGAATTTCGCAACACGGCCTTGTTGTTGAGCAACACGTTGTTTACCAGTGAAGAATGGGTGTGATTCAGAAGACACCTCAATAGTCACATATGGGTAAGTTTCACCTTCATACTCAATCGTTTCTTTAGTTTGTACTGTAGAACCCACAACAAAGTAATGATCAATGCTGGTATCGTGAAATACAACTTTACGGTATTCCGGATGAATGCCTTCTTTCATGGTATCCTCATCTGCGTTTCAAATTGTTATGTTATAACATATTAAGTGATAAGCATTATCAACAACTCTCAATTGATTGCAAGGGATTTATTAAAAAAATTGTGATATTTTTTCTGGCATTTCTATATTGATGATCGATCATATGTTCGAAGTACACCCCATAGCTTTCGTTGAAAGCCCTTACAAAGAGAAGTTTGCTGTTCCTCGTCAGCCGCGGTTAGTGCCAGCAGCAACCGCTCGCATCCGTTTGGTTGATGAACTTAACTGCGCAGAAGCAGTGCGTGGACTTGAACAATTTAGTCATTTATGGCTTTTATTTTTATTTGATCAAAATTTAGCTGCAGGATGGAAGCCAACCGTTCGCCCGCCTCGATTAGGTGGTAATGAAAGAATTGGAGTACTTGCCTCAAGAGCAACATTCCGCCCCAATGGCATTGGTATGTCGGCAGTCGAACTTAAAGGGGTAATAAAAGAAGGCAATCAATATTACATCGAAGTAGGCAGTGTCGATTTGGTCGACAACACCCCAATTGTCGATATCAAACCATATATTCCCTACTCGGATTCCATTCCAGAAGCCATTGGCGGTTACGCTTCACAACAGCCAAATACGATCAGTGTGGCCTGGAGTAACGAAGCAACGCTGTCTATTTTGGCTCGAACTAACGGTGTACAAGAGCAGCAAGTTATTGAACAAGTACTGGCGCAAGACCCGCGCCCCGCTTATAAGAAAAACAAACCTGACAGTAAAGAATATGCAGTAAATTTGTTCGATTTAAATGTGAAATTCACCGTTCAGGACAACTTAGTAACAGTTACTGCGATTGACCCCTTTTGACAAAAGCATTTGACTGATATTATTAGCGGCTAATAACCCATTTATCGTCGCTAGTAACACGATAAATCCCCTCAACTTTGATGAACGGATACCATAAATGCGTACCAGTAATTATCTTCTTTCTACTCTGAAGGAGACTCCAAACGACGCAGAAATCGTAAGCCACCAGCTTATGTTGCGTGCAGGTATGATCCGTAAGTTAGCTTCAGGTCTTTATACTTGGCTACCTACTGGTCTGCGCGTACTGCGTAAAGTCGAAACAATTGTTCGTGAAGAAATCGACAATGCCGGGGCAATCGAAACGTTAATGCCCGTAGTGCAGCCGTTTGAACTGTGGGAAGAAACTGGACGTTCTGAAAAGATGGGGCCAGAGCTATTACGCTTTACTGACCGTCACACTCGTCCTTTTGTACTCAGCCCAACAGCAGAAGAAGTGATCACTCACCTTGTTCGTAATGAAGTGAGTTCTTACAAACAACTTCCGCTGAACTTGTACCAAATCCAAACTAAATTCCGTGATGAACGCCGCCCACGTTTTGGTGTGATGCGTGCACGTGAATTCTGCATGATGGATGCCTACAGTTTTGATATTGACAAAGAAGGCCTACAAAAATCTTACGATGCTATGCATACCGCTTACTGTAATGCGTTCGATCGTATGGGTCTTGATTACCGTCCAGTATTAGCAGATAGCGGTGCTATCGGAGGTAATGGTTCACAAGAATTCCACGTGCTAGCAGAAAGCGGTGAAGATCTTATCGCCTTCTCAACTGAGTCAGACTACGCAGCAAACCTTGAAAAAGCAGAAGCAGTAGCTCCTGCAGCAGAAGCAGCAGCACCGACTCAAGAGATGACGCTAGTTGAAACTCCAAACGCGAAAACCATTGCAGAGTTGGTAGAACAACACGGCCTACCGATTGAAAAAACAGTGAAAACTCTGTTTGTTAAGGCATCTGACGCAATCGACGCACCGATCGTAGCGTTGATAATTCGTGGCGACCATGAATTAAATGAAATCAAAGCTGAGCACTTAGAAGAAGTCGCATCTCCGCTAGAAATGGCTGAAGAAGCAGAAATCCGCGCTCTAATCGGTGCAGGCCCAGGTTCTCTTGGCCCTGTAGGCCTAGAACTACCAGTGATTGTTGACCGCACTGTTGCAGTAATGAGCGATTTTGGCGCTGGCGCAAACATCGACGGTAAGCACTACTTCGGTATTAACTGGGGTCGCGACGTTGAGCTAGGCAAAGTAGCAGACCTACGTAACGTTGGTAGAAGGTGATCCTAGCCCATGCGGTAAAGGCACACTGATGCTAAAACGTGGTATCGAAGTCGGTCACATCTTCCAGCTAGGTAAAAACTACTCTGAGAAAATGAACTGTGGCGTGCTTGGTCCTGATGGCAAAAACGTTATCCTAGAAATGGGGTGTTACGGTATCGGTGTTTCCCGTGTGGTTGCATCTGCTATCGAGCAAAATAACGATAAATACGGCATCATTTGGCCTGACGCTATCGCGCCATTCCAAGTGGCTATCGTACCAATGAACATGCACAAATCTGAGCGCGTAAAAGAAGCTGCAGAAAAACTGTATCAAGAACTGAAAGATCTTGGTGTTGATGTGCTGTTTGATGACCGTAAAGAACGTCCAGGTGTGATGTTCTCAGACATGGAATTGATTGGTGTACCTCACACTATCGTCATTGGCGATCGCAGTATGGATGAAGGTAACTTCGAATACAAAAATCGTCGCACTGGTGATAAAACACCAATCGCAATGACTGATATCGTTGAGCACATTAAAGCTCAATTGGCGTAATAATCTTTTAACGCCATACTGATAAAGGGCTGGGAGTTTCCGGCCCTTTTTTATACATATCACCTAACCCAATGGTGTCACCCTCTTCTCCACAGCTGAGCCTCTTAACATACAAACCTAACCCCCTCATTAATCCTAGGTTCAGGCTCCAATTGCTATATTACTGACATTAAATCAAACCTATTGTTTGATATAGCATGTATGGCATGAGGTGAACTATGGATTTAAAAAGTCTTCTTAATCAGGCACTCAATTCAGATCTTGTTAAACAAGGAAAGCAAAAGCGGCTGAACTCAGTCATAAAACCGATACAAATCAATTAAAAACCTTTGGTCTAGGCGCAGCCAGTGGTGGCTTGGTTGGTGCATTACTTGGCTCAAAAAAGACCAAAAAATGGGGAGTACTGCATTAAAAGTCGGTGGTGCGGCAGCTTTAGGCGCTCTGGCCTATAAAGTTTACAACGACTATCAAGCTAAACAAAAAATACCGAACCCAACGATTACTTTTGATGAGCACAACCCTCGACATGAGCTGATCATCCTCAAGGCTGTCATCATGAATTAACCGCCGCCCAGCTCAAGGCAAGGTTCAACCCACTTAGCACACAAGTCAATGCAGCACTGCAGTCGCTTGATAAACCATTAACTATTAAGTCTGTTCGTCCGGCGCCTCAGCCCGGAGATACCACACGAGTACTCTTTCGTGACCCTACGTTAACAAAATATCGAGCCCGTACCGTGTTTGTTGATCCCGTATCGCTTGAAATACGTGGAACGTTAGCCAGTTATGGTACAAGTGGTGTATTGCCGCTGCGAATTGCCATTGATTTTATGCACAAAGATTTATTGCTTGGTGATGTCGGAAGGTATTACAGTGAATTAGCAGCCTCTTGGATGTGGATAGCCGCATTGGGTGGCATTATCTTGTGGTGGCGACAGAAGGCCCCCAAACGTCGCACTAAGTTCAACACCTATGCCCGGTCATCGTCATAATCACAGCCGAATCGGTATATGGATAAGCCTTGGACTCCTGTTCTTTTCTGCAACGGGATTAACTTGGTCTAAATGGGCCGGCGCTAATATGCGCCCAATGGCGTCACACCATCGGTTGGGTAACTCCTACTCCTAGCCGTCACATCCCACAGGCTAAAGCCGTACCAGTGACGATTCAAACGGAAAAGTTTGATGAAATACAGGCAACAGCGCGACATTTTGGTATTGATGCCAATAAAATTGAGATCGTTCCAGCCTACCAAAAGAACCAAGCATGGATGGTAAAAGAGATTGATCGTCGTTGGCCAACACAAGTCGATTCAGTCGCAATTAATCCACAAAATTTGTCAGTGATCAGCCATGCCGAGTTTGAGAAATTCCCTCTAGTCGCCAAGCTAATTCGCTGGGGTATCGATGCCCATATGGGCGTTCTTTTTGGCCTGATAAATCAGATCATTTTGGCTCTGTTTGGCATTTCTCTTTGCTGTATTATCGTTTTTCGGCTACGCCATGTGGTGGAAAAAAAAACGACCACAAGCCGGCAATGGTTTTACACCATTACGTCAAGCTTGGGCTCCACTTTCAATACCAATAAAGTGTCTGATTGCGTTAACAACTTTGGTATTAAGTTTGGCACTTCCAGTGCTTGGAATCAGCGTGATTTTATTTTGTGTTTTTGATGTTATTCGGTGGCAGTTAACGTCTGTTAGGGCTGAGCTAGTTTAATATCATGAGCTGTGACAAAAAAAAGGCACATTAAGTGCCTTTTCTTATGTTAAGACATAAGTGATAAATATCGCATTTGTGGTGTGTGTCAATGTAAACAGCATTAATAAATTCGTAACCACTTGTTACTGGTTTTGATGGTGGTATATTGACTTGAAGTTTCCTGCAGCAAATTTTGACGTAGACAAAAAGCAGCAGTGAATTTACCCACATGAAACACAGACTCGATGCTCTTACTTCCTCCGAAACAACATCCGGCGGTTTTCATAGTTGAACATCATTATATTTAGCGATTGATTATTGCATCGCTTTTTGACGTGTGTCTTACGGTAAGTTTGGACAAAAAAAGTAGCGGACAGGTTTAATTCGAACATTAGCAAGTGAAGAGATGTAATCCCCAATGAAAAATGTAACTGTCATAATGGATTGAACCAGCAAGATTCTGACGCAAAGGAAGACGAGCTGGCAGCGTAGTTCTTATCGGTGGCGGCATAATGAGCGCAACCTTAGGAACTTTGTTAAAACAATTAGAACCTAATTGGAAAATTGAATTATTCGAACGACTAGGCGATGTTGCTCTCGAAAGTTCAAACGGCTGGAATAACGCTGGTACTGGTCATTCTGCGTTGGCTGAGGCTAACTACACCCCTGAACAGAAAGATGGTCAGATCAATATTGATAAAGCCATCGCTATTTATGAACAATTCCAAATATCTCGTCAATTTTGGGCCTATTTAACCGAGCAAGGTTGGCTGAATAATCCATCTGAATTTATCACCAGTGTCCCACACATGAGCTTCGTTTGGGGCGACGATAATGTGAACTTTTTACGCAAGCGTTATCAAGCACTTCACCGTAGCCCACTTTTTGATGGTATGGCTTACTCTGAAGATCCAGAACAAATTGCTTCATGGATTCCAGAAGTGATGGCTGGGCGCGATCCAAAGCAAACCATCGCTGCGACTCGTATGCGCATCGGCACTGATGTAAACTTCGGTGAACTCACTCGCCAAATGATCACCCAACTAAAAGATAGTGCTGGCTTTAACTTACATCTCAATCACGAAGTTCGCGATATTGAACGTTTAGCAGATGTGCTCATGGTCGATAGCCGTTGCGGATGGTAACCAACATAACCAAGTTCGCATAGTTAAAGCCAAACATGTCTTCATTGGTGCCGGCGGCGCTTCATTACGCCTACTACAAAAATCTGGCATTCCTGAAGCGAAAAATTACGCAGGATTTCCAGTTGGCGGACAATTTTTAGTCACAACGAATCCTGACGTTGTGCAAGCACACAGCGCGAAAGTCTACGGCAAAGCTTCTGTTGGCGCACCACCAATGTCCGTACCACATATTGATACTCGAGTTATTGATGGCAAGCGTATGTTGTTGTTTGGGCCCTTCGCGAGCTTTTCCAGCAAGTTCCTTAAAAATGGTTCTCTGACCGACCTGTTCAAATCATTAACGCCATACAACATGGTTCCCATGGCTCAAGTTGGCGTACATAATTTCAACTTAGTCAAATACTTAGTTGGGCAACTACGTCAAAGCGATGCTGATCGTCACAAGCACTGTGTGACTTTTTCCCACAAGCTAAAGCCAATGATTGGACACTATGCCAAGCAGGTCAACGCGTACAAATCATTAAAAAAGAGCCTGGGAAAGGTGGCCAACTACGTTTAGGTACCGAGTTAGTAAGTTCTAGCGATGGTAGTTTAACCGCGTTGCTCGGCGCATCACCTGGCGCATCGACTTCTGCTGCGATTATGCTTAATTTGCTTCAGCAATGTTTTGGTGAACAGATGGCAAGTGATTCATGGCAAAGCAAGATCCAAGAAATGATTCCATCATTTGGTCGTTCCTTGCATGATGATCCAGAACTCAACCAACAAGTTCTACGCCAAACCAGTGAGGTACTTGGATTAGAGCACCATCTTGGCGAGCTTGATACTGCAGAAGAACAACCATCTGAAGCGCAACCTGACAGCCATATTCAATACGCTTAAAGCCTAGCTTTCTATACCTTATACCCAAGTAACCTTGTTACTTGGGTATAAACCATATCAATAGTATTTGGGGTTAATCATACTTAGTGGCAATGGTAGGTTTTTCTATCATTAAATTGGCAATCATCTCCCCCTTTATTCTTCTAATTTTATCCCCATATCTTCCTTAACAACTTACACAGAGTTACGGTTTCTTACGACTCTCTGTGGCTACTCACAAAATCTCTATAAGGAGGCGACGTGGCTCAGCTATTCACACCTATCTCATTTGGCCCACTGACAGCCAATAACCGAATCATCATTGCACCTATGTGTATGTACTCTGCTGAAAACGGAGTCGTAAGACCATGGCATGAGCAACACTACGGAACTCTTGCCCAATCCGGTGCAGGATTGCTTATTGTTGAAGCCAGCGCCGTTGCTCCTGAAGGACGGATATCCTACGCAGACGCAGGCATTTGGAACGAAGAATGCCAAACGGCATGGCAGCATGTCGTGGAAAATGTCGGCCGCTACTCCTCAACCCCGCTCGTAATGCAACTCGCCCATGCTGGTGGTCGTAAAGCGTCAACAGACAAGCCATGGAACAACAATGGCGCGCCTATCGCACCAACAGATGAAAATGGCTGGCAAACAGTAGCGCCAAGCGCTGTTCCTTTCGCGGCAACAGATCCAACGCCTAGAGCATTAAACACCGACGAAATTGATACCATCATTAATCAGTTTGTTGCGGGTGCAAAACGCGCTCTAGCTGCTGGTTTTAAAGGCGTTGAAATTCATGCTGCTCATGGCTATTTATTGCATCAATTCCTATCTCCAATTAGTAACCAACGTAATGATGAATTTGGCGGCTCCCTCGAAAATCGGATGCGTTTAACATTGGCCGTATTTGATGCGATTAAATCAGCAGTACCTGAAGAGTTTATGGTGGGTATTCGTATTAGTGCCACAGACTGGGCAGACAACGGTTGGGATGTGGAACAAAGCATCGAGTTGGCAAAAGCATTGGATAAACGCGGTTGTCACTATATTCACGTATCTAGCGGTGGTTTAACTGAGCATCAGCAAATCCAGGTTGGCCCGAACTACCAAGTCCCCTTCTCCGAGCAAATTAAAGCAGCAGTTGAAATGCCGGTCATTGCCGTTGGTCTTATCACTGATGCGAAGCAAGCAGAACAGATTCTTGTAGAAGATAAAGCCGACGCGATAGGCTTAGCTCGTGGTATTTTGTATGACCCACGTTGGCCATGGCATGCGGCGGCAGAATTAGGCGCGACCATTTCGGTGAGCCCACAATACTTACGCTGTCAGCCTCATGGATTAAAAGAGCTACTGACACGCTAATTAATGGATTCTTAGGACAAGACTCTCAGGTTACTGAGAGTCTTTTTATCTATGAAACAACCCAACCATTGACTAGTTGAGCTGACGATAAATCTGGCAAAGGCTGTTTTTCAACAGCTGTTGGTAGGGCTGACCACAACGAGACCTAAATCCCTTTTTCTGCTCGGTTTTATATTCAGACAAACGCAATAAAACAATATACTCTTCAAACATGGACGCTACTTTGTAATATTGTTTGTGTGACAATACATCTTGTAGACTTTCCAGCTCTAGCAATGTGATACGGTGACTCGGTGATGAAAAATCACGAGTTCGTAAACAACTGATTATTTTACTTCTGATAGAAGAAACGGCAAAACTTGCCTGCTTTTTCTTACTACCCATTAACCAGCCAATACTCATCGAAACCGCAGCTAAAACTGTCATAGCAACTCCCAAAACAGTGAAAGTTAAACTCATATTTTGAGCATAGCAGTGGTTTATGACAGTCTAAATTCAAGTTGCCAAAGTATGATATAGATCACTTATAAATGAATAAAACTGTGGGCAATTATGACAGCATTTTGAAAAAAAGTGGAAGTTATTCACGTCAGAAAAGAGTATGATCAACTTTAAATTTAAGTAATTAAATTGAACATTAATGTTTGATTAAACAAGCAGTTATTATAATTTTATCAGTTTCATCTTATGTTAATGCTCATCAACACCCATGAGACACCTCAATGTTACGTATTTTATCCATCATTCTAGGAATCAGTTTAGTTCTAACTGGTTGTGTCCAAACGAATAATAAGGCCACCCCATCATCCGATGAATTAGCGATACAGCAAGTCAACGCCAATATGTATATTGGTGACTTTGGTAAACGCTTAGATAGTTTAACCTATGAATTCCAACACCCGGTCAATATAAATCATTTCGAAGGAATGCGCTTTATCGTCCATGCTATCTTTAGTGCCACAAATGACACTCCATCGACGGTATCCAAAGCCATCAAGGTGACAAGTGTTAAAGTCCATGGGAAAAATCTTACGATCGGTTTATCAGACTTTGATACACAAAACTTGGAGCGTCTCCAAATCGACAGTTCCGTTAAGGCTCTTAGCACTTCTCAATTGAACTATTACACTAAGATTCGTACTGTTGATGAATTCAAACACCACACCTTTACAGCAAAAGATGGTACAACACTTTCATATTGGCTCTACCTACCCAATAGTCAATCACCGACTCCGCTTATGGTGTGGGAACATGGTGGAGGTGAAGTGCTCAAATCGTCTTATCCACGTGCTAACTTAGAAGCGAATCGCGGTGCCACCACTTGGATAGAGCACCACGAAAAAACAGCGGTTTTGTCGGTTCAATATCCAGAAAATTACAGTTTTGGTATTGCTGATGTTCCCGACCAATTTGAACAAATGCAGCGTTATAACACAGCAAAGTATGAACTCATCCAAACTCTTATTAAGAGTGGTGAAGTCACACCAAACCGCGTTTATATTTCAGGAGCATCTTCTGGCGGTGGCGCAGCTTTACGCTTCATCATGCAATATCCAAAACTGTTTGCTGCCGCGCTGGTGATTGCACCAAAAGATACGATCGTCCCATTGTCAGATCGTTATGATTTAGCATACAAATTTAATGCGGGCCCAAATGCGTTACGTTTGAGCCAAGCTGAATATGAATCAAGCTATCAGGAAATGGAAAACGCACTTTCTGACAGCGATATTACCTCAGTACCAATGTGGTTCGCGCATGCTCTCAACGATCATATCTGTACACGTTACACCTCGACGATGATGTACGATATTTTGAAACGTAAAGGGGCGAAAAACATCCATATCACCTTATATAGTGATGACATTATGCATGCTTATAACACACCTTATAATCATTTTTCTTGGGTACCAACACTGGATAATGCCCGGATTATTAATTGGGTTTATGCACAGCGCCGTCCATAAATTGAATAAAAAAGAGCCGCAATCAGATTGAGGCTCTTTTTTATGAATTACTAGTACTGACTAGAATTAAACGCCAGCGCGTTTTAACAAGCCAGCCATTAAAGGTGAACTTGCTTTCACTTGCTTAGATTTTTGCGTCAGTGTGTTAGCTAGGCCAGTATCGCCAATATTTTTTGCGATGTGAGCCATAGAGTGATAGAAACTCGTTGCCGATTTCTTTTGGCTAACTTGCTGAAGTGGCGTTAATAGTTTCGCCATATCATTACCGCTCATACCTTGTTTAGTCGCGTAAGCTTCTACAGAATCGAGCAGCTTATCTAAATCGACCATTGCTTCGGTATTTTCAGTAGTACCAAGCTTTTTCATCTCTTTCATGTTACGGCGGCGAATTTGCGCAATAACAAAACGTGGTGTATTCAGTTTTTTCACCACAAAATAACCAGCAGCAATCACTAAAATGATACCGCCAATTGAATACCCCCAGCCGGAATTTAACGTGTCTAACACGGTTTGCATTACAGGCGCGGTATCGGCTACGTTTGTTGATACATCAGACATCAATCATTCCAACCTTAAAATTCTTTAAATAGTTCGTCCAACAATTTAAATTGCTTTGGATATAGCGACAATGCGTTAAATCAGAAGTCAGCAATTTAATTTGACTGTTTTTCCCATTACAGTGGGAGTGGCAACGAAAGGCCATTGCATTGAGCAATCACTTATTCGCTACAACTTCGACTATAGAGGGCTTATCAGTGTCCAACACATTGGTGATTAATACATAAAAATATCATTAATCAGATCAATAAGAGAGTTCAGCCTCTAAATGAAGACCTTCTACGTTATATGGGGACACACTCTAACAAATCCAATTGAAAAACCCAGCTTATTAGTATTAAACAACGATATTGTTGTCAGTAAACATAAGGTTTTTCTACCTAAGCGGTCTATTATCCATAACTTGAGTACTAGAACAAATTTAGTCGCACGTTACGAACAAAAATAGGCCCCAAGGAATGGCCTCGGGGCGCTAGTTTAACGGATTTTATTGACGATTTGTTCAAATTTCTTCTTGCCAGCGTTGCTGGTTTCGCACTTTTTGATGACGTGGTTTCCGTTTTTAAGTCATCGGCTAATCGCTGTTCTAATTCAACCTAAACGTACCAGAAGTGCTTCTTCATCAACGAGTTCATAGTCAGTCTGACTTATGTGATCGTGCGATTCACTAGGCTTACTGGACGGTTTAACCGCTGTATCTAGGTGGGAATAAGCTTCGTTAACGTCCAAATATTCACATAACTTGTTAATCAACAATAACCCAGAACCGAGTACAACAGGTTTCAATAAGTCGGCGATCATGACTGACCAACAAAACACCACCGGCAAAATGCGATAAGGTATCGGCAAGTTGTTCTTTACCCTCTAAATCAAGGTGGTTAGTCGGTCATCAAGCATGAGAAGATGATATTGAGCCAACGACAATCCTGTAAACAACAATCTCGCTCGTTCACCGCCACTTAATTCACTGACCATTTGCTGGTGTCGTTCATAAGTAAAACCCGCATTAATCAGCGCTTGCTTACGCACCATCATCACTGACATTCGCAAATGGTCGTAGAGCGTTATTTAATGACGCCTCACTACTCACCTTGCTGTAACGATTGATCATAATAACCAATCCGACATTGGTCATGCAGGCTGACCTCATCAATCATGGGTTGTTGATAGTGCTGATATAAATGACGTAATAGCGTTGATTTTCCGCAACCATTTGCGCCCATGATAGCAATCCGATCACCACTTTTAACCTGCATAAAAGGAGCGACAAACAGTGGAATACAGCTCTGCTCAACACAAACATTCCACGTAGAAAATTCAACTAAACGATTCGCGGGCAAAGCATTACCCTTTAACGATAATATCCACGGCGTACCATCACTTAACTCAGTTTGCTGCTCGATTAAACGCGTTTTTACGCCGTTGCATGGTTTTTGCTTTTCGAGCTAAATCTTCGTTATCGTAGGTTTTACCCCATTGAGCTAACCGTTTTGCACTTTGATCAAGGCGCTCAATCTCTTGCTGTTCACTAGCAAAACGTTGTTCGTCCGCGCAATCCTTGGCAGCTAACTGTTCTCTTGCTTGTGAGCAGGGTAAATCATAATAATACAGCGAGGAATCACGCATAATCCAAGTGGAATTAGTCACCTTGTCTAACAACACATCGTCGTGTGAAACCAAGACAAAACTGCCCTTCCATTGGGATAAAAATGATTCTAACCACAACATCGAGGGAAGATCTAAATGGTTACTTGGTTCATCAAGTAACAATAAATCTGGCTTTGTAATCACAGCCCTTGCCAGTAGTAAACGTATTTGCTGTCCACCGCTAAGTTGGTTTACAGTACGTTGATACTCGGCTTCGGCAAAACCTAAATCCGCTAATAGACACTCAGCTTGCCAGTGGTCAGTCGCTAATAAACGTTCTTGTAACGCTTCTAATACTGTACTTTGTAGAAGGTTTGCAGGTAAAGATTGTTCTACATATCCCAATAAGCAACGTTGTGACACTGAAACCTGACCTAGAGTTGCTTCTTGGCGACCACTTAATACTTTGATCAAGGTACTTTTACCGCAACCATTATGGCCAATCAGACCAATCTTTTCTCCTTGCGAGATAGTGACGCAAAGATCATTAAACAGCGGTGCATGGGAATAACAAACAGTTAATTGTTGGGTGGTTAAATAGGTACTCATAATAAACTCAAGAATTTTAGGCGTAAGCGCCCGTTGTCATTTGCTGACAATAATTCTCTGAGCTCGAGGGAAAGGAACTCTATGGGCTAATTTCTAGACGAAATAGGATAAATGATCATGACATTTTCGCTCAAGCTGAGATTATCGCAGCGCGATATTACAAACTCTTGAGCGACATTTAGTGCCATAAAAGTGTGGATTAATTTTACGAGTCCACAATAACATACAGAACGCCTCCTTATTTTTCATTACTATCGGTAAATCAAGTATATACATAAGTGACCTCAAGATACAGAGGTCAGAGCCTAATCGACGAACAGCGTTCAAGAAGCGCAACTGGTCGACCCAATCAGATTCATCTCACGCTCTCTTTTTAAATGACTCACTCACTACCAATAATTTTCGTAACTAAAATGACCAGGTTTACGACGTAAATGCTTACGCAAACCTCTATTCTTTAACACTCGGTTGGTGTCACGGATCATGTCAGGGTTACCGCACAAATAAATAAAGCTTTTGTCCCCTTCGATAGTTAACCCGGCCGTTGTTTCTAGAACACCAGATTCAATGAGTGCGGGAATGCGGCCGCTTAAAGCTCCGTCTACTTTTTCTCGTGAGACAATGGGTATGTAGTGTAAACGCCCCGCATAACGTTCCTGCAACTGATGAATATGATCGCGATAAACCAATTCTTTTTGCTTACGCACTGCATGAACTAACACGATGTTTTGATACGGCATTAAATGATCCTCTAGCATGGCTAAGTAAGGGCCAATTCCAGTCCCTGTTGCTATCAACCATAGCTCTTGAGCGTCTGGACGGATTTCTTCTGCTGTCATAAATCCAGACGGCTTTTCACCGACATAAACCGTGTCGCCAATATTAAGTCCATACAGTTTATTGGATAGTTCACCGTCAGGAACGGTAATAATTAAGAATTCCACTTGCGCAGTAGAAGGATGAGGGCGAGAGGGAGGATTGACGATTGAGTAGGCGCGACGAACCCACTCTCCTTGCTGATTACATAAACCCAGTTTGGTGAACTGCCCTGCAATATATGGGGCCACAGGCGCTTGAATTGTCAGTGAAAATTCGTTTTCAGTCCAGTCAATACGGTGGGTCACTTTCCCGGCCACTAAACTATGTGGATGCATATTAAACCTCCTCATATGGTGACAATTTAGGCTAACACGGCTAAAGACGTATCTCAAATCAGTGGTTAGCGTATAGAAAAAAGCCGAGCTTAAGCTCGGCTACCTATTCGATCTATTTGCTGGGCTGACTATGATGCATATGTCGATAGTATTCTTCTAAGCGGTGTTGCCCTTTCGGTGGTGCTAACATGTCTCTAGACATGACCGTCATAAAAAACTCCAATGGACCATATGTGGAGCGACTGGTAAAAAAGCGTGACATTCCCAATAACATGCCACGAGACCAGCTTGGAATATAAGTAATACGTGGCTCTTTACCTGCGTATTTAAACGCCAATTCAGCGATCTCTTTATGGGTCATTTGATCCGGGCCACCAGCAGTAATATGCATGCGAGGCGCATCTATGGCATCGACACAAATTTGCGCCATATCGGCACCATGGATTGGGTTAGACTTTAACTGACCGCCATCAAACAAAAACACCCGGCCATTTTCCGCCATATGATAAAGATCATCTAAATCACAAAACAATCCGTTCGGGCGAATCACTGAATACTCTAGTCCCGAGTTTTTCAGTTCATCAACAAACTTTTCTTTGGCTGCGCATACAGATACTTTGCGCAACTTATCTCCATCAAGCACGGAAACATAAATAAATTTACGCACCCCACTTCTTTTTGCTTCCTGCAATAAATTTAAATTGGCTTGAAAGTCTACATCCATATAGCTTAAGCCATCATTTTGGCGAGTAATGCCAATGGTGGAGATTACCGTATCAACGCCATCACAACACCCACTGATGGTATTCAGCTCAGTGACTTCTCCCACGTAAAGTTGATCAGGATTCAGTCCCTTCTGCTGAAGTTTTTCTACATCGCGAACTAATGCCCTAAGTTGAAAGTTACGCTCTTGTAGCTCTCTTGCTACATAGCTGCCTAAATAGCCTGTGGCACCTGCCAGTAAAACCGTCTTTGCCATGGTGTTACCTCATGATCCATCAATAGTGACTCGTCTTCCTAGTAAGTCACAACGTTTCCTTGAGTGCAGCACGATGTGTGCAAACCAACTTTTCAATATCTCAATCTAGCGGGCGTCGAAAAAATATGCAACTTTATTCTTTGATCTTAATTCAAATCATTAGAATCACAATCGAGAGAGATAAAGACATTTTTACTGCCGTTATATACCTGTTGCATACCAACTGAAATTCTTTTATCACTTGTGCCTCGTGGTGCAAGCACTACTTTTTCGTTATTTGCGAGTGACTTATATTGATTGCATTGACCTGGAGACTTGATTGAAATAGTACTCACATGAACGCGGCTAAGCTGTTGCCAATTTCGCGTAGAGACTCGGCTAAGTACTACATCGAGATCTTTATTATTCAACGATGAAAAATTACTTACATAGACATCATTCAATAGCATATCCCGCAAGCTAGTGATTCGATTGATAGCGCCTAAGTCCTTAATTTCACCACCACTTAGCACGAGAGATTTTAATGCGGGTAACTGTTGGATACCTTTTAATGACAATGCACCTTTAAATGCGCATTGGAGATATTCTAATTGATCAGCACTGCTGACATGTGCCTCTTTCGCCATATAAGATACGCACTGTTCGAGCTTTGCATCTTGGAAGTGAAGTTGATCGATCGGAGTTTGATTCGCACCACTTGGTTGAGCAAATAGCATCGATACAATCAATAGTGGAGTTTTCACCGGGCTAGTCCTTATTCATACTTACCCAATAAACTTAGCAAATAAGGGACTGTAGAAGGTAATATCTAGGTAAAAATGCTAATTGGAATGTTCAATCGCAGAATATTTCGTCAATAACCGCGCTTAATTATCTTTCGTTTCCGTTTCACAAAATATCGACGTGCGATTACGACCATGTTGCTTACTGACGTATAGTGCTTGATCGGCATACAAGAGTAATTGTTCTGCGGTTATGGCAGCACTAGGCACGACAAACGCTTGTCCGATACTCACTGTAACCACCTTGGCTGCGTCGGAAGATTCATGTTCAATATTCAAATCTCGGACTGCTTGTAAAATATTATTCGCGCAGATAGTTGCCCCTTCTTCATCAGTAAATGGCAATAGGCAGCAAAATTCTTCGCCGCCGTAACGACAACAAATATCTGACGTGCGACGCACTGATGACTGCAACGCTTTTCCTACCAATTTCAGACATTCGTCCCCAGCAATATGCCCATAGGTATCGTTATAACGTTTGAAATAATCAACATCCACCATCAGCAAAGCAAGCGGCTTATGCTCTCTTTGACATAGGTTCCAATCACCTTTTAATGCCTGATCGAAACGGCGCCGATTGGCTAAGCCCGTTAGGCCATCAATCAATACCATATCTCGCATGATGTCCATTTGCAGCTTAAGCGTCAGGTGGGTCATGACTCGAGCTCGCACAATCAGTGGGTTAAAAGGTTTGGTAATGAAATCCACCGCCCCCACTTCAAAGCCATGAGCCTCGACGTTATCTTCCGTTTCGGCCGTCACAAATATAATTGGAATATCCAGAGTTAATGGATCTTGATTGAGTAACCGACAGACCTCATAGCCGTCCATTTCAGGCATTACGATATCGAGTAAGATAATATCTGGTTGCTGCGCCCTTGCTTGCTCAATGGCTTGTCCGCCACTGGTGGCCATAACCACATCGAACTCATCTTTAAATATTTCGTTTAGCGCTCTAATGTTGATGGGCTGATCATCAACGATCAACAAAACCGGTCTGCGCTTATCGTGCCTAAATTGTTCGAGAAACTCGAGACGTTTCATAAACTCTCCCTTACCGGCCCAATATAAGCCTGTGCTTGCACAAAATCTAAATCATCAACCGCCTTGTGTAGCGCACTGATATGCTTATTATTCGGGTACTGCTGACTGAGCGTATCAACTAAAGATAGAGCATTCATATTGTTCATTGCTAAATTATTTTCTAATTCATCCAATAATAGGGCCACATCCAACGGTTCTTCTTCATGAGTGTGTCGTTGTTCTTGTTCATCACCAAGTAATGCCGCCAACATCGAATGTTCATCCTGTGCCATTTTGAGGAGAGAATCCGCAAAATCCACGTTGAAAAGTGACCTCCCGTTCTGGTCTAAATCTAACTGTTTCGCTTGCTTTTCTATATCGATGATAAATCGGTACAGTTTGTCTAATCCTGCGGTTCCCGCCGAACCTTTTATCGTATGTATACTCGCCATCACATGCTGCCATTGGCGATGCTCTATCTGCTCTTGTAACTCAACCACCAACTCATCAAATGATTCCATAAATCGGTTTAAAATAGAGCGATACAGCGCTTCATTTCCACCAAATCTCTGGATCACTGCATCAATTGAACTCATACCTTGAGGCGCTTTTGTCACTCCGTCTCTCTGCAGGCCAATATTTTTTTCAATAACATGAATCACTGTGGTGAAATCAAGTGGTTTACCCAAATGATCATTCATACCTGCGTTGAAACAAGCTTCACGATCTTCCGGACTCACATTCGCGGTCATCGCCACTATAGGCAATTGCTGATATTCCTCATGTTCGCGAATTTTTCGGGTTGCCGTTAATCCATCCATATTGGGCATTTGCATGTCCATCAGCACCAAATCAAAGTGACAGTGATTGGCAAATAATATATCGATGCCTTTTTTACCATCCCCTGCCAAATACACTTGTGCACCAGCACTTTCGAGTAATTCAGTCGCAACTTCTTGATTAAAGGTATTGTCTTCCACCAATAAGATGTTCAATCCGGATAACGGCAATGGCTCAGCTTGCTCTTCAGATTCTATATCCGCACTTGCAAGAGCGCGATTTTCTAAGACATCAAGCACGCTAGTAAACAGCTGATGTGGCGTTACCGGTTTTGCCAACACTAGGTTAAATGGGGTCCCTTCTTCTACAACAGGCAAATCCCCCTGACTCGCTGCACTAATCAATATAATCTTTGGTGGGTGAGGCTCCATAAAAGCGTGAATATGTTTAGCAACATCAACACCATTCAAATCAGGCATTAACCAATCCAGCAACACACACGCAAAAGGATCGTTTTTCTGTACCGCACGCTTAATCGCATCAAACGCCTCTTTACCCGACGTGACAGACTCCACCCTCGCGCATAGCCGAACCAGCGTATCCGCTGCCATCATTCTGGCGACCTCATTATCATCGACGACCAAAATCTTCGGTGCATTTTCAAACAACTCAGGTTGCCAATGTATGTTGTTATTAACAGGAAGTGTCACGGTAAAGTAGAACTCACTCCCCTCACCCAAACGACTTTCTAATTTTAAGTCTGCTCCCATTAGATCTAATAAGCGCCGACAAATAACCAGGCCAAGGCCTGTACCGCCATAACGCCGAGTGATTGACGCTTCTGCTTGCGTAAACCCTTCAAAAATTTTCTGTTGCTGTTCAGGGCTAATACCAATACCACTATCACGAATCCCAATTCGAATCGTTGCTTGACCATTTTGGTAGGCGTGTAACCGCGTGTTAACAACAACTTCACCCACGTCCGTAAATTTAATCGCATTACTAATTAAATTGAGCAAAACCTGTTGTAATCGTAATTCATCTCCAATGAGGTGATACGGTACGGTTTCATCTAAATCGAACAAAAGTTCAATGGATTTGTCTCGTAAATTTCCAGACATCACCACAGCCAAATGTTCCATTAATCCGTTAAAATTAAAGGGATGCGGGTCTAACTCAAGTTTGCCAGATTCAATTTTGGAATAGTCAAGAATATCGTTAAGTAGACTAAGCAAAGAGGTGGCAGCCATTTTTGCTTTTGACGCAAAATCATACTGTTTTTGACTCAATGACGTTTTGAGTAAGAGTTGCAGCATGCCCAAAACCGCATTCATCGGGGTGCGAATTTCATGGCTCATATTGGCCAAAAACATGGATTTTGCTTGGTTCGCCGCATCTGCAGACTCCTTCGCATCCTTTAATGCCTGTTCGGCTTTCTTCTGCTCAGTAATATCAGCAGCAATCCCCAAATAACCGACAATATCTCCTTGATTATCACGCATAGCACTGACAACCAAATTAATCGGGAACCGGTGCCCATCTGAGTCAATGTAGGTCCATTCCGAGGATTCCGAGCGATTCTCTTTTGCCTTGGTTAAAAAGACATCGATACCTTCAATCGGACGACCATGAATACGAGATAATTCCTCACCTCGTTCTTTCACCTCTTCTATATCATGGAAGATGACCGGGTATTCCTTATCCACAACATCTTCCGCTTTCAGCCCCAACATCAACTCTGCACCATGATTAAAAAGCTTAATCAGACCGGTCGTATCAGTAGCCACAATCGCGTATTCGTAGGCGGCAGAAAGAACATTAGACAGTAAGACATTGAGCTCTTCTAACTCTGCGGTGCGTTGGGCAACTTGCTGTTCTAGGTTGGCATTGAGCTCGCGAATTTTGTTTTCAGCCGCCTTTTGCATTGAGATATCACGCACGGTTTTTGCGGCACCAACGACTTCCCCCTTAAAGTTCAAAATTGGAGATACCGTGGCAGAAACAGGAAATTCAGCGCCATCCTTACGATGTCGAATACTTTCAAAAGCAGCGATGGTTTCACCGTTAGTGATCCGACTTAAAATATCATCTTCTTCATATTGCAACCGTTCAGGTATCACTAACTCTTTTAGCAGTCTCCCTATGGCCTCTTCTCGCTTATAACCAAATATCTTTTCTGCTCCTGCGTTCCAGCTAATAATTCTCCCCTCCAATGTTTTGCCAATAATGCCATCGGCTGAGCTTTCTACGATGGCATGTAATTTTGTTTGCTCATGGATAAGACGAGAACGATTAGCTCGCTGAGTGGTGAACATGCCAACGACTAATGCTAAGAGAATACTCATTGCCAACCCGATACTTAAAGTCGCGGCAGGAGAGTGAAGGTGTAAGCTGGAAATATAGGCGGGTGTAACCGACAACTCCAAACGCCAGTTTCTGCCCATTATGTCTAACTCTTTCTCCTGACGATAATCGCCTTTCCCCTTACTATTACTGTAAAAAGGCTCGGCATCGGGCGCCTCAGTAACGTCAGTAATCGAAAATATCAACTTTTCTGGATGGGGGATGATATCTTTCAACACGTTAGACAAGTTCAATGGCGCGCTAATCCAACCAAACCCTTTCTCTAAACGCTGCTCTTTGTTTAATGGAATCACCCCACCTTTATAAAGTGGCAGTAGAATGAGTAGAGAATCAATTTGCCCACCTGGGTTAGTAATAAGACGGATCGGCGGTGTGATTTGCGTTTTCCCTTCGATCAGTGCTTTATTGGCCGTTTTACGCCGTTTGGGCTCCGACGCAATATCAAAACCAATTGCTTCAGCATTCACCTCATAAAACTCAGGTTCCATATATTGCACAATATACGAATCACCAAAATTAGGAGCATATTGATTGATTTTGAAATTGGGTTTACCGTCTGATTTTGCTTTCGCTAGAAATGCTTTTACCTCATTGCGAGGTACTCGTCGAATAAAACCAAACCCCCTCGCTCCAGGGAAAAATTCATCAAGGTTTAATGTGGTACCAAACTGATTTATTTCTGCACGCGTTACATCCACACCACCACCAGACAAAATAGCAGTGCGTGCTTCCATCAAACCATAGCGATACAAGCTAAAGCGTTCAGAGACTGATGCATATAACTGATCAAATTTCTCATCAACCGATTCTTTAATGTGGTTTTGATTAGAAGACATAATTAGTTGATTAACAACAATAGTAGCGATTATTCCTACCAGAAAGACGATCAATGCCAAACGATACCGGGAATAGAATGAACCAGCTGACTTAAACTGAGTTGCAGAGATGCCTTCCATATAACTCCTGCATGATCAATAAAATAAATCGACGCTCCCTAAATATGTTAATAAATCCCAGCTAATTGATAATAAAGAGAGCCTCGTAAGTACTTAACATTTTTCGATGTACCACCCAAAGGTCGCGCTTAAAGCAACACCGATGCCGAAGGGTATTTAATTAGTGTAGACGGTAATTCTCCACCTACATCGCAATTACTGATCAACAAAATAGATCTAAGGCTCAGAGACAAACTTTTTATCACTGTTTAACAGCCACTGTTGAATAAATTCATTCAAGACAATGGGTTTACTGAACAAATAGCCCTGATAATAATCCACGCCATTTTTTTCTAAGTATTCTTTCTGTTGTTGGTTCTCGATACCCTCAGCAATGGTGGGAATTTCTAAACGTCGAGATAAATCGAGCAAGTTGTTAACGATATTATTTGACGTTGTATCTTTGCCGATTAAATCGATAAATTGTTTATCAATTTTGATATAACTGATTTTAAACATTTGCAAATAAATCAAACTAGAGTGACCTGTACCAAAGTCATCAATCGAAAAACGAACTCCCGCTCGGTATAAATCGTTATAGATATCTCTAACTCTTTCATCTTCAAAAATCTGTTCACGCTCAGTCAGCTCTAAAATAAGCTTAATGTTAGGGTTATGCACCTCACGATAAAAACTCAGGGCGTCATCAACAATACGGCGATTTAATAATTGCTGACCACACAAGTTAAATGACAAATGCAAAGGATTCGCAATATGTTCAAGACAACCTTTAAGCTGTTCACTCACTTGTGAAAATAACGAATGACATAACCCTGAGGCTAATTGGGCTTTTTCCAGCAAATCAATAAATTCGTACGGGCCAATCACCCCCTTTTTAGGATGATGCCACCGAACTAACACCTCGCCCCCTTTCAACTTACCATCATGAGTCACAACAGGTTGAACATAGGCTTTGAGTTGCCCTAGTTTGATCGCATGGCGTAACTCTCTTGCCAGATATTTGGGCTGACTAATAAATTTATAAAATTGATAACAGATCAAGGCTGGCACAAGGATTGAAAACAGCAGCGTTAGCAGTAGCTCAGTTGCTATAGTCGAAATCATTAATGTCCATTGATAATCGGTATGGATGGCATAGGAATAAGAAGAGGATCTGACACTAATCCCATCAACAATACCTTCCTGCCCCAAATCACTCGCAGGTAATTCCAACCCATCGGCTACGAGATGAAAATGAACATAGTCTGGTTGAATTTGGAGCTGGTCTAACACGTAATAGATATTGAGTTCGGCAGTCGTATCTCCAATGCGATAATAGAGCGCTTTGGTCGATATAAAGCCTTTATCGACAAACAAAGACGCGGTATTTTGTGGGTGGATAGGAAACGTGCTGAATCCATCAATAGTGTTGCAATAGCCATCTTTCCATTTTACTTCCATCGAAAGTCCACTAGGAATGCTTAACGTTCTAATCGTCATCATTCTTTGTACACCAGAACAGGGAACGTTCGAATAATGGCCGATATAACGAGCGGCTTCATCTACGTGTTCTAATACGGAATCAATGTGCTGAATAATATTACTGATATTATGTTTAACTTGGCGTTCAATATCTTTTCTCATCACCTGATAGGCTAAGATAGTAGACAGTGCGACCAATACTATATACACGAAGTAAGTCGCCATTCGTGCTTTAAATAGTCGTCTAGATTGATATCGTGTTGTCATACAACTGCTATCCTACTGGCCCAACATAAAGTGAAATGACCGACATATAAACTCTTAATTCTAAGTTTTCACGCTGAACACTAACGTTAAACTGCTCTCCAATGTAGTCATCTTCGTGGCATTGCCCCATGCTACTTTGGAGTAATTTATTCTCAATTCTCATTATGGAGATATGCCATAAAACGAGCGTGTTTAGCTCGATAATCAAACGCATCTTCAGCGATTAACTCATCCACTTTTTGCCCGATCCAATCTAAATTGACGGTCAAACGTATCGCATGGTCAAGTTGCTCAAAGCGAGGCAAGGAATCTGAAACAATCATGATCACCGCAATAATAATTTCAATCGTGTCTCTCACCTGTTCATCCGTCACGCTTTTCTGTCCAGATTTCATGTCGAGACTTTCAATTAAAAAATGAATTTGCGACATTAAATTACAGACCGGACAGAAGTGCTGCACTTTCCCTAAATAGCGCTGGTATGTTAATAGAGAGCGTTGGATAACTTGCGAGGCATTATCGGCAGGTAACAACACATACTGCTTGAGACTTTCTTGTCCCGAACTCAAGCGAAAAACCACCTGTATCCGTTCACACCACTCTTTATCTTGGCTTTGTTCCGCACTGCTGTGCACTTGAGTCAGTAATTGCTCTAAATTGATGTTAAGACCATTAAGATCCGTGTGTGGATGGGGCAGAAAGTCGAGACCAAAATGACACACCAATAACCCTATTAGGTAATCGGTGTTTTCTTGCAAATAGCGATCAGCCGTTTTATTTTGTTGCGCGTTTTGCTGCAAGCGGACAATAAACTGGGTGAGTTGATTAATTTGATCAATCAACAGGGTTTTAAATGAAGCGGTTCGGTCGATAATGATACAGTAACTAGGTTGTTCTAAGTTACTAAAAACGCTTGATAATACGCGTCTCACCCAAGTTTTACCGTCAAACTCGACACCGACAGGGTTCATTACTGCAGAAAAACCTGACAATGTAACAATACCGTTTGCTAAAGGCTCATTCATAAACAGGTCCAGTCTCCATGCTTAATTCAAGCGACTAACAATAGATAACTGACCTTGTTAATGTATAACCAAGTAACCTCAAGGTGCTATTTGTTGAGGTCATTGGGATATCTGTGGCTTATTTTTAAGTACCACTTGGTAGAGTAATCCTAGACCACGCCCAAATATTGTTCGATATCATTTGCATAAATTTTTCGATCAAACTAACTAGTTTCTCAATTTCGTTCATCGTTACAGTATAAAAAATACAAAAACAGTGAGTCCTCATCTACTCTTAATTCTGTTAATTATTTGTTTAGAGGGGCAATAATTCATGAGTAGTGATAATAACGATAATGGTGGCATCCCAGAACCAAGTGGGAAAGCAAACCCTATCGATACCGATTACACCGTGGGACAAGATAATGTGGTGGTGTCTGTTGGCCCCTTTGGGCTTGATATTCATAACCGCGTCTTTGCTATTTCAGGACTTGCTATCGTTATTTTCGTGTTTGCCACATTGATATTTCGCGAGCAAGTCGAACCTATTTTTACATCACTAAAAGGTTGGTTAGTCACTCACTTAGATTGGTTCTTCCTTTTATCGGGTAACATTTTTGTCATTGTCTGTTTAGGCCTGATTGTCTCGCCGCTCGGAAGCGTCCGCATTGGTGGCACCGATGCTACTCCTGATTATTCCTATTCAGGTTGGCTAGCCATGCTGTTTGCTGCAGGGATGGGGATTGGATTGGTGTTCTTTGGTGTGTCTGAACCCATGTCTCACTTTAGCACTGCCTTAGCCGGAACAACGGTAGAAAATGGCGTCCGAACCGATTGGGCTCCTTTAGGTGGAGCATTGGGCGACACCAAAGCAGCGGAAGCATTAGGCATGGCTGCAACCATCTACCATTGGGCATTACACCCGTGGGCAATCTATGCATTATTAGCGTTAGGCTTGGCAATATTCTCCTTTAACAAAGGGCTGCCACTTACGATGCGTTCGGTTTTCTACCCGCTGTTTGGTGAAAGGGTTTGGGGCTGGACTGGTCACATTATTGATATTTTAGCCGTAGTCGCGACCGTATTTGGGCTCGCAACTTCACTGGGTTATGGCGCCTCGCAAGCGGCGACTGGATTGAACTTCTTATTTGATATCCCATTAACCGATACCACCAAAATAGTACTTATCATTTGTATCACCGCCATGGCCCTCACCTCAGTATTAGCGGGCTTAGACAGTGGGGTCAAACTGCTGTCTGAAGTTAACATGCTCTTGGCTGCAGTGTTGCTGATGTTTATTGTCATTGTCGGCCCGACCTGGGACATTTTAAGTGGCTTTGTTAACAATATCGTTAACTATGTTGAATATATTCCTGCACTATCGATGCCATTTGAGCGTCAAGACGTTAACTATTCGCAAGGGTGGACGGCCTTCTATTGGGCATGGTGGATTTCATGGTCACCATTTGTGGGCATGTTTATCGCTCGAGTTTCCCGTGGCCGTACTGTCCGTGAGTTTATTACTTGCGTATTGATCGTCCCATCCATTGTGTGTGTGTTCTGGATGACTGCATTTGGTGGTACAGCAATTAGCCAGTATGTCAATGATGGCTATGATGCGGTCAAAAACGCAGAGCTATCATTGAAACTGTTCTCAATGCTAGAGGTCATGCCTTGGCATGCCATCACATCTTTTGTCGGTATTGTTTTGGTAGTGGTGTTCTTTATCACCTCTTCAGACTCAGGGTCTTTGGTTATCGATACGATTGCTGCAGGTGGTAAAGTGGATGCGCCAACTCCACAACGAGTTTTCTGGTGTACGTTTGAAGGTTTGGTCGCCATTGCCTTAATGCTCGGAGGGGGGCTAACAGCTGCTCAATCGATGGCTGTTGCCACTGGTTTTCCATTTACGATTGTATTGTTGGTCGCCACCGTGTCACTCATTAAAGGTCTAATGAGTGAACCTAGAGCCAATAAACCATAGCAGACTCATTTATCAGTGACATCCCGGACAAAAAATGGCCTATTCTGTTTTGAATAGGCCATTTTTGTTGTGCATTATTGTCCCTTAGACCTTAATAAGCCACACAATCATTGTATTAATATTTGCTAAAACATGATCCGACCAGACATTTTTTGTCCCATCACCACTCAATATTGACTGTTTCAGAATTATTTTTGTGTTACCGTATAAAACACTCCAATATGGCTTAGATTTCATAAATATCTCTATGTTTAGAGTCAATCAAAAAGCCAAACATATAACAATCTGTTTTCTATATCACTCGTGATTTATAACCATGAGGAATAGTAGAGAACAAACAACGTCGGTAATATCATGAAAATAATGTTTATTGATCATAATGGTCTCCACTGGCTAAGGAGTCCGCTATGATATCTTTGCGAAAAAAAAGCTCATCTGTAGAAAAGGCTCGTGAGAAGTTCGCAACACTCTTAATGCTAGAAGTCATTACATCCAAAAATAAACAAACTATTTGTAGGAAATGCCAGTCGGGTGAATATGACGAAACCGATTTAGAGTATGACTTTTTTAAGTTGCTAAAATCAGACGCTATTCCTAATTTTCCTCATCGTTCGGATATGACATTACCTAAATTGCAACGACTACTCGCTCGTATTGAAAACATTAACTTCGAAATGGGTTATGAGTTACTACTTAAGTGTCCAACTGGTCAGTGCGCGCAACACCACTTTCTCTAGGTGTCTTTTAGCATGTTACTCTCTGTTATCACCTCATTATCCATGGTGACAACGATCGTTTGCCCACGAATACAAAGTTCGTGGGCGTGCTCATCATAAATTTATTGATTTGGCGTGATTTGAATTTCAACTCGACGATTACACTTTCGCCCTTGAGCTGTAGCATTACTGCATAACGGTGCATTCTCACCATGACCATAAATACCGATACGCTGAGGCGAAACATTTTGATTAATCAGGTATTCACGGACCGAATTTGCACGACGCTCAGATAAAGATTGGTTATAAGATTGGCTGCCAGTGCTATCGGTATAACCATTAATTCGCAAGCGGGTTTTCGGATACTCCACTAACACTTTAGCTACACCGTTCAATGATTTATAAATACTTGAATCTAAGTGGTAAGAGTCACTATTAAAGCCAATACCATTTTGCATGACCAATTTAATCTGGCTATCGTTGACACGTTGAACTTGAACACCTGAATCAAGTAAAGATTTGCGCAATTGGGCTTCTTGACGATCAAAGTAGTAACCGACGCCAGCGCCAACTGCAGCACCACCAGTTGCACCGATTAACGCGTGCTGACGACGTTCCGTCGCATTACCGCCCGTTGCTAAGCCTGTTAATGCACCCACAACAGCGCCAACCACGGCACCTTTAGTGGTAGAGTTTGTCTCATTTTCACCTGTTGTTGCATTCTGCCGCTGGGTGGCTTCACAACCAGCAAGTGTGACTGTTGCAATTAACAACATTGCCCATTTTTTCATTGTTTATCCTATTTAATGTGTATCTATACCCAAATGACCTTAAGCGGCTGTTGCTGCGAGAATGTATTTGCTCTTAGGCACAGCTCTGATTTAAAGATAGAGTCATTCTACGTTGAAAATATACATGTAGTTTGATCACCATTTAGGCACCAAACATAGAATAAGTAAATGATAGAAAACAAAGTCATACAATTGCAATATCATTTATAAGATTCCGTTAACATCGGCGCAAGTGCCTAATATCTCCTTGCATCAATAAGCTTACATATTTAGATACATATCTTTACTCTGAAAATGTGCAAATATCTCTATAATGCCATGCATACCGAGCAAAAAGTTGCCCGCAGTAACGAAATTTAAGTAAACCTTAAGAATAAGGCGTTAAGCTCATACTCAGTTGAAGTTGATATCCATAACAATGGAAAGCGTAGTTGGGAGACAAAGATGGGAATCATGCAAAACATCGCACTACCAAAAGTAGCCAAAGACTATCCGAGCTTAAGCCGTAAGATTGTTTTACATATTACTAACGGCTATGTACCTGATATGGTATATAAAATTGATGCAAGTGATATCGATTCTGCTTGTCAGAAACGCAATGGTAAAACCCAACAAACACTCATTGAACTTTATGAAGATTACGTTCAATTGCTCTATTTAATTGCACAAACTCAATGTAATCCATGTTATCAAACGCAACTTAAAGAAGAGCTGAAAAAGACACTCGCGTCCATTTATCAAATGATCCACATTAAATGACGTCAAACTAACGCTCAATCATACTTGAGCGTTACATTGATAGTTTTACGCCAGTAAAATCGCTCCCCAAACACCCATCGCGAATAAAATGGATATCAACACCGCAGCTGAACCTAAATCTTTCGCACGACCGCTTAACTCATGATGCTCAGGTCCTATTCTATCGATAGCCGCTTCAACTGCTGAGTTCAGTAATTCAACGATCAACACCAAGACCATAACACCAACCATCAAGATCTTATACGTCACTGATTCATTCGTCATCAACGCAATAATAGTGCACACCACAAACGCCAGAGACTCCTGACGAAATGCCGCTTCATGTACCCAAGCAGCTTTTATTCCTAAATAAGAAAAATACGCCGCTTTTACGACTCGTTTAATCCCTGTATTTCCTGGTTTCATTACGAGCAACCCTTAATTTTATGCTCAATATTGTTCACGCTCTGCTAAGCGAAGATGGATGGATAAATTACACAGTATTACTTAAGAAACTCTTAATAATCATAGCGTTTATTAAATACTAGGAAATCGACCAAAAATTTTCATTTGATCACTCTCTTAAGTAAATCTTAACTCTCAGTATCTAATATCGATGCCTTAGACACATAGCAAAGAGCTTGCAGTATGTATAAATTAAACCTCGACTCATTTTTGACTTTTAAAACCGTGTTACGTCGCTTTGATAAGCAACGAAAAAAGACGATGCTATCGCTATTAAGTAAGATGACGAGCTATTTTTTTGCTCAACCTTCTCACGCCATGTTGATCAAACCTGCTGCAGTAAAAAGCGTCGTTGTGGTCAGAAACAATAGCCGTTTGGGAAATACTGTTTTTTTGATTCCATTTCTCAAACAACTCAGAGAAATATTGCCAGAGGCGAACATTACTTTAGTAAGCAAAAATGAGTGGCAACAGGATCTGCTTCAAGACTGTGGAGTGGATAATTTTTACTTTACTCATCTTAAATTTCGTAGTGCATTCAGATCTCTACGCCAACTATTGAGTTTAAAAAAACAAAGTTTTGATTTGTGCTTGATGCCATGTGGATCTGCGCAAGATGCATTCACATGTGCGTTTATCCGTTCTGTAAATAAAGTCTCCTTTAAACACCGCCATTATCAATTCGGTTTTACGCACACGTATCCCAAAAGTACTCTGTATCGTCACGCAGCCTTGCAACCATTGAGTTTATTAGCTCAAATGTGGTCTATCCCTCTTTGCCCACTAGATCACCACCTTGGCTTAAATGATAATGAACTAGAACTGGGGTTATCCGTTCGCGCTGCAATTGTCGATAAATCATCACTTTGTATCGCGTTTTTTCGCGGCGCTAGAGGAGAAAAACGTCTAAGTGATGAGCAATGGCTAACCATCATTGAACGCTGCAATCGCACTTCTGCTCACCCGATCACATGGGTCGAAATACTTGGCCCTGAAATTAGTCAGCCATTAGAAGGCGATATCTGTCACTGTCGTTCAACCGATCTTCGAGAACTCAGTGCATTTTTTTATCATGTCGACGGTTTTATCAGTTGCGATACTGGGCCTTTGCATCTTGCGGATAGCGCTGGCGCAACCTGTATCGGGCTCTATTCACATACAGATCCTGCCACCTATGGTCTACTCGGTTCTCGCGGTTTAACTGTTTCAGATATCGCAGCGTTCGATCCTAAATTGGTCTTAAATCATATTGTGCGAGTGAAACAAGACACCACTCAATCACAAACCGTTTCCTCTTTTTCCGAGCCGATTGCGAGCGAAAAAGATCTGAATCCGCTCAACACGACCACGTCGCCCCCAATTAAAGCTTCTATTTCATCTATGCCATGGTGAACAAAAGCGTTGGGCATGAGTCTGCATTCTCATGCCCTTTTTTAATGGCGAAAAAGACCTGCCGCTTGAGGATAGCGAATCAACTAAAATAACGGGAAAGTCCCCTAAGTATTAAGTCAATCTTAAGGTTTGCTCAATACACTGAGTTCAACTTGTCTAGTATCAAAAAGGTTATGACATAGATGAACATCAATGTTACTCGCATTCCAAGAATATCTCTGACTATGCCATCGCTCATCGTGCTCCTCGCACTCTATTTTGGCACGGTAATGAATTACCCGGTGATAAAAAAAATTTTCGAATTAAGCCATAGTGTTAGTGACGTGTCGTTCCCTTACACCGCGCCGCTGTTCCTAATTTTTTGCTTTACAATTATTTTTTCTGTCTTTGCAATCCCATACTTTTTTAAACCCTTTATGGCGTTCGTGATTTTGACGTCGGCAGCAGCGCTTTACGCCCAAATGAGCTTTCATACATTATTTGATAGTTCCATGATGGAAAGTATATTTGAGACTAACAGCTCTGAAGCTGCGTTTTATCTCAATAGCGCTTCTGTTGGCTATATGTTGATACTGGGGCTTATCCCCACCGTTCTGGTTTTTTTAGTGAAAATCAAACCTCAGCCTTCATGGAAAAAAGCGGCCATCACACGTGTTGGCTTGGTTGTTCTTGCTATCGTCGGAATCCTGTTAATTGCGGCGACCAACTACAAAAATTACGCATCCGTAGGACGTAACAATAAATATCTGAATAAAATGATCATTCCTGCTCATATTTATAATGGTGTCCGTTACTTTGATAAAACGTATTTTGCCAAAACCTACCCTTATAAGCCCCAAGGTGAAGATGCGAAGTTAATGCCTAGTGCCAATGGTAAGCCGACATTAATGGTGGTTGTGCTTGGTGAGACTGCTCGTGCGATGAACTTTGCGCAAAACGGTTATCAACGTAACACCGATCCTTATACCAAAGATATGGGGCTAATCTCTTTTAAACATGTGTCATCATGCGGAACCTACACAGCTCTTTCCGTTCCTTGTATGTTCTCCAACCTAAACCGAGATAATTACGATAAAGAACGCGCCAGAAGCCAAGATAACGTACTCAATGTAATGAATCATGCTGGCGTAGAACTGATGTGGTTTGATAATGATGGGGGTTCAAAAGGCGTTGCGGATAATCTTCCTCACCAGAGAATTGATGGTTCTTTAAAAGATGTCGATTGCAACGGCAGTACTTGTTTTGATGAGGTCATGCTGAAAAAAGCACAAACCTTCATCAACAAAGACACGAAAAACAAATTACTGGTGTTACATACTATTGGTAGTCACGGTCCCACCTACTGGCAACGTTACCCGAAAAGTCATGCCCCTTTCCAACCGGCATGTGACCGTAGCGATATAGAAAATTGCAGCGATAAAGAGATTAAGAACGTCTATGACAATACGTTGGTTTATACCGACTACGTGCTATCGCAAGTTATTGAACAACTGAAACAAGCCTCTAAACAGTACAATGTGATGATGACCTACATTTCCGATCACGGAGAATCGCTTGGCGAAAATGGCCTGTACTTGCACGGCACTCCATATTCAATCGCGCCTGTTGAGCAAACTCATGTTCCATGGCTAGTGTGGATACCACAAAACTATGCGCAGCAAAAACACATTAATAAATCGTGTTTAGAGAACTTAGCGACAACTCAGAATCTCTCCCACGATAATTTATTTCATTCTCTACTCGGCCTATATGGTATTCAGACCAGTGCAGATAACAAACAGCTTGATATAACTGCGAAGTGTCACGCATAAGAAATCAGCAAGCCTCAACTATTTAAATGGTTGCGGCTTGCGTCATCTATGGCTCTAATCGAGTTAACAATAATTCGCGCCGTAATTCCAAAATTTCCTGAATATACTTATCTTGATTCGCAATACCAAAGTGGGTGGCGTAATTTTTGACCATCGCAATTTCATCTGGTCTTAGTTGGTACACTTCACGTTTTAATACTGCTTCTGCTTCTTGTCTTATTAAGCCCT
Source organism: Vibrio nitrifigilis (assembly GCF_015686695.1). NCBI lineage: Bacteria > Pseudomonadati > Pseudomonadota > Gammaproteobacteria > Vibrionales > Vibrionaceae > Vibrio > Vibrio nitrifigilis. Next base: position 862,499 of record NZ_JADPMR010000001.1, on the reverse strand, counting down.
GATTTTGGAGTAATTTTATAATTTCTTTATCAGCATCTGCTATTTTTCTAGCCATAACGTCCTTCACCAAAAACGACTAATGCATTGCGTTTAGTACAATGCCACAACTTGTTTCGGGCACACCCTACAATGAGATAATGACAGTATAGTGACATTATCTTGGGTCGTGACTCAGTCTCACAAATAGTCCGTGCTCTGCTATATTTATGCAGTCCTCATCACAAAGATACTGTTCATAATGAATTTTTTTGTTAACTGGCAACGCTCCTTTTTAACTTTATATCTATTGATATGTTAAAAAAGATGTCTTATTTTGAATAAGTCTATGATTGATATGTAATCAGCTGTAACGAGAAAAGCCTCTAAGCTTTCCGAAGCAGCACCCCGATAAAAGTAGGATTTGTCGTATCGCATCGGTATCTACGTACCTAACTTAATACCCAGCTCTTCCGTCTATTACGAATAGCAGGTAGAACGCTACGACCTCATTTTTTTGGAGTCTGCATCAATGAGTCAGCAACAACGAATACATCACCAACCTGGTCCACAATTACCCAAACATAAGCGTCGCTATCTGCGCAACGCGATTCCCCCAGCAGCTCGTCATGTTAAGGGCTGGCGTTACTTCGCTGGTTTATTTGGCGGAGAGCATATCGCTGCCACTGAATTTGTCATTGGTGTCACCTTTGTCACCATGGGGGTCGGAACTAAGGAACTGTTACTAGGCCTTTTAATTGGTAATCTACTTGCCGTTGCCAGTTGGATGATTGTGACAACCCCCATTGCCGTTGAAACCCGGCGATCTCTGTTTAGTTATTTAGAACAAATCACTGGATCGCACTTCAGCAAAATTTATAACAGTGCCATTCTGCTCTTCTATGGTTCACTCGCAGCCGCCATGATTACCGTCTCAGCTTATGCTGTGCGCTTTGCTCTCGATTTGCCAGTGCAATTAGAAGCCTACCCAACGTCGATTGCCTTTATTATCGTCACCCTCTTGCTCAGTGCCGTTGTGGTGATTGTTGCTGCGCGAGGTTTTGAGGCAATGGCGAACTTTGCCACTATCTGCTCACCTTGGATGCTCACCTGCTTTATCTGCGGTGCAGCCATCGCACTTCCAACCTTAGCGATGCATGTTCATGGCAGCACAGAAGTATCGAGTTTTTCCGATTTTCTTTCTGTTGCTCGTGACTCTATCTGGACTGGAACAACACCAGAAGGCAAGCCCGGTATATCGACTTGGGAAGTGGCCGCCTTTGCTTGGGCAAATGGTGCAATGGTGCATTTAGGTCTAATCGATATGGCGACCTTCCGTTTTGCACATCGTAAATGGTATGGGGTATTTTCGAGTATCGGTATGTTCCTAGGTCACTATATTGGCTGGATTTCAGCTGGTCTAATGGGCGCAGGTGCAGCGGTATTAGTCGGTAAATCACTCATTAATCTCGACTCCGCTGATGTTGCATTCGCCACTCTCGGTTATGTGGGGTTACTGGCGGTTATCTGCGCAGGCTGGACCACCGCGAATGCCTGTTTATACCGTGCAGGCCTTGCTGCAAGTGCACTGATGCCATCCATGACACGCAGTAAAGTCACAGCGATTATCGGCATTGTCATTGCTGCTGCAGCTTGTTTCCCATTCGTTGCACAATCGGTGATGCCGTTAACTGTTTATGGCGCTATTTTGCTCAGTCCAGTTGGCGCAATAACCATTGCAGAACATTACCTACTACCCAAACTTGGATTAACTCGCTACTGGTCACGCTATTTGGGGCAAAAACTCAACCTTGCCGCCCTTTTAGCGTGGGGGATTGCTTTAGCCTTTGCAGTTACGATGGTTGTGACTAAGGCAATCAGCTTTTACTACATATTCTTGCCCGAATATTTAATCGCCTTAATTCTGTATCCTATTGCTGCAAGCTTCATGGGCGCAAAAGACTCGTGGCCTACACATGAAATGCGTCAAGAAGAGAAAGAACAAGTATTGATTAATTTTGAGCAAAAACGCCTTGCAGAAAACGCGAACAGTGACGATGAAGAGGAAGACCCATCAGATGCTCATACGGCAAATATCGCCAAGGTATTACTGGTCGGTGCTGGTGCCATCTTAATCTTTATGGTCGTTTTAGCCGTGCGTTTAGTGTGCTTAGCACCGAGTGGTGAAGCATTGAAAACCATGCAACAAGATTACTTCTACACCGCCATTGCGCTTACATTTGCGTATTTTGTGATTGCATTCTGTGCCATGCGTGTGACAGATGGTCCATCGGATGAAGAGGAAGAATCTACACCTCAAACCACTCAAGACACTGCTCAGCAGCCATTGTCATCGGCGCCGTCAACAAACTCGCCACAAAGCTGATGACTGTTCTTCAACGAAAAGCGCCACTTCAAAACGAAGTAGCGCTTTCATTTAAGGCTTAATTACCGTGTTCTTACAATGATGGCATCCCATCTTTATTAGTCACCGTAAGGTGTAGATCACGCTGTGGATAAGGAATACTTAACCCCGCTTCTTCGATCTTAGGCTTAATTTGACGTTGAATACTCCAATATGTATCCCAGTAGGTATCGATCGGACACCATGCTCGTAACTGAAGATTCACTGAGCTATCAGCCAACATCTGCACGAGTACCTTAGGTGCGGGATCTTGTAATACTGCTTCGTGGCTTAAGGCCAGCTCCTTGAGCACATTGAGCCCCACTTCAATTGAATCATCATAAGAAATGCCGACCGTAATATCCATACGGCGACGGCTGTTACGGCTGTAGTTTTTGATCGTCGCGCCCCATACAATCCGGTTTGGACTAGAAATAAATAAACCATCGCCGGTTTCCAGAATCGTCGTAAACAAACCGATATCTTTTACGCTGCCAGACAAACCGCTAAACTCAACGAATTCGCCCTTTTTGATCGGCTTAAGGATCAACAGCATAATCCCTGCAGCGATATTACTTAGGGTGTCTTTCAACGCTAAACCAATCGCTAAACCTGTCGCACCGACCAATGCCACTAAACTCGTTGTGTTCACCCCAAACAAATCCAAAATGATCACAATCGCGATTAAATAAATGGCATACGAGGTCACTTTCGAAAATAGGCGTGACACGATTTCATCACTGTTGCTGATTTTCATGATACTAGCAAAGACAGCTTTGCGTATTAGCTTAGAAATCACGATGGATAAGACGAGCACCATGACTGCAAGCAGCAAGTTTTTCAGAGTATCCATGATGATAATCTGATGTGTGGAATAAAAATTAATAATTGCGTCCATATATACTCCAAAAACCGAAAATTAACGGCTTTCATTGTTCCTCTTCGGCGAAATATCACTGCAAATGAAAGAATTTAATGTTTCGTGAATATTAAGCATAGCTGATGTAACAACCGATAAACACCATATCTTTATTAAGGATAAACATTATATTTATCAATATCTTTAATATTAGGACTGACAGGTTCTGCACAACACACTAAAAGGGTGAGTGAGTGATTAACACGCACAAAAAAGCTCAAGTAAAAAACTTGAGCTTATTAAGTAATACTGGGCAACGACGATGCGCGCTTATTTCACAACTTTATACAGCGCAGCAATATCTTCGTCAGCATACCCCTCTTTGCGAGCCAGTTTAAATGCCTCATTAGTTGCTGCCGCTGTTGGCATCGGCTGGGCTAATTTATCTCCTAACTCAACAGCTAAACGCAAATCTTTTTGCATATGTTTTAATGGGAAACTTGTCGTGTAATCCTCTGCAAGCATCATCGCCCCTTTGATGGAAAACATAGGGTTGGCCATGGCACCAGCGCTTAATACTTCTAAGATTTTTTCACCCTCTAATCCAGATTTCATCCCAAGCGACATACCTTCACTAAAAATACTCAGCATGCCCCCCATCATCATATTCACAACCAACTTCATGTTGGCACCTTGGCCCACTTCGCCAAGATACGGCGACATTTTCCCCATCACTTCAAAAGCGGGCACCGCTTGTTGATACAAAGATTGATCACCTGCCGCTAAGATAACTAAGGTACCATCTTGAGCCGGTTTTTTCGTTCCCGATACAGGCGCTTCTAAAAAGCGACCTCCAGCTTGAGTCACAGCGTTGCCAATCTCTTGTGAGGTTGCGGCGTCCACTGTCGACATATCAACATAACCGCGTTGATTACCAATACCAGCGGCAACACCATCTTCACCCTGACAAATCGCCAAAGCTGCCGCTGGATCGGAAACCATAGCAAATGTGATATCACAGGTAGCGGCGACTTCTTTAGGCGAATCGCCATGTTTAGCCCCTAAAGCGATAAGCTCTGCACATTTTTCTGGATTACGATTCCAAACAGTGATGTCAAATCCCGCTTTTACCAAATTTATAGCCATGGCTTTGCCCATAATACCTAGGCCCAAAAATCCAAAACTTGCCATGATTTACTCCTTATTGTGATTGTGTCTCAGCCTATATCCATGGCTGAATCGTCGAAATTGGTACCATTATGCTTGATTACGTACTTATAAAAAAGTGAGGTCATATGACCTCACTTTGGCGTTATAAAATACTTTTATTAAGTGTTATTCACTCACTCTCAGAGCCTTCACATCGGATGCTGAGATATTGGCGTCTTTTGCTCCATACGTTTTGGTTAAGAAATTCACTAGTGTTGCCACTTCTTTATCACTTAAGTGTTGACCAAACGCTGGCATCATTACATCACCAGAAGCAGTGTGACGCTTGACGCCATGCAAAATAACCTGAATTAAGTTGCCAGTATGTTCGCTACCGATGACGCTATTATGGTAAAGCGATGGATAATAACCATCCGGTGAGCCGCTACCATCAGCATCATGGCATACACTACAGTTGCCCATGTAAAGTGAAGCTCCTGGCATTTTTTTACTCGCAACATCAACAGGAACACCGCGCAGTTTCAGATCTTGAGAAACCGGCTGACCTTGTTCAAATCGTGACGGTTTATTTTTGTCATCATTAAATGGCGTGACTGATCGCAGGTACGTCGCAATAGAGTTGAGATCACTATCCGTAAGATACTGAAAACTATGCTCAACCGCTTCTGCCATTGGACCGGCGGCTTGTGCCTTACCCGGTACAGAGCCAGTTTTTAAATATTGTACGATTTCAGCCTGACTCCACTTACCAATGCCAGCCGTCTCATCACTGGTGATGTTAAACGCGTGCCAACCACCCAGATCTGATCCCGCAAGAAATGAATGCTCTGTCTCATCGCTAGCTAACGACTGCATTGCCAAACCTCGTGGTGTATGGCAAGTACCGCAGTGGGTTGCCCCCTGCACTAAATAAGCACCGCGATTCCACTGCGCACTTTCATCAGGTTTCACTCGATATGCCCCTTGTTTATGGAACATCCAATTCCACAAAGCCAGTGGCCAGCGCATCGACATAACAGCCGGAATATCATTCTCTCTATTTGCTTGATGCACCGGTTTAATTTGGTTCATAAAGTAATCATATAAAGATTCGATATCGGCATCGGATAACTTAGTGTATTCCGTATAAGGCATCGCTGGGTAAAGGCGACTGCCATCTTTACGAATCCCTTCACGAAGAACGCGACGAAAATCCGCCAATGTGTAACGACCAATCCCAGTCTCTTTATCTGGAGTGATGTTAGTGGAATACAGAGTACCCATGGGTAATGGCATGGCCAACCCACCTGCAAATGGCTTATCTGTTTGCGTCGTATGACACGCGGTACAATCAGACATTTTAGCGATGTACTCACCGCGAGACATTCCCTTCGGCACCTCGGTAGTGCTGAGTTGTTCAATCTTAGGTGGATTTACCGTTTTAGGTGCCAAAACACCAGAAACAATCGCGGCCACGACTGCTAATCCCAAAAGAACCACAATCATTAAATAGTGTTTTACTTTCATGATCATGCCTCCTTCATTAGCGTATCAGCAATACGTAGTGATAATGCTGCAATCGTTAAGGTACAGTTGACCGTGCCGACAGTTGGCATAGTGCCAGAGCTGGCAATAAACAGGTTGTGGTGATCATGAGTACGACAGTTTTTATCTACAACGCTATCTTTGGGGTCATCACCCATAATGACTGTGCCACAAATATGTTGGTTGTTAGCAAATGAATCACTATATTGAACGTCTGTAGCGCCCATTAACTTAGCAATTTTGGTATAAGCTTCTCGAGTATGCACCGCGCTGCGTTTTACGTAATCGTCAATGGCATAATAAAACTCCGGCTTAGCGATCCCTAATGCGTCTTTACCATTACTGCTTGGAATAATACGGTTTTCTGGATGTGGTAACAGCTCATGAAAACTGTCAAATTGCACGTAACGCGAAGCTCGGTCGCGGATTTCTCCATCAAGATGTGAACCAATCAAGAACGTATCTTCCGCTAGGATCTCTTGGGTCATTTGATCCGTACGCGATAAATTGGATAAATGAATTTTCTTACCAGCATACTCAGAACGAAAGTCACCGTCACGCCAGCCAATAATAGACGTCATTTCTTGAGCGCCACGGCCAGGCCACAGCTTTTCATTAGCAAAAAAGCGGATGCCTGTTCCGGGGTGGTCCATCAGATTTCGACCAACCATATCTGAGCTATTACCCACATCAGACATTAACATGAGTTTTGGTGTTTCAATGCCGTTCGCAGCCAACACAAAGTACTTACCTTCTACTTTTACCGATTCACCTTCGGGCGTTTTATAATGCACAGCTACAATACGGTTATCCGCGCCTTTTTCTATCTTATAGACCACAGCCTTATCGATAATCCGAGCACCAGCCGCTTCGGCTTTCTCCACATGAGTAATGCCGTTATACATCGCCCCAATTGGACAAATTGGCATGCAATTATTGTTACCACAACATGTTGGTCGATCATCATAAGGACGGCTGTTACGAGCAACAGGCTCGGTAACAACATAGAAGCCATTATTGTTTAATCGGTCTTTGATCGTTTTTTCGTTGTACGAAATAGGTAATGGTGACATTGGGTAAGGTTTAGAACGTGGTGAACCTAACTCCTCATCACTTGGCCCCCAAACGCCGAGCTCTTCTTCTGCTCGCTGATACCAAGACTCTAAGTCTTTATATTCCAAAGGCCAATCACGCCCTACGCCATATATGGATTTCAATTTAAAATCACTAGGAATAAAACGCCAAGCAGATGCCGCCCAGTGCCAGGTTGTTCCCCCGACAGCACGAATATATTGTGCATCGTAAGCTTGCTCACCTTTTTGGATCAAGTAACCGTTATCTGGATTCATTTCAGGGTGAGGCGCATATGGCGTTGATGGGTACGGCGCCATGAAGTCCATCTTATTGGGCTGATTACGAAAACGCTCAACAATTTCACCTCGGGTATAGCGAGGCCCTGCCTCCAAAATCAGAACATCTTTACCTGCGCGCGCCAATTCGTTGGCAACTAGGCCACCAGCAACACCGGAACCCACAATAACGTAATCGGCTTTTTTAATCGTGGTCATTATGCTTTTTTCTCCACAGGTTTAGCGGCCCAGTAGCCAGGTTTATTTGGACAATAAGAACGAATCTGCAATACATCATCTACAGCTTCAAATTCCAGAGCATGCCGATACGTAATCACTTTGGCATTCACGCCTTGACCAACAATACCTGTATACCAAGCAGAGAGAATAGCTTTGGCTGTGGTTAAAGAATGTGGTGTTAAAGAGGATTCAATTTTCGTTGGTGTCAGCGCTGCGAGCTCCTTCGCTAACGCATTTAGATCTGAATCAAATTGTGGAATTTGGTGACTTAACGCTTCATAAAAACGATCATGAAGAATAGGTAATAGGTCGCTACGACCCGTTAATATTTTAGACACAGTGACGAACACATTATCGTGGGTCACATTCAAGGGGCTTGCTATTACTTTCACAGGAACAGCAGAGACTAAAGATACAACGCCTAACGAAGCCGCACCTTTTAGCACCTTACGTCTCGCGACTTGTAAGTCACTCAACGCCGGAGATTTTTTGTTATACATAGCTCACTCTGACACTTTAATGTTAAAAATGGTCATCAAAAAGTAAGTTAACAATAATTACATCACATTAATTATTGTCACTTTTTGTTAACGAGTTATTAAATGGTATAGCAAAACCACCTAAATGTTAATGTTTGTGACAAATAAACTTATCAACTGTATAAATAGTAATCGAAAACAACAACTTATAAATTTTATCAATAATATTAGCTACGTAATCATACCTATAATGAATATTATAACAGATAAAAATAAACAAGCTGATATTATTAAAAAGCATCTTAATATCAATACTTTAATATAAAAATATTAAGGAAATCTTTATAATAAGAGAATAGATCAGAGGTAGTATGCCGCTATTATTTAAACGGCACCACTAGGCAGTATAAAAAATCTAATTGGAATGATGAGCCAGCAATAACGTTAAAAATGTGTTAAGAGCTGGATTGTCAGCCGATTTTTTATAAACAAAATTGAGCGTGATTGTCTTGGTGAGATTATCTAATGGCATAAACTCAACCAATGGAGAAGGCCGTGAAGCATGTCGTTCATTCACCAACGCAATACCGGCTTGTGCCGCCACTAATCCCAACATAGTTCCTTCACCATGCGCCCATTGAACGTTACTAGGTAGCCAACCTAGCTGATGCAACACCATTTCCTGCCACTCAAAATATTGCGGATCCGCACTTCTGGCAAAACGCACGGCTGGTAGTTGGTTAAGATCATCGATACTCATGGATGAAGAGACCTTACTGCTCCAACTGACTGGATAAGCGAGAACTAACCGATCACGTGCCACTTCTTTGGCCTCATATTCACTAGGAAGTGGGCTGAATGAATAAATAAATGTACCATCAATTTGATCAAGTTCTAGGCGTTTGAGCAATACCGCGGGGCTGTCAGAAAACATCTCCAGTTCCACTTTATCGTTACTGCTACGAAATTGATTCATCACTTGTGTCACTTCGCCTCCCCACATTAAAAAATCAGGAGCACCAAGCCCTAACGAGCCATATTCCGTATTCGCAAACTGTCGCACTTTCGCATTCGCTTCGGCAATCTGTACCATAATTGGTCCTAGCCTTTTCTGATAAGTCTCGCCAGCTTTATTTAACGATAACCCCTTGGGTAAGCGATCAAATAACTGTACACCTAATTCTGTCTCTAGCTCTTTGATTTTTTTTGATATCGCCGGTTGTGTAACATGCACTTTTTTCGCAGCGAGACGAATATTTTGAGTTTCAGCAACAGCCAAAAAATATTTTAGGTGGCGTAATTCCATCAGGGCACTTCCAAAACGGCATCGGTTGATAACTATTTATCAATTACATTAATTACAAATAGGAAGCATTATCATCTTCCAAGTAGAATGCTCCATTATATAAGAATTCACCTCCCCCCTGAAATAAATCGTATTTCTAATGAATTCGCAGTGGTATTCACCTTTAACAAACGTAAAAATTAAAAATAAAGACGTGCATCATGAATAAAAATAAAATAATTATCAAAGGGTTGTGTTTAAGCATCGTAACTACAGTATCGATGAATCAGTATGCCCTTGCCAATGATTCAACCCCAAGTAATGACGATAAGGCCCAAGATACCATCGTCGTCACTGGTCAATATACTGCAGATGAACCGGTCGATAGTGCCGTCGGTTTAGGGTTACGAGATAATGAGATTCCACAATCCGTTAGCGTAATGACAGAGCAGCGCATACAAGATCAAAACTTAAATAACATCAAAGATGTCGTTGATAACTCCATTGGTCTATCGACGATTCCTGCCGATACTGAGCGAAACACCTTTATTTCTCGTGGTTTTGAAGTCAGTAACTATATGGTCGATAGCGTGCCGCAACCACTAGGCGATCTCGGTGGTTCAATTGGTCAATCCATTATTGATCTTTCTACCTACAACCGTATTGAAGTTGTGCGTGGGGCAACCGGTTTAATGACTGGCGCCGGCAACCCTGCCGCTGCCATCAACTTTTCGCGAAAGCATGCTGATAGCTCAGACTTCACTGGCTACGTGAACGTAAAAACCGGAAGTTGGGATCAGCGTGAACTGAGTACCGATTTATCGAATGGATTAAATGAAGAAGGTACAGTTCGCGGCCGCGTTGTTGCTAAATATCATAAAAACAATTCCTTTATGGACCGCTACAGTAAAGAAACCAGCGTGCTGTATGGTGTTGTCGATGCCGATATAACCGAGGATACTCTGATCCGCGTTGGTGCTGGTATGCAAAACAATAATGCGCCAGGTGCAACTTGGGGTGGACTCAACGCTTTTGACTCAGATGGTAACAAAATTGATTGGAGCCGCTCAAAATCAATGGCGGCAAATTGGAGTTACTACAATACGGATTCAACCTATTACTTTACTAACTTAGAACACCACTTAGATAACGGTTGGCTGTTTAAAGCTGATTATAACCACACCCAATATAAGCAACATAGCCAACTTCTCTATGTCGGCGGTATTGTTGATACCTCTGATGAAGGCGCCTCATTAGGGACTTATGCACTAAAAAGTCGTTCAGAAAATAACATCGATAGTTATGATATGCAGTTAAATGGCGATTTCCAGTTGCTAGGACAGACTCACGAGTTTGTAACTGGCCTGCTCTACAGCGAACAAACCTTAAAACGTTATTACGGTTACGGTGCGAGCGGCTCTGAATTTGGTCAAAGCCTGTACGATTATGACGGCGATTATGCAACAACATTTGCCAATCCATCCCTGACGGCAGACTACACAACCCGTGAATTTGGTTTCTACGCTGCAGCGCGCTTCCACCTCACTGAAGATTTAAAATGGATTATTGGTGGTCGTGTATCAAACTGGAACCGAGATGGTTTGGGAACATCTGACTATGGTAAAGATGGTAAAGTTACCCCTTACACTGGATTACTTTACGATATCACCCCACAACATCGTGCTTATGTCAGCTACGCAGAGATATTTAGCCCTCAAGATAAATACGACGCCGACGATAACCTAGTTTCACCTCTAGAAGGTCATAACTACGAAGTAGGTCTAAAAAGTGCATTATTAGATAACACATTGCACACGACAATTGCGCTATTTAGAACTGAGCAAGATAACTATGCCGAAGCCACAGGAAGCTATACTTCAAGCGGCAATTACATCTACGAAGAAAAAGATATGACGAGTAAAGGCTTTGAGTTAGAAGCAACAGGTCAGATTACTGAGGGCTTAAAAATCAGCGCTGGTTATACTCAATATAAAGCACATGATACCAATGGCGATGATGTAAGTACCACCTACCCTAAAAAACAATTTAAGGTATTTACCACCTACAACTTTGTTTCTCTATTACCTGAACTGACCGTGGGCGGGAGCGTAAACTGGCAAAGCAAAATCTACCAAGATGATACCAGCGGTAATCGTACCGAGCAGTCTAACTACGCAGTCGTCAACTTAATGAGCCGTTACGATATTACGAAAAAAACGAATATCCAACTTAATATCAACAACTTGTTTGATAAAACATATTACAGCTCTGTTTACGCCGATGGCTACAACTACGGCGACCCGATGAATTTTACACTGAGCGTACAACATAACTTTTAAGTACAAAGTACAAGTTACAAGTACACTCTAAATTCATTTTACAACTCAGTGATCCACGTTCGTTGGATCACTTTTTTTACATCATAAAATCAAGAATGTTGTAATGAGAAAAACAGAGATAATAGGCCCCAAAGGTCACCCCTACGATAACCACGATATCGCAGATCAACCAAAGGACAGATTGTCGAGGATACTGCCTTTGAGCATTCTCAAATAGTGGCAAAATACCGTATGAACTGACTAAAACACCGACCATAAAAAAGAGCATTCCATCCCCTAAATTACTGGTCAGTGGAGTGGCCAATTCCATAATGCAAAAAGTGATGGTGAAAGCAATAAACGTTGCCCAATCAAACACCATAGGATTTAGTTTAACTGGTTCTTTTATCGAAATTTTTTCTCGATTAATGTGGTTTAACATATCGACGCCCTCTATCAGTTAGAACGTTAATACTGCTTATTTCGTTATCGAGTCTAAGTGAATAACAACTCAGTAATTGAATATTGATTCACACTCCTCATATTTTGAGGAAATCTTCGTTCTATTATGTGACCAATCACTTAATAAGACCTTCGGGAATTTCGAATCTTTACGGTACGTATCTTAAATATCGAGGCACAATCACACTTTTATTTTCGATAGTTTGTACATCACAGAGAATATACCTAGACAAGATAGAGTTTCCCCATCAAACGGGGGAACAACTTGATGACGATAACCTACTGAGAATTAAAGTGGATTACTTGTTTGGAAGTGAGCAAAGGGCTATTTTCGATGTAAGCAAGATTAGGATTTGGTAGACAACATCGACAATAACCAGTTTTGGACTATTGACCAGACGTACATACTGCATTTTTCCCCCCTCGCTTCGCCTTATACATGTTTTTATCTGCAACAATCACCATCTCTTCAATTGTCGTAGCTTGATCAGGAAACAACGCAATACCAATACTTGCACTCACTTTTTCTCCCTCTATGTCAATTGATTGAGCTAATTCGTTAATGCTCATTTTCAACTTGTTCGCCAACTCTTTCGCAACAGCAAGATTGTCTATTCTAGGGAACACAGCAATAAATTCATCCCCCCCAACCCTTGATACGATGTCTTCAGCTCTAATATTGTCTTTCATAGCATTCGCTACCTGTTGCAGAAATTCATCACCGATGGCATGCCCTAAAATATCATTCACCGATTTAAAGTTATCTAAATCGATGAACAGTAGTGCTACCTTATGACTTTCTCGAATAGCCTGGGCCAAAATATGCTGACAGTGCTCATAAAGCAGTTTTCGATTAGGTAATCCGGTGAGTTGATCATGCATCGCTAGTTCAGACATTTGCAGCTCAAAATGCTTCCTTTCAGTGATATCCGAATTACTTGCACGCCACCCTAAGAATTGTTGTTCTTTGTTAAATACAGGCTTTCCTGTATGGCTTATCCACCTCTCAGTGCCATCACGTCTAAGAATACGAAAATCGACATGGACAAATTCTCGCTGCTGTTCAGATGCTCGGATTGCCGATTTCACTTTTGGCCGATCGGAAGAGTGAATAATCTGAAAAAATAACTCAGGATGCTCAATAAAATCTTCTGCGCAGTAACCAGAAATACGTTCACACGATGGTGAAACATAGTTATAACTACCATCTGGTGTTTTCCATGTTTCCCAATCGTAGGTGAAATCGGCTATGGCCTTGAAGTTTTGCCGCTCTTCTTTCAATCGCTGCGCAATATGTATGCGCTTAACGCTTATTTCAGCGATAACGGCACTAATCACAGCCATCACGATCAGTAATATAACATTGGCTAACACGTAGAGCTTGGCGTTTGGGTGCACCAGTTTTTCTAGTGAAGCTGCCGGAATGAAACTAACGGCTTTCCATATATACTCGCTGGTATTTTTGGCCCGTCCATCAAAAGAATCAGAGCTAATCGACATATTTTTTTCAAAAGGTCGTAATGTAACAAAGCTAATTAATCCTTCTGTTGTTAGCTTCTGGCCCTTATCATTATTAAGTATGTAATCACTACTGAGCGGATACCTATCTGCTATTGATGTTCGTTCTCCTTCAGCTAGATTGAAACGCCAATTTTCCCCTTTATTTTGAGAAACAATCACCACTCCCTGAGCATCCGCAAAAATATGGCGCCCTACACCGTGTACATCAACTTCAGATAATTGTTTAAACACATCTGACATAAAAATACTTATCACAACCACACCACTTTTCAGACCTGCGCGAGTAAATACCGGAGTAGCAAATTGAGTGATAGCGGCAGGTCTTCTGTTGGTTCTTTTATCAAATGAGAGAAACGAAATCGCGGATATATAGAGATGAGAACGAGACAAATTAATTGTTTTATCAAATAGTTGACGCTCAACTGCTGTATCGAGAGTCACATTCGAAATAAAATTAAATACTGGTACACCAAACTCGCTGATAGCTCCCTGCGTCATGGGGTTACCATTCAAATCAATAAATTTAATACTCTGGTAGTGGCTATTTTGTTGGATGAGGCGCAAGAAAAATTGCTTAACAAGGAGCATATCCTCACTGTAAGCACTTTGACGCCCTACTGGATAGGGAACATTCGACAATGAAATAAGGTCAGAGATAATCGATTTCATTTCACTATTGATGATGACTTGCTGCAATGCGACTGAGGCATCTTCTTGTTTTTCTACTAGCCTCATCTGATGTTCACCATCAATACGATAGTAAGATATTGAAAGCAAACCTACGATAAGAGATAAGGTCAAATAGCTAAGTAGAAAAAGTGAGAAACGATTATAAAGCTTATGCTTCAAGACTTATGTCCTTTCTTTTTCACCAATATTTTATCCTCATAAAATATTAGTCTATATCCCTAGCAATCCTGATCCAAAAGCGCATAATCCTGTATTTTGCTCCACTTTTGAGAATGGTTAAGCAAATTAACCTTATGAAAATCTGTTCAAATCTATCAAAACATGTCTGCTGACCGATTTGATAACGCTCTCCACAAAAATGAATTTTGGATCGACAAAAACAAAGCTTGATACCTAGTTTTGACTATGATTATTACATAACTCTTTCATTCAAAGGGCTAGTTTTGAATCGCGTGTCCTCCTTTTACACATTGATATTAATATCCCTTACCGGCTGGGTTGTATTAGGCTACGTGACGGTGCGTGACCAAATTGATAGGCAATACCAACTGTCTGAGATGATTAATACCAGTGGCAAACAAAGAATGCTGTCTCAAAAAATCGCTTTAAGCACTACCTTGTTAGTTCATACTGAAGGAGATGAACGTGCTCGTTTGTTACAACAAAAACAAGATTCAATTAACGACCTCTTAAAAAACCACGAGTATCTTTTGGCGCAGATCCACGATAGCGATATTCTTGATATCTATTATTCTCCTCCCTACTCAATCGATCAGAGTGTTAAAAACTATATTACGCTCGCATCTACAGTCCCGGACATTTCCGAACAGGCCAGTTATGTAAAAGAAATAGCAAGTCATTCCTCTAAGTTACTTGGTAAATTAGATGTGGCGGTTAGTGCAATTCAAAACAAGGCGCAAGACCTTACTTTCAAAGTTCAACAACGTGAGCTTTGGATAGTCTTTGGCACCTTATGTACTGTTCTAATCGAGTTTATTGCGATTTTTTTACCCACTCTAAAAAAGCTAAAGGCTAACGAATCTCAGCTATTAAAAAGCAAGAAAACCTTTCAGCGTTTGATTGAACTCTCTCCAGATGGAGTTCAAATAATTGATATGAATGGGAACATTCGCTTATTTAGCGAGATGGCTTCTCAGATGTTGGGATACCCTTATGAACGTATGAAACAACTAAAGATTTTGGACTGGGATTGTAAATTGTCCCCTTCTGAGCTTGATAACTTACTCGACGAACTCTCTGAGGACAACATCACTTTATTTGAAACCAAACATTTACGGCAAGATGGTTCTACCTATGATGCGCTCATCAGTGCTCGGCTCATTCAGCTTGATAACGAACAGATGATCTATGCGACCGTTAAAGATGTCACCTCACTCAACAAGATGAAAAGAGAGCGAGAACTTTCTGCGATGAAGTTAAAAATTGCCGCACAATCCGCCAATATGGGAATTTGGCAATGGAACCCGGCGAATGGAGACATGGTTTGGGATGAAAAAATGTTTGCCATTTACGACGTAGACAATGTTTTGAGTTTTGATGATTGGCGAGAAAAGCTGATTGATACTGATCGAGAGCGAGCTGTCTCTGAACTAGAAAGTGCCATTAGAAACAATCACAATTTCCAAACCACATTTTCTATCAAAATTTCTAACGGCTCTATTCGCACCATTCAAGCGACAGCGAAACCTTTCTTTGATGATCATGGTGAGAACATCATGTTAATTGGCACTAACTTAGATATTACCGATAGGTGCCGAATGGAGAATGAAAAAGGACGCTATTTAAAACTGATTGATAACAACATCATATCTTCAACGACGGATCTTAATGGCATTATTACCGAAGTCTCCCTCGCCTTTTGCCGCTTAACCGGATATACCAAAGAGGAACTAATCGGCCACAAACATCGCTTAGTTGCACACCCTGACACGCCTAAATCCTATTATGATACCTTATGGTTGAACTTAAATGCAGATAAATCATGGTCTGGCGAAGTAAAAAACCGCAGCAAACAAGGGCGAGAATATTGGTTAAAATCTCACTACAGCCCAATATTTGATGAGTCTAATGTCAAAATTGGCTATTCAGAAATAAGCCAAGAAATTACCGATAAAAAACGAGCTGAGTATCTAGCTCACACGGATCCATTAACGGATTTATACAACCGAACTCACCTTGATGAAGTGGCGAAAGCGGAAATTGAACGAGCTAAAATATACAAACAACAATCAGCGATCATTATTCTAGATATTGACCATTTCAAATCAATTAATGATAACTTTGGTCATTTAACTGGCGATGACGTATTGAGAAGTATTAGTCATATTCTCAAAAATAATTGTCGAACCTCCGATTGTATAGGCCGCTGGGGAGGCGAAGAGTTTCTCATCGTATGCCCAAGCATTAATTTAAATGCCGCGATTGAATTAGCCGAGCGACTAAGGCATTTAATTGCAACATATCACTTTAACAATGTTGGGCACATCACCAGTTCTTTCGGTGTGACCTTATTTAAGGTGGAAGACATCGATATCGACGACGTGTTCAAACGAGCTGACGCAGCTCTCTATGTGGCAAAAGAGCAAGGCAGAAACCGTGTGATGTCAATGTTATAGCTGTTTAATAAATTAAGATCCTACCCTATATCATTTCAATTCGGTATTAGCTTGAATAGTAAAGAATCGAGACATCTGACTGATGGTGATATTTTTTCATTGCTGCATGATTGAACGCCTGTAGCATGGGTAACTGCCCTTTTTACTGTTGGTATTGTCAGGGAGCGTGGGTTCCAAGCAGTTGAGTATGACAACCAGAATTGTCTTAATAGTGCTTAAAAAGAAAACAAAAATGGCAGTTATTTTCATAATAAAAATAACTGCCATTCAAAAAAGTAATGCGATTAGATTGACTCTAATTTATTGATCAATCATACGGCTAGACATAAGCAATATTAAAGGCCTAACACTATAGTTTTTAACCTGTGCTGATTCTTTTTTCAAACATCCAAAAAAGAATCATTTTCCAAATAATAATTGCATGCAGAAATAATAAGGTCTACATTTAGTGTTTTTCCTTGCTCCTTCAAATTGGTAATCACATCAATAAACTGCTCACCGTAAAAAAACAATTCGAGATCATTATCTAAAACAAAATCAGAAAACAAATCGTCTCCATCATCATCTTCATCAGGATAATCATCCAAAAACACTTTTGTTAGTCTGGAAATCTCGTCATCAGCATCACGAGTATAAAAGCATAGAGAATCCATAAAACTAATATCATCAGAAGCTAATAATATTTGTATAATTTCTTCAAAAGAATATGCTTGCATTTTATTAACTAACATGATTTTTTCCTTTTTGTACTTTGTTCTGTAAGTTTCTCACCAGTAACTTTGTCAAGCTTACCTGTTCTACCAAGCTTACCGCCACCCCACATATCCCGACCACCTTTTCCTGTGGGATGATATAAAGCATGGTTAGAAGCATGGTCCGCTCTATCAACTAAAACAAGTCGATTAGTCTCTTCATGATGATGCCATGTTAGCCCTGTTGGGCTACGAGCCAGTCTTTTTGAATCCGGAGAGTTAATCCAATCATATAATTCTGGATATCTACCTAGAATATCTCTACGAAATGCAGCATCAGTTTCTAATTGTGATAATAATTCCTTATTTGCCGCTCTGAATTGAATGGAATCACTAGCGTATCTATTAGAAGGATCTACTTGATGATCAAAGAAAATATGATATTTCCCATTATTAGGACGATTAGCCAACCCCAACGGATCCACCCATTCCATTGGATTATGCACATACGCCTGAGGTCGCAAGCCGCCCAGCATGCCTATTGGGTCTGAGCTGAGGTATTGGCCGCTGTCCGCATCGTAATAACGGTTTAGGTTATAGTAAAGCCCGGATTCTTTATCTTCAAGCTGACCTTGATAACGCAGGTCACAGTGCACTGGGTCGTTGGCCGCATCTTCAAATAATCGCTTCACATTACTTTGTAATGTTTGGGTATGGCGATGCCATAAGCTTTGTTCACCGCGCCACACAATATCACCGTCTTCTGCGCACAGCTCCCGAGGCGTACCAGCGTGGTCGGTCACTACGTAATGCAGTTTTTCGATAGCGAGCGTATGGTTGGTATCGACTTGCGCGACCGGTCTAAACGAGCCCGGTTCGTATATATATTCTGTGCTTTGTAAGGCTTCACCATTAGCCGTTTTCAGCGTTTGCTGAATCACCTGCGCGCCATCATAAAGATAGTGCACTTGGTGGCTAGATTGAGCGCCTTGTTCACACTCTTTGGCGACTCGTCGCCCAAAGGCATCGTAGCGGTAGCGCCAGCGTTCACCATTAGGCAGTTCAATCCGGGTTAAGCGGTCATGCTCATCCCATGTGAAGCGGGTTGCTTGCGGGCGAAAGCCCTCTTTGCGTTCTACTTTCTGTATTGCCCGACCACACTCATCATAGTGGTAGGTAAAGCGCCCTACTTGCACCACTCGCCCTGCGTTATCGTAGTGGCGTGCTTCTTTGGTCAATATCGCTTGGCTAATCGGCACCACATTATCGGTGTATTGTGTGGCACTGGCCGTTTCATTTAAGTTCAGTTCACTGTCGTAACCAAACAAGGTCACAAATTGGCGTTGGCTGCCCTTGTGTGGCGTAAAGGTGCGTTGGGTAATTTGGCCATTACGGTTAAGCTCAAACCGTTCACTGCCCCAGTGGCTATCATCAATGCCCACTAAGCGGTCAAGGTTATCGTAGTGGTATTCTCGTAACGCTTTTGGCATCCCTGTGATAGTTTGCGTGCCTAAGCGCTGCGCTTGTAATCGCCCTTTCTCATCCCAATCGTGATGCAAGTGAAAACCTTGACCATTTAAACGTTGCTGCTCTAACCCCATGGGGGTGTAGTTAAACTGTAACGCTTGGTGGTTACCCACTTGCAGCCCAGCTAACTGACCTTGTTGCCATTGGTATTGGCGTGGAGTGTGAGTGCCGGTCAGTTGTTCGCGATAGCCCGCTTTATCATAATGGTGAGTCAGCGGCACGCCACCTAGGCTCTCTTGCAACAGTTGGCCACCCAAGCTGTATTGCATCACCACGTCAATATCGCCGTTTTCCGCACTGATTAAACGCCCGGCATCGTCATACTCATACCAAGTGCGACTGGTGCGTTCACCCTGTGGGTCGAAGGTGTGGTTTTCGGTTAACTGCCCATCTTGGTTATAGAGGTAGGTTAAGGCGTGTTGGTCGGGTTTGGTGTGTTGCACCAAACGCCCTGCCAAATCATATTGGTAACGCTCTTGACGTCCATCGTAATGGCGCTCGGTATGAATGCGACCACAGGCATCAAACTCATAACGCCACTGGCGACCTTGGCTGTTGGTGACCCCAGCAAACTCCGCCATCGGGTTGTAATGATACTGGGTGACCGACCCCATTGGGTCCGTCGCCGAGAGCAGTTTATCAAACGCCCCATAAGTAAAGGTTGATGCATTACCCAGCGCATCCGTTACCTTAATAAGGTTGCCTTCAATGTCGTATTTAAAGCTGGCGTGGGTACCATCTTCATACCACACTTGGCTTGGCATGCGCTGCGCATCTTCATAGCGCCAGCGACGGGTTTGATTGGCGATAGTGCGCGCTTCTAAGCGGCCTAACGTGTCATAAGCAAAACTCACCGCTTCACCCATCTCTGGGCGTAACTGCACTAAGCGACCAAAGTCGTCATAATCATAACGAACCGCAAGCCCATCAGGGCCTTGACTTAACGTGCGTAAACCGTGCTCATTGTATTCATAATGCCATTGATGACCATCCGGGTCGGTTACCGATTTGAGAGTGCCTGCTGCGTGGTACTCTAACGCCCAACTAGCGCCCAATGGATTAATATAAGCTGTTAGCTGCCCAACATCATTGTATTGATATTGGTGAGCAATGCCTGAAGGCAATGTGACCGAAGTAAGGTTACCTAACGCATCGTAAGTGTATTCCGTGCGCTCTCCAAGTGGATTGACGATGGCTGAAAGCAACTCGCCTTGCCACTCTTGCAAGGTTTCAGCGCCATCGGCAGCCACTACTTTTATAGCTCGGTTTCGCTCATCCAGATGGTATTGCACCACTCCGCCCAACGCATCGTTATGGTAGGTGATATGGCGCTCATCATCATAGCGCACTTTATCCCACCAAAAATCGCCCGAGCAGCGTGTCGCAATCGCCCGCCCTTGTTCGTCAAAATCGTGCTCAACCCAGGTATGCGCTAAGTCATCCCAGCGAATGAGGTAACCTTGTTTGTCGTATTGATAATCAAAGTTACTATTTAATTAATGGTGTGTGTCCCATTTAAATTTTTCTAATTATTATTCAATACCAATAGAAGTTAAATAATCTACAATATCTAACTTATTATTATTCCTTGCAAATTTTAAACACCTACCTGGTGAAGCTCCTTGTTCTAAAAGATATTTTAACGTATCCAACTTGCCAGTAGATGAAGCAATTTCAGCTAATGTGAAATCAAATTTTGACTTCCATCTAGGATTAGCCTTTAAAAATTCACCTAAATAATTAATATCACAATTTTCGATAGCTTCATATATAGATTCATCTGATTCATCATCTATTGTCGAAGAATTATCACCTTCATATATTTTGCAAAGTTGAAAAAACTCACTCAAAGAATCAGCAATATAATAATAGTCATCAAATCCAGATTTATTATTTAATTTACTTCTATTTTTTATATAATTATTTATTTTTTCGTTTTTATTTCCGAACCTTTCAAATTGCTCATTATCCCAAGATGCTCGATATTCATTGTCATAATAGTAAACATGCCCAAAATCATTATTTTTTATTGAAACACATACACCTGAACCAAATATATTACTTCCTATGAAAACAAAACCTTTATCAGAATCGATATAATCTACCTCATTATCTAAATAGAAATCTTCAACGACACCTTCGTCAAAAGGAGACAATTCATTAATAGGAAAATAAAAAACATTCCTACCATATCTTTTTAAATTTTCTTTTAGAACATCAATTATTAAACTTAAATTTTCCATTTTAAAACTCGCTATATTATATGATAAGAATCATATTATTATCAAAAACAGAATCACCAGAAAGCAATAAGGAATTTGTATTAAAAGCAATAGTTGAAATTATATCATCAGCTCTCCAATCAACATCAGGAATAATTTCAATACCTAAAATAATTTTCGTATTCTTTATTTTTCTAAACAATTCAGAATTATGTTTAAATTTATTAAAATATAACTTCCTAATCACAATATCTGAAATATATCTTACATTTTTTCAATAACATCCAGTTCGGTACTTTAATAAATATTTATAATTAAATCATCCCATTTAAAAATAATTTTACTATCTTTATAAATCAGAGTCGAATCCATTTTTATCTTTTCCAATTGGACTTCAGGTAGAAAAATAGGTCTATCACAAAACAATGTATATTTTCTCATCGTTTTCTTTCCACTGCCAATATTCCATTTCTCATCATTGATGCACTTCCCATATGTCGTACACCATTATATTTTCCAGACCAACCATGTAATTTACCTGGTACATACAGCACATTTTCATGGTCAAATGGATCATGATGAGCTATTAGTCCACGATTTTTCAAAAAGTCTTTTGCGGCTTTTTTATCAAGTGCTCCTCGTGCAGTGATAAAACCCTCTTCTTTAGCTATAGCAGCATATATCTTGTCCATATCGTTTTTACCACCGTCCAAACCTTTGACTCTTATATTTCCTTTGGAGTATGGCGCAAAATCTGGATACCCTTGATAAAATTCTATAGTATCTCCATCTTTCAATCCCAGCTCTCTAGGGTTATGTGGCGTAAAAGTAGAGTGACCTGGAGTACCACTCCATGAACCATTACAAGGTAGTCGATGACCTTTAGGCCGAACCCAATCATTTTCATCCCAAAATTTAAGGGTGTGTGTCCCAGTTAATTTTTTAATCGCGTTGTTTATTGGTATAAGAGAGACAATCCCCCGAGACCAGCTCAAGTTCGATTTCCGATTCAATTAACAGCGCCAGACCATTAATAGAATTTCTAAAATCGACAAACCCGCGGTATAAATACGCAACTGGTGCGCTCATCTTGCATTTCATTACAAGGCGCCAATCCACCGCGACGTGCCTTGAGGGCGATGTAATACACCATTAAAGTCATGTTGACGACCAGCGTCTGTGTCACCTTACGACACGTGTTTTTCAATGACTTCGGCCTTAACAAAACCACTCTGATTTGGGGATGGGTTAATGCTCAGCTTTTGCCGCTTGGCATGAAACGTTGATAAACTGATATTGTGTTGTACAAAAGGCTGATCGCGTGAGCGAACTGGATTCGCATTGCTCAATCAGAGAAAGCCATTCTTGCTCGATGCGTCGTTTATTCATATCACATGTCCTTTGGGACTCGAGATGTGATCATTGAGTATGTAAAGCCACATTAGGATGTGGTGTTTGCGGTGTTTTTCAAAATAGTTGACACCGAACATTTAATTTTGAAATTTAAAAAAAACCATCTTAAATATAATCATTCAAGATGGCTTTTATTTCATTTTAAAAGGAATTTTATATACTATCGACCTAAATCCAAATCATAGAATGAGCCACCATTTTGATAATGCTTAAGTGCTTTTTCTCTTAGATCGATTAACTCTTGGCTAGGTTTCGCCCACTCAGACTCAGGAATAGGCTTAGACCACTCCTCAACCACTTTTGCATGTTTTGGAGTTGATATTTTGTTATCAATTTCCGCGAACCAAAATGGAAACTTACCCCATGTTATTATTCTATAAAAATGAAACCAGAAGGTTTTAATCTTTTTAGATTTAGAAAATTTAAACTCGACAGAATTAAAGAACTCTGTCTTCTCTTGATAGTAGGTTTCTCTCGTTTCTTCGGTACCGACTTTAGGCCAGTATTTAGGTGACTCATCCATAAAGCAGCGAATTGTTTCCCAACGTCTCTGCGCAGACATCATAAGTGGCACTGGCATTTTGATGGTCCAATATTGATCCGAGTCTTCTTTCATGAAAGCCAAACCAAACATAGCTAACGAACCGACAGCGCTGCCAGTGAATAATTTGTCCGAACTCCCCCAACAAATTACGTCTTCCCAAGGAACGATAATCGGATCTAATGATTTTTTTGTATAAAATGCCACTTCACGTTTCTGTCTATTAAATCTTACAGGTAGAGACTTACGCTTATCCCAAAATGCAGATTTAAATAGAAACGCCCAAACAAATAAAATTAAGCATATAAAAGAAAAAATCAATCCATTGGGATATTCTCTAAATGACTTAGTTATATAATAATAATAGTTGTAGTTATAGTTTTCTCTAGCCATCGATAAAAATGATATAAATAATATAATAAAAACAAATACTAAAAACATCAGGGAAGTTAGCATAGCTGAAATTCTAGCTTGTAATACAGCTCCGTTTTAGGGTGAACCAATATCCATAACAGTATCATTAATCATTAATACTTCTGGCTGATTACCTAACTCTCCTTTTTTAATAGATGTTGAAGGGATAGGCTTAGGGGAAAAAAACAAGGACTCTCCAGTTGCTGTTTTTTTATAGATCCAGAATAAATACCTTTATAATCATATGACATTATGATTTCACCATATCTACGAAATCAATTTTCTTTAACGTTATTTCTTTATATTCAAGTTCAGAAAAATCATTATCTTTAACAATTGAACCATCTGAACCATTACCTAATTGGAAATATACTTTTTTCTTTTTCCTACCAGGAATGGGAAGATACTCAATAGCTATCTCATACTTATCAATTTTTTCAATATCATTATTATTTATCTCATAGGATATGAGACACTACATTAGTTGAGACATTAAGTATACTTTGCATAAGAAATAGTTCAGTATAATCTCGCCATTTAACATCTTTTATATAAAAACCTATTTTTACATTCCCCTTTTCTACCTCATCCTTAGTTAGGGCTGGGAAATTTATATTTAACAATCTATTTTTTCTATTAATCTTATCTTCCATTTGAATAAAAGGTAGTGATGTTATACATGCTAACTCATATTTACTTTCCTGATACGATAAATTTTTGCTATCCTTTCCCCAGGAAGATTCTTTCATCCATTTTATATGATCGGATACGAAAACCGTATTATACCATACCGTTCCTATTTGTTGGATAATGGTTATTCCTAACCCGATGAAATTTAACCGCCCAGTCAAAGATTAAATTTAATTTGGACACACACCTTAACATGGGTTCACTAAACCACTCTAGTTACCCGATATTTTTTTGATTTCAGTCGTAAGTTGTCGCTCGTTTTATATCGTATCTATCGTAAATTCATCATGATTGATAACTCTTATATTGCCCGAGACAACATATGACAACGGCCAGATCTCAACTCATTTGTCCTGAAGTGACACCTTACTATCACTGTGTTTCGCGTTGTGTACGCCGCTCTTTCCTCTGTGGCAAAGATGGTGTCACCGGCAAGTCTTACGAACACCGCAGGGCTTGGGTTGAACAACGTATGCTGGCTCTCACTTCCGTCTATTGTATTCGGATTTGTTCTTACGCCATTATGAGTAATCATTACCACCTCGTGGCATTGATTGATAAAGAAGCCGCTCTCTCCCTTTCAGACCTAGAAGTCGTTGAACGATGGTGCACTGAACATCAAACCCCCAACATTATTCAACGTTGGCTGGCAAACCAAATCTCCTCCAAAGCCGAATCACACACTTGCAGCCAACTGATTAAAACTTGGCGTCACCGCTTGTATTCCCTGAGTTGGTTTATGAGAGAGCTTAACTATGACATTGCCGTGCAAGCTAATAAAGAAGACCAATGCACTGGCCGTTTCTGGGAAGGGCGATTTAAATCTCAAGCCTTATTAGACGAAAAAGCGCTGCTTTCCGCCATGGCTTATGTCGATCTCAATCCTATAAGAGCAAAAATGGCTGACTCACCTGAACAATCCGATCACACTTCGATACAAGCTCGATTGGGTAGCTTAGAACGTGGCGAAACCCACACGCCATCGCTCGCTAACTTTATGGGACATGAACACCAAGATAAGCATCAGGGGATCCCATTTCGTTTGATGGATTATATTGAGTTAGTCGATTGGGTAGGAAGGCAAATAAGAGACGATAAGCGCGGGCATATCAATAACCGCATGCCAGTCATACTCGAACGGCTCTCCTTATCCCAACAAGAGTGTTTAACACTATGTACTGAACTAGAGAAGAAGCCCAGAGCTTGGGTTGGTTCAACCATAGAACTCCAAAATGCCAAAGCTAAGCTCGGTAGAAAAAGAATGCTAGGTCTGACGATTTCTTAATAAATAGAACAACCAACCTATAGACTGCGACAACATATCCTGTTTTTCACTGCAACTATAATCACCTTTCTACTCAAAACAACAACGACCTAACCGATATCAATACTTACATTCATACCTGAATAGGCTTTCCATTACTTTACCGGCAGGCTCTTTGAGGTAGAACCTTTAACACAACAATATTTAACGGTGTGTGTCCCATTTAAATTTCAATATCATTATTATTTATTTCATAGGATAGAGACACTCCATTAGTTGAAACATTAAGTATACTTTACATAAGAAATAATTCAGTATAATCTCGCCATTTGACATCTTTTATATAAAACCCTATTTTTATATTACCCTTTTCTACTTCATCCTTAGTTAATGCTGGGAAAATTATATTTAATGATCTATCTTTGTCATTAACTTTATCTTCTATTTGAATGAATGGTAATGACGTTATACTTGCTAATTCATATTTACTTTCCTGATAAGATAAATTTTTACTATCTTTTCCCCAGGAAGATTCTTTCATCCATTTTATATGATCGGACACAAAAACGGTATTATACCATACCGTCCCTATCTGTTGGATAATGGTTATTCCTAACCCGATGAAATTTAACCGCCCAGTCAAAGATTAAATTTAATTTGGACACACATCTTAACATGGGTTCACTAAACCACTCTAGTTACCCGATATTTCTTTGATTTCAGTCGTAAGTTGTCGCTCGTTTTATATCGTATCTATCGTAAATTCATCATAATTGATAACTCTTATATTGCCCGAGACAACATATGACAACGGCCAGATCTCAACTCATTTGCCCTGAAGTGACACCTTACTATCACTGTGTTTCGCGTTGTGTACGCCGCTCTTTCCTCTGTGGCAAAGATGGTGTCACCGGCAAGTCTTACGAACACCGCAGGGCTTGGGTTGAAGAACGGATGCTGGCTCTCACTTCCGTCTATTGTATTCGGATTTGTTCTTACGCCATTATAAGTAATCATTACCACCTCGTGGCATTGATTGATAAAGAAACCGCTCTCTCCCTTTCAGACCTCGAAATCGTTGAACGATGGTGCAGTGAACATCAAACCCCTAACATTATTCAACGTTGGCTGGCAAACCAAATCTCGTCCAAAGCCGAATCACACACTTGCAGCCAACTGATTAAGACTTGGCGTCACCGCTTGTATTCCCTAAGTTGGTTTATGAGAGAGCTTAACTATGACATTGCCGTGCAAGCTAATAAAGAAGACCAATGCACTGGCCGTTTTTGGGAAGGGCGATTTAAATCTCAAGCCTTATTAGACGAAAAAGCGCTGCTTTCCGCCATGGCTTATGTCGATCTCAATCCTATGAGAGCAAAAATGGCTGACTCACCTGAACAATCCGATCACACTTCGATACAAGCTCGATTGGGTAGGAAGGCAAATAAGAGACGATAAGCGCGGGCATATCAATAACCGCATGCCAATCATACTCGAACGGCTCTCCCTATCCCAACAAGAGTGTTTAACGCTATGTACTGAACTAGAGAAGAAGCCCAGAGCTTGGGTTGGTTCAACCATAGAACTCCAAAATGCCAAAGCTAAGCTCGGTAGAAAAAGAATGCTGGGTCTGACGATTTCTTAATAAATAGAACAGACTGCGACAGCATATTCTGCTTTTTCACTACACCTATAATCACCTTTCTATTCAAAACAACAACAACCTAACCGATATCAATACTTACATTCATGCCTGAATAGGCTTTGCATTACTTTACCTGCAGGCTCTTTGAGTTAGAACCTTTAACACAACAATATTTAACGGTGTGTGTCCCATTTAAATTGGTAGTGATACTGGGTGACCGACCCCATTGGGTCCGTCGCCGAGAGCAGTTTATCAAACGCCCCATAAGTAAAGGTTGATGCATTACCCAGCGCATCCGTTACCTTAATAAGGTTGCCTTCAATGTCGTATTTAAAGCTGGCGTGGGTACCATCTTCATACCACACTTGGCTTGGCATGCGCTGCGCATCTTCATAGCGCCAGCGACGGGTTTGATTGGCGATAGTGCGCGCTTCTAAGCGGCCTAACGTGTCATAAGCAAAACTCACCGCTTCACCCATCTCTGGGCGTAACTGCACTAAGCGACCAAAGTCGTCATAATCATAACGAACCGCAAGCCCATCAGGGCCTTGACTTAACGTGCGTAAACCGTGCTCATTGTATTCATAATGCCATTGATGACCATCCGGGTCGGTTACCGATTTGAGAGTGCCTGCTGCGTGGTACTCTAACGCCCAACTGGCGCCCAATGGATTAACATAAGCTGTTAGCTGCCCAGCATCATTGTATAGATATTGGTGAGCAATCCCTGAAGGCAATGTGACCGAAGTAAGGTTACCTAACGCATCGTAAGTGTATTCCGTGCGCTATCCAAGTGGATTGACGATGGCAGATACTTTCATAAATAAAATATCTGCTATTTAAACGCAATGATGCAAGCTAAAATGAATTAAATTTTATTCTACAATATATACTTCCTCCATCAATTTTAAAACAAATACACTCCTTACAGTAAAAGACACCTTAATAATATTATTTGATATTAAAATCATAATTTTCATCGCGTGGGTCTATAATGCAATCAAAGAAATCAACCTCTTTAAAATCAAAATAAAATCCATACTCATCGGACCTGCTTCTTTTTAAGGATGATATTTTAACTTTATATTCACCTTCTTTAATTCTATACCTAATAAATTTATTTAAAACCTCACCTGAAAAGGTAGAATATGATATAACATCATCTTCTACTTTAAAGTTATTAGCATCCCATTTATCTAAGCTAATTAAACTACCTAACCAAATTTCATTATCACTTCCAACAGACAAATTAAACTCACCTACTTCACAAACTACTGCCCAGTTTTCTACACACTCATCACGATTGAATATCATTGTATAATCAATCGCATCAACTTCCACTATTGGCAACCATGCCCCAAACTTCAACGATTCTAAATATAGATCATTATGTTCATTTAGCTTTGTTAATATTTTCTTACCTCGAATCCTTTTTTCTTTCAAAAATTGTTTCATTTTTTCTGGTGAAATCAAGAAAAAACCATAATCTGAAAGGGATAATACGTTAGTGTTCATGCTTAGGTGCCTCTAATATATGTTTTTCAATTATGTTCAACGCTTCTATTGGTGTTACATTTCTCTTAATTATTTCATCTGTATAAGGAATTTTTAAGAATCCTTTTTCACTTATACCTGAATATGCTTTTCTTGCTCGCTGAAAAAAATCTTTAACAGAGCCTTCAAATTTACTGCCATGAAATGGGACACCTTCATTGATCAATAGTCTGTGAAGTTGCTTATGTAAGTCATCGCTTCCTGCGACTCTATTGGGATACCAAGCAATAGCTTTATTGTGTGAAAAATCATCTAAAGCTAATTTTTTCGCTACTGATCTTGGTAATAAATGATGCCCCATACCAGAATGTTTTAATAAAGAATATAACCCCAACGGATCCACCCATTCCATTGGGTTATGCACATACGCTTGAGGTCGCAAGCCGCCCAGCATACCTATTGGGTCTGAGCTGAGGTATTGGCCGCTGTCCGCATCGTAATAACGGTTTAGGTTATAGTAAAGCCCAGATTCTTTATCTTCAAGCTGACCTTGATAACGCAGATCACAGTGTACTGGGTCGTTGGCTGCATCTTCAAATAGCCGCTTCACATTACTTTGTAATGTCTGAGTATGGCGATGCCATAAGCCTTGCTCACCACGCCACACAATATCACCGTCTTCCGCGCACAGCTCCCGAGGGGTGCCAGCGTGGTCGGTCACCACGTAATGCAGTTTTTCAATAGCGAGCGTATGGTTGGTATCGACTTGCGCAACCGGTCTAAACGAACCCGGTTCATATATGTATTCTGTGCTTTGTAAGGCTTCACCATTGGCCGTTTTCAGCGTTTGCTGAATCACTTGCGCGCCATCGTAAAGATAGTGCACTTGGTGGCTGGCTTGTGCGCCTTGTTCACACTCTTTGGCAACTCGTCGACCAAAGGCATCGTAGCGGTAGCGCCAGCGTTCACCATTAGGCAGTTCAATCCGGGTTAAGCGGTCATGCTCATCCCACGTAAAGCGGGTCGCTTGCGGGCGAAAGCCCTCTTTGCGTTCTACTTTCTGTATTGCCCGACCACACTCATCGTAATGGTAGGTAAAGCGCCCTACTTGCACCACTCGCCCTGCATTATCGTAGTGGCGTGCTTCTTTGGTCAGTATCGCTTGGCTAATTGGCACCACATTATCGGTGTATTGTGTTGCGCTGGCCGTTTCATTTAAGTTCAGTTCGCTGTCGTAACCAAACAAGGTCACAAACTGGCGTAGGCTGCCCTTGTGTGGCGTAAAGGTGCGTTGGGTAATTTGGCCATTGCGGTTAAGCTCAAAGCGTTCACTGCCCCAGTGGTTATCATCAATGCCCACTAAACGGTCGAGGTTATCGTAGTGGTATTCCCGTAATGCTTGTGGCATCCCCGTGATAGTTTGCGTGCCTAAGCGCTGCGCTTGTAATCGCCCTTTCTCATCCCAATCGTGATGCAAGTGAAAACCTTGACCATTTAAACGTTGCTGCTCTAACCCCATGGGGGTGTAGTTAAACTGTAACGCTTGGTGGTTACCCACTTGCAGCCCAGCTAACTGACCTTGTTGCCATTGGTATTGGCGTGGAGTGTGAGTGCCGGTCAGTTGTTCGCGATAGCCCGCTTTATCATAATGGTGAGTCAGCGGCACGCCACCTAGGCTCTCTTGCAACAGTTGGCCACCCAAGCTGTATTGCATCACCACGTCAATATCGCCGTTTTCCGCACTGATTAAACGCCCGGCATCGTCATACTCATACCAAGTGCGACTGGTGCGTTCACCCTGTGGGTCGAAGGTGTGGTTTTCGGTTAACTGCCCATCTTGGTTATAGAGGTAGGTTAAGGCGTGTTGGTCGGGTTTGGTGTGTTGCACCAAACGCCCTGCCAAATCATATTGGTAACGCTCTTGACGTCCATCGTAATGGCGCTCGGTATGAATGCGACCACAGGCATCAAACTCATAACGCCACTGGCGACCTTGGCTGTTGGTGACCCCAGCAAACTCCGCCATCGGGTTGTAATGATACTGGGTGACCGACCCCATTGGGTCCGTCGCCGAGAGCAGTTTATCAAACGCCCCATAAGTAAAGGTTGATGCATTACCCAGCGCATCCGTTACCTTAATAAGGTTGCCTTCAATGTCGTATTTAAAGCTGGCGTGGGTACCATCTTCATACCACACTTGGCTTGGCATGCGCTGCGCATCTTCATAGCGCCAGCGACGGGTTTGATTGGCGATAGTGCGCGCTTCTAAGCGGCCTAACGTGTCATAAGCAAAACTCACCGCTTCACCCATCTCTGGGCGTAACTGCACTAAGCGACCAAAGTCGTCATAATCATAACGAACCGCAAGCCCATCAGGGCCTTGACTTAACGTGCGTAAACCGTGCTCATTGTATTCATAATGCCATTGATGACCATCCGGGTCGGTTACCGATTTGAGAGTGCCTGCTGCGTGGTACTCTAACGCCCAACTAGCGCCCAATGGATTAATATAAGCTGTTAGCTGCCCAACATCATTGTATTGATATTGGTGAGCAATGCCTGAAGGCAATGTGACCGAAGTAAGGTTACCTAACGCATCGTAAGTGTATTCCGTGCGCTCTCCAAGTGGATTGACGATGGCTGAAAGCAACTCGCCTTGCCACTCTTGCAAGGTTTCAGCGCCATCGGCAGCCACTACTTTTATAGCTCGGTTTCGCTCATCCAGATGGTATTGCACCACTCCGCCCAACGCATCGTTATGGTAGGTGATATGGCGCTCATCATCATAGCGCACTTTATCCCACCAAAAATCGCCCGAGCAGCGTGTCGCAATCGCCCGCCCTTGTTCGTCAAAATCGTGCTCAACCCAGGTATGCGCTAAGTCATCCCAGCGAATGAGGTAACCTTGTTTGTCGTATTGATAATCAAAGTTACAGCCGGGGCCTGCGCGCACTTGTAATAGACTGCCATACGCATCGTAATCGTACGTCGCCAATGTTTCTAAAGGCTCACCATTTGCATCACACAAGGTCACCGATTCAATTCGGCGGTGCTGGGTCGCGACTTTGACATAGCGACCATCGGCCAACAACACACCTTTTAGTGTACCGCGGTCGTAAACGAATTCGGTTTCATGACCAAACCCGTCGGTAATTTTGCTCAGTTTAAGGGTATTGCCCAATGCATACCCAAACCGATATTGCAGGCCAGACACATTGGTTAGGGTGAAATCAAACCCATCACGCTGCAGAACCCAACCGGGTTTGCGTATAGAAAGTGCTGGTTCATTTGCGCTAGGCAGTGGGAACAGTGCTCGACTATGATCATAATCGACCCATTCCGCTTCTTCACCATTAATCTCTAAGCTAATATCCCAATTGGTGCGCCACAAACGTCCCAGCAATCCTGCTTCGCGTTTACCTGTCGACTGGTAATAACGAGTCATCGAGAGAGGCATTAGACCATCGACGGTGAAATCGGTACGAGTTTCTAGCATTTTACCCGTGTTTAAATCGATAGGTTCCGTTCCAGTGCATTCATGTGTATTGGTGCTTGCTGCCGATTCACTTTCTGTAACCTTAGCTTCTCTGGACGCTTGTGCACTACCATCGCCATGGGTTAAGTCCGCCTTACCAGCATTGAGTTGCTGAGCATCTTTCAATGTTTTTTTCGGCGCACTCGTTCCGGTAATTCGCGTGGTCACTTTCCCAATGAATTTTTCCACTTGCTTGATAAGCCAGTTGATCATTTGATCGATTTTTTTCTCAAGCGTTTCCATCGCTTTAATGATGCCTTCAAAAGCACCCGCAGCGAGTTTGACGATCCAACTGTCACTTTCGTTGACGACTTTCTTTAAGCCATCAATAATTTGATCCAGCAGACTGAGTGCTTTTTTAGCGTATTCTTTTAATGTGCTAGCTAACCCTTTTAAGTACTTAACGATATTGCCGTTTGATAACCCGCGCAGGACTTTGATAGCAAACTGAATCGACCGTGAATCGGATTTTTTTAAGGCGTTAATGATCGCTTTGCCGGTTTTTTTGGTCGCATCACCAAGGCCCGGAATAAAACCAATCAACACCAAAGCACCTTCAGCCCAGTGCCAAGTATCGAGATTTTTTCCTTCATAGGTTCGCCAACCCCAGTCGCCTAGATCGTAAAGATCCATGGCTTGCCCAACGACAGGGACAAACCCCAAAGCAATTTGACAGAATAGCAAAATCGCACTGTTATCTTGAGCATGACCCGCTAATTCCCCAGCCAAACTACAGTGCATTTTGTTGACCGCTATGCGCAGTTCTGTCGGGCCTTGGTTTATCTTGTAATACAGTTTCCAGAAACGGTCGTAGGCTTTTTCATACTTATCAGGCACATTCCAAGTATCGCGATCGACATCAACATGGCTATTGCTGCTATCATCCGCATCGTAAACCAAACATCCCGCCTTACGCAGTAAGGTAAAGAGCGCAAAATATTCACCAGCGAGTGCTGCATATTGAGGGTTCTTTTGGATGACAGGGTTATTTTCAGCCACTGACGTTGGCTTGAATTCATCACTCCCTTCCCCAAGCAACAATTCGTAACCACCACAGCCCATGTTAGTGACTTTGCACATCCCATTAGCATCAGTTTGTCCGGAAATTTCCGTTTTATTGCTATCGGTTAGAACAAAAGAAGCATTCCCAATGGGCTTATCATTGTCATAGTGATAACGAATAAAAATTTCACACCCACATTCCACACAACCGCCATCAAGGACATTGTCAGTAGAAAAGTTTTGTTTCGCGGCCTCTGCACTAGACAACAATTCGGCCTTTTTACTGTCACTCATGATGGTGTTGATTCCTCATCGATATGGTTGACCGCCTCTGCGACTAAGCGATCCATGCGGCTTTCATTGCCCACAAATTGGGGCGATTGCAAAATGGGTTGCGCCCAAGGGGCGAGATAAAATGTGTCGCCTAATAGCACCGTTAGGCTTAAAAAAGTGGCGACTTCAGCCTGTTGTTGAAAACCCAACTGGCGCGCCTGTTCCACATGGGTTTGAATAAAGGTTTGCCAAGCATCTTGGTCCCAGTCATGGGTAATTTTGTGCTGCTGAAAGAGGTGATCCTGATACTGTTGGAAGATCTTACGTTCATTCCACCAGCTTAAAGCTTGATATTGAGTGTCATCTAAGCGATTAGGCATCACCATTGGTGTGCTAGAGAGTGGGAAATCACAATGGCGCACCATTGCATTGTCATCCCCAGTTGACCAATATCCGATCGTTTTAAGTGGCCCTTGCAGATCAGGAAGGCGTTCATTTGGTGTCGCGTTCCACAACACGTTAAAAATATCCCAATCAGTTAATCGCAAAATGACGGTGTCTTGATTTGGCAGCTCAACCAATGTCCATGCGCGAAAATGCTGCATCACCAACCGAATTTGTTCATCAAGCTTATAAGAATGGAAAGACTCATGAAGCTGCACGGCTACGCCCCAATGGGGTATGGCGGTAATATTGTCACTCAACCATTGCCACTCAGGCATTGGCAATAAGTAGGGAGAAATGGAGGCATGTTGCTCTCCCATTTTTCCCCAATAAAGGCGTTGTTCGATAGCTCTGTCATCGGCGACCAAACTGCGTACGTTACTGTTTATCGCAGCATCCGCGATAATAAACCATCCCGGCTGTTGCAGGTCTTTCTTCCAGTCTCCCATCGCGACGAGAGCGGTACCATTTAGATGTTCGTTCATGGTAATAATCTCGCCTCGCCTTCAATGCCTAACCAAAATTCGGTTCGGTAGTCTTCAAGCTCAACCTCACCAGCCTGCACTTTTTCATAAAATTTACCGATCGCTTTGCGCAGTGTGAAATGGCCTAACATTTGCTGAAATAGCGGGTGTTCATAGAAACGGTCAGCAATATAAAAGCGATATAACGCAAAGGTCTGAGCATCCAACTTGGAAACATCTCGATATCGCTGGGTGGCTATCTCCATTCCCTCGTAGAATTGCTCTGCCACCTTATCTCTAGATAAGATCCACGCCGAGTTAGGGGCAATTTTGCGATAGGTTTGATCAATGATTCTTTCAAGCTGTTCGGGATAATAAAATTGGTCATGCTGCTCTTGAGTCAGAGTAATCGGAAAACTCGCAGCATCTTCTTCACTAAGCTCATCACGTTTGACAGCGCCTTGCTTAATTTCACACTCACGCAACCGGATAACGCCGTCTTCTCGGATCGGATAGTAAACTGCCTCATGCTGACCAATAAAATCCAGCTTTTGCGCTGGTGTTAATATCTCAAACCAACGAGGCAGCACTTTTTCGTCATAAAAGCGCAGCATCATGGTCTTGTCGTTAGCACTGATAAAATAAACCCACTGCTGCCAATGTTGAGCGAGCGATTCAAATGAACCATCAAATACCCCCACAAAACCCAAACGCTCTACTAAATCTTCATTTTCACACAGCCAGTAATACAATGTTTCTCCGGGATTACCATCAGTGACTGAGATTAAAATGGGAGCCACCTTTTCCAAATAAGCCAGAGGTGTCCCAGCGACTAACGAGCACCACTGCACATCATCTCGATATTGCATGGTGTCCCAGAATTCTTTGGCAGCGGGAAAGAGCGCTTGCTCAAACAACAAATACACCAATTTCCCCGCAGCGTTATCGAGCACAGGGAATAGCGGATTTGGATGTGGTTCAACAAGTGGGAATTGGTTCAAAACTGATGCTCTATACCGTAGCGTTCTTTCAAAATTGCCTCATCTTGGCGTTTGATCTCATCCGAAGGCTCTTTTACAAAAGGATTCACCCCTTCTATTTTGC
Organism: Vibrio nitrifigilis; assembly: GCF_015686695.1. Lineage (NCBI taxonomy): Bacteria > Pseudomonadati > Pseudomonadota > Gammaproteobacteria > Vibrionales > Vibrionaceae > Vibrio > Vibrio nitrifigilis. Next base: position 826,862 of record NZ_JADPMR010000001.1, on the reverse strand, counting down.
ATTCACTACGTGGGTAATCCCCTGAAGGCTCCTTACAGAAAACAATATCGCGAACAAAGCGCTCTCCCCATGGAGAAAGGGCTGGAAACTTAACACCTTGAGATATTAGTTTTTCCTTAATCTGTAACATCGTCTGGTAAGCTTCTGAGTTAGGATCTATATGCTCTAATTCGAACTCCACACTATAAGCTACCGATATTCCTGCTGAGGTAACATAATGACCGTCAGCGCCATGGTCGAGTAAGTACAAAGCATTTTTAAATTGAACCGATAGCATACCGAATATCGGAGTTTCTCCTTTTTCATTAAGAGCGTTCACGTCCGCTCCGTATTGCACCAACACCGGCAATGAGTTCGATTCATCGATATTATGACTATGAAATATCAGCGGATCTCCTTCTTCGTTTAAATTAGGATCCATGCCTGATTGCAATAGCACCTCTAACGCCTTTGCATCAGGGTGCCACATAGAAATGTAACCCGCATTACCTTGTTCGGGAATGTCAATAGAAGGATCACTGCCCAGCTCCATCAACACCTTAATTGCATCCAATTTATTGGCAATAACCGCATAAACTAATAATGTGACTCCATGCTCACCCCGTGCATTAATATCATCCAGTTGCGATGCGAGCTGCTTTATTTTTTCAATATCCTGACTATTAACGGCTTGCGCCACCTCTAGCATGGGGCCAGAAAATAGATCTTTCGGGTTGATTTTATTACTCATTTTTTTAACTACTCCGCCAACAACTATGGTCAGTGCCATCACGATAACAGCAACAATTACCCACTTAATCACTGCTTCACCTCACTTGCTAATTGGTGCAAATCGCCCACTTTGAGTTCTTTAAGCGATTAACAAGTGGAAATGGCTGCACTTTCTACTCTCACATTTTTGACGTAGAAGATGTCGAACTAGCTTTGTTACTCGAACTGCTGGTTAACTTGCTAGAACTTGCTGACGTTGAAGCTGATTTTGACAAGGTGTTATCTACCGCTAAATCCACTGCCGTACTCGTTAATTGTTCCTGAATCAGGTCACTGAACATATCGGAAGAGAATACAGGACTATTCCAGACCGCTGATATGGGTTCGGCCAATGGCAATATCTTTAAGAATGTAGATTGCTCTTGCGCCGCGCCTTCACCGCATGATTGCGTTGTAGAACTGTAGGGCGTGTCACCAATTAAAACGTCACCCGAACCAGAAGCAACCGAACCACCACAATCAATCGCATCCCCCACGCGGGCCGCGGGTTTACCGTTAATCGACACCGTTGAAGAGCCAGCATTGATCGTTCGTCCATGCACACCATGAACCACATAAGGACACGGGCAAGAGTGCAATAGAGCGGCATCCCCCTTTCGAGCAGCCGGTTTACCATTAATCGATACATCGGAACTACCGGCAATAATGGCGGTTGGTGGAAAACAACCGTGCCCCCCCGCAGTATCGCCAAGCCTTGCTGCTTTAGGCATATTTAACCCCTTTGATCCGGTTTATCTGGTTCTTGCGGTTTATCTGTATCATCTGGCGTGACCATAGTCGGCGCTGTTCCTGTATCAGGAGAGCCACCTTCGTTGATTTTCACTTTGGTTCCAGAGATCGTCACGCCCGCACTATCGATTTTCACAAAACCGCCCGGCCCTTTTATGGTCAGTGAGCTATTGGCTTCTAACACCACTGTTTTCGCATTGAGATAACTTTCGTTACTCACTTTAATTCTTTGATTTGCGCCGATTTCTTTCTCTTCAGAAGCGGCCACTTGGGTAACAGAACTGCCATCAATCTTATTGATCACCCCGCCAGTAATATAACGACTGACTTTCCCCAACACGCGCTGCACAATATTTCTCCCCACTTTTTGGTGGTGGTCTTGGCCATATTCTTCGGTGACATTTTTGCCAACCAGACGATGTTCATTTTCTGTAATCATCTCGTATTTATGGCGCCCAATGCGGGTGTGTTGATCAACGCCCACTGACTCGCGATGAATATTGTTGGTCACAATATCTTGGTCTTTTTGTGCGTGAATATAAATTTGCTCAATACTGGATTCATCTTCAAAACGAATTTCATTTGACCCATCACCTTTATGGGTCTGAGTTTTCAGTACTGTGCGCGTTTTATGATTGGGTAATAAATAAGGAGCGACGTTAGTGGCATGATAAGTACGCCCAGTAATAATGGGTTGGTCTGGATCGCCATGTAAAAATGACACGATCACTTCATGGCCGATGCGAGGAATCGCAATAAAGCCGTATTGTCCGCCGGCCCAGCCTTGAGAAACACGCACCCAACACGAGCTCTTTTCATTTTGTTGGCTTTCTCTATCCCATGGGAAATGCACTTTCACGCGGCCATCTTTATCACAAAAGATTTCTTCTCCTGATGGGCCAACCACCTTAGCTATCATCGGGCCATCAACCTGCGGTTTCGGCTGAGGAGCGGCTCGCCATAACGTTTTGCCCGGAACACATTGGAATTGGTTGGAATAAGTGGTGCCGCCACTCCCTGCTTCCTCTTCCAATGCTTGAGGTTGTGTCCCTTGGTGGGTGATTACCGTCACCAGCCATTCACTGTTCATCGAATCTTGCAAATGATCGGTGAGTGCGAATTTCACGCCGGCTTGTAAAGCAGGTTCGTTCGATAATCCTTTGCCTAAAATCACATTACGGCGCAGATATTCCATGCGAAATTCGCTAAAGGCTTTACCTGACGTATCGTCTTTATAGCGCCCAGGAAAATCAAAATGCTCATACATCGTTTGCTGATGATCGAGATTCTGCCCCTTTTGCTCCTGCAAAAAACCGTATGTCGGTTTTTTAAAGCTGTAATCTTGCATGACAACACTGCTTGATTCGCTTTGGTAATCCACTTCAAGCGCTGAGATATAAGGGGTATCAGTCGCACCACCTGAGAGTACGTTGTATGGCACTTCAACTGACTTTTTCAACTTGGAAGTATCATCGGTAAACATCACGGTATGTTTACCTTTTTCATGTTTGATGTAATACACAATCCCTTCTTCTGCCGCGAGACGATGCATAAACTCCAAGTCACTTTCACGATACTGAACACAAAACTCTCGCTGCGATAAAGTACGTTTCAAAGAGAATGAATAATCGGTAATTTTCATTTCATCGAGTAACGTTGAAATGATGTCTTGAACCGTTTTCGTTTGAAAAATACGACTGTTACGACGGAGAGATAATCGTTCTAACGCTGACACCAGCGTCAATTTATAAAAGGTGTGGTTATGGCCGATATCACCCAACGTAAAAGAACGCACAATACCGTGCACATATTGAACGGGTTCTCCATTAAGCCATACTGTCAATAAGCCGGCTTTGTCGACAATGTTTTCCGCTTTAAGGCTGGTATTGCGACTCGCTAACTCCAATTGGTAACGGAAACCAAAGCAAGGTGATCCCGATTGTGTGATCGAGTCAGAAATAGATTCTTGCCCCTCATAACGAGTGACAAGTAATGCATCATCGTCCTGACCATCGACGGTAAATGTATAACCTAATGTTGCCATTGAATGCTTACCCCTAACCAAATTGGTTGTGCTATATTTTAATAATCTAAACCCCATAAACTCGGCAATAACGCCTTATCGGGTTTACACTATCGTTTGGCTTTAAAAGAAATGTTTGCCCACCACAAACGGCGTTTGAGAATTTCGCTAATGCTTTCTATTTCGGAAGCAAAATCACAAACTTACGCTCATAAAGACGATAAAAGCGCCAATATTACTGGCGCTTTTATCATGCTATCTAGATAGATATTTATCTTTTAAAGCGAATTACGCTTCAACAGGCTTACGCCAGTCGTCAGAACCAGAAGTACCTGCGTTCACGTGATCCCAAGTGATTTGACGGTAAGTCAAAGACACAGTTAGGTTTTGTGTGAAATCAGATTTTGTTGGATCTTGGCAGTGTGGCATTTCACAACGGATATCAACAATTGATGCGTTTTCCAAAGTCGTTGTGAAGAAGTTTTCTTGCTTACCTTCAATAGAAGTGCGGTACCACTTTAATGTCACAGAAGACATTTTTTCACCCGATGCCAGTGCGTTATAAAGTAGAGGAACCGCTTTATTTAATGACACAGTGAATTTAAATGCTTTGTGTACACGTTGACCAGAAGGCTGACCAGATTGAGGATCAGTCGGTACAGTTACACTGTGGTCAAACTCTTGAACCAACATTTCATCTTCGTGACCTTCAACATAAGAGTCACCGATTGAATCTGCAGTACATGCGCCTGCAGTGATAAGACCTTGGGTTTGACCTTCGATAGAGATATAACATGGAGTTGGCATTGCAAATTCCTTTCAATAAGTAGTTGGGACGCTAAATAATGCGCTATATCTACTAAAGCAATTGCAGTGCCATTTTTATGCACAATAAAATCAATGGGTTATATTAATAAAGGAACTAGTAGGGCAATTTTTGGTTTTATTAGGCAACTTATTGCTTGAAACGACCATTTTTTTGGTCGTCGGGATCTAATGCTGTTATTGGTGATCTTAACCGGCAAGGATAATCAGATAATAAAGAGTATGGGTACTCACTCGAATGACAAGAAATAACGCGAATCACCATCATGAAAAATTTAATAGAAGATATGGAGATTAAAGACAGATCTGACAGAGTGTACTAAACTAACTATGTGAAAAAGAAAGGGGAATTTTTACGGAGCCAAATGTCGCTGAAAGCATATAGTGTCCTACTACCCTACCTACAATCAATTAGTTAACAACACCCTGAAACCATAACGTGTCCCAAATTGAAAGCATAAGTTGTCCCATTTTGAAGTAGTGTAATTTCAAGTGATAGTGAATGTAGGAAAATTACATATAGATTTACAGACATGAACAACGTGTCTGTAACTGATTTCTGGACAAAACTGTTTTAGTAACTTTGCTAATTTAGCAAATTGTGAATTATTTCAGGTATGGAAAGTCTCCTAAAGGCGTGTCTAGCATAGGTGGTACAGTTCTGTACTTACCCGAATTAGCTGTCGGCTCTTAATATAGTTTATTCTGGAAGACCAATACCGTAAATCGACCTGACTCGATTGTCATATCTCAGACATCCAGACTGAGCCAATAACCGTTGAACATTAGTGTCATAGAATCCACCCTCTGGGCAGAGTACTTTGAATGAACTGGTCACTAACTGATCGTTAACTTGTTCGAGTTGGTCAACAAGCTCTCTAGCCTGACCAGCTAATCGAGTCAATTTAGCTACATCACGATCGTCGCCCAAGACCATACGATCTGCCGTCTGTATAAGATTTCTGGCTATAGCGAAGTGACGTTGAGATTTCTGAAACGTTTCTAGGAACTGGTAATCGATAGGAATTGAGCTTAATTGACTCAAAGCATCGAACCATGGATAGTTTATTACTCCCTGCTCCCTGTGTTGTGCTGAAACTAATTCTCGCCATCTCGAATTACTGTCTGTGATTATTACTGAACCTGTTACCTGTGCAACAAACAGTGCCATTTCATAATTTGGCCCCATTCTAAACTGCATGAACTGCCCTCCTTCTCCAGCATTCATCTGTTGCAACATCATCAGTGGTGAAGCCTCTGCATGGAGTTCTAATTCGGAAATGCTCTCTGTTGCCATTTCTTCAGTTAACCCAAACTGATGCATTAGCACTTGGATTTTCGCGCCTCTAGGCATCATCGCTATTGAATTTAGCAAGTCTTCAGTTGACAGACAAAGGTATAGTCGCCGATCTTGCTCGCAGATTATCTCGTCTGGACGAGCCCGATCTCTAGCCATGTCCATCATGGCTCTCATTAGACTGAGGTCAAATTCGCTTGGATTGGGAATAAGGTTAACTAGGCCGAGCCCAATAAACGGCTCTATCTCAAGCATGAATAAAAAATCCTTTAATGCTTGATATTTATACTTGCTTGGTGATTCTGTTGGGCTAAATTCTGGCCTGATATTGTTAGGATTGGTTATTGGTGTTTCTATCAAAAATTCGTCAAATGCAGACGCCAACGGTAATGCATGAGCACCAATCACCCGCACGTCTAATGGGCCTGTATACAGCCCTCTAAATTTTCCATCGGGCTTGGGAAGCAGCGAGTAAATATCAGTTTCACGAGGCCACAAGGATGAATAGAAACCGTAGATTTTGGATATCTGATCGTCAGATAGTTCGCGCCTGACATCCAACCATGTTTTACCGCTATCTAAACCAAGAACATTACGAATACAGTTGCAAAATGCTAGATTTCGCTCACGAATACTTGCGACATCCCAAGTAGCGCGCAGGTCTACAGGAACGTTACGACAACAATTCTTGTACTTTCGGCCACTACCACAACCACAAAGGGAATTTCGACCAATCTGAGCTTCGTCGATATTCTTGTTCAGGTAATCATTTGGAGGTGTAATCCGGCCAAATGCATCCTGATAGTGAACGGATCCATCTTCAAACTTGGCAAACATTTCACCACCATATCTGTACAGTTCACCAGATGGAGGCAACAGGATGTGCCTTATATCAGCCCAATCACAAGTTAAATCATTTTCAGGGTATAGCCATTCCTCTTTGCCTGCTGCAACTGATGATTGAGCTCTATTTTTAATAACGTAGTTAATTTTGCTCACTTCGTCTGAGGTTAATTTACGAGAGTTGATAAACTCAATGGTGTTGACCATGCTTTGACGAATACGGGTGGCATTGGTTCGTTGCTGAAGCGGATTTACGTTATCTGGGTCCTGAGCATATTCAAGGTTCGTCAGAATCAAACATCGATTCTTATCTAAAGGAAATATGGTTTGCGACCCCTTTAAGGAAATATCAGGATCACTAGGGTATCCACACAACTCAGAATCTGGAGAGCAGGCATAGTTGTAAATTGTCACTGGATGGTCTGACACTATAAACTTAACGTCAGAATTCTCAGCAGATACTAGTTCCCGTACACCTTCAGCCCAGAAAGTACAGTGCATAGACCGCAGAGATTGCATTTCCATCATGAGTTGTAGCTGAGTTAGTTCTGGGTATTTACTCTGAATCCAGTCTAAACCTTTTGGTGTTCTTAGCTTTTGAGCATCAAGATAAATGAATAGATTCTGAAAATTCTGATGCCATTGAGATTGGTCGTCAGTTAGGAATGCACGAATAGCTATAGAGCCATTGTCATCAATAGGACCAAAGAGTTTTTGTTCGATCTCATCATTAACTTCTGTTCCCCAAAATGTTGAATAGAGATCTTTTTTATAGAAACGTTGAGCGGAAGTTTGCCATTTCTTGGAATAGACCGTTTTGGTTTCACCATTCTTCAGGTCAAGGTCTCGGCGCATTAAATGGCAAAGCTGATTATCTCGCTCATCCATAAAGCCTTTTTGGTGCCATTGCGGCACAAAATGGTTATCTCTTGTTTTAGTCACTTTATCGCCATCATATCAAAGCATCTTCATACATATGGGTAGCGTATCGCAATAATTTGGTTATCGGAAGCGGACAAACAATTTAGTTACTCAAAGTACGTCACATTACTTATATTAGGGTATAACACGACTTAATCACGCCATAATGATACCTCGGCTAGAACGCCTTGGGGCAAAAGCTTCTTGGATTAAATGACGTGGTGGCATTAGTTCACATAAGAAAAAGTGGCTTGAAACCTTAAACGTACGGCTAGTCCAGTAGTGAAAAATAATTTGATAAAGAGAACCGTTGCTGGTTAGACACCTTTAACGATTCAGTTACACAAGAAATAAATGCCAACATTGACTGTGATTTCCCAGACCCTTCGTACCAATTCCCTGCCGCAGAGCGACCATAAAATAACTCACTTTCTATAACAAAAACGCCGTCAGGATAGCTAAAATCTGTTGGTTTGATGAAATGATCCGTTAATGAAGACATTTTGCTATAACCTTTAAACGAAACTATGAAAGTTGGTATACGCAAAGTGCTATTCATAACAAACTCACTGCCAGTGACAGCATACCTCTGAATTTTTTTGATTTCTTTAACTTTATCTAGGGCTTCTTTTTTTGGTTGTATAAGTCTGACTTTATTTCAAAAGCAGCACCTACTGCACCCGCAACATACAGTCTGTTAGCTTCCGAAGCTACTGGAAAGCTCAGCGAGAAAGGCTGCTCGATGATTGCATCAACATGCCCTGTATTTCGATTATCTTCATCGATAATTGCACCAGAGCCAACTCTGTAGGACGGAGGTAGAATATGTGACAAAAGTTGCTTAGTTACAATCTCTCTTTCAGCGCCAAGTACAGGAGACGTATAACCAATGGTATCTTTGTGTGTACTCATTAAAGCACTATGCAAATTTTCTAATTTTTCTTTGAATAAATTACTCATTAGTTACCTATATCTCGAATTTCATGATTAGCCTAACGCCCGCATTTGCGGCTGGTTTGGAGCTAAGCGGAAAACCAGTCCGTCAACATGCGTTTTTTATGTTTCGTTAATCCATATTGGTACGTTCCCAGCCCACTTTTCATGATTACCCCACTCTAACTCAACGTCTACACTTAGTTTATGATCGACTAACAGAGGAGACTTGATTGTTACCCTTTCAAATCTATTTACAAACCCCAAAGCCGGCCTAGAGTCTGGGTTATTTTCATCATCGGGTGTTGGTATCAACGATAGCCTTATAAATTCGAGCTTAATCAACTTGGATAAAGTCTCTAAGTCTTCATGATAATCACGGTAGTATTCTGAAACAAATGACCCCACAGTAGGGTCTCCCCACCACTCACCATATACAGTACCCGTTGCAACAGTTAGATGTTGAATCGCGGCATCCATGCCGGAAACCATTTTCAGATCGCCATTTTCGAAACTGATATCGCCATCATCCCCAATTGCCAAATCACAACCTGATAAGTTTGGATCTATGGGTTCATACTTATTCTCTACTTTTATGACGAGTGAAATCTTTCCATCCTCTCCATAAATGATTTCAATTGGCTCTTTTATTTTTCTAGCATCTCCTTGAGATTCAACAAGAACAAATTTATCTTCTGTCTTTATCGAAGATAAATTTGAAATATAATTATCCAATTCATTTCTTGAGCCTTTTAGAAACGAGTCCAGCTTGAATCGCCATTCATTTTGAGCAGCCGATTCCCAATGCCCATTTATAATGATTTTAAAACCAATGGCTATTAAGGTGCTGTTGTCTTCAAAAACATATCGCTCTTGGTACTTCAGATTATTATATGCATGCTCTTCTGCTTGCGCTTTCCACAATCGAAGAGTTTCAGCTGAAAATTCAGTAAAATCCGCATCTATAAATGTTGCATGACTACGGCACATCCAAATTCCATTCTGAATAGCTTTTCTTTGAACAGAGGACATCGTTGCATCATAGCGGGGCCCATCTGGCGATGCTGCATGGATATGAGCAGCCTCACCAAGATTCATTGACTTAGAGTCATCTCCCATTTTCGGCCCGACAGTAATTACTCCACAATTAGGGAAACTACATCTCCACGCAACTCTTTCGGCCATTGTTTTCTTAACCGAAGGTGTAAAATTATCCCTGTTGCTCATATTCCTCCAGAAACATAACAGTATCTCATTCCATATAAGTGTAGAGGGAAATACCGAACAAATTCACTTATCATATTGTTTTTCTTGATTAAAAAACAAACTCAAAATTCAAAGTGAAGACAGTATCAGTATGACATCCCACACAAAACTAACTACATGTTTAGATATTAGAATAAATAGGTCAAATGATGACAAAAGAAATGTGTCCCAAATCTTAGGCTGGCACAATTTGGGGCAAAAGTGCGTTACAGTTCTTAAATGGGGAAGTGTTTTTCCTCATACTCCTCAACCAATGCAGCTAGCCTTTCAAGTTCCTCATCTTCTGTAGTGTCTGACAATAAAAAAACTCCTGCCAATGGCAGGAGCTTTCATTCTTCATATTGATTTAATCGTATTAGATTAAGTCAAAACGATCCGCGTTCATCACTTTAGTCCAGGCTGCGATGAAGTCTTTTACAAACTTCTCTTGGTTATCATCTTGAGCGTACACTTCAGCGTAAGAGCGCAAGATAGAGTTTGAACCAAATACCAGATCAGCACGAGTTGCAGTGAACTTCGCCTCGCCCGTCTTACGGTCACAGATATCGTAAGAGTTACGACCTGTTGGTTTCCAGGTGAAAGCCATGTCCGTTAGGTTCACGAAGAAGTCATTGGTCAACGTTCCTACGCGGTCAGTAAACACACCGTGCTTGCTGCCACCGTGGTTAGTACCTAACACACGCATACCACCAATTAGCACAGTCATCTCTGGAGCTGTCAAACCTAGTAATTGAGCACGGTCTAGTAACATCTCTTCAGGAGTCACTGTGTAGTGCTTCTTCTGCCAGTTACGGAAGCCATCAGCAACAGGCTCAAGAACATCAAATGACTCTGCGTCAGTCTGCTCTGCCGTTGCATCACCACGACCCGCAGCGAAAGGCACTTCAAAGTCGTAACCTGCTGCTTTCACCGCGTTCTCGATACCTACGTTACCCGCAAGAACGATAGTATCAGCAATGCTAATACCGAACTCTTCAGCAACCTTAGTTAACTCTGCAAGCACTCGAGCCAAACGCTCGGGTTCATTACCTTCCCATGCGTTTTGTGGAACTAAGCGGATGCGAGCACCGTTTGCACCACCACGTAGGTCAGAACCACGGAAGGTACGTGCACTATCCCATGCTGTTGATACAAGCTCAGAAATCGTTAGGTCTGTTGCTGCAATTTTCGTTTTAACTGCTTCAACATCGTAACCTGTTGTACCCGCTGGCACTGGATCTTGCCAAATCAAATCTTCTGCTGGTACATCTGGACCAACGTAGTTTGCTTTAGGGCCTAAATCACGGTGTGTAAGTTTAAACCATGCTTGAGCAAACACATCATCAAAGTAACCGGGATCTTGGTAGAAACGTTCTGAGATCTTACGGTATTCAGGATCAACTTTTAGCGCCATATCTGCATCTGTCATCATAGGGTTATGACGGATTGATGGATCTTCAACATCAACAGGCTTATCTTCTTCTGCGATATCTACTGGTTCCCATTGCCATGCACCAGCCGGACTTTTCTTCAGTTCCCACTCATGCTCAAGCAACATTTTGAAGAAACCGTTATCCCATTTGGTTGGATGAGTTGTCCATGCACCTTCCAAGCCACTGGATACCGTATTACGACCAATACCGCGAGACGTATGGTTGTTCCAGCCAAGACCTTGCTCTTCAATTTCAGCCGCTTCAGGGTCAGCACCAAGCTCAGCAGCATCACCATTACCGTGAGTCTTACCTACAGTGTGACCACCGGCAGTTAGTGCTACGGTTTCTTCATCATTCATTGCCATGCGGGCAAATGTTACACGCATATCTGCGGCAGTTTTTAGTGGGTCAGGGGTACCATCTACACCTTCTGGGTTTACGTAGATTAAGCCCATCATTACAGCTGCAAGAGGGTTTTCCAGATCACGCTCACCAGAGTAACGGCTACCTTCACCACCAGATGGTGCTAACCACTCTTTTTCAGAACCCCAGTAAATGTCTTTCTCTGGGTGCCAGATGTCTTCACGACCGAATGCAAAACCGAAAGTTTTTAAGCCCATTGATTCATACGCCATATTACCCGCAAGAATCATCAAATCAGCCCAGCTGATTTTATTGCCGTATTTTTTCTTGATAGGCCATAGTAGACGACGCGCTTTATCTAGGTTGACGTTATCAGGCCAAGAGTTTAGTGGAGCGAAGCGTTGGTTACCGGTAGAAGCACCACCACGACCATCCGCAGTACGGTAGCTACCCGCAGAGTGCCAAGCCATACGGATCATCAGGCCGCCGTAGTGACCCCAGTCTGCTGGCCACCACTCTTGGCTATCTGTCATCAGTTCTTTTAAGTCTTTCTTTAAAGCTTCTACATCAAGCTTTTTCAGTTCCTCACGGTAGTTGAAATCTTCACCAAGAGGGTTTGTTTTCTTGTCATGTTGATGAAGAATGTCTAGGTTTAGAGCATTAGGCCACCAATCCATTACCGTGGAACCTGTTGAAGTCATACCGCCATGCATCACCGGACATTTTCCTGATGACGGATTATCTTTATTAGTCATTATGGTCTCCTTTCTACGAAGAACGATTTAATTAACAAATTTAACATCTAATTGATATAAAACTAAATCCATGGTTATTTATTGAACTTTACAACAATTAGCTTAATGCTAGTTGTAAGAATAGACTGAAAATATTTGTTATTTGTAGACACCAACACACTATAGTAGTCGGATCGAAATTTGACCGAACTCCTGATACGGAACTTTTTTGCTGAAACAGTTTAGACGTTCGATTAGTTCGTTATTACTAATATTAGAAATTGTAAGTAAAAGTGTAACTCGCTGAAGCTAGCAATTGAAAGGTTGAAACTCATTTAGGGGCAAAAACGAGTTTGAATGACGACTGATGTTTTTACGCTGATAGTTCTTTATCAATCACAAAAAAATGCGGCTACAAAAGTAACCGCATTTTTATTTTTTGGCTTAGTTTCCGCTAGCCCAGCGATTTTAGGTTGCTTTCTTCCTGACCTATTCTTAGCCGCCTATCCGGCGGTTCACACAGATTTACTTTACTATCCTCAAAGCCTGTTATTCTTAGCCGCCTATCCGTCGGTTCACTATAAACCTTAGACGCTAACGCTCTGATTAGTTTGCTATTCGTCACAATCTAGCTAATATACCCTTATTTTTTGGTCACGTTATAACTTTATGAATTTTAAAAGAATAAATATCTGCTCTAAAAATAAGGTCAAAATCAAAATATAGGCACTGTACCTGTCCAACGCTCGTTGGAAGCAAAGCCGTAACTATTGAACTGATTTTCATCACCTACTGCATTGGTAAATTGTCTCTGAATATGAAGAATAAATTGTTGTCCTGTTGAATGACTGTCTATGGGTATACAGTGAAAAGGCTTAAACTCACGCTCTTCAGCCGGTTTGGGAACGTAGCCTGTTCCTTGAGCTTCAGCCCTTGCTAATGCTCTTTTAATTCGTCTCTTTTTAGAGCCATTAAACATTTTCTGAATGGTTTTGTTGTATACAAACCGAGCGTCTATCACATCTTTGGGGATTAGCGCTATTGGTGATACATCGAACAACCCTTCGTTCATCATGGTTGAAAAGTATGGTTGGTAACAAAGACCTGTAAGGATATTTTCATGTTCAGAAACAAACATGATGAGATCACCAATATTTTTCTCATTCCAACGAGGAAATGCTACACCAACACTATTCTTAAACGAATGATTTCGTTCTTGTGATAAAAAGCCATGCATCGTTGAAATGCAACGTCCGGCTAAAAACTCATAATCAGCTCTTTCAGGTAAAAATCGAATCGAAAAGTAATATCTCTTCATTGTTACTCATCCTTATTCTTCTTTTTACTCGAGCCGCTGAATACTCCACCTTTTACTAGAACAGCCATAATAAAATGAACGTCATTGGGAATTTCACCACTGGTATTCATAACCTCGAGAAACTCCTCTGTTCTTATGATTAAAGAATAAAAGTCCCGTTTATCAACCACGTGTCGACGCGCAATGACATATTCTTTATCCGCACCATATTCGTTTACTCTTAATGGTTTATCGGCATCATCCGCCCACCAATCATCAATTAACTGAATGGCTGCACCTACCTTTTGAGCATGGAATGACACCGACTCTTCACCGTCAATAAGAACTTTGGCTAACTGTTTACTTGGCTGACCAACCACTTTGACATCAATAAACTCCTGACTCGGATAAATTTCATCCCCCCATCCAACAGTCAGTTTTGCTCTTACATCCATATTGAAATAATGAGTTTTGTCCGATAAGGCTTTACTAAGATATTCACTCAACCCATTCAGTGCTACTGCAGCATCGCCTTCCCAATCACCATTCCAAATACCGAATATCATCAATCTGCCATTGTTGCTGTTCTGTTTTCACCTCAATCGAAATATTTCTGCATTCACGATTACGCCACAACCAAGTTCCCATCAACAAATTCGTTGCATAACGCCTTGCTAGTTCTCGATACCCACCCAAACGCTGATAACTTTCGGCAAGTCGATGGAGAATGTCTCGTATTTCAGCATCCGAACATACTTCTGGTGCTAATGAATTAGCTCGAATCCTAAGAGAAAATGAACAATAAATTTCGTTCACTCCAGGAGGAACGTAACACTCCTCGACAAACTGGGGATGAGCGTGTGCTAAGTCTTGCGGAGCTAAATTATTAGGTTTGAAATCGCCCGTAAAAGCTAATGAATAAGCCGATTTGGCCCCCCTAATATGGGTTAGGTCTACTTTAAGAGGCCTTAGACGTTCATTTTCAAGATAATAGAAATAGGCTTTCCCAGAAGATAATGAACGCACGTAATTCAACTGACTACATAGTTTCATGATGTACTATTTCCTTTTATTTTTTATAAGGATAGTACTTTCTGTTGATTCTAGAGCCCAAAAGCAACGTTCAATAAAAGCATTCCGTGCCCCAAGTCTAATTTCGATGGGGCTAATTCGCTTTGCTATACCAATATTGTTTTCAGCAAAGGCATGCTGTGCTGTTAGGGAATTATCCCTTAGCTTGGGTAACTCCAGAAAATGAAAGCCATTTGAAACAGGCAAGAGAGTATCATCATTAGATAACAGTTTTTCCAACGTTTCTAAGCTTTCAGGCTGGTCCGAATGTGGCACTAACCAAGTTCCAGAACCTGATAGCCCTTTGACTATATGAAGGAGTTCAGAGGTCGAACCAAACGTCTTTAACCAACTTACTCCCCGTTCAATATCAGGTTGAAATAATGCACCACCGGCGAAATTATTAGGGAGCGCCGCCTTTAACTGATTAATGTAATCTGACAGTCGACCGCCGGTGCTGACTTTAATCACCAAGTCAAATTCAAGGTCTGCATACTCATCTCGAATAATAGTTGTGCGTTTCACTGGTGATATTTCACGCTTCTTCGCCAATACACTGGGTTCGGTTAACTTTGCTGTCGTTTGCATTACCTCATCACGTATAAAAACAGCAAATTCATCAAAACTCACATTCTCATCATCCTCAAACAATAATTCTTGGAAATCACGTTGATATCGATGAACAAAGCCCCAAAATACCGTTAACGATGGCGATCCCATCAAATAAGGGCAACTTCTAGCATTTGCATCAAAAACGCGCATTGATGACAAATAAATATACTGCTCTCTTTGTTCTGTTGTGTGCGTGAGTTCAGATTCTGGTCGGCTAAGTTGTTTTAGCACCCAATTCAGCTCGATTTTAAGCACTCTCATCAACTTCGGGTGATAGGCAAAGCGCGATGAAAAGCGATTGCTTTGTAAACTCAGATGCACTCTCTGATTAAGCTCTGATGCTAGTTCCTTAAATTGTGCCTCTGGAATGGTTAGAAATTGTTTTACCAGCGGATCAGCAATATCCATGGAATGTCGGTACGATTCTGTCTCTAATTGCTCTCTTAATTCAATCAGAGGAAGTAACCAGCGTGCTATCTGCCGTCGAATGATCTTAAGCTGATATTTCCTAACATGCTTTTGAGCTTTTCGATCATCAAGCTTCTCAAAACCAATAAGATGAGCCAAAACAAAGCCAGTCTTTTTCGATGTTAACTGGTAGTCATCAAAGTAGTGTTGTGATTTTTCCCTACTTACCAATAATGTCCGCTGTGAGTCTTTACGAACACCGATAGGATAGTTCAGCACATTGACGTGCCCCCCAAGAGCACCACATAGATTGCCAATACTAGCAGGGTTGGGATAGTTCATTGTTTTAAACCGAAACGAGGAATGCTTGTCTCTAGCAAGAACTTCCAGTTGTTGCTGCATTGCATGACTGACTACTGGTGTTATAGATAGGTACTCACCTCGCCATGGAAAACGAACTTGTTTACTAAACTGACTTATTTCCGTAGGCAATTCACTTTCCGGTAAACTTCGTTCACAAATGGCTCGCAGTTGCTCTTGTTTCTCTAATGACAAACCCATCTCAACCAAAAGCTCTGACCATAATTCATTTTGATTACGGATGAGATTAAGCACATTCGCATTACTTCCCCGCCAAACAAAGTTATTCAGTAGCCAGATGGTGTGTTTATACTTTGCAGAATTATGAGCCCAACCCAATTGAGGTAATAACGACTGGCTGGTTAACGTTACTTCATTACTAGGTATCGGTGTAGCCAATATGCGTTGGTTTGCTACGCGGCAATCTGGAAATTTAAGATTATGCGTGTGATACCATTTAACTTCCTCTTCCGCAGTTTGCAGATTTTTCTCGTCGGAGAAGTACTTCATGGCCCTATCCATGTCGAGGCAATCCTTGCACGTTGGAGTACTCAAAGACAGGTTGAGCAATACAGTGAGAGCTTGCCTTTCATCCCCATCAATCTGAATCGGAGCGGTATAAGGCATAAACGACTTTTTCAGTTGGCTAAAGCGCAACTTTGGATCTTCTAATTTGATAAGGTCCTGCAATGTTCTCATAACTTACCACTCTGGTAGAAAGTTAACTGCTCCATCTTCTTCACTAGTCATCTTCGCCAATTTGAATTCGATAATGCTGCGAAGTGTAAAAACGGATTGATGGTTCTCCAGTTTACTGTGTAATTTGGGTTTGATTTGTGCTTTAAGCTCACCAAATTGATAGAGGTGAATAATCTCTTCAGATGTGCAAGAGAGTAATGCGGCGGCTTCTAGTGGGCTAACAAGGATATCGGCAATGTTGGATGACTTGGATCGAGGATAATGGCTAACTAATGAAGTGAAATATTGCACAACGGCAAGTAACACAGGATTCTTGCTTAACTCACGGTAGGGCAAGCGACAGCACTCTTTGAGTAATTCTCCAAACACCTCTCTAAAATACGCTTTATTCCAAGGCAACGTTCTTATTAAGTCGGCTTTATGAACGATGCTATCTAGGTCTTCATTAAGACGTTGAGGCCATGTCTCACAACAATTAACGAAATCATCAAAGGAAATATCTTGTGTATCCCCGAAGCGATTAACGTACCAAAGCAAAAAGCCAAACCTACTCGATAGCGATAGTTTATGGCTGAGTAAACCTAACTGTGAGGCCTGCGAACCCGCCAGCCATTGAGCCACTATCAGCGCAGACTGTTCCGGCTTTTCCGCTTCATACGCTGTGAACCTATATCCACACTCACAAGACTCAATCAGTTCGGATTGTTGATAAGAAATTGTTTTTCCACATTGGGGACATTGATGGACAAGTTTACATTGGTGCTTATGGCAAACCTGATAAGGCATGAAGTGCCATAGCTGCCGAATATAGGGAGCTTCTTTCAAACACTCAGGGCAAATGGGAGTACTATTTTTACGCAAGAAAACATAGGGGTAGTCAATACCAGCACGATGAAGGGCTTTTTTTTCTGGTGAAAATAGTGCTTTAGAATTGGCTAACGCTAGCCGCAAAATGCCAAAATTATCTAGACTAAATTGCTTTTCTAAATCAAGTAGAACACGAACCCGCATCTGGCTGGTTGTTTGAGCTTTAAAGAGATTAATTCGACTCAGTTCAAACGGGAAAGCACCGGGAGTAGCATCATGCTGCAACAGAGTATCATGCCAAATATCTTCAGCAAAATGAGCAAACCGCTCATAGCCGCGATACTTACTCAACCGCAGCAAAAAGCTCTCGAGTGATTCATCTCTGTAAAGTTCGATTTCCGTGTCCATTGTCAACCTAAAACTTAGAATATCTAAGTTTTAGTATTAACTATGAGCAGGAAAAATCAAGGAGTTAGTTTGAATAGTGTCACAATTTTACTTCTCGCACATAGGTGATAAAAACAGAATTGTGTCATGACATAATGTATTTGCTTAGTTCAATGATCAAAAAGAGCACCATAATTGATGATGCTCTTGTATTTTTGGGTTCTAGCTTGCTTATCCAGCCACTTTCTTTTCAATCTGACTTAGCAGGTAAAAAGAGTCTGAGACTGTATCTTTGTATTTACTGAGGCGTAACTGCTCATAAAACGCTAAGCATTCGTTTAAATGCTGTTCGTCAAAAGAACTTTTAGATATTGCTTTCAAAGACGCAAACTTTATTGCAAGAGCTTCAGCTTGCTGACTAAAAAAATCATAACGCTCATATCGACGAGTATAGCCGAATGTGCGATCTGCCAACATAACTGAAAGTGTAACAGTACCAAATAGAACAATCCCACTAATAAACGAGTGCGCTTTATTTTCGAAAATAATTACACAGTAAAACAAACCTATAGTGATCACCTTTAGCACTAGAGACCACAGGACAATTTTTAATTCTTTATGACGGGTCCGTTTGCTATAAGTGGACCAAATAATGATGGAAATTGATACTACTAGTACTAAGACTCCATACCACGATAGCGTGAATGGACTTAGCGTGAATAGACTTAACTTAGCAAGAAATTGGTCCATCTGCTCCGGTGATACTGCTTTTATTGTTGTCATCAGCAAGCTGATAAGGAAAAGCACCGTGACTATTCCGGCGTATACAGGAATACGGCGCGAAACATAACGTTGCCACTCAGTTTCTTGTGATTTCTTTTTTAGATAAGTCGATTCCTCATCCATCAATTTGATAATGTCGTCAAAGCTTGTGAGTGTTTTAATGTCTTCTGGTTGCATTTACTAAAGATCTCCTTATGAGGTCAGATAGTTTCAAAAACAGGTAAGTGGTTTCTTTGAAATTGCTCAATACCAAATATTCTAAGCTCTTCTAGCCAGCGTTCCGCGACAGTTCGGCCAATGCCTAAATCTATTGATGCCTCTCTGAGCAACAGAAACTCAGTTCTCAATGTCGTTGGCATAATGCCGGGATCGTCGGTATTTATTAGTACGCGTACTGGGCCTCGGCGCATTCCATAAAGGTTAGCCGGTTTTCCTGGCTCTAATACTGATTCGTCTGGCGGGCACCAACGAAAAATCGGGTGTTCGGCGTAGGATTTTAATCGTGCAATATAGACATTGGAGGTCGGGTTGGCTTCAATAATAAGCCCAAGCTTATCGTACTCCGTTAGAAGCCAGTCTTGTAGCGCATGCATAAAATCCAGCTCGGCTGGAGTATCGACATCTTCCAAAATGTTTTCATTATTCTTACGGCCAGAGCTCTTCGTATGAAATCCTCTATTAGCAGCAGCTTCATCGCCCATACGCACAATCACTAAAGGCACTTCTTTTACATTACTCAACCAAGTATGGCGAGCGTGATATAGCCGACTTGCTAGTGTGTGACACTCGCTCAATTCTAGATGATCAGGCAAGGCATACAATTCTCTGGAATCTATCGGCCAAGAACCACTCAAGGATTTCAGGCGATAATGGCAATTACGCCTCAGCCACCAAGCCTGATACAAATCTCCCGGCGTTGCGTTCCTCAAAGACGGTATATCAGAAACTTCAGCTTGATTTTTAGACTGGTTCTCATTGTCGTCTGTGGCTTCCATCCAATCCGGTACCTGCCACCAATACGACTTATGCCAGAAATGCGCAATGCGTCGTTCGAACAGCGGTAATACTTGCTGTGCCAATGGCAAAACACCACTCAAGATACTTGCGTGATGCCAGAGCCACACAAGATTATCCAGATGTTCATCCAGAGGCAGCATCATTTCGCCCTGCCGTGCAGCCCACTGTTTTGGCATGATGCCAAGTGCCAGCGCGTGACCTAATCGGTCACCCTCTCGCATTTCACAAAAACGTACTGTCTCATCAATATGGCGCATACCTGACGCTGGATGAGCGTAATCCTCTCCAGCATGAATGCTTAGATGAAATCCTGAACTTGCTCGCTCACCATCTGGCCGTGATTTAAAGCCACAGCGTAGCCATCGAAGTACAGGCGCAAACCACTCGATTTTTAAAGCATTTTCATCTCCTGCCACATCCAGCCCACGAAACCATCTAGCAGGCTGAAAATGGAAATTCGGATTCAGTTTTCCCCCCATAAACTCGGAAGCATTCCAACCAGAAGTACTTTCTAAGTTGCGTACCAGTTTTTCAGCTTCTTGCCACAGCCTTTTGCAGTCCGGTCTAGGGCGCTGGTTTTGTTTGTGCGCCTGCGAGCGCGAGAAATGACCACAAAATTGCCAACGTTCTAGAGCCTGCATTGTGGCCAAAGCCTGCATATCGAGCTGAATATCAGACTCACCAAAGATATAAGGCGGTTTTGGTAGGGATAAGTCAGAAGTCGAAATCAAACCACGAGCAATTTCACCAACTAACTTAGGTTTGAATGCCATCGGTCCAGACTTGATCTCCGCAACATCAGCCTTAGCAGGCCACACTCGGCGGATATTATCATGACCTTTTGAGTGACGTTGCAGTACTGAATTAAAAGAACGTTCAGCAAAACGAGTTAACCCTTGCCCGTCCATGATCAAACTTCGGCGTAGCTGATTTACCGTTTGCCAAAAACACAAGATAGCTGCGCGTTGATCCGGATGGGTATCAAACTCAATATAACGCTTACAAAGATAGAAATTTAGCCATAGCCAGCGATTAGACTCGCCAAGCCCCATAGCCGTTGCGAACTGACCTATCAACCAATCTGCACTACCTACGCTTGCAGCATGAGAACTGGCAGACAGCAAATTCCAGTCTGGCTTATGATTGGACTCTTGCATAGCAATATTTAGCCGAGCCCAATGTTGCAGCCCATCTTCCTGAGAGCACTGCTGTTGATTAGGTTCCAACAAGAGTATCAGCAATTTCCGCGCACGTTTCAACAGTGGTTGCAGACTGTCACGTTGTTCTTTCTGCCACAGAGTTGACTTTTCACCCAATATCAACTCACTATCTTCAAACAAATAATCATCAAGAATCACACTATCAGCGGTAACACCCCAAAAATGTAC
This sequence comes from Vibrio nitrifigilis, assembly GCF_015686695.1. Lineage (NCBI taxonomy): Bacteria > Pseudomonadati > Pseudomonadota > Gammaproteobacteria > Vibrionales > Vibrionaceae > Vibrio > Vibrio nitrifigilis. The sequence goes on along the minus strand of NZ_JADPMR010000001.1, from coordinate 805,916 downwards.
ATGACCCTCAGCGAATGGCAGTGATGATTTGCTCTGTGGCGAGAAAAAGGGGGGTTGGGCCGATACAACGCGTCGAATATCATGCGCCTGAAGTAACGGCATCTCATTAAGCCATTGAGCTAAGTGCCAACCAGCTAATAGCGTCGGGTCAATTCCTGCAGCGAGACGTACATAGGCCTGAACTTCTCTCTCGCGATAACAGAGTAAATCACCATTGCGCTGCATCAGCCGCTGCTGTAATTCGTCCAGCCAAGGCAGGACTGGAGTCAGTAGCAAATGACCATCGACTAAATGGTCCATAAGTTGGCGCACATCGGTCAAACGGTGTTCACGTGGATAACGTGTCTCCACCCCTTCAACCAGTAAATGGTAAAAATCATCCTGCAACAATTGCCAACGATCTGAATCCAAACCTTCAGCAGGATGCTGCAATAGCTGCCACAGTCGAGCGGACAATCTTTCATCACCGAAAAAACACTCAGCAGCGTGTTCAGTTAGGGAACGCTGGAGCATTACTCATTATCCTGCTTTGGATCTGTAGATGACTGTTGTTCGGCCCCACCTACCCCATTTGCCACCCCAGAGTCAACAGTAGACTCGTGATTCAACAGCTTTGATGATTCGATTTTGTCCAGCTCTGTGCAAATTTCTGTAAACATAGCAGTACTATCATGATCACTATAGCTTTGCTGCATATATTTCAGAATTTGATCACGCTTGTCTTTCGACTTAGTCTCAGCAGCCTCCTTGATAGTCTTTTTAGCCCTTGTTCTCTTGGAAAGTTCCAATTCTTCCAACATGTAATGCCAATCAGCATTCTTGTTTTCCGCTTTACCTTTAGAATTATCTTCAGGCTGTTTTTCCTTATTTTGTGCATCAATCAAGCCCATTACTTCATCGATCAACGTTCTCAATGGGTGATAAGCCAAAGCATTAGTAATTGTTCTGGTTTTGTCTCCAAATTCACAACGGCTATTGGCAAGGTTTGCTTTCTCTTTATCAATATCGCTTTCATTTGAACCTTTAGACTTTCCTCTACTACGAATATGCCCATCATATGGAGCAAGATGACCAATATTCATTTTAAAATGGTTCTGCTGCTCAAAATTGGTCGCTTTACGCAACGCATCACTTGTAACCAGTTCAGGCAAACCAAACAGACGACCTTTCTCAAAGCTGCCAAATGCCGACCAGGTTGCATAAAACACCAGACCTGCCTTGTTCAAAACCACTGCCAAATCACTTTCTCCATTCCCATGATTACCATTATCAGAAACCATAGAGTAAACCTTTTCGAAGACCTTATAGATCAACCAAGGCGATGGGTTTAATAGCTCAATTGCATGTTCTTTACGCCAATTTGAAATTGCCACCACCAGTTGACTAAGTGCTTTGTCAATAGGAGTTACGGTATTGTCTTCAAGACCTTCCTCGAAAATATCGTCTTCTTCATTAATACCGTTCTGACCTGAATTAGCAATATCTTGTGCTTGTGATTTAGCAGAGAAGAATGGAGCTGAGTAAAGGATACGCTGCAAGTCGACCAACCTCACTTGACCAAGTAGGCTAGTAATAATTAGTTCGAAAATACGTCCAATATTCAGTACAAAAGTACGACTCGTTGGAGTATAGAAATAATACTCTGCCAGCAAATTCAATAATAAACCGGCATTACGAGAGAGTTGTTCACTTGAAGATAATCCCTCTGGGATCTTGCCAAGCGCAACCAGCCAGTCCTTATTATCTACTTTACGACTGTTAGTAAGCTGCTTTTGCAAATCGCCATTAATGTTACACCCCACCTCAGCTAGCGGGTATTGCAGGATAGTTTTAACTCCTAACAAGTCGCGAAACCATACATTCGGCAGTTTTTTGCTAAGCAAATCTTGCCAATCAGACAAGTTATGATTTCGTTCAAAATGTTGGTAGCTCACATTACCATGCATACGCGGTTGGAATAATGGCGTGTCAAAAACACTACAACTAGGTTGCCCCACGGCTGCATTTTGCCATTGCTGCCAATGCCGCTTTGCCAGTAAAACTAGATATGCAGCGCCCCCCGTAGATTCATACTTGAAGTGTTTTTCTAAACTTGATACCCATGCAACGTGATCGACATTTTCCTCACTTATATCTGAATTTGAAGTAGGTGATGTCTTGGCTAGTTCAGCAAACTGGGCATATGCAGAACCATATTCACGCTTCTCGTCCTTATGTCGTTTCAAATATTCCTTTTCAAATTCTTCAATCGCTTTTAAAGGGACGTTCGGCATTTGCCATGCTCGTTTTACAGCCAAGGCAGAGACGCCCATTTTGATGATATTTGGCAACGTAGGAATCAGACCCTGACATTGATTTAGTAACTGGGTTAGCGCGCGCATCGATGGAATCGGCAATGACAATTGACTATCGCCTAGGCCATTCACTGGACCGGACAGAAATATTTCCAACCAAGCAATAAAATTACGTAATGGCATCACTTCGTTTATTTCATTATCACCCAAGTAGATATTGCTCTGTTGCCAATAATTGCTAACTGGCGGCATGGTCAAACGTCGTGGGAATGGAAGAATTTTGCGCTGATACTCTGAGGCTAACTCTACAGCCCTTTCATAGGCAGCTTCAGACAAATGCTTAGAATCGTTCGTCAGCCGTCCATGGAAATCACGCCAGGTCACATCGTTGTATAGTTCACGGTCGCCACAGACGATAGGTAACACATAAGGGGTGGCTAGATAACGGCGTACAATTTCGAGGTTTTCAAAAGCACGATTCAACGAAGTATCAACATCATCAATAGGCAAAATTAATAGTTTTTTCTCCAACAAACTCAACACTTCACGGAAGAAATCTTGCACACAGTCGGCTAGATTTTCATTGCTGTACATCGCGCGCACCTTGTCCATCCCGTGACGCTCTTTCTGAGTTTCTACAGCCTCCAGAGATTGAGCGAGTTTCTCAAGCGCTAGGTTAAGACAGCGGACTTTGTTCGGGTCTTTTCTTTGAGCCTCTTTAACGTCTTTGTCGTGCAGTACTGCCGCGACAATAATATGGAGAAACAGTGAGTCACAGTCCTCCAGTAGGGTCGGGTCTACTGGTTCGAGGATATGGACATTTTTCAAGACGTCCTGCTCTTTAAGATAGCTCTTTAAGTTGACCAGTACAGCGGTCTTGCCAGTCCCGCGAGCTCCGTCTATCGAGATAGCACTGTGTTCTCTCAGTTCATTCAGTGATCTGCCATGAGCGGCATCTACCTTCTCTACCGCTTCAATAATCAACTTTGCCAACGGCTCGTAAACCTCTTTACGAGGAAGCAGGGTGTTTGCTTCTGGCAAGACTGCAGACTCACCGGCATTGAGGGGGATGTATAGCTTGTTCTGGCTCATAAATTGCACCTAGCTAGCTGATTTTTATATAGGAAATGTTAATTCATTCTATCACGATAAGCACAAAGCGCACTTAGTATCATGTGACTGGTTTTGCATAAACAAACACTTACGCGAAGTGATTACCAACAAATAACTTCGGAGCCACTTATTTATAGGAAATCTCGCTTAGGTAGTAATCTTAAGCTGCTGATAAGGAAAGATTAGGTTATTTCTCATTTCCTGCTCATTGCCCGATAATCATCAACTAAACGCAGCAATCACTCTCTGTTTAAACGTTCCCATGAGCACATATTCTTGTTGCGAAAGATGGGAGTCACCAAGTTCTTCCCCATTCCCAAAGAGCTCCCAAGAGAACGTCGATCGACTTGATGCTGTAGACATTCCACCCGATGATATTCCTGGTGAACTAACAGCAAATTCGACTTCAGTATTGTTGTTTTCAACTTCAGCTAAGTTAATAAACTGGCAAGTTTCTGGAATGTCTTGCTCGATACGCTCAGCAAAACCCACTAATGATTCTTCTGCAAACGTATAGAGCCATGCTTCTTGTTCTTGCTCTCCATTAGTTCGCAAAATTCGGCCGAGTACCTGACGAAAATAGAGCTCGGTTTTTACTGCGCTGAGATGACAACAGACTTGCAGCCTAGGAATATCCGTACCTTCACTGATCATTCCAACGCTAACAATCCATTGGCAGTCGCTTTCACGAAAATGATCTATCGTTTGAAGTGGGTTATCGTGCTGATAAGTCACTATCGTTGCCGTCTGTTTAAAACGGTTCACTAACATGCTTTGTATCTTCTGTGCATGTTTAACAGATGCAGCAACAATCAACCCTCCCGCATTTTTATTAACTTGCCTAATCGTGGCTAAACGCTGGCAACCTAAAGAAATTAAGTAACCCAATGCCTGCTCATTCTGAATGATGTCCTGATATGAGCTACGAGATTGTTTAAGCATTTCAACGATAGAAGAAAATGACTTTCGCTGAGCCCCTTCTGTTATAGTTAGATTGTCGTTATCGACCAAAACCAGTTTAGGGACTCGACACACTTTCTCGTGTATGGCTTCTCGCAAGCTGTACTGATAGTCACAAATAATCTGCCCTTCAGGATTGGTGTAGCTTGCCAAAGCAATTGAAGCTTTATCAGACCTCCATGGTGTTCCCGTCAAGGCCAAGGTATACTCTGCTTCATGCTGAAGTTTAGAGACGATTTGTTCACCCCATGAATTACTTCGACCATCTTCATCAGCAGCACAATGGTGTATCTCATCAAACACTGCCAACACACGATACTTGCGAATGGTTTTCCAAAATCCATCGGATTGATATTTGAGGCTTTGGTAAGTATAAGAGCAGCCCATCTCACCTAAGCTACCGCTAAATTGGCAATCCAGCTTCCAAGAGAAAGTAGACCTCATGTTTTCTGCAACAGAAATCGATGGAGAAAAACATAAAACCAGATCAACGTTGCCCATATCAATTAGTGCTTTTGCCAATTCAGCTGCCATGACCGTTTTACCAGCACCAGGTGTCGCCTGACACAAAAAATGTCGTTGTCCAGATTGGTATTTTTCGATAGCCGCTTTAACGCAGCCTTCTTGCCACTCTCTTAACACGTTGAGGTTCCATCTTGCTCAATCGATGCAATTAACGCATTAACTGCGTTCATCTTTCCTAAGATGGTCGCTGCTTTCTCTTTAGCTGCCGAATGCAGTGGAAATAGGAGTGTTGAACGATCAGGAAAGCGTCCCAGTAAAGCTTTGTACTCTTCCGCTTCAGCTAACGAAATAGCTAACTCGCCTTGATATTGGTTACGTTCTTTGATCAGAACAATATGGTCATCAAGTCTCTTAGTTGGCGGCTCATTTGATTCATGCTTGATTCTAACTGACTTAGGTTTAGATTGTTCAGATCTCACTGAAAAGTCTGTTTTGTGGAACAACTCAGTCTTCTTAAACCGCTTTTGCCTACCCGTTCCCAGTATGACCAAATATCCTTTTGAAGCTAAATGATGAACTTGCCTATGAACGAACTTTCTTGCTTCGGTTTCGTCACTAAACCGATCCGTCGATTTTAATAATTCATCCCTAGCTTGAAGGATAGAAAAGCTATCCATGTTCTTTTCAATCAAAAGGTTATACATCGGTTTTAATAACTTCGGTGTTTTGTTCATCACGACTATCTTTAGCACTTAAAAACTTAGGATTGCTAAGTATACAAAAATAAGTAAAACTTAGACAATCTAAGTTATCTATAGGTACTGAAAAGAATGTCTAAGTGGAAAACCCAATCCCAGCGAGGCTCAAAGCAGCACGTAAAAAAGCCAAGATCACCCAAAAAGATTTGGGTGTAAGAATTGGTATGGAAGAAAGTTCAGCAAGCGGTCGAATGAACCATTACGAAAAAGGTCGCCATGTACCCGATATTGGTACATTAACCCGAATGGCAGAAGAGCTCGATGTGCCCCTGAACTACTTTTTCTGTAAGGATGAGATGTCTGCTGAACTTGCGTGCTTGATTGATAAGCTGAGTGCAGAGGAGAAACAGGAACTATTAGAAAAATTGATTGAGTCTAGGTAAGGGTTACCCTAATAGCGCCGCTAACGGCATATCTTGAAATAGCTGTTTAGTAAATTTGATTTCCCCACTTTCAGGGTCAATGATAAATCCTTCGTACTCTATAACCTGCGGTATCAATAGGTTATCGATATTGGTTGTAAATGGATTAAGAACATCAGGGCCATTAATTGTTTCGAATGCCAATACAAAGTCTTCATTGGTCACTGCTGATTTACCTGCTAGTAAAGCGAGTTCTAATGCATAACCAACTAACTCTTTAATAGCTCCAAGCATACCTTTGGTCGCTGCTAGTAATCTCATCGCTGTATCCATATCCGAAAGTTCCGGTTCAACTGGAATTGGAAGTTGCTTTTCGAGCTCTTCAAGTAAATCGATGTATACGTCTACTGATGATGCGGATGTGATTCGAATATATGGTAATTCTCTTTTGACCATAATTCGTCTATCCCACTGAGAGTCTTCCAAGATAAGTTTAGCAGTCGGAATTCCTATAAACACGATAGGTAACCGGCATTCATCACTGATCATTTTGAGCCGGTCACGAATTTTTTGTCTTTCTTTGGTAGTAGCACACTCAAATAATTCTTGAGCTTCTTCGATAACTAAGAGCTTAAGATTGGATTTTTTAACACTGTTAATGAAATAATCCTGTAAGCCAATTTCAGAACCTTTCGAACGGGTATTATGAGGAAGACCTAACTTATCAATCGCCCAAATCAATGTTTCGATAAAGCTCGGTCTGACACGAGTCACCAAGACTTCATTATCATTAAAATGGTGTTTTAGATAATAGTTAATGAGTGATGTTTTACCTGCCCCAGTGCCACCAGTTATAAGCATCGATGGCGTAAAATTGCCAAATTGACTACGACGTACAATCCAATCAAGGCCATCGAATATCTGTTGCACATCTGGATAAATAACGAATGAATTGTGGTATTGAGTTAGTAATTCATCGACAACAATTTTTTGTTCACCAGATAGATTCATTCTTTAGACCTTTTCATCGCTTTACGTTTATTCCAGAGCGATTTGAGATTGTCCACAGGAGTAGGCTCGTCAAGGTTTTCATCTAACGGCTTATTCTTGTTTTCTAAAGCATTCTGTATGGACATAGGTTGCTCATTTGATATACCTGAAAGAGCTGCCATTTTCTTACCATGTTTGGCTTTTTTTGCTCGACTCTCAACCGACATTAAAGAAAGGTGCTCTTGCTCCGTTTTAATACGTTCATGAAGTGCTTGCCGAGCTTTCGCTAATGATAAAGAATCCACTTGGCCTTTTATAAAATCACGATGTATTTTAGTTATGCGAACATGCTCACTTAGTGACAGATTCTTTGTGTATCCCAAAGGATCATATTTGCAGGGAACTTCGATGTATCCTCCGATTTCCTCCAGATAAACGAATATGCTAGACAGATCATCGGGGTCAATTTTTATAGTTTTTTTACGAGACTCTTTTGTTTGTGGGTACTGCTTCCGATATTGTTCTAACGCCACATTGTCATACATTAAGTGCTTATATTTTATACCTTTAGTTGTCACAACGCCTTCATGAATAACTCCCATAATGATTCGAAACTGCTTTTCATCTCGGTCACTGAGCGCCGCAGGTGGCAAGGCTTCTTCACTCTTTTTCCAATGGTAATTGGGAATCTTCGTATTCCGAGAATCAGGGGAGGCATTATGAACATCAATAATCCAACGGTGTAGCTCTTCAACAAAACTACTAAACCGCATTACGGCGTCTTTTTGTGGGTCATACCGATCTTTTTCCAATATATTCGAAAAAGTTTTTCCCGGAACCCATCCAACAATTCCCTGAATAATTTCTAAAAATTTCCTTTCAACCCGAGGCTTTTCCCACGGTTGCCCCACTTTACAATACTCAACGTGTATTCCAGCTTCCATACAGGCTTGATCTACGCTTTTTGACCAGAACTCAGCTCCATTATCAACAACCAGTGTTTCCATTTTCCCGTGGCATAACCAGTCATTAGTGAGCTCAATATTCAAATCATGAACATAGTCTTTGCTTTTTACTGAATGGATGATCGCTTTAGCAACAGATACATAGCTAGGGGGATTGAAACCAAGATGGAAACCAATAATACAGCCACTAAACACATCGACCAGTAACGTCAAATAGGCTCGACCTAAAGGTATCAGTAAGTCATCATCAAGAAGGATTAGATCGAGTGGTGTATGGTCTATCTCTACACGTTCCAATATTCTTGAGGTTGGAACCGATGATTGGTAATAGTTGAAAAGCTTGTTCGCATAATTTTGACCAAATCGTTTTAATGCAACTTCATAAGGAGGAAGTTTTTTCAATCTTTCTTTAAACGCCTGATAACTAACTTTGGATATTTGACCGGAGATAATATTGCTGTTTTCAATTTCGATTCTGTCGCAGTAAAACTGATATGCTTGTGAATAGTTGGGTCTTTTTGCATCAAGGAAACGTTCAGTGGCTTCAACAAAAAAAGCTTCATCATCAATAATACGTTTGGTTCTATTTCCTTTTGAGTGATTGTGATCAACTAAACACACAATGTTTCCATCGTTCTCACAAAAGGATTTATACCAACGAATAACTGATTTGTAACTTGGCCGTTTGATCGATAAGTTGGGACTGTATTTATCAATTAAAGGGTTAATATTTTTAGGTGTCCAACCACCAGATATCTCTTTAGCGACAGCAGAAATAAGTTTGTATCGCTCCAATGCCTTATTTTTCTGTTCTTCAGAAAAAGATGACAGGTCTCGTTCATGAATAGTAACTGAATCAAGTGGTTGGTATTGTTTTCGAGCTAGCTTAGCCTCAGAAGATGCATCATATTCGGCCTGAGTATCATCTGTTATGGATTCAAACTCATCATCAAAAGGCATGACCATTTCAATTCACCGAGATCACAGACATCTCATTAATTGCAGAATCTAAAGGCACATTAACTCTGCCTAATCCAATTAAACGAAAGACGACTGCTATCACTTCACCAATCGATAGTTTCAGGTTATACGCCAGCGAACGAATACACATTCTTCCTGCAACACTCAACTCCTCAACAATTTTTGTTGAGGACAAGCTGAAATCCACTAGCCCACTATATCGATGTATTAAGTTAAGGTTTTCTAGATACACTCCATTACGTATCTGCTTATCTGTGACTAATACCAATGGTTTTCCTTGATGCTGTGCTGCGATACGCTTTAGAGCGAAGGAACGTTTGAAATCTTCAGAAAAGGTTTTAGCGAGAGGTTTGACTTCAAGGTAATACTCTGAACCATCTTGGTTTCGGACGAGAAAATCAGGAGTATAGGGACAACGTTTGTTACCTGAAGAATAATAGAAGCCTTCGGGTTGTGATTGGAATGAAATAACGTCCTTTGAGTATTCGAGATGGTAACAACAATCTCGTTCTAAAGAACTTTCACACAAAATGACACTTCGGTTTTTAGAACTCGAAAACTTGTACACATTTTTTGTTGCAGATGGTTTGCGGAGATTTCGAACGTACATAACTTGTCCCTTAACGTTGTAATAAAACAACCAAATTAAGTTTAGGACACTTTATGAGTTTTAAAAGGACAGCTTATGCTTTTAATTGGACACTTTATGCTTTCAGCGACACCAAAATGGGTGGAGGCCCCAGCCACATCCCGGCACACACGTCATTCGCTGTGGCTGCTTCCTTCCGGACCTGACCAGGTTTACGAACTAGTGTTGCGGGAGGACCAGAGCCTCCATAGGTCACTTCAGTATTTTTCGGTTACCGAAGAGTGATGAGGATTATCAATCATCCCATGACTGAATGCAACCCTATCACAAAGAATTTACAGGGTTTGCGATTCAAATGCTTAGCATTTAAACAACCCGCTGAAAATACCAACGCCAATCGTGATATTTAGTGATTGCCCGACCACCCTTGAGCCATATCAGCGTATATTTCCCCTAAGACTTCTTTTAGTGGTATCGTTTTCTTGCGGCTAAACGACGCTCCCAGAGACAACGTCACAGGAAAACTTTGCTCTCGTTCTGAATCAACATAAATAAAGTTCTCAATGCGTTCTATAAAAGTGTTCACGTTATCAGGACTAATAACATCGACTGCAACAAATTCATCACCGCTAAACCGGTAACAGTGACCTGGCCAATTTTTCTTCATCCTTTTAGCCAGTTCTTTCAGTACCTTATCACCCACTTCAAAACCATATGTCTCATTAATTTTCTTAAATTGCTCAATTTCAACATAAACAATACTGATATCTTTAGAAACACCTTTTGCAAAACGGCGACACAAACTATTACGGTTACGTAATTTTGTTAAGGAATCCATGATGAATTGGCGCTGAATCAAATACCCCGTAACAATAAGTAAAATAACCACCATTACTAAATTTATTTGATCATTTTTTTGGTAATGTTTTTGCAGTGCAAGATTAGAACGCCAATCCGGTCGAAAATCGTATTTGGCAACAATTCTAGAGGTATCGATAATTTGAATTGCTTGTGAAAACAGTTTCGATAATTTAGCGCCTCTGTCATTTTTAGTAAAACCGACAGCAATATCAAACTGGCTAAATTGACCGATTAATTTATCCACTTCTAGTGGCAATATTTTCGGTGATTCACGCAGCACTTCAGAAAAGTTCGCCTCAGTTAAAACGATATAATCAACATCGCCATCAAGCAGCGCTTGGATCTGTTTTTTCTGAGAGGTAAAACGCACCAAAGATTTATGAGGCAACATTTGATGCAACATTTCCTCAAAATAATCTTCTTTGATGACTCCGATACGTTCAGAGATCAGTTCAGAAATATCTTTATATGTACCTTCTTTATATCCTTCGCGCTTAATCAGTAATGCCTTAGGATGATAATAACTATCGCTAAAATTCACGATGCTTTTACGCTGCTGCGAAACGGTAATAGGCGCCAATATATCGATTTTATTATTACGTAGATCGTTGAACATACTTGCCCAACTTTCTGATGGTTTACTAATGATTTCACACCTTATCAGCAGCACATCACACGCCTTCATGACGACATCAGCACTGATACCTTCGACATTACCGTTACTATGATAAGTGGCATACTGTGGTAAATTTTCAAACTTAACTTTAAGTGGCAGCTGTAAATCCAAACCACTTTCATTAACAGCTTGACGCAGTGCTTTTCGGCGTAATTCAAACTGATAATTACGCACGGTATGACGCAATATTTCTTGAGACTCCGAAGAATAAAGGAAATGCTCCATCACTTTTAACATTTCTTGATGTTTACCTTTGGTCGCGATAATCGACACAGGTTGAACATGAAGTTCTTTATTCACTAATTGCGCACTGTAGCCGTGTTTTAACATTGGCTTGAGGCTATTTATCGGACCAATTACACCATCAACACTGCCAGAATTTAATAACTTCTGCGCTTCAAATATGCCATGGAAGTATTTGATATGTATAAATGGAAATGTTGATTTTAAACGTTCGTCATAGACAGATTTTTCAGGCACAGCTATGCTTTTCATCGTCTCTAACGGACGAAACTCGCGGCTAAACAAATAGGTATAGTCAATGTTAGTTGGGCTAGAAAAGTCGAATACTTTCGCGCGCTGCTGCGTGAATGTCACATTCGCAGCAAAATCACTGTCTCCAACCTGAACAGAATGCAGCATCGCTTCAAAACTGGTGTACGTTTTGAAGCGAATATCAAGATTAAACTGATGGGCTATTGCGTCGAACATAATGCGCGCAACGACATCATCAGATTGAGAAGCAACGGTGTAACTTTTTTGATTAGGCGTAATATCGGCGTGTACTTGGAACGAACACAAAAGTACAAGCAACCAACCGCTAAGGATCAGTTTATAATGCATGGACGTTGTTGTTTATTTTGTTATCAGTATATTGTGAATGCATTATATAGAAACATCTCAGCAATACCTAAACTAAACACGCCCATATCATTAATTTTTTACACTTATTTGCAAGAAATCGATTTCACGCAACAATGTATTTTGTTTATTGTTCCATCTGTTCTTCATTACTTCGCAAAATATAATCTGTCATCCATGCGGTAACCAGTAAGCACATCCAAACCACAAACACGGGATTGGGTACGTCTAAATCGGGAGATAGTACAAATGTTGCAAACCCAACCGAAGGTAACGTCCAACACAATAACGTGTGCCAACAAAATTCCGTATCTTTAAATGTTGAACGAATCGTTTCCATAGAAGCCATAATACCCACCACTGTTAATGACAAGAGCGCGGAATATTCCAAGCCTGCCATCCACAGAGGTACGACTAAAAGAAGCGTCCACCAACTGTGACCTTTTCTAGGTTTCCAACTGCGCGCAGCCCACCACATGAGCGAAACAGAAACCAATTGAACCACGGTAACCCAAGGTGTGCCGCCTAGTTTCCCAGCCGATTGAGTCACCATAATCCCCACTTCAAGCGTTATGGTAATTAGCGCACAACAAGCAATGACGCCAATATTGCTGCGCGGTGAAAACGCAACCATCAGCAGTGGGAATAACACCCAAACACTCACTGATAAAGACGCGGGTTGATAAGCGAGCGTCATTCCATACGCTGCCATCGATGCCAATAAAACAAATCCTGATATTCCACCTCGTGGTAAAACCCACAAAGCCGGAATCAATAACGAAATAAACGGTATGTCATTACCGCTTAACCCCATCGCTCTCGCACAAACAATCGCCAATAAGGTTGTCATTCCAAATTGAAGAATAGAAAATACCATTTTGATCCCCTGTACCTTTCCTTGGTAAATAATCGTAGTAGGACTTTTTTAGTATGGATCAATTTTTTGCACATATCTTCTATGTTATAGCGAGAATACCCGAAGGTAGTATAACCACTTATGGTGAGGTTGCCCGAATGGCGGGCTTTCCCGGTTATGCTCGACAAGTCGGTAAAGCCTTGTCTAACTTACCAGTTGGCTCGACTTTGCCATGGTACCGAGTTGTAAATAGCCAAGGGAGAATCTCTCTAAAAGGGGACGATCTCTTACGTCAACGTGAGAAACTTCTAGCAGAAGGGGTCGACGTTTCGCCAGATGGAAAAATATCATTGAAGCGATTTCGCTGGGATCCAAATCAGGATTAACTTGCTTAAATCGCATAGAGTGACGTACTGTTTAACAATGTTAGTTTAAAGGAATTTCCTTATTCATGAGCCAAGCCCTTTCAGAATTGTTGGACTTACTGAAGTTAACGCCACACGAAAATGGCACCTACGTAGGTCAAAGTGAAAATCTCGGTTTGCCCCAGGTTTACGGCGGTCAAGTGATCGGCCAAGCATTGTCAGCGGCACGTTACACGGTAGAGAATACTCGCACCGTTCACTCCTTCCATAGCTATTTCCTCTACCCAGGTGATATATCCAAACCTATCTATTACGATGTTGAGCGCCTGCGTGACGGAAGAAGCTTCAGTACTCGACGTGTGAAAGCGATGCAAAATGATCGCCCTATTTTCTATCTAACCGCATCGTATCAAGAGATCAGTGAAGGGTTTGAACATCAATCTGCAATGCCTGAAGTACCTGAACCGGAGAGTTTAGCGTCTGAACGCGATATCGCCTCGCAGATTGCCCACTTATTACCCGAGCCACTTAAAACAACATTTTGTGGTGAACGCCCAATTGAAGTGCGGCCTGTGAATATCGTAAATCCAATTAAGCCAGAAAAAATGGCGCCTAAACAGTATCTTTGGATTCGCGCAACGGGTGAATTACCCGACGACCAGTTAATTCACCAATATTTACTCGGATACGCATCTGACTGGGGCTTTTTAGTCACAGCGCTACAGCCACACGGTGTTTCACTGCTGACCCCAAAATTTCAGGTGGCAACAATCGATCATTCTATTTGGTACCATCGCCCTTTCAAAATGGACGAATGGCTACTGTTTGCTATTGATAGCCCAACTGCCTCAAATGGGCGGGGACTTGTTCGTGGAGAGATTTATCGCCAAGACGGCACCTTAGTCGCTTCTGCGGTTCAAGAAGGCGTGATGAGATTTAAGCAAACGTAATTCGATAAAAAAGTTCTCTTATACCTCTTTACCTTTCCCTAAGGGGAAGCTTTATAGTGAATTCAGTGACAAACTTAAGGAGGAAGAGATATGAGCTGCTGTAACAAACCACCAGCAGGCGGTACTCCGGAAATCGGCCCATTACTGAAAGTATTTGCTGGTTTACTGGTTGTCGTTTTTCTAATCGCTTGGATTTTTGGCTAAACCATTGTTTAGTTAATTTGGATATAAAAGGCCCGCTATTATACCCAAGTAACCTCAAGATGCTGTTTCAGCGAGAATGGTTTCGCTCTTAGGCAAGGCACTGATTTGAAGACATAGTCATTCTACGTTGAAAATCAGTAACACAGCCTAGGAGCGAATAAAACTCGCCTTTCGGGAGCTCATCAACAAACCTATTTCTGCGCTCAATCACGTTGAAAGGGAATAACCATTCCTGCCGTGATTGAGCTTGACCTGGGCTCGTTGATGAAGCTCTGAATCCTGCATCTTGAGGTCATTTGGGGATATTATTGCGGGCTTGCATATTAGAACTAAGCAGAAATACTGAATCGCGCCGTTAACGCGTGTAAATCTTGTGTACGATTTAACAATGAATCCATACCGCGCTCACCTTCTAGCGCCTCTTCCGCAACTTGCTGAGTGATCTCATTCACTCGTTCCATACTGCGGCTGATATCATCCGATACTAGGCTCTGTTCTTCTGATGAGGTCGCAATCTGAGTGCTCATGTCTTCCACTCGTTTAATTGTTTCGCTAATTTGCTCAAACGCTTGTTGTAATTCTTGAGCACGAGAGATAGTCACTTGCGAGAATTGCTGGCTTTCTTCCATTGAACGTAACGATTCATCCGCGCCGACTTGCAAGCGACCAATTAAGGTTTCGATTTCTTGAATTGAGTGGTGAGTTCGACTCGCTAAATTGCGCACTTCATCAGCCACAACGGCAAACCCTCGACCTGATTCCCCCGCCCGAGCGGCCTCAATCGCGGCATTCAGCGCCAACAAGTTAGTTTGCTCAGCCACGCCGTTAATCACATCCAATATTTTACCCACATCATCACTTTGCTGTTTTAGTTCATGCATAGACAAAGTACTGCGTTCGACGTTTTCAGCCAAAGAGCGCATTTGACGCGTGGTATCGTTCACCATTTCATGGCCATCAAATACAATCGTGCTTGCTTCTTGTGTCGCATGCGAAGCTTGCTCTGCATATTTTGCTACTTCAGCGACTGTTGCACTCATTTGATTCATCGCGGTTGCGACTTGTTCACTCTCTTTTTGCTGATTCTGCATACGTGCTGAATTATCTTTGGAAGATTTAGAGAACTGCGATGTGGCAGCACTTAATTCACCCGATAAAGTAGAAATTTCACTGATTAGCCCGTTCAACATTTCAGTCATATGCCCGATGGTGCTTTGCAGCTGTCCCAATTCATCTTTACGTTTTGTCGATACTGTATGAGTCAAATCACCATCGGCAATACGGCGGGCAATTTTTACTGTCTCATTTAATGGCTTGGTGATCATATGCCAAATAATCCAAGCAGCAATAGCACCGAGAATCACAGCAATAGCCGTGACAACAGATGAGGTCACTATCGCTTTGGTTCCATCAAGTTCCGTTTTTTTATTCTGGCTATCGATTAAACGACCTAGACTAGAAAATATTTGCCCCCCTTTATCCTCTACTGCCTTCGATGCCACTTGATAATCACTATTGAGTTTATCGAATCGGCGCACTTTTTCTTGATAAGCAACTATCTGTGATTTCATACCGTCATTAGTGAACAGGCTTAACGCACTACTCGGTAAAGCGTTAATTAACCCTTGAATTTTTTCACCTAATAAAAGTGTGCTGCTAATGTCAATTTTCTCTGACGTATGAGCAAAAATAGCCGTTTCGCTTAAATATCTGCTTAGGTCAAAAAGTATTGTTCGGATTTGTTCTATTTCACTATTCGTGAATGCTTTATCATTTGCAGATATAGCTTCAAACGCCGCTTTGACATCTTTCACACCACTAACATAACTTCTATCAATATCTTGCTTTAATTTATTTTTTTCATTGAGCTTTTTAATTTGCAAATAGATATTATTAACCAATACATCGGTATTTTTTATTGACTGGTCGAATTCATCAAGGTCCTCTTGATCAACGTATAGTTGACGTTCATTCACTAATTCACTTTTCAACTTAGCTAAGATATCTAACGTTGCTTGCTTGTTTTTATCACTATCTTTCATCACATAGTCATTAAAATTTAATTTAGCTTGTGATAGTAAAAGATTCATACTTAGTGCTGCGGATACTTTTTTTCCGCGCTGTTTTACAATATGAAGGCTATAATCTCCGGCCAGCGCAACCACCACAGTAAGAATAAGGACTAAACCAAACCCTACACCTAGCTTGTAGCCTACCGAACGATTCTCGAACCAAGAAATAATGAACGACATACTTTAAACCTTAATTATAATTAGAGGAATTATGCCGAGCTGATGAAGAGGACAAGGAAGAATTGTAATCCGTGCGAATAAACAACCTGACACAATGGCCGGCCATTATATACAACGAATAAACTAATACAAAATAATTTAAAATAACAAATAGTTTTATTAATAAATGTATTTATACCTTATCAATATAACAACAATTAATACAACCATCAGATATTTATATGTTTAGATCAAAATATATTAAATAGGGAGCTCCGTTGTATATTTTAATGACTCCATTGAAAATGTTGAGGTAACATTATTTATTCCATCGATGCTATTAACAAGTTTTTTATAAAAAAGATCAAATTTATTCATATCTTTTGTAATGACTTTCATCATGTAATCATACTCACCCGCCATGCGATAGAACTCCATTACCTCAGGAAACTCTTCAACAGCGCGGACAAAGTTTTGATACCACTCATGTGAGTGGTCATTCGTTTTAACCATCACAAAAGCTATAAATGACAAGTTCAATTTATCTGCATCCAATAAAGCGACCTGTTTCTTAATAACCCCACTCTCTTCAAGCTTCTTCAATCGCTTCCAGCAAGGAGTTGTGGTTAGGTTTACAGCTTCTGCTAACTCGCTCAGTGATAAATTGCTGTTACTTTGCAATAACGACAATAGGTGTCGATCTGTTCTATCTAATTCCATCATCTGACTCATCGGTTATATACCCTAGTAACCACAAGATTAAGTTCTGAATCCTGAGTCTTAAAGTTATTGGGATATAGAAAAATATTCTCCAAACTATCATAAACAAGTAATTGAACAACTACCTTGTTATTTTTGGCGTAATAAAACATCTATCTAGTCCGGATTTTCCAATCTATGTGTGAGTATCCAGCCTGTTCATCTGCTTCTTAACGACCATTAAAAAAGCAACAAATTTGAATAGCTCGCAGGTTTATAGACCAACAGGCATTAATACGCTGATAAATATGGAATTTTATCGCTATGTAAATCTTAGGTTGAGGTCTTAACACATCACTGACAACCTTCTTACAGCCGCTGTTGAAAGGATGACTACCACCTGACTCTCCTAACATTCGTTTGCAGGATAATGCATTCCACAAAACAACAACACATCCGTTTGTATTTCAAACAGAGAAAGGATTAAACGATGAAAAAGTCGATTTTGGCATTGAGTGTATTAACTGTAATTTTGGCTGGTTGTGATGGCAATTCAGATAAAACTGAACCTAAAGCAGACCAACAACCATCAGCTGCTGTTGAACAAAACGCTTCACCTGCGGCATCTGGTGATATTTCACCAAATGTTAATGAGCCAACTAGCTCTGCCCCTACGGCTGTTGATCCCCTACAGAAAAAAACAAGTGATCTAGATTGGCAAGGAAGTTACCAAGGTTCACTACCTGGTGCTGATGGTAAAAATGTGGATACCACAATCACTTTAAATGAAGATCAAACCTTTACCATGACTCAACAGATTGATGGTAAAGATAAAAAGACCGAAGGTAAGTTTGCTTGGTCTCCAGAAGGGACTACATTAAGCTTAGATAACGGGAAAGGAAAACCAGAGCAATATGCTATCGAAGATGGCACGCTCATTAAGCTAGATGCAGCAGGCAATAAAGTTTCTGGTGATATGGCCGCTCAATACGAGCTACATAAAAAATAAGCATCAAATAGCACAATAAGTTGAATGTTTATTAATACATTCATTATTAGTGAATACATGCGCTTATTCATAACAAAAACGCTGGCTAATGTCAGCGTTTTCTAATTTATCAATATTAAACACTATTCTTATTGGTCAGGATCACAGCATGTAAATTGAGACAGTGCACTTTATGAATTTAAATTATCAAAAATAATTTTTACATAACTACTAAGTATATAAAAATTAGATTTTAGTTTTTTTTTGCTTATTTAACCGGAAAACGTACCTTTTTTACCCATCCAACCATAGCAAAATTACCTTTTTTTCGGCAAGATTAGCCGTCCTCTAGCTCTCTCACCCGAAGTAGGCCTTATTTCCTTTTCATAGATGTTGAGAGAACTCTCTTAACGTACTTCACAAGGAACCTTTCTATGTCTGTCTATGACACAGTTTGTATGATTGCCGCTGTCGCTATCATCATCTCCTTGATAAACCATCGATTCGGTCGATTCCAAACTACGATCGCAATCACTGGTTGGTCAGTTCTTATTTCTGCTGTGCTTCTAACACTGAGTTACACAGGGTTACTTTCGGTTGGAAATGAACAACCTATCGTTAATATGTTGAATAACATTCAATTTGACGATTTTCTATTAAAAGGCGTTCTTGGTTTCTTACTGTTTGGCGGCGCGTTAAACATCAACCTTAACCACCTAAAAGACCAAAAGTTCGAAATTGCATTTCTTGCATTAGCGGGCACACTATTCTCTACTTTCTTTATCGGTGGCGCTCTTTGGTTTATCTTTGGTGAAATAGGTATCAACATTGATTTTATCTATTGCTGCCTATTTGGTGCATTAATCTCACCAACCGACCCAATTGCTGTACTTGCGATAGTCAAGAAAATGAAAGCGCCACAACGAATCTCGACTCAGATTGAAGGGGAGTCATTATTTAATGACGGTGTTGGCCTCGTCGTATTCGTCACTATTTTCCAAATTGCTTTTAGTTCGGATACGCCGACCATTGGTGGCACTATTGAACTTTTCGCTCACGAAGCTATTGGCGGTGTACTCTTTGGTGCAGTGTTAGGTGCTCTATTCCACTTCTTGATTAAAACAGCTCACGATAGCTTAATGCGTATTATTTTAACCATGCTAGTTCCTACAGCAGGTTATGTCATGGCGGAACATATAGGCGTATCCGGCCCCCTAGCGATGGTTGTGGCAGGCATTATTGTCGGTAATATCACCCGCACTATCATGACTGAAGAAGAATCTTTCCAATTAAGTCACTTTTGGGAATTAGCGGATGAATTCTTAAATGCGATTTTGTTCCTACTTATCGGCCTAATTATGGTGACATTTACTTTCCACAGAGTCGACCTTGTCGCCGTTATGATTGCTATTCCTTTGGTTCTTTGCGGTCGTTTTCTTAGTGTTCGCCTTTCCTATGTTTGTTTTAATCGTTTCCGGAGTTACAACTCAGAATCCGTGAAAATTTTAACATGGGGTGGCTTACGCGGTGGTTTAGCTCTCGCAATGGCGATGGCAATACCTTCAGGTATCCAAACGCCATTTGCTCATGTTGAACTAAAAGAGATTATCGTATTAATGACTTATGCCGTTGTACTGTTCTCTATCATTGTGCAAGGTTCAACCATTACACCCATGATCTCAAAAGCAAAGAAAATTGACGCACAATCAGCAACAACCAAAGAGTCTCACGCTTAAATTGACTCTTTTAATTGCTGCAAAATAATAAGGCCCAGTCAAAGACTGGGCCTTTCTTTTATCACATCAATTGTTAACTGTTTTGAATACCAACAATTAACCAAGGTGCATTTGGCACGGTTAAATCGCGCTCTAAGTGCCAGATGTCTTCAATATCTTCTTCAACACCTTCAACGGCATCGCGGTAACGTCCCGAGAACTGTAAACTTAGCTGCGCTTTTTGCGCATCGTAATCACAGCGTACGATTTCCGCGTCAACATACATCACATCGGTATGCTGCTCACCATGAAGCTTCGCTCGTTCATTTTTTAAATCTTCAAATAAGCTTTCTGAAACATACTCATGAATCTTGTCAAGCTGATTGAAGTTCCATGCGCCTTGTATCACGCGGTAATGCTCACGAGCACCGTTAACAAAACCTGCTTGATCAAAACCTGGGGGATAATTATGTGGCACATCGCTGTGTGCTTGAGTACCGAATCCACCCGCATTTTGTGGCTGTTCGAAATTATGCACATTTGGCTGTTCATACTGGTTACGATTCGCGCCGCCAAATGCCGGTTGCTGCTGGTTCATACTTGCTTGCTTAGAAGCCAAGACTCCACGCAGTAAACGGAAAATGAAGAACGCAATAAGACCAATAATTAAAATATCCATAAATTGGATACCTTCAAAGGCCCCGCCAAAGAAAGCTGCTAACAGACCGCCAGCTAATAAACCACCAAGTAAGCCACCCATTAAACCTTTACGATTATTATTAGGGGTTGCTGCTGTTTTATTTTTAGTTGTTGTGCTGTTGTTTGAATATTTCGGTGATGGTGCAGTTTTGAAACTTTTACCAAACGAACCGCCGCCACCAAACTTCTTGGCATCCACGTGAGGAACAACCATCACGGATACCATCAGTAGAGCAACGAATGAGAAAAAACGTTTCATAGACTTCCTTTTTTAAATGAACTGGCTCAAACCAGACTTTTTCTAACAATGAAATGATAGCGGCTCTGAGTAAACATGAAAATCTTTTCATGTTATGGACTTGTATCAGAATATTGCAGGCAGATATGTTGACGCTCAGGTAGCACACCATTAAAATATTGAACATTGTACATAATTTTACTATTTCGCATGGCAAGAAGAAACGATCATACAAGGGAAGAGTTGATTAATCTGACCCTCGACGCCGTAAATGGCTTTTTAGAAGAGCATTCCTATCACGATCTTAGCTTACGCAAGATTGCAGGCATGATTGGTTATGTTCCTAGTACGCTTGTCAACGTGTTTGGCAATTACAATTTGTTACTATTGCATGTGGTAGCGAAGACACTGGATAACCTTTCCACTCAAGCGAAAGATGTAGTAAGCCAATGTAAAGATCCGGAACAGGCTCTATATCAATTAGCTTATTGTTATCACGATTTTGCTCAAGCTAACCCATTTCGTTGGCAGCTCATCTTTGAGCACAATATGAATGGTGAAGTATTGCCAGAATGGCAACAAGACCGCATCGATAATATGACAACTATGCTGGAGACATTACTTAAAGTGATTGCCCCCCAACGGACAGATTACGAGGTATTACAAGCAAGCCGCGTATTATGGTCAGGCGTTCACGGCATCACTCTACTCAGCGTCGACGACAAATTTTTCGCTGCAGAGCCGATCGACGGTAAAGAATTGATAGAAAATTTATTGTCCCACTATCTGACTAACTGGTAAGCCCAAAGGAACTGGCATGACAAAATCTTCTTCACTGCTATTTCAACGGCGCTTCTTCCCTTATTTTGTCACCCAGTTTTTCGGAGCTTTTAACGATAATATTTTTAAAAACGTGTTACTGCTTTTTGTTGCCTTTGCTGGTGCAGAATCACTCCCCGTTTCAAGTAACTTATTTATTAATCTTGCTGCTGGCTTATTCATTCTCCCTTTTTTTCTTTTTTCTGCCTCAGCAGGGCTCCTTGCAGACAAATATGAAAAGTCCGCCTTTATCCGTAAAGTCAAACTATTGGAAATAGCGATAATGCTATTGGGAGCCATTGGATTTGTGACCCACAGTTATGGCGTATTATTACTGATTCTTTTTTTGATGGGTACTCAATCAGCCATCTTTGGTCCAGTAAAATATGCCTTGCTCCCTCAGCAATTAAAGCCAAGTGAATTAGTTCCAGGAAATGCGCTCGTCGAGACAGGGACATTTATGGCGATTTTATTAGGTACGATTGGTGCAGGGATCATCGCCTCGCTTGATTTCTCCGCAGAGATAGCCGCTGGAGCCGTCGTCATATTTGCCTTTCTGGGTTATTTGGCTAGCCGCTGGATTCCTCAAGCACCAGCCAGTGCACCTGAACTGCGTTTTCGTTGGCGACCTATTGCCCACACTAAGCGTACCCTTGCGATTGCGAAAAGTAATCGCACCATTTATCGCGCCATTTTAGCCATAAGCTGGTTTTGGTTTTTAGGGGCTTCCTATCTAACCCAATTTCCAAACTTTACCCACCAATATCTGCATGGCAGTGAGACCGCCGTTTCATTTTTACTCGCATTATTCTCAGTGGGTATCGCTTTAGGATCTTTGCTGTATGATCGATTAACCAAGCATCGTATCGAACTTGGGTTGATTCCTCTTAGCGGTTTTGCGATCACTTTATTTGGCTATCTTTTTGCCACACAGATTCCGGAGGCCTTACCTAATTACGCAAACTTCACCCGTTTTGTTAGCGCTAGCGTGTTATGGCCTACCTTTGGATATCTATTTCTACTCGGGATGAGCGGAGGAATGTTTATTGTGCCTCTCTATGCTTTAATGCAACAAAAAGCCAAAGTAAACGAGCGTGCTCAAGTGATTGCAGCCCTCAACATCTACAATTCACTATTTATGGTATTAAGCGCCATTTTAGGGATCGTCGCATTAAGCCTTATTCACCTTTCTATCCCACAACTGTTCGGCTTATTGGCCATTTTTAATCTTATTGTTTCCATCGCTCTGTTGTATCAGTTTCCTGTGCATGTAACGCGGTTATTTGTCTGGTTGATGACGAGAACCCTCTACCGAGTGCGAGAAAAGAATCTAGAACAGCTTCCGCAAGAAGGCGGTGCTTTATTAATTTGTAACCATGTCAGTTATATGGACGCATTACTTCTCAGTGCAGCCTCAAATCGCCTTATTCGTTTTGTGATGGAAGAAGATTATGCGAACTTCCCTGTTGTTGCTGGATTCCTACGTCGGGCTGGCGTGATTCCAATTAATGCACGCCGTGGAAGCACCATTCGCCGCGCATTTGGCGAAGTAGAACAAGCTTTAAAAAATGGTGAACTCGTCTGTATATTTCCAGAAGGTCGCCTCACACCAGATGGAAACATACAACCCTTCATGCGCGGATTAGATATCATTCTGAGCCGTTGTAAGGCACCAGTCATCCCGATCGCTTTAAAAGGGCTATGGGGGAGTTATTTTAGCCGGTACAAAGGACGAGCCTGTAAAGGTGTGCCTTCATGCTGGTTAGCAAAAGTTGCCATAGAAGTTGGTGAACCTATCGCGCCAGAACACGCCAATATCGAGAAGCTTCAACTTGCCCTCACTAATTTGCGCGGCGCGGCAGAATAAACAAAAAGATTGATGCAAAATGAGTGAGCGCTTGTGACACCACTGCCCTCACTCTGTAATCTTTTTATCTTGAATAGTCACTTCGGTTATTTCCTTCCCCCAGCCAGCCCTAATCACTCACCGTAACTATGAATGATTAATACTGTCATCGTTCTACTTCGCCCTGATTAAGCTATCTAATTAAACTGTCTGTCCTGGTAAAAAATAACGAAAGAAGTGTCTCGTACATTGCCTGTCCTTTTAAAACTCCTCCTTTTTATGTTGTCTGTCCTGTTAAATTAAGGTAACACTTTGTAATACGTTGCTTTTACCTTTTCGTTCAATTTTACTGAACACTTGTTCAAAACATTAAGACTTTTTGACAGTGTGACTTACGTTACAATGGCGTCTCACTCGTTATTACTTTTTGGCCTGATTTATGAAACTTAAGCATATTCTCTTTTGGGCAGGGCTTTTACTCTGTCTTACTCCCGTATTGACGTCTCCTACTGCTCTCGTGCTTGGTTTTTTTATCTCCTCACTGGGGTTAATTCCAGAAGGACTTGCCATTACTAAAATGACCAAGAAGCTGCTTTCTTACTCCATCATCGGATTGGGGTTTGGTATTCCGCTCCAGCAAGCCTTAAGCGTGACCAGCCATGGCATTGGCATCGTTATTTTCACAATTATCGGTACGTTAGTGATTGGATCGATGGTGGCAAAAGTCATTGGACTAAATAGTAAAACAGGACACCTAATTGCATCCGGTACGGCAATTTGTGGTGGGAGTGCGATAGCAGCGGTAGCCCCAGCTATTGAGGCAGATGATGACCAAATAGGCTTAGCGCTAGGGACTGTATTCGTTTTAAATTCGGTGGCGCTGTTTGTCTTTCCGATGATTGGGCATTTAGTCGGACTTAACCAACAAACTTTTGGGACATGGGCTGCGATTGCGATTCATGACACATCATCAGTCGTTGGTGCTGCGTCGGCCTATGGGACTGAAGCGCTGAAAACAGCAACAACGCTCAAACTGGCGCGAGCCTTATGGATCATTCCTGTGGCTTTCTTTAGTGCTTTTTTATTTCGTAGTGAATCGAAAAAAATCACGATCCCTTACTTCATTTTGTTTTATTGCTTGGCGATAGCGATTACCGATCTCCTGCCACAGTGGCAAGTTTTTTACCATGGAATTTTTATGGTATCGAAACAACTATTGGTGGTGTGCTTGTACTTAATTGGATGTGGTATATCGATTGGTCGCCTTAAACAATCTGGCCCTAAGCCATTTATCTTCGGCGTATCATTGTGGATTACAATATCTTGCTCGTCTCTTGCTTGGCTTTTAACTCACCCGCTTTAATTTGGAATAGATAAGCCAAAGTCGCCACCAGCAGGAATGCAGAGAGCTCAGACACGGAACGTAGCCATCCTTGCTGTGTGATGGCTACAACTAATTGAAGAACAATCGTAACAACTAACAGAATTTTCGCTAACACAGTCTTTATCCTAAATTCACTGATATCTAGGATTATTATGCGTTGAGGTTATAAGAAGAGAAAATTCTGTTTTCATCTATCTCATAACTTTTCTTTAAAAAGAGTCTAAGAATTGGTGTGGCGTTGCTCATCAACCCACTGACTCAGGGCTTTGCGAGACACTTTAATCCCCGTTTGAGTCAATACTTCCGGCATCACGTAATACACAATTGGCCATTTAAATTTCTCTAGTTTCTCTTGGCACCAGTGATCCCAGCTTGCTTTGTCTATGGTTTCGCAACCTTGCAATACAGCAACGGGGCGATGTCCGTATTCATCATCCTTAACAGGAACGACCATTGCTGTCTGAACGTGCGGATGTGCATTTAATACGGCTTCTATTTCTTCACAGTGAATATTCTCTCCACCTGATATAAATAGATTATCTGCACGTCCGATGACCACTAATTCTTCCCCTTGCCAATAACCGAGATCTTTACTGTCAAACCAGCCCAAATCGTCTGTGATAGACACCAGATATCCCTGACGGTAGTAACCCGAGGCTAGCGTCTGACCACCAATAAAAATGCGTTCTCCTCGAACTTCAAGTGCACGATTAGGAATAATACGGCCGACACCTTCACCACTTTCTACTTTACGAGCAGTCACTGTCGACGCAGCTTCTGTCATGCCATAGCCCAGCCAAGTTTCAATACCGAGCTGCGCCGCTCGCATACCAAGCTCTTGAGGAATATGACTTCCCCCTAATAGCACATGGGTTAATGTCAAAGGTTGACGACTGTCGAGAAGCCGCTTTAACTGCACTGGAACCAGAGAGGCGTGGCTCACTCCATGAATATCAGAGAGTAAATCGCCATTACCAAGTTTTAAGCACGCCCCTGCCGCTAACCACCGATAAATGATCGATAAGCCCGAAACATGATACATAGGCAAGCTAAGTAACCAACTGTCCTGTTCAGAGAAGGTAAACCACTCTAATAATCCCTGAGCAGAAGCAAAATGCTGCTGGTGATTATGCGCCACAGCTTTAGGAGTTCCTGTGGAACCTGAGGTAAAAATCAGACTTGCTAGGTTATTGATATCGTAATGATCTTCTGGATCATCCCTCTTATCTTTTGCAACTAATTCGATGACCGACACATCACGTTCTAAAGCCACGATTTCTTCACGAGATACTTGCGCAGAAGGTGCTAACCATACCCATGCTGATTGGCCTGCTTTATATAAGGTATCCAGTTTAGGCTGCAGTTGGGCAACGGGTTGCGGCATCGTCAGCGCGCAGATCGCGCCAACTTGGTGAGCCGCTAAAAATATCATCAGAGTTGAAGGATGGTTCTTACCGACGATAGTTAAAACATCGCCAGAACGAATTCCCTGAGCCGTTAACTGTGAAGCGTACTGATTTACCTGATCGCACAGCATTTGCCAAGTTAGTGTTTGCTCTGAACTTTGCAGTGCAACTCGATTTGGCGCTTGCTGACACCACTGTTGCCAAGGCGTCATAGCGACTGAGACTCCGCTTGCCATACGATAGTTTGACTATTTAACTCGGCCACAGGTAAGGAACAACCCGGCCATGGCACTTCTAACTGTTCAGCAAACAACCCGATTGTATCCAATCCAGGTACTTCGTTAGGCAGTTGCCAATGAGCTAAACGGGCAAGTTGATTTAATCCGAGGCTTGATTCAATACTGGAGCTGATCACGGTTTGCAGTTTTGCTTCTTTTGCCGTGTTGATCAAGGAGATACAACGCTGTATTGAGCCTATTAACGTTGGCTTAATAATAATCGCCTTACCGCCCATCAAATCCCCCAAACGAAACTCAGGGTTACGCACAGATTCTTGCAGCGTTTCATCCCAAGCGATAGAAATCCCCGTATCAATCGCAAACGAGATACTATCAGAAGGAGAACGACACGGCTCTTCAAGAAACGTGATGCGATGGCGCATTGACGGCGCAATATATTGAGCAAATTTTTCTGCTTTTTCTTTGGTCCAGGAGCGATTGGCGTCTAAACGTAACTTAAGATCAGGCATCGACTCTAAGAATAAATTCACCAACATTCCATCTCGGATAGGTTCGTAAAGCCCCACCTTCACTTTTGCCACTTTCTCACCTGTCATTGCATTTAATGCAGGAAGAAGATCATCAGGATCGCCAGTACATAAAGGCGCAGCTTGGTAATTACCTTCTACTGGCAATTCACCCGCGAGTTCGAGCTCTGCCATAGAAAGCCCAAAAGCAACAGATGGGAACAAAGCATCATAATCGAGTGCTTCCCCTTGTAGCCAAAGTTCGAGCTGTTCCTTCGCTAATGCTCCTGCTTCTTCAACGCCTTCTTGGCTAAAGCCGGGTAATGGCGCGATCTCACCGCGGCCAATATTCCCCTGCTCGCATAATTCAACAATGAAACCTTCACGTTCTTTTAGTCTGTTGTCACGAAGAATCACACCACTGTCCATTGGCAGGGTGTAGCGATACAGTTTTGCGCTGCGCATATCAATCCTAATACATTGGGTAAGTCAAAGTTCATTAAGTACGAGTAAATTACGAATCAAATACTTAATGCGAGACAGCAGCGATTAACTAACGGCTGCTTGCCTTAAATAATGAGATGTCGATGAGCTGGCGTAAATGACACCTTGGTCTAACTCAGCGACATATCATCACTTGATAAAACAGTGGGGACAAGGCTTCCCCACCGTCATTGCAGCCCCATTTAAATAATGAGGTCAATTCTCTCTATGGGTTACGAGGGAATTTGCTGAAGTCTGGGCGACGTTTTTCGTTAAACGAGTTGCGACCTTCTTGACCTTCGTCAGTCATGTAGAACAGCATAGTTGCGTTACCTGCCAACTCTTGAAGCCCTGCTTGACCGTCACAGTCTGCGTTCAATGCCGCTTTTAGACAACGTAGTGCCATTGGGCTGTGTTGTAGCACTTCACGACACCAACGAACGGTTTCTTTTTCCAGATCAGCAAGCGGCACAACCGTATTCACTAGACCCATATCCAATGCTTCTTGAGCATCGTAGAAACGGCAAAGGAACCAGATTTCACGTGCTTTCTTTTGGCCAACGATACGAGCCATGTAAGATGCCCCCCAACCGCCGTCAAATGAGCCAACTTTAGGGCCAGTCTGACCAAATTGAGCGTTTTCAGCAGCAATCGTAAGATCACACATCATGTGCAGTACGTGGCCGCCACCAACAGCCCAACCAGCCACTTGAGCAATAACAGGTTTTGGACAAGTGCGGATTTGACGTTGAAAGTCCAATACGTTCAGGTGGTGAGTCCCTGTTTCATCTTTGTAACCGCCGTAATCACCACGGATTTTCTGATCACCGCCAGAACAGAATGCATCTTCGCCAAGACCCGTCAGAATGATCACGCCAACAGCTTCATCGTAACGAGCATCGGCCAATGCATTGATCATCTCTTTCACTGTTTGAGGGCGGAACGCGTTACGCACTTGCGGACGCGCAATGGTGATACGTGCAATACCATCTTCTGATTTTTCGTAGTGAATATCTTCGTAGCTTGCGCTACAGTCTTTCCAAACAACTGGTGCGTAAAGCTCTTCTTCTGAAATGCCTACCGTTTTAGCCATGGTGATTCCCATTGTTGTTGTGGCCAACATTATCGCTCAATAAAATTAACTGCCACAATGTTGACGAATAAATTGTTGAAGTTCAGCAGCATATGCCAAAGGCTGCTCCTGATGAACATTATGTCCCGCCTGCGCTATTTGGCTGTATTGCAAACCACTTTGTTGAGCAAGTTGGCGAAACTTAGCATCGCGCTCCCCGCAGAGATAATGCATAGGTAAAGTGAGCGTCTTTAAGGTTGATAACAGATAAGGCTGCTTCGCTAAAGACGTTGCACGCAACATTTCTGCTACCTTGTTACCAAGATTATCACTACGTTTTGTGATCATTATTTGTCTTTGCTCATGGTTTAGCGAACTAAACACCGGTTGCTGATACCAATCGCTTAAAACCTGTTCAAGAGGCTCTTGCTCAAAACGCGTCGCCCAGTTCGTATCATTCACCCAACGAGTCTGTTTGGCCTCTTCATCAATAAGGCCAAAATTGCCGCCTTCGATGAGCCAACCTTTAACGTTAAGCTCTGAAAAAGCGCCGCTTGCAGCTGCTACCATGGCGATTCGCGCCCCTAATGAATAGCCAACGATGTAGCATGGCGTCTCACTCCCTAGCTGTGCCATTACAACCTGAGCGACCATCGTGCAACAATCCTCAAATCCTGAACAAGAGACCGATTGACTAAGTCCATGCCCCGGCAGATCAACCGTTATCCATGGTAAATCAATGTGTTCCAATACCGGTTGCCAATCAGAGCCACTGCCGAGTAAACCATGCAAAAAGACCAATACCGGTTGTTGCGATGAAAAAGATGTCTGAGAACAGCGGCTACTGAGCATGAATTATCCTAACTGTTTAATTTGACCAACCAACTGCTTGATATGTTGCGATGCTTCTTCTGGTTGGCTCTTTATTTCAATCAGTAACGTACCGCGCCCTGAACTTAAGTGGGTATCGACTGCAGTTTGATAAGCGGTAACGGTTTCTGGACACAAGTAAGCTAAACCAAACTGCGCCGCAGCATAAGAGAAATCCATACCATGTGGCATTTGATATAATTTTTGCCGTTTTTCTGCTGGTACAGGCAACAAATCAAAAATAGCGCCACCGTCATTATTAGTGACAACGATAACCGTTGGTTGCTGAGTATGACGCATCATCGCGAGTGAATTAAGATCATACAATAATGACGTATCACCAATAAGCATTAAGAGCGGCTGTTGCGTCGCTCGCTGCACACCGGCTGCTGTAGCGACCAAGCCATCGATCCCTGAAGCGCCACGGTTAGCATAAACAGGTAACCCTGGTAAATCACTGAACATATCGGCTAGGCGAATCACCAAGCTATTACCTAAAAAGAGCGTATGTGAAGTATGCTTACGGTTTAAATCTAGTGCGATAGCCACTTCGCTTACTTTGTCACTATTTAGATGTAAAGCTGAGAGTTCACGACAGTGCATTGAATAACGTTTAAGCTCATCGCCCCACCCTGCATTCTGATGCTCAAATAGGGAGCGTTGGTTCAACCGCTGCTCAACCCACTGAGCAATGTCACACACCCAATGATGCTGTGGCAGATGCGTTTGATTTTGGCGTTCAGCTTGGCTCGAAATATAATCGTAACCCACTTTATGTGACTGCACCTGTTGACTGAGCCATTGATTCAATCGCTTAGACACAATACGTGCACCAAATTGCACAACATGCTCACATTCGCTTAGTTTGTCTGTAGCACACTGATTTTGCAACCAAATATCGAAAAAAGCCCATTCAGATCCAACCCCTGATTGTGGATCGCACAAGCAAGGCCAACCTAATTCATCAGCAAATTGCTTAGCGGCTTGCGCTTCGTTCAATTCGACAGCACCAATAATAACGACACCTTTTTTCTCTAACCAAGGCAAGGTTTGTGGAACCATCAATGCATTATCAACATAACGTTCACAGTATGGGGCGGATGATTGAGTCCAATCTTGCAGCGGCGCTAAATAATCTTGGTAAAGATCATCGCTACCATTTGAGTAAAGCGGCTCTGGATATGGGCAGTTGATATGGATACTGCCACCCGTTTGTTGCTGCTGAAAATAAGCATTATCAATCGAGGTTAACAACCAGGCCAAAGGCACCTGAGTATTCGGTGACGGTAAGTTTAAGCTATGATTCACATGCGACGAGTAAATGCCGACTTGGTTAATTGCTTGATTAGCTCCGCAATCCACCAGCTCAACCGGTCGATCCGAACTCAAAATGATCAGTTGCTCACCGGTTAATTTCGACTCAGCAATCGCAGGCAATAAGTTCGCTACAGCAGTTCCTGAGGTCACAATAACAATGACCGGCTCTTGGCTTGCCTTTGCTAGCCCCAGCGCCATAAAACCCAGTCCACGCTCATCAAAGTGAGTATGCAGAGTAAATTGGCTATTTTGGTCGGCCTCTAATGTTAGTGGCGTAGAACGTGATCCAGGAGCAGCGCATACATGCTTGACTCCTAAACGCGCGAACTCGGCTAAAAGAGTTCGGCTCCAAATTCGGTTAAGTACCGCTTGATCGTGGCTCATACTGCCACCTCTAGCGGCTGACTTTGCTCAATAAGACTTTTTAATGTAGACATTTTTTTGTTTAATTCTTGCCATTCATGCTCAGCGATCGATCCAGGAACAATACCCGCCCCAGCGAATAGGCGAACTTCATTCTCTAATACCAAAGCGCTGCGTATCGCGACACAAAACTCGGCACTATCTAGGCTAAAATACCCCATAGAGCCTGCATACCAACCGCGAATAAACGGCTCTTTTTCTAAAATAAAATCATACGCTTCTTTACGTGGTAAGCCAGCAACAGCTGCCGTTGGTTGCAATGCGTCAAGCAATTGTGCCTGCATATCAGTGTTGAGTGTGGCGGCGATTTTACGACGTAAATGTTGAACTTTGCGTAATTTCACCAATGAGACTTGCTCTTCCACCTCAATCTTATTCGCTAATGGCGTAATGCGATCGACGATATCATCCACTACATATTGGTTTTCATTTACGTTCTTTTCATCATTTAACAACCAAGTCGATAACTGCTCGTCTTCTGTCCGATCTTGACCGCGGCCAATCGTACCGGCTAACGCTTCGGTATAGAGTTGATTGTCTGAACGTTGATATAAACGTTCAGGTGTCGACCCCATAAAGCTGTGTTTATCGTCCAACACCAACATAAAGTGAAAACTATGGTGATTCGCCGCTTTGCTGGCGTTCAATAACTGAGCTGCACTTAGATGGTTAGACAAGGCTAAACGAGTTTCACGCGCTAATACGACTTTCTTAAACGCATTTTTATCGATACCGCAAAGCACATCATCAATTAAAGACGCCCATTGTGCTTCGGTTGGAGAATGCGTGACATCAACAATCTCAGTATTAATTTTCTGCTGCTCAATGTCCTTCATCACTAAACTTTGTAGTGACTGAATAACCTTTTCAACGTCATGATTGATATTAGCAGCCAAGAACCACCCATTTTGCCGACGGATCACTTCAATCTGTGGCAAAAAGAAGAGGGCTGACATGCAACGGCGATTTTTATTAGTGCGCCCATCAAATGAACGGCCACCCCATACTCGTTGCTGCTCTCCCAAAATCGCATAGGCTGGCGTTGGCTCAGTAAATGTTGCCAATGCTCCTAATGCTACCACCTCTTCACTAGCGTCGCGTGACTGCCAATAAAATTTCGGGTAAATAGGCTGAGCATCAAGCCAATCAATCAATGACCATTCAGGGGCAGTATCTAAAGGCAGTTCAATACGAACATCATATTCTTTCGCTTGCTGAATACGGGTAATTAGCTGATGAATAAATTGGTGAAAGTTAGGCAAAGCAACCTCGGGAGAACAAGGGATTCGGTGTTTCAGTTGAGCTACTCTATTGAGAGAGCACACTTAAATCAAGGTTGTACAACATCTTTTTCCCCCTTGATTGTTCCAGCTCAATTTTGGTTACTTATCAATAACAATAATTTTTCAGATTTTTATTCTAAAAAATAGCTATTTAGTGTAGGTTGGTAATACAAAAATTTCACAATCAGGATTAAGACAATGCAAAATATCGAGATGTCGTCAAAACTCGATAATGTCTGCTACGACATTAGGGGTCCAGTACTCAAACATGCTAAGCGCATGGAGGAAGAGGGGAATAAAATTCTGAAGCTAAATATCGGAAATCCCGCCCCATTCGGCTTCGATGCCCCTGATGAAATCCTGGTTGACGTTATTCGCAACTTACCGACCTCACAAGGCTACTGTGATTCCAAAGGTATTTACTCAGCGCGTAAAGCAGTCGTTCAGCACTACCAGAAAAAAGGTCTGCGTAATCTCGATGTAGAAGACGTTTATGTGGGCAATGGTGTATCTGAATTGATTGTGATGGCAATGCAAGCACTGCTTAATAATGGCGATGAAATGCTTGTTCCTGCACCTGATTATCCTCTTTGGACTGCAGCAACCTCTTTGGCTGGCGGTAACGCTGTGCATTACATCTGTGATGAACAAGCAGATTGGATGCCAGATATTGATGATATTAAGAAGAAAATCTCGAAAAAAACTCGTGGTATCGTCCTTATCAACCCGAATAACCCAACCGGTGCGGTCTACTCTCGTGACTTTCTATTAGAGGTCATCGAGGTCGCTCGACAAAACAATCTTATTATTTTTGCCGACGAAATCTACGACAAGATTCTCTATGATGGTGCGACGCATACTTCCGTCGCGTCACTAACAGACGACGTACTTGTAGCAACATTTAACGGACTTTCTAAAGCTTACCGCGTTTGTGGTTTCCGAGCGGGCTGGATGTTTTTAACCGGACCAAAACACCTTGCCAAAGGTTATGTGGCTGGTCTTGATATTCTGTCGTCAATGCGTCTATGTGCCAACGTACCGATGCAACACGCGATTCAAACCGCGCTGGGTGGCTACCAAAGCATTAATGAACTGATCCTCCCTGGCGGCCGTTTGCTAGAGCAACGCGACCGAGCATGGGAAATGATCAATCAGATCCCGGGGGTTTCCTGTGTCAAACCGAAAGGGGCTATGTATTTATTCCCTAAATTGGACAAAAAGAAATTTAACATCAAAGACGACCAAAAACTGGTGCAAGATTTCTTAATTCAGGAAAAAGTTCTGTTGGTACAAGGTACCGGTTTTAACTGGCCAGAACCTGATCACGTGCGTATCGTCACCCTACCTTATGTCGAGACATTAGAAGTTGCCATCAGCCGATTCGAGCGTTTCTTAAGCACTTATCGTCAATAATCATTGCTGGCAATTGATTGAAATTTCTAAACGGGCTTAACGCCCGTTTTTTATGGTCAGTTCTTCAATACTGAGGTTGGTGTATACGTTCGTCTTTTGTACACTGTGCCTATGTGTTTTATAAAGGATGTCAAATCGCTATGAAAGAGAGCCATTTTTTTGCTCACCTTGCTCGTATGAAATTGATTCAACGCTGGCCATTGATGCGTTCTGTCTCCAGCGAAAATATTTCCGAACACAGTCTGCAAGTCGCTTTTGTCGCTCATGCACTTGCGGTCATTAAAAATAAAAAATTTGGCGGTAATCTCAATCCAGAAAGAATCGCAATTAAAGCCATGTATCATGACAGCAGTGAAGTGCTCACTGGTGACCTCCCTACCCCAGTCAAGTACTACAATCCTGAGATTGCTAAAGAATATAAAAAGATCGAGTCTGCGGCAGAAAGACGTCTCTTAGCCATGCTTCCAGAAGAGCTTCAAGAAGATTTTACCCCCTTTTTGTTAGCCGAAGCAGCCGATCCCATTGAAGCAGCGGTCGTAAAACAAGCCGATTGCTTATGTGCCTATTTGAAATGTTTGGAAGAACTTAGCGCGGGTAACCAAGAATATGCCTTGGCGAAAAAACGCCTCGATGTCACGCTGAAAGAGCGTTATACCGAAGAAATGGACTATTTTCTCCACACATTCGCCCCAAGTTTTGAATTAACACTGGACGAAATAAGTTAACCAGTTGTAAATTCGAATAATATCTGCGGCAAAAGGAGGTTTTATGCCTTTTTCAATTGATGAACGCTGGCAAGAACGCAATAACGACGAACATAAGATTCGACGTAATGATCATCGCAGCCCATTTCAGCGTGATCGCGCCCGAGTCTTACATTCTGCTGCCTTTCGCCGCTTACAGGCCAAAACTCAGGTTCACGGCACCAACCTGAACGACTTCCACCGTACTCGTTTAACTCATTCACTCGAGGTTGCTCAAATAGGCACAGGTATTGTGGCGCAGCTTAAAAATAAGCAGCCTGAGTTTCGCCCGCTAATGCCATCCGATAGCTTGATTGATTCGCTGTGTCTTGCTCACGATATTGGGCATCCCCCTTTCGGTCACGGTGGTGAGATTGCATTAAATTTTATGATGCGTGAGCATGGTGGATTTGAAGGTAATGCACAAACTTTTCGGATCGTAACCAGCCTTGAGCCTTATACTGAACATCACGGGATGAATTTAGCCCGGCGCACGCTGTTAGGTTTATTAAAATACCCTGCGCTATTGAGTGAAACTCGCGCTGAAAAACAAGCCGAAGCAGTCACTAATCCCCGTCAATTAAAAGCACGAGATTGGATGCCCGCTAAAGGGTTATATGACTGTGATAAAGCGTTATTTGATTGGGTATGCGAGCCTCTCTCTGCGGACGATAAACAGCGATTAGGCACGATGCGCGAAGCGCCTAACTCACCTTACGAACACCGAAAGACTCAGTACAAATCACTCGATTGCTCGATAATGGAACTTGCCGATGATATTGCCTATGGTGTCCATGATCTCGAAGACGCCATCGTTCTCGGTATGGTCACTCGATCACAATGGGATGAAAGTGCTCACTTGGCACTGAGTCACTATCCCGAAAGTTGGTTTGCCAGCCAAATTGATGAACTCACCAATATGCTTTTTTCTGGTAAACATTACATTCGTAAAGATGCGATAGGTGGAATTGTTAATGCCTTACTGACGAGTATTAGCGTAGAAGAAGTCGCGGGTGAATTCACAAATCCACTGCTCGCTTATAACGCTTATCTCGCGCCAGAAATGGCCTACGCCCTTGAGGTATTAAAAAAATTCGTCAATCAATATGTGATCCATATTCCCCAAGTACAACGCTTTGAATACAAGGGGCAACAAATGATCATGGATCTCTTTGAAGCGCTTAGTGCTGACCCAGAGCGTCTTCTTCCAGACGCCACTAGAGAAAAATGGTTGGAAGCAGAGGCAGCCAACAGCGATGGCATGCGCGTATTGTGCGATTACATTGCCGCCATGACCGACGGCTACGCGCAGCGTCTACACCAAGAGCTGTTTAGTTGTTAGGTCATTACTGCAAATAGTTACGTTCAAATACACCCGGCGGCATGTGGCGTATCTGCGTATCAATCATTTGTTCAAATGCACGCACTAAAGGAGTGAAATCTCGTTCTGGCTCAATCAACGAAAGAACATGATATCCCGCTTCTACTGTCGATAGAGCATTCTCACTCGGCGCCTTACGAATCCGGTAATTGCCTGATAACTCTTTCGGTAAATGCAAACAGGGTAAATGATGTAGCTGAGTGTTAATTTGCCACATCTTAAATGCTTTTTTCCACGTGCCATCAAGCAAAATGACACGTGTTTTTTTAGTGTCTCCACTTACAGACATAATCTCAGTGGCGACAACAGACACATCGCTGGGATAAAGCACATAATGATCCACGCCATCTTCATTCAACAGTTGCTGTAACTCATGATGCTCACGAAAATCTTCCCCAACAAAGCACTGACTGTTCGGCAACGAGAGCGATAGAATCCGCGCCGATCCCATAGGACGATGTTCTTCTGTCGGATGCTGAAGAATGATAAGCTCAACATCCGTTTGAATCGACTCAATTGATGAGCAAATACAGACTTTAAGTGCTTTACCACACTGGGAACAATATCGGGACATAATGTGAATCTTTACCTATTACTGCTGTTAATCAGTTTTGTTTGCCTAGGGCTTCAATATGAGCCACTGGCTCACTTCACGGTGTGGACACTACCTGCGATTGAGCACGGCCAGTGGTGGCGCATCCTAACAGGAAACTTCGTTCATACCAACTTTGCTCACCTTGGAATGAATTTAGCAGCTTTATGGCTCATTGGCTTTATTTTCAAGCCCTCAGCCAAGAGACTTGCGGTTCTATTGATCAGTATTAGCCTCATTGTCGGAACCTTACTCCTCTTTACCTCCCTTACTTGGTATGTGGGGCTATCTGGTACATTGCACGGATTGTTCGTCAGTTTAGCGCTAAAAGAAGCCTTAGAAGGACGCAAGTCAAGCTGGTTATTATTCTTTGGTGCCATTGCTAAAGTGATGTGGGAGCAAACATTCGGAGCTCCAGAAGAAACCGCTAGACTCATCGGAGCCCAAGTCGCGATACAAGCACACCTCATCGGTCTTTGTGGTGGATGCCTGATTAGTATGGTTCTGTGGTGGTATCAAAATCATCGTGAAATCAAATGATACAATTGATAATAATTATTATTCTAGCTTTATCTTTCTGAATTGATTAACCTTTGCCAAGTCATTAACGAGCTATCCGTGGTAAGGACAGATTCATGCAACTTAGCCAAGCCTCTTCAGATTTACCGACTTTTATTGCTCAATATCCAGAGCTCAATTCGCTACCTATTGCATCAGAACAATGGTGGCAAACTGCTGCTGAAATTGGGACACCACTATTGGTGAAGATGACGGAAGATTTATCTGAGGCCTGCTTTATTTGGCGTAACACAGTCGATTACGATGTTGCAGCCGTGTATGTCGATATCCATGGTATTACCGATCACCACAGCTTTAATCCTGATACATTTACTCGTTATAAAGAGACTGACCTTTATTATTTTTGTTGTCAGCTACCTCATGCATGGCGTGGTGCTTACGCAATAGTTCCTGTTTCTGAGTTAGGATTACAGCCTACGTATCAAGGCCCCTTAGCAGAACAAAAACAGCAGCATCGCCGCTGGCTATTGACGACCATGCACCAATTCGCCGTTGTTGACCCATTACAAAAACGCAACCTTCCCCATTGCCCATGGGGCCAAGAATTTTCCCCTTACTCGATGCCTGACGCGCCTTCTCAACCCGGCTGGCAACCTTTCGACCAAAGCGGCGGCCAATTACGAGGACAGACACATTTAGAAACGTTCAACTGGCACTCCGAGATCATGAAAAAATCTCGCCGCGTTTGGCTATACAGCACAGCACCAGAAGGAACATCAGATATTCCTTTGGTTATTCTTCAAGATGGGGATTTTTGGGCAGAAGAGTTGCCGATATTCTCAGCCCTAGATGACAATACGCATAGTGGGTACTTACCCCCAGCAGTCTATGTCATGATTGATGCTATCAACCCACGCCATCGAGGTGAAGATCTTCCCTGCAATCCAGCGTTTTGGCAGGCGATTCAGCAAGAGCTTTTGCCGATAGTGGACACTTACTATTCAGTAACGAAAGACCCGCTAAAAACAGTGGTTGCTGGGCAAAGTTATGGTGGTTTAACATCAATGTATGCTGCGCTAAATTGGCCTCATCGCTTCGGTTGCGTAGTGAGCTCATCAGGGTCATTTTGGTGGCCTCATCGCCAACAAATTCGCCAAACATCCAAAGATGAATCATTACCAGAGTTAGATGCGAAGTTTGTTGATTTTATTGAAAATGAACTCGATAAAAAGGCCGTGATTCGCTCTTATCTTGACGTTGGGTTACGTGAAAAACGTATGGTAGAACTCAACAAACAGGTTGCCGATGCCCTACTTCAACATGGTCAATCACACACTAAATACGTTGTCTACGACGGCGGTCATGAACGCCTCTGTTGGCGTGGTGGATTAATGCAAGGGCTACATTACGTGTTATCAGGACACACAGATTAATTACTGACTGATTAGCTATTTTGAAGGGCTTATTACAAGGACAGTCAAGTTAGTAATAAGCTCCTATTCGGACAGTCATGATAAATTAAGCAAGTAAGAGCGTTAATTGTCATTTTCTTATTGAGGTACATGAGCAACTCAACGTACTTTCTTGTTTATATCTGGTTCGAGTTGTGAAGAAGTGGTATGTCAGTGAGAAGTTAACCACCGAAGAGAAGATGTTATAAACAGATTCCGTGGATTCGATGCTGTTTGAGATGGGCTTTAGCTTGCTTGAGTTGATGTTGAGATCCAACCCACTGAGTACGTTTTCCTTCTATTGCTGAACATATCGATAAGAATGTGTTTTTGTCGGTATGAATTCGCCGCATAATATTGGGCATAGTGTTATCAATTTTCCCTCTCTCATCATCTCGATGTTGCCTACCAACACAATCAAGTAATTCCAAATACTCATTGAAATTAAACGGAATACCTTGATTTTTCTCTTGGTGTTCATTGCCAGAAAAAGGAAATAATTCGTTTGGTTTAGCCTGATGAAGTGCCATTGAATCAAGTCTATATTTAATTGATGTATGATTGGACATTTCTGGTGTTGGCGCGATTTTCGCTCGCACAGGGTTTAAATCGACGTAAGTCATAGCTGCCAATAATGCTTGCTCATCTAATAAAGCTTGAGACTTAAATCGTCCTTCCCAAAAATGCCCGGTACAACCATCTTCGACATTGGCCTGCTTGGCAATATCCATGTTGAGATCTTTCATCATCCAACTCAATGAATACAAACGTTCTCGCCACTGATTAACCAACTTTTGTGCCGCTCTCTTCTCTGATTTCGTCATCAGTTCCCCAGACAGATATCTGACGGTCAGAGGGTGTAAGCTATGAATTTTTCCCCAACGTTCAATAACCTCATGATCAGAAAGGTGCTGTGCTTTTTCTCTGTTCACATGAACAACCAAATGGTAATGATTACTCATCACAGCATAAGCGCAGACATCAATACAGTAGATTGTGGCTAGTAGTAAGATACGTTGTTCAACCCATGCCCTTCTATGCTCATAACTTTTGCAAGAAAACTCATCGAAGCCGCAAAGATATGAGCGACGAACGCAGCGAGAAACACAGTGATAATAAGGTGTAACATTAAGATCCACAGTATGTTTTCGGGCGGTTGTCATAATCAATATCCTTGATAAAAGGGGATATCAATGTTTTACATCAAAAACTGAACCTATTGCCTTGTGAGCGATAAAACTGCGAGAGAATTCAAAAAGACCAGACGAAATTAATTTGTCTGTCCTTGCAAATGAGAATGGTAACAGGCCGCAACTTATGTTGACTGTCCTTACTAAAAAGAGCGGCAGTAATGTGTCTGTCCTGATAAAAAATGGGCAGTAAAAAGCCCTGCTGGGCAGGGCTTGGAAGGTATTATACGATTGGGCGTTGACCGCGATTTAGAAGTTTCAGAAATACGCTGTCGGCAGCTTCACCAGCAACACCAGAAATTTTATCAGTGAGCTTTTTCTTCTGCACATATTGCACCGCAAGAACGGTTTTATCTTTGCAGGCATCTACCACTAAGTCGTCTGATGTTTTGATTTCATCGACTAGACCAAGCTCTAATGCTTGAGTACCAAACCAGTGTTCACCCGTTGCCACTTTATCAAGCTCTAGTTCAGGGCGGTGAGTACGGATAAAGTCTTTAAAAAGAACATGCGTTTCTTCCAGTTCTTGTTTGAATTTATCGCGCGCTTTATCGGTGTTTTCACCAAACATAGTTAAGGTACGTTTATACTCACCTGCAGTAAGCTGTTCGTACTCAATATCATGTTTTTTCAACAACTTGTTGAAGTTTGGTAGCTGTGCAACCACACCAATTGATCCCACAATAGCAAAGGGCGCAGAAACGATTTTATCAGCGATACATGCCATCATGTAGCCACCGCTTGCCGCAATTTTATCTACTGAGATAGTCAGTGTTAGACCCGCGTTTTTAATGCGATCTAATTGAGACGCAGCCAAACCATAGCCATGAACCATGCCACCACCTGATTCTAAGCGCAGCAGCACTTCATCACCCTCTTGCGCAACCGCTAAGATACCTGTGATTTCTTCACGCAAAGCGCCAACTTCTTTTGCATCGATACTGCCATTAAATTCCAAGACAAAAACATAAGGAGCACGAGTAGAAACTAATTCACCCGCTTTCGCTGATTTTTTAACGTCTTTCTCTCGAGCTTTATTTTTCTCTTTTTCAGCTTTCTTTTCAGCTTTATGACGTGCTTTTAAAAATGCATCGTCATGCAAATGGTGCTCTAACTCTTCAACAGTGTGTTTATGCTTTTCGGTTAAGTTAGTAACAACTAATTCCCCTTTCGCACTATGATGTTTTCCACCGACGGATTTGACGATGACTAACAACACAACAATAGCAACAACAATCGTCGCTATCTTGGCCAGAAACAGACCATAGTCCATCAAAAATTCCAATGTTCATATCCTCTTTAATGCGAATTAGTGTATTGTAACCATCTTGTCACCCAGACTGAAACGAAATTCTAACAATTAGGAGTCACATATGGATTATTCCGTCTCTCCCGATACTTTAAAAGGTAAAGTCATCCTTGTCACAGGTGCTGGTGATGGTATTGGTAAACAAGCCGCGCTAAGCTATGCCGCACATGGGGCGACAGTCATTTTACTTGGCCGTACCGTGGCTAAATTAGAACAAACTTACGATGAAATAGAAACCGCAGGATACCCAAAACCTGCGCTCATTCCTCTCGATTTAAAAGGTGCAACATCGCAACATTATCATGCAATGGTATCCACCATCGAAGAGCAATTTGGCCAATTAGATGGTGTTTTACACAATGCAGGCTTACTCGGTGAATTGTGCCCATTAGAACAAATCGCAGAAGCGACCTTTGATGATGTCATGCAAGTGAATGTCAAAGCCCAGTTTTTGATGACTCAAGCTTTATTGCCTCTGCTACGTCAATCCAAGGACGCACGTTTAGTCTTTACCAGTTCTACAGTGGGCCATGAAGGTCGTGCTTATTGGGGCTCTTACTCCATCTCTAAATTTGCCACAGAAGGTATGATGCAGATTTTGGCGGATGAATTAAGCAATACATCGGTCCGTGTTAATGCGATTAACCCGGGTGGCACTCGTACAGACATGCGCGCCTCTGCTTTTCCGGCAGAAGATCCCAATACGCTAAAAACCCCGCAAGATATTATTCCATTGTATGTATATCTGATGGCTCCAGAAGGACAGGCGATACACGGTCAATGCATCGATGCGCAACCCAAGCGCTAAAAACATGAATATGCATACAGGTACTTACTAAAAGGTAAGTACTTGTTTGTTCTAATGTGGTGTTTAGACTAAGACTCTTCACTAATGCTTGTTATCAAGCAATTAGCCAACAAGGAAGCGTCTCATTATGAAACTGTATTTCACCCCAGGAGCCTGTTCTGTCGCTCCACATATCGTATTAGAAGAGCTAGGTCTCCCCTTTGAACTTGTTCAAGTCGATCTTAAAGAGAAAAAAACAGCGACTGGCGAAGATTATCTAGCGATCAACAGCAAAGGTTATGTACCGGCTCTGCAATTAGACAATGGTGATCTTCTAACTGAAGGATTGGTGATTTCACAATACATCGCCGATCTAAAACCAGCAGCGAATCTTGTTCCATCCTCTGGTGAAGCACGTTATCAGTTACAAAGCTTAATGGTGTTCATCTCTACTGAAATTCACAAACCAATGGGCTCGATGTTCAATCCTAAACAATCGGCGGATGCCCGTGCCAGCACTGAAACACTGCTCAACAAACGTTTAACTTGGATTGCTGACACTCTAGGAAATAACGATTACTTGTTCAATAATCAATTTTCTATCGCTGATGCTTACTTGTTTACCGTTTTAAACTGGGCAGGCTTTGTGAAATTTGATC
Organism: Vibrio nitrifigilis; assembly: GCF_015686695.1. Classification (NCBI taxonomy): domain Bacteria; kingdom Pseudomonadati; phylum Pseudomonadota; class Gammaproteobacteria; order Vibrionales; family Vibrionaceae; genus Vibrio; species Vibrio nitrifigilis. The sequence goes on along the minus strand of NZ_JADPMR010000001.1, from coordinate 763,404 downwards.
TTTCTCCTTGGCCTACACTGCAAGCATTTGCAGCTCGTATTGCAGAGCGTCCAGCCGCTCAAGCAGCACTAAAAGCAGAAGGGTTAATCTAACATTTAGCCACCACCAGTGGTTATCACATCGTTAACCGCCCTTATGATGAGTGCAATAAAAAAGGTCGAACTGAATACAGTTCGACCTTTTTATATTTCAAGCTAGAGTTAGCTCACCACATGATTATTTCTGTAGTGGTGTCGCCATTTTATCTCGAGCGCCAACAGTCTTACGCATCTCTGCTACTTGGTCAGGCGTAATCTCTTTTGCGGTATTACCCCAAGAGTTACGAACATAGTTTAGAACGTCAGCAATTTCTTTGTCGTTCATTTTCCAAGCAAATGATGGCATGCCTGCTGCAGTAGTACGTACATGTGTAAACGGTGCACGAGTACCTTTTAGCATTGCATGGATAAGGTTTGTTGGATCTTCCGCTGCAATCGTTTTATTTTTTGCAAACGCAGGAACCATACCAGTAATACCTTCACCTTCTAGGCCGTGACATGCTGAACAGTTTACCTCGTAGTCGAGGCCTGCTCGTTTAGTCACATCCAGTTTAGGATAAGTTTTACCACCTTCAGACGCTGGTAACGCTTTTAGATATACGCCAATCGCTTTCAAATCACTATCAGTGAAGTATTGAGTAGAGTGCTGAACAGCTTCTGCCATAGGGCCTGATGCAACAGCAATACCGTTTGAGCCTGTTTTTAGGTATTCAGCAATACCATCAACGCTCATTTCACTAATACCATTATGTGGATTTGGCGTTAAATCTGGTGCATACCATGTACCTAAGTTACCACCTTGCAGATACTTACTCTTAATTTCTGCACCGATGAAGTTACGTGGGTTGTGACACGCAGAACAGTGACCGCCGCCATCAACAAGGTATTTACCACGATTATATTCATCACCTTTTGCTTTATCTTCAGTAAAACCAGTATTGTCGAAGAACAACATATCCCAGCCAGCCAATGATAGGCGAACGTTGAATGGGAAAGGCATATCTTTCGTTTCTTCAATGTCGTTTTTCACAGGTTTCACTGTTGAGAAGTAAGCCCATAGGTCATGCATATCTTGGTCAGTGAATTTCACGTATGCAGTGTAAGGCATTGCAGGATATAAGAATCCATGTGAACCAATACCTTGACGTACCGCATTGAAGAAATCGCGCTCAGTCATATTACCAATACCAGTTTCTGGATCGGGTGTAATGTTTGAGCTATATAGTGAACCGAACGGAGTTTCGATATCGTAACCACCCGCCATTTCACCATGACCTTCAGTGTGACAAGCAGAACAGTCACCAAGGCGCATGATATATTCACCACGCTTAATCGCCGCAGTATCATCTGTTTTAAATTCAGAAAGTTTTACTGTGTCGTCAGCCGCATCGGAACGAGACAGATCAAACGTTTTCCATAGCATCCAACCAGCTACAATCGCTACGATAACGACGAGTAGCACGATAATGCGAATGATTTTTCCTTTTTTCGTACTCATCGTCCTTAACCTCTCACTAACTGACCAGGATTGTTAATGTAGGTTTGATGAATCGCACGAGCAGCACGAACAGATAGTGCACCTACGGTCAATGTTGGGTTATAACCACCGTTGTTAGGGAATGCAGAAGCACCTACAACAAATAGGTTATGCGCATCCCAGCTTTGTAAGTATGGGTTCAATGCAGATGTTGTTGGATCTGCGCCCATCACAGCACCACCGATAGTGTGTGAACTGTGTTGTTTGTATGGGTTCCAGCTAGCTTCGGCTTGGTTATCGATCATCAGATCTTTACCACCCGCTTTCTTCATGAGTTCAACCGCACGTTCTGTCATGTATTTAGACATACGTTGGTCGTTTTTATTCCAATCGAAAGTTACACGAAGCAGTGGCTGACCGTGACGATCTTTATAACGAGGATCTAAATCAAGGAAAGCATTCTTCGTTGGCATTGAAGTGCCCTGACAGAATAGCGTCGCTGCGTTTTGGTAATCACGAGAGAAGGCTTTCTTCCATTCAGTACCCCAACGACGAGTACCTGGACGGATGCCATCCGCATTTTGAATTGGGCGACCATTGGTGTTGAACGCCATGATACCGGCACCACCGATGAAATCGACGTTACTGTGGTCGAAGTTGTCACCGTTGAAGTCATCGATTTGCACCGCAAGAGCACCTGCACCGATGAATGGGTTCATGTATTCATTATCGAAGAAACCCGTCACACTTGAACACGTTTGGTAGCTGTAGTTACGACCAATCGTTCCTTTACCAGTGCGAGGATCATACTGTTCACCTACGCCAGAAAGAAGCATTAGACGAACGTTATCCATTTGGTAAGCGGTGATACACACGATATCAGCAGGCTGGAAGCCTTCTTTACCATCACGTGTAATGAATTTAACACCTTTTACTGTTTTACCGTCTTTGTGTTTCACAGCATGAAGTACTTCTGTTTCACTTAATAGCGTGAAGTTCTTACGACGCATCAATGCAGGTAAAATACATGCTTGAGGTGACGATTTAGAGAAGTTACCACAGCCGTGGAAATCACAGAAACCACAGTAAGTACAAGGTCCCATAGAAACCCCTAGTGGGTTTACATAAGACTGAGAAAGGTTACCAGCAGGAACACTAAATGGGTGGTAGCCCAGATCAGTAGTCAGCTTACGATATTTCGCTGTCCAGTTTGTGTCTTGCAATGGCGGAGTTGGATAATCGCGAGAACGAGGACCTTCGAATACGTTACCACCTGGGATTTTTTCACCCTTAATGTTACCAGCTTTACCAGACGTACCAGCAATACGTTCAAAGCGGTCGTAGTAAGGTTCCATTTCGTCGTAAGTCACGCCCCAGTCTTGTACCTGTAGGCCTTTCGCTTTATCTTTACCGTAACGTTCACGAGTTTTGGTTGCGACTTCGAAGTCCCAAGGAGTGAAACGCCAAGACATGCCTGCCCAGTGGGTACCAGCACCACCAACGTTCCAACCAAATTGGTACGCTGACCAGTTTCGTACTGGTGCTGCATCTTGTTTTGGATTATTACGGAAAGTCGTTGTTTCAACACTCATTGGCTGAGTCATTGCACGACGAGTCTGCCAACGTAATTCATCAGGGTCGACAGCTGGTGGGAAATCCGTCGACGTATCGCGCCATGCGCCACGTTCAATTGCCACGACATTTAGGCCAGCTCGTGTCAGCTCTTCTGCGATGATCGAACCAGACCACCCCAAACCACAGATCACGACATCGGCTTTTGCTCTTTCTATTGCCATTATTATTTGCTCCGGTTTAATCGTTCGGGATTAAACTTACTGGAATTAGTTCTAGATTTTCGCCTGGACGGCTTAAGTAAGGACGGTAATCATAACGAGCACCTGGGAAGCCAATCATCTTCCAACCCGCCATATTGCGGTTACCGCCATAAAGCGGATCAGATAAGTACCCTTCACGTGCGTTTTGGATCATCAGCTCAAATAGAGCCTTACCATCAACGTCTTTACCTAAATCAATTTTTCCAGCTTCTAGGTTCAATAAGAACTGATCCATATTATCTGGAGACAAAGCATCTAAAGAACTGCCAAAATGAGATTGAGAGTATTGTTCTAGAGCTTTGATACCGGTCATATAACGTTCTTTAGGCGTTGCTAAGAACTGCGGCTTACCCATCAGCATTTCTTCATTTTTACGGTCCATTGGACCTTCTAAATAAAGCGCTTTACCTGAGCCATAATCACCAGCAAGCTGGTCATCAAGAAACTCGATACAACCCGCTTCTGTTGCAGATGGGCCATATTGATCCGCAGGAATGATACGGTCAAAAATTGCCGAAAGTGCTGCACGGTCTTTCGGATCCGTCAATACTTGCCATCCAGCTTGCGCAGGCTGAGGCAAATGGTCAGCATTCATTGCTGTTTCTAGTGGCACCCCATGCATTTCTTTCGCATTAACAACATGTGGCGCAATAGCCAGTGCAGATGCAGCGCGGCCTAAAAACTTAAGCGCGTGTCTTCTATCCATATGATTATCCTTTACAGGGAGAATTACCTAACCTTTTCCCATGATATTATGCTCGTCGTTTATCAATGTTAGTGTTAACCAACACCACAAAAGATAGCTAACTATCGCTAACGTCACAGAAAGTGATACGTAGGATAAAACAGAAATCACAGTCAGACCTCTGACAGGCATAAGTCTCAAGGACGCTGTGAGAAAAAGGAGTTGTAACGAAATACTACAACTCCTTAATAAAATACACTACAGGTACTAAATAACAACATCTTGTTAACCCCTTAGTGATAGTTTTTTACAGTTAAAAAATAAGCACAACAATATAATTTGATTATCAAACTGATTTTTTTCAACAGCTTATCTTTTAATCACAAAATGTGTATTTTTACTTCACTGTTATGCAACAACACGTTTCTAGCACGTAACATTTGTAGAAAATTGATAGTTAACTAAGTTCATAATACAAAGAATACTCACATTATCAAACATTTCCCCTACCCATGTGTCATTTTTACTTCACCTTCAACAAGATACAGCTATCACCGGTAAAATAAACAGCAACTGACGTACATGATATACCTGCTTTTTTCTTTCAATTTATGCCTTTCTGGTTAAATAAATGTAAATAAAAACTTTCAGCTATCAATGATTCATTCATGGTTTGATAAATCATATTGATAATGCAGTGTTCTGTTCATTTTTCACACATAGTTATTGTCATTATTAACAGGACAGACACATGACGATTATTGGACCGACATATTAAGGCTCATGTGATTTTATTAGGACAGACAAGATAAGTAAGGATGATTACCGGTAGCGCCTTAAATTTTTCTTGAATGTTTTCCCATGCGAAATATACTGTACATATATACAGGTATCGCATTATGTATGAACTTATTGAACATCTAAAAAATAAACACTGGCTTTGGCGGGGCAGCGAGACAAGTCTCGAATGTGAATGCCAAACTTCCGGCTATCCGGAACTCGATCAGCAGTTGGGCGGAGGATTTCCAACTCAAGGTGTCGTGGAACTCAAAACTCCAGTTGGTATTGGTGAAATACGTTTATTGCTGCCTTATTTAAGTCAGGATAGTGAACGTTTAACAGTGCTCATTAATCCACCAGGAAACGTATCTGCAGAAGCATTCCACCATGCAGGAATGCCTATTGATAAGATCTTGATCTTAACTCCAACCAGCAGCAAAGAAGCGCTATGGGCTGCCGAGCAATGTCTAAAAAGCGGCGCCTGTGCACACGTATTATTATGGCAGGATGAGATAGAGGTACATCAAGCTCGCAGATTACAAGTCGCGAGTGAAACAGGCCAATGCCTACAATTTTTATTTCGCTCAGTTACGAAACCTCTATTTTCGTTACCCGTCACCTTGAGTATGCGGCTTAAAGCGAATGATGAAGGCATCACCATTTCAATTACTAAACGCAAAGGTGGCTGGCCTGCCGAACCCTTTTTAGTCAGCTTTGATCATTACTGGCAGAATTTAACGGTACCAAAAAGCACATCTGTCGTGGTGCCTTTTCCAATCCGCAAACAGGGGTGAACAATGCAAATATGGCTTTATCTGCATTTTTCGCATTTACAGTTGGATACGTTATTCACTCACGAAAAGCAGCCTATTATCTTGGTTACAGGTCAAGATCACCATGTTGTACAAGCAAACACCGTCGCTCTAAACCATGGAATTAAGCTAGGAATGGGATTAGCTGGTGCTGCGACCTTGTGCCGTGATTTGCAGGTGGTCAATTACGACCATCAAGGCGAAACTCACACTTTAGAAAGCTTAGCTCAGTGGCTTTATTTGGTGACATCTGACATCGTACTATTTCCCCCACAAGGTTTACTGCTTAAAGTCTCCAATATGCTGAGTCTATATGCAGGCTTTGATCATTACTGGCAGGCGATTTCTTCACATTTGAACCAGTTTGATGTTCGCTATCATTATGCTGTGGGATTTTCACCACTTAGTGCGATGTTATTAGCCAAATCAGGTGCAAACCAATTAACCTGCGACAAAGCACAATTACTGAAACAAATAAAAACCTACCCGCTTACTGCAACTGAATTGGCGACTCAAGATATTGAAAAATTACATCGAGTCGGAATTAAGACCCTTGGTGCTTTACTTGTCTTACCGATGCAAGACATTGCACGGCGATTTAATATTGACTTAGTGAACTATGTGGGACGCCTTCTTGGACAATTTCACCATCCATTGTGCTTTTATCATCCACAAGTTCAGTTTCAAGCACATATTGATTTACTTTACGAAATCGAACGCATCTCATGGTTAGAAAAACCCTTACAGCGTTTGTTAAACCAGTTGGAGCCATATCTACGCTTACGTAATCAAGTGGCCTATGAGCTAGAGCTTACTCTGACCCAACGTGACCAACAGCAAGAAACCATCGTTTTCTCATCAGCACGAGGCGATGATCAAGCAATACGCTGGATGCAGCTGTGTCGATTAACATTAGAATCGCTTAATCTGAATCATCCTGTCTTAGCGTTAACATTAAAGGTCAAGCGGTCAGGTTCTCAGGCTCAAGACAGCCATGATCTTTTTCGTGGAATACAGGGGCAACAAAGTGCGTTGGATTTGATTGGTACCCTACAAGCTAAGTTAGGTAAACAGCATGTAGTGGCTCCTTACATAAGCCAAGATCCGAGACCAGAGAAGACAACGGAATATCTCGACCCAACTCAACCTATTTCACATACCATTCAGGCTAACCGGCTCAGACCGAGCTTGCTTTACCCTGTTCCACAACCTCTCAATGACAAAATAACACTTATCCATGGTCCTGAACGCATCGCAACAGGATGGTGGGATGGAGAAGCGATCACTCGCGACTATTTTATTGCTCAATCAGCGGATGGTCGCTGGTTATGGGTATTTCGTACCCCAGAGCAACATTGGTTCGTTCACGGTATATTTAGCTAGGATAATGACTTATGGCTTATGCTGAACTCTTTTGTCAGAGTAACTTCTCATTTCTCACCGGTGCCTCCCACGTGGAAGAACTGGTGATTCAGGCAGATTTTCTCCACTACCATTCGCTGGCAATCACTGATGAGTGTTCTGTGGCTGGCGTCGTTCGTGCTTATACTGCCATTAAAGAACATCAGCTCACCATTAAACTGATTATTGGTAGCCTATTTTGGCTTAATGATGAGTGCCAAGTTGTCTTACTTTGTCCAACTCGACCTGCTTATGCAGAATTATGCCGCATTATCACTAACGCTCGCCGCCGCAGTGAAAAAGGTCATTATCAACTTTCAGAATGGGATTTGATGTCCGCTCAGCACTGTCTCTTTTTATGGATCCCACAACAGCAAAAGAGAGATCAACATTGGGGAGTTTGGCTCAAAAAGCATCATCAAGACCGCTTATGGATTGGTGTACAGCGCCATCTTGAAGAAAATGAACATCAATATATCGAGTATTGTCAGCAACTTGCACAGCAACTGCTTCTTCCCATCACCGCCTGTGGTGGTGTTCTTATGCATAATGCGACACGCTTGCCGTTACAACATGTCTTAACAGCCATCAAAAAAAATCAAGCACTGCGAAATATTCAGGGCAGCCTGTTGACCAATACAGAACGAGCATTACGCAGTGAAAATAAATTAGCGAAGCTATTTCCTCAAGCATGGCGACAAGAAAGTATTGCGATTGCCGAGCGCTGCCAATTTCAGCTCGATAGCTTACGCTACGAATACCCTAGTGAACTCGTACCTGATGGCTATACGGCAATGAACTATCTCCGTCATCTAGTCAGCAAAGGAAAAGCTCGCCGTTTTCCTAATGCTGTCCCTAATGATATTCAGGCCACTATTGATAAGGAGCTCTCACTCATTGAAGAGCTCAACTACCCCTATTACTTTCTTACCATTCACGATATGGTGAGCTTCGCCAAGCAGCAAAAGATTCTTTATCAAGGACGAGGCTCCGCAGCTAACTCCGTCGTTTGTTACTGTTTAGACATCACATCCGTTGACCCAAGACAGATATCGGTACTCTTTGAACGTTTCATTAGTAAAGAACGCAACGAACCGCCCGATATTGATGTTGATTTTGAACATGAACGTCGCGAGGAAGTAATTCAATATTTGTATAACAAATATGGCCGAGAAAGAGCCGCCATTGCTGCGACTGTTATTTCTTATCGTTTTAAAAGTGCGGTGCGCGATGTAGGAAAAGCGTTAGGTATTGAAGAGTCTCAATTAGAGTTTTTTATAAAAAAAATCAATCGTCGTGACCGTGCAAAAGGGTGGCAAGCACAGATTGTTGAATTAGGCCTACAACCAGATTCTTTGCAAGGTGAACAATTTATCTCTTTGGTCAATGAGATCTTAGGATTTCCTCGCCATCTTTCGCAACATGTGGGCGGATTTGTCATCTCTGCAGGTCCCCTTTATGAAATGGTGGCAATTGAAAATGCAGCCATGGAAAACCGCACCATTATTCAATGGGATAAAGATGATATTGAAAGTTTAGGGTTGCTGAAAGTCGATGTGTTAGCACTAGGCATGCTCACTGCAATTCGCAAATGTTTCGATTTAGTCGCTCATCACTATAACAGGCACCTTAGCATTGCTGATATTACATGCCTGCAAGATGACATGAATGTCTATCACATGATTCAACAAGCGGATACCGTGGGTGTTTTTCAGATTGAATCACGCGCTCAGATGAGTATGCTGCCACGCCTCAAGCCAGCCTGCTATTACGATCTCGTTGTACAGATCGCAATTGTCCGTCCAGGTCCAATTCAAGGTGATATGGTTCACCCATATCTAAAACGACGTGATGGTTTAGAAGCGATCACTTACCCTTCAGAAGAGGTACGTTCAGTACTTGAGCGCACGATGGGTGTACCAATATTTCAAGAGCAAGTCATTAAGTTAGCGATGGTGGCGGCGGGATTTAGTGGTGGCGAAGCAGACCAACTACGTCGTGCTATGGCGTCGTGGAAGAAAACAGGAGAACTCGCAAAATTTAAGGATAAACTGATCAAAGGAATGGAGTCTCGCGGCTATAGCCATGAGTTTGCACAAACCTTATATGACCAGATTTGTGGGTTTGGTGAATATGGCTTCCCCGAAAGTCATTCGGCTTCGTTTGCAGTATTAGCCTACTGCTCGGCTTGGCTTAAATACTACTACCCAGAAGCATTTTATACCGCCCTTCTGAATAGCCTGCCAATGGGATTCTATAGCCCTTCACAGTTAATCCAAGATGCTCAGCGCCACCAATTAACCATATTGCCCGTCTGTGTTAATCACTCTCAATACGATCACACCATCGTTCCTCATTTACAAGGACAGGCAATCCAACTGGGGTTACGTTTAGTGCGTGGTTTAAGCCTTCAAGGCGCGACCACACTGCTCGACAGTCGTCCTAAATCAGGATATCAACATATCAACACGATAAAATCTTTAGGGCTGAACCGCAAAGACATAGAAGCGCTCGCATCTGCTAATGCCATGCATAGTCTGGCGAACAACCGCTATGCAACACGCTGGGAAATGATGGATACGTTAAGTGACCTCCCCTTGTTTCGCGATGTACATGAACCTGCGCCAAACTATACCGCTCCGCCCAGCGACAGTGACAACTTAATTGAAGATTATGCCGCGCTAGGACTTTCTTTAGAGCACCATCCGATTCCTTTACTAGAAAAAGCAGGATTACTTGGACGTTTTGTTCGTCAGCAAGATCTCATCCATAAAGAGCATCAATCGTTAGTCACTGTAGTAGGTGTTGTCACTGGTAGGCAATCGCCGGGAACGGCTGGAGGGGTGACTTTTTTTACTTTGGAAGATGACACGGGCAATATCAATGTTGTGGTTTGGGGAGCGACTGCACGGGCACAAAAAGAAGCCTATCTCAACGCTAAGATTCTCATGGTGAAAGGTATTTTGGAAAAACAAGGCAGCGTCTGCCATGTGATTGCTGGACGATTAATCGATTTAACACCTCAACTTCACACACTCCAAGCCCCTTCACGAGACTTTCACTGACAGTAAATAAAAAGGCGCACATAATTTGTGCGCCTTTCCTACAAAACTACATCGGTATAAAAAGTTACAGCAACTCTTTCAGCCGTTCCTGAGCAATTTCAACCAACATGTCAGGCTGGAATTTTGAGATAAAGCGGTTACACCCTACTTTCTGTACCATGGCTTCATTGAAACTGCCGCTCAATGAAGTATTCAAAGCAATATGTAAATCCTTCATACGTGGGTCTTGGCGAACTTCATAAGTCAGGCGATAACCATCCATTTCAGGCATCTCAGCATCAGTAATCATCATCAACAGCTCATCATTGATGTTCTTACCTTCATCACACCAACGTTTGAGCAAGTTAAGAGCTTCCATACCATCGCGGCACTCAATGATTTGAAGACCAAGTTGAGATAACGTTCCTTTCACCTGATTACGTGCCGTAGTTGAGTCGTCCACAATCAAAACGCGACGACCGTCCATTTCGGTCAATAAATCTCTATCTAACACTTCTTCAGAGATAGATACATCGTAATCAATGATTTCCGCCAACACTTTTTCAACATCAATGATCTCTACAATATGAGATTTCTCGTTCTCTTTAACTTGCGTAATCGCTGTCAAATAATTAGAACGCCCTGACGTTCTTGGCGGCGGTTGAATCTCGGTCCAAGTGGTATTAATAATATTACGCACTTGCCCAACTAAGAATCCTTGTACCGAACGGTTATATTCCGTGATGATCAAATTCTGTTCTGGTTTTTCTAGACGACTTTCTGGGAATCCAATCGCTTGTCGCAAATCAATCACTGGCACGGCTTCACCACGAAGTGACGCAACTCCAGTAATATGAGAGTGAGAACCAGGCATCTTAGTTAGAACCGGAACTTGAATGACTTCTTTAACTTTAAACACGTTAATAGCAAACACTTGGGAACTATTAAGACTAAAGAGTAACAACTCTAGTCGGTTCTCGCCCACAAGGTTCGTACGAGCATCAACGGTATTTAACACACCTGACATAAGGATTCCCAGAAATGAATAGACTTACATAACATTATAGTCAGTTAACCAATTTGTAAATGTCACTAAAGAATAAATTGATCAATAGAAAGGAACCTTACCCTTCAACAACTTTCATCAATAACAATCCGTCGTAAAGTGCTTGTTTTATAAGGGCTGCACCAGGCATAGTGGCTTGCTTATAGAAACGAGACTCTATCAAGTGTAGCTCTTGTTGATAATCAGGATAGCTCTGTTCACGAATACATTGTTGCATAGCAGGGTAAAGGACGTTTTTTGCTAAGTTGATTGCACCACCAATCAGCACTTTTTCAGGATTGAACAAATTAACAATGATCGAGATCGCAGCACCAAGATCATGACCAAGCTTTTCAATCAATTCACATGATAGCGGATCGCCATCGGCTGCTGCTAATGCGATCGCATCGATCGACATCGCATGACTAGGGTTAAGTGAAGAGGATTCGCCGTCATTTAAACGCCGTAACGCTTCCGCACAAATAGCCTCTGCACTGGCGACCGTTTGCAAACACCCCACATTACCACATTCACACACACCACCATGAGCTTGAGTTTGTACATGGCTAAGATCACCAATATTACCATGGCGACCTTGTAGCACCCGACCATCAAGAATAATCCCAGCTTCGACTCCATGGTTAATAGAAATTAAAACTGAATTTTCAACATCTTGTGCATGACCAAATAACTTTTCAGCCAACGCCCACGCACGAGTATCATTCGCTAGAAAAACAGGTAAACCAGTTGCGCGATAGATTTCCTCACCAAGAGGCAAATTCTTCACATGATAATGGGGCATTGTGAGCACAATCCCCTGCTCTGAATTAACTCGCCCGGGCAAAGTGATAGCAATGCTGGTAACGCGATCAACCATGGCCGAATACGTTTGGAAAAAGTCTTTGATTTCAAATAGCAGCCGTTCTAAAAGATCATCTTGATCAATTTCGTGGATATCTATTTTATTATCCACCAGCACTTCGCCCCCCAACTCATGCAGGGCTAACACTAAATAACCAAGGCCTAAACGCAGAGATAAGAATTGCCATCCCTCGTTATTCGTTTGCAAACCAATGGCTGGTCGGCCTCGAGAAATCGCTTCTTGAACAGTGGTCTCATGCACTAAATGGGCATCAATAAGCTCGCGAGTAATTTTAGTAATACTCGCGGGAGCAAGCTCACTCGTTTTTGATAAATCAATACGAGAAATAGGACCCTTTTGGTCTATGAGTTTATACACTCGGCCAGCATTGATCTGCTTAATATGATCAATGTGACCGGGTTGGGCCATGTACATGACACACTCCAGAAAAAAACAACACGCTAATTTTTTTACTTTGCAAACTAATTGTGAAGCGATTTGATAGCTCCACGTGACAACCATCACGTATAGAAATAGAAGTTTGCGCGTTTAGTCAAATAGTTAGCGTAATAAATCGTATACCGACACAAAAATAAATGGGAATTTACGCCATAAATTTTGGCTCTGATACTGGTAAATTTTTCAATCACTTCCAAACTTTAGCTAAGGACTACATCAATATTATGCCTCTGAGTTAAGTGCAGGAGAAACGGTATGTCATCCATTCAAAGAAGAACCAAAATAGTGACAACGCTAGGCCCATCAACCGATAAGAGCGGTGTATTGGAATCCATTATTCGCGCGGGAGTGAATGTCGTACGCATGAACTTTTCTCACGGCAGTGCTGACGATCATAAATTACGTGCACAAAAAGTTCGGGAAATCGCCGCATCATTAGGCAGAACAGTTGCCATACTAGGCGATTTACAGGGACCTAAAATTCGCGTATCCACCTTTGCTGAAGGAAGTATTCTACTACAAGAAGGCGACCGTTTTATTTTAGATGCTGAAATGCTTCCTGGCACCGGAAATCAACAAGCCGTTGGGATAGATTATAAAAAACTCCCACAAGATGTACGCCGTGACGATATTTTGCTGTTAGACGACGGCCGAGTACAATTGCAAGTCATCTCGGTTGAGGAGAGCAAAGTCTTTACTCAAGTCACCGTCGGCGGCCCTCTTTCCAATAACAAAGGCATTAATAAAAAAGGCGGTGGGCTATCCGCCGATGCGCTTACAGAAAAAGATAAGCGCGACATCTTACTAGCAGCAGAAATCAAAGTAGATTACCTTGCTGTGTCATTTCCGCGTAACGGCGAAGATATGAAGTATGCCCGCCGTCTAGCGAGAGATGCTGGGCTAATTACGCGTATGGTCGCAAAAGTCGAACGGGCAGAAACGGTGGCTACCGACGACAATATTGACGATATTATTCGCGCCTCCGATGTCATTATGGTCGCACGTGGCGATCTGGGTGTCGAAATCGGCGATCCTGAACTTATTGCGGTTCAGAAAAAGCTCATCAATCGAGCCCAAGCCCTTAATCGTGTCGTTATCACGGCAACACAAATGATGGAATCAATGATTGCGAACCCAATGCCAACCCGAGCTGAAGTAATGGATGTCGCAAACGCCGTTCTTGATGGGACTGATGCGGTGATGCTCTCCGGTGAAACAGCAGCAGGTAAATACCCATTAGAAACCGTTCAGGCCATGGCAGCGGTATGCGTTGGCGCCGAGAAGATGATTGAATCAGATAAACAGAACTATCGGATTTCAGGGGTTTTTGCGACAGAAGAAGAAGCCATTGCCATGTCGACAATCTATGCGGCTAACCACCTTGAAGGGGTGCAAGCCATGGTCATTTTTACAGAATCAGGCAGAACGGCTCTGATGACATCGCGCTTAAATACGCATTTTCCAATATTTGCTTTATCGAAAAATGATATCGCCCTTAATCGCTGCGCCCTTTATCGCGGAGTGACTCCACTCTACTTTGATAGTAAAGGTCGAGAAGGCCATGAGGTAGCCCAGGCGGCGTTAGAATCACTTAAAGAGCATAAGCTACTAGAATTTGGTGATTTAGTGATTATTACTCAAGGTGACATTATGGATGTTGAAGGATCCACTAACACCATGCGTATTTTACCTGTTCTATAACGAGCAATGCTTCACAACAGCGAGACGACTAACGTCTCGCTGTTTAACGATTCCAACAGACTTTAGGCAGAATCGGTATCAGGGGCTGGTTCTTCATCAATGCCAAGCTGTTCATAGATAGTCCGAGTTGACCAAATATGTACAGCACGCTGATAAGATTCAATGAAACGAAATCCTGCCTGCAACCCTAAACGGTAATCATGGAGTAAGTCCTCTTTTTTACTCATTAATGATCCCGATTTCAGTGGCTCTTGAGGGGCAATTTGTACAATAAAGACATCATCAGGGGGAGATTGTAAAAACTCGCGCGTTAGTGAATACGTCTGATAGTGAACCATCAACATATCAGCAAAACCAGAATCAAATTTCTGACCAAGCAAATGTCCCATACGATAGATATCACCAGCACCAAAAAACCAGCGTCCGCCGTTCATAATATCCAACGCATTCGCTTGCTGTGCTCTGGTCTGCTTCTCTTGAAGAAATGACCCCCAATCGTTTTTCCAACTCTGCAGTTTGTTTTGCCACTGTAATTGAATATTGTTAAGAGAGTCTTTAAACCAAGTCACTTCTTGATGATGAACATCACGCTTCAATTGCTGCTCTAAACTGTCATTCACACATTCAGTTCGAACCACCGTAATAAAGCGAGAGCTTCGACGCCACGCCTCCTGAACAGGGATGGCGGCAGAAACCCCACCATCCATGTATAACTCCCCCCCAACCGATGCAAAACCAGGATACAAACCCGGAATAGCGCAAGTTGCAGTCAGAACCTCACGCCAATTGTCGTGTAACATGGGGAAGTAATGATCATTAAGGCTCGTTGTTGATGTAACAGCAGCAAAAGCTTTACGTTGATTACCAAGAACTTGACGCCCCATATCGACGTCTAACTTATATGGATAATCCAATATCTGATCCAGCGCCCAATCCAAATTAAGGTATTGTTTACGCCTGATATAACTAAAAAAATGGAAAAAAGAAGGATCTGTCGTTAATTCACAAATAAAAGATTTACTTAAGCCGTGTTGACGACAAAGGAAAGGACACAGGTTTAATGCACCTGCTGAGGTACCAAAATATTCATTGTAAGGATCAAAATTAGAGAGGAGAAACGCATCAAAGACTCCCGCAGTGAAAATTCCACGTTGACCTCCCCCCTGTGCGACTAAAGCGCTTTTACCGCCGATAAATTTAGATAAACGTTGTTCATCAATATTTACCGTTGTATCAGAAACCGTTCCACTATTACGTCCCATCAGCAGAACTCCTTCAGGCTAGTGTGCGATTGCAATCAACCCGCTGCCGATAAAAACGACAAATGCAATCAAAGTAACAATCAAAGAAAACTTAAGGTCGTAGTTCATCATATTCTCCAAATAGTTAAGTAGAAAGCAAATAGACGGACAGAATTTATATTCTGTTGTTACCCTGTGCCGTAATTTTAAACAATCTCTTCACCTTTGACATCATCATCCGATCACACTATTGGTATCGATGACCATCACAACCACTACATTAATAGCATAGCAATAGATAGCGTTAATGTAGTGTCTTGTTATTCGGCAAAGCGACTAAAATCACAACGTATTTGCTCCAAGCAGGAAAACAGTATTGGTATTTACAAAACAAGTTTTTGATTTAGGTCATAAGCTCTGTATTTTGAGTAAAAATCAGTCATTAGCACCAAATAAAATTAAAGGTTAATTCATTATCAATTAAACATTTTACAGAACTTACAACTATATATATGGATTACATTTGGTATTTAACACCAAATAACAACTGTAAATATCGCATTAAATACCAATTAAGGCACATTTCCTTTCACTTATATTCTATTGCCTTAGTTAGGATTAAATTGTAGTCTCGAAGCTAATGCGCAGCTGAATATTTCAGAATTCGCAAACACACATCATAATTTTTAGCATAATATTCTAAGCTCTCGACTGGTTAACAAAATTTATAACCAACTTTTTGCTAAGATTGGAACTAAAACTCTTAATTTCAATATTTAAGCAGAACTAGTCACAAGAGATGCTTCATAACTCAGAGTTGTAAGGAGTCAACAATGAAGCGCGAACAATGGGGATCCCGTGTTGGATTTATTATGGCCGCGGTTGGGTCCGCAGTCGGACTAGGCAACATTTGGCGTTTTCCATATATGGCCTATGAAAATGGCGGTGGGGCATTCTTTATCCCTTATCTATTCGCGATGATCACCGCGGGTATTCCTTTCATGATCCTTGAATTTAGTATGGGTCAAAGACACCGTGGTAGCGCCCCAAAAACACTTAAAGCAATCAGTTCTAAATTCGAATGGTTAGGCTGGTTCCAAGTAGGTGTGGCTGCTGTTATCGCAATTTACTACGTAGCGGTTATCGGCTGGGCAATTTCGTACTTTGGGATGTCGTTCACTCAAAGTTGGGGCGCAGATACAAACGCATATTTCTTTAAGAGCTATCTACACCTAGGAGATAATTCTCCGACCAATTTAGGTAGTATTCAATGGGGGATTGCGGCTGCGATGTTGATTGCATGGGCGATCACTTATTCCGCTATTGCTGGCGGTGTAAAAGCGGGGATTGAACGTGCATCAAAAATCATGATGCCAGTTCTATTTATCATGGTTCTTGCGCTCATCGCTCGTATGATTACGCTTCCTGGCGCATTAGAAGGTGTGAACTATATGTTCCAACCAGATTTCAGCAAAATCTGGGACGTTAAAGTATGGGCAGCAGCCTATGGTCAAATCTTCTTTACTCTAAGTATCGGATTCTCAATCATGTTAGCTTACTCAAGCTACCTACCTGAAAAATCAGATATTAGTAATAATGCGTTCATGACAGTGCTACTTAACTGTGGTTTCTCAATCGTATCTGGCATAATGATCTTCTCAGTTTTAGGTTATATGGCGACTTCACAAGGTAAACCCATTACCGATGTGGTATCTGCAGGCGTAGGTCTGGCATTTGTCACGGTACCTGAAGCAATCAACTTACTACCAATGCCTTACATCCTTGGTCCGCTGTTCTTCTTTGCTTTAGTTGTCGCGGGTCTAAGCTCCCACATTTCTCTACTTGAAGCAGTAACATCAGCAATCATCGATAAGCTGCATTGGAGTCGTCGAAAAGCAGCAAACGTTGTGGTTGGTGTCGGTTTTGTCCTATCAATGGCATTTGCAACTAATGGTGGCCTACTACTACTTGACCTTGTCGATCACTTCGCAAATAACATTGGTATTATCGCAAGTTGTCTAGTTGAATTGATTCTAATGACTTGGATGATGAGTATTGCTGAATCACGTGAATACACAAACCAACATTCAGATTTCCACATTGGCTTCTGGTTTGATGTCTGCCTACGCTTCATTTCACCAGCGATCCTTGCCGTGATTATCGTGACTAAGCTAAACACATTACTTACTGTTGGTTACGGCGGCTACGACCTAACTCTAGGCTGGGTAATGATCGCCGTACTATTTGTAATCGGCGTGGCTATCAACGTATCGAGTAAAGATAAAGGAGTTCAAGCATGACCACAGGCGCAATCATAATGTTAGTTATCGGGTTGGGAATTACTTGGGGCGGTGCCGCCATCTGTATTCGCAAAGCGATGAAATAAATTACAAATTTCTTGTACAGAAAAACCGATACGATGTCGTATCGGTTTTTTTATATCCATCGATCATGGATTAGAAACGGTAAGTAACACCCACGGCCGCACCCAACTGCAAATCTGGACCTGAGTGTAAATCGACTTCAGGCTGCACTTCACCATACACATCAATATGCTTGTTTGCCGCCCAGTTCAAACCAATCGGAGCGCGAACACCATAATCATCATGATCCCAATGTGTCCAGCCACCAGCGCCTACATACCAAGTAACAGGAATTTGTGGGTCATCAAAGCGGCCACGCTTAAATAGATAGTCAGCCGCCGCTCCCCTATTCCCTAATGTAAAACGGTAAGTATCTTCAATAGAAAGGACTGCACTAAGCTGTTGGTCAATCGCCATACCCACTGCTAGTTTAGGTCCAGACTCTTGCGCTGCATAAGTCGACATAGAGGCACCTAATAGGCTTAACGATAAAATGGCTAGTTTTTTCATTCTTATTTCCAACGGATTAAAACCTAGGAGAACTCTAACTTTCATCAATGATTATTTTGTCAGTAATAAGTAATGGGAATCCAAAAACCTGTCCTCGTATTTATACCCAAACGTATTTATAAGGACAGACAAGTTAAAGCGAATGACATTGCACATAGATAAAAAAGAAAAAGCCAGCACTCGGTGCTGGCTTTAGTATCACTATGGTATTTGGTTAATCTACATCAACGCGTGTTGAGTAACGATTATCATGATAAGGCGAACGTTCAAAAGCATAGAGTTGAGCTGCACTATACAAGGCATAAATACCAATAGTACAAACACACAGTGCAATCTTATAAAACTCACGTTCAAAATACGTCTTTTTATCGACAGGTTTGCCATCCGCTCTGGATACCACATTCACTCTCATAAAAAAGCGCGCTAGGGAGTTACCTAAATAACGGTAACACACCCAGTGATACCCCAAATACATACCAATAAAAATAATGAGAATAAACACACAGATAGCAAGCAAAATTGGTAAAGCGGCTTCTCCATAAGACGACAGTAACCCTGACGCCTGTGGATGCCTTAAGCTAACGCCCATGATGGCGTAATACACGCCACCGATGAGAACTTGGGCAAACATTTTGACGATTGAAAAATCAATAACGAATGCCCCTGTGCGTTTAAATTTCTCTTTAACGCTCATTACTTACCAAGTTTAGAGTTAATCTGTGCTTTGTAAGTTGCTGCTTGTGCACCGTAAATAGCTTGGATACCAGTTTCACCCACTTTAACCAAACCACGAGCACCTAGCTGAGTTGTCCAGTAATCATTTTCTTTTACTAGACCTGCGTCTTTAACTGTAATACGTAGACGAGTGATACAAGCATCAACGTCAACAATGTTATCTTTGCCACCTAGAGCATCGATCATTGCTTCAGCTTTACCGTCATCGCCGCCAGCAGAACCACCGGCTTTTGCATCACGGTAATCTTGTTTAGATACCACCGCTACTGCACTACCTTTACGACCTGGAGTTTTAACATCGAATTTAACGATGTACCAACGGAACAAGAAGAAGTAAACGAACGCGTAAACAATACCCACGGCAATAATGTAGTACCAGTGGTTATTAACACCAGTTACACCTGGAAGAATACCGAATAGGGAGAAATCGATAAAACCGCCAGAGAATGTCATACCTACTTTAACACCTAGAAGGTCCATTAATAGGAATGAAATACCTGCCAATGGCACGTGTAAGAAGTAGTATAGAGCTGGTGACAAGAACAAGAATGTAAATTCAATTGGCTCTGTAATACCAGTCAAGAATGCAGTTAACGCAACAGAGAACAATAGACCACCCGCTGCTTTGCGGTTTTCTGGGTCAACAAGTGTGTACATTGCGTAAGCAGCTGCTGGAAGACCAAACATCATGAATGGGAATTTACCAGTCATGAAGTTAGTAGAAGAGAATTGTGAGAAATCGCCAGACGCTAGAGAAGCGAAGAAGATGTTTTGAGTACCTTTTACAACTTCACCAGCAATATGAGCAGTACCGCCGATTTCTGTTTGCCATAGTGGCAAGTAGAATACGTGGTGAAGACCAACAGGGATCAATGAACGTTCAATGATACCGAAGATGAAAGATGCAATGTAACCAAGACCAGAAGCACGAAGATCACCTAGAGCAACACCGATAGCACCAAATGCAGCACCGAAGAATGGCCAGATAAAGGTTAAAACGATACCGTAGAACAATGCAGCAAATGCACTGATGATTGGAACGTAACGTGCGCCGCCGAAGAAACCTAGGTAATCAGGTAGTTTTGCATCGTGGTAACGGTTGTGTAGAACAACAGTAACAGCACCGGCAATCAAACCACCAAACACACCCATACTTAGTGTGTTGTGAATGCCTAGAACATCAGCAAGGATACCCGAATAATTGCTGCCCATCAGAATAACAGTGTTTGATGCTGAGTCGATCATCCCACCAACAACCAATGTTTTCGCGATAGCAACGTTCATTACTAGGTATGAAATCAATGCTGCCAATGCTGCTGCACCTTTTTCTGCGCGCGCGAAACCAATCGCGATAGCCAGTGCGAACATTACAGGCAAGTTAGCAAAAACGATGTTACCTGCGGCTGTCATAACTTGTAAGAAACTGTTTAGCGCAGTGCCGTCTTGCAAAATTGAGATTTGGTAAGCTTCAACCATGGTTGGGTTGGTGAAACTACCACCGATTCCCAACATAATACCGGCAGCTGGAAGCAAAGCTATCGGTAGCATGATTGCTTGAGAAAGTTTACTAAAGAAACCTTTCATAGATTTATGCTCCTGATTGAGTTATTAGAATAGTTTGGGTTCTAACGGCACACCCCCGTAGCCATAGTGTTAGTCCCCAAGGAAATGTAACTGCATGATGCATTATATTTTCCGGCTCTAAATATATCTTGATGAGCCTCAAACTTTCCAGCGAGTAACGAAATTTAGTTGCAAAGTAATAAACAGATCACAATAAGCAACGGCTAACAATCAATCAAATGTAAATCTAACCATTTGTTTTTCTGTTATTTTTTACTTAAAAGTAATAATTTCGCGATACAAAGAAATGACGTAGACAAGCTTTTTCGTCCAGCAAATTTATCCATGGAGTTTAATTGCTTACGCATTGAACAGTTTGTTGAATAAACACATACACCACACTATAAAACCAGTTTTATAGCAAAAAAGGGAGCGACGGCTCCCTTTTAACGCAACATAATTTTCTAACGCAAAAAAAAGCGTTTTGAAGTTTTTCGTTGTAGTTTCAGCCACTTGCGCAACAGAAATTCCTTTCAATTGCGCAATATAAGCCGCAACCTCAACGACATAAGCCGGTTGATTTTGTTTACCACGATGCGGTACGGGCGCAAGATAAGGAGAATCTGTTTCAATAAGCAAACGCTCAAGTGGCAACTGTTTAACCACTTCTTTTAATTCATCAGCTTGGCGAAATGTCACAATACCAGAAATTGAAATGTAAAACCCAAGTTCCATCGCCGCTTCAGCAAATGCCAAATCTTCGGTAAAACAGTGAATAACACCACCACAGCGCTCTGCCCCACCTGCGCGTAAAATGTCCAATGTATCTTGTCGGGCATTACGGGTATGAATAATTAGTGGCTTATTAAGCTCCACGGCCAATTCAACTTGCTGCTTAAAGCGCAATTTCTGCAAATCGGCTGTTTCAGGTTTGTAATGGTAATCTAATCCTGTTTCACCAATCGCCACAACTCGCGGATGCTGAGCATAACGACGAAAAATATCGAGCGAAAATTCGCTTTCAACATCGAGAGGATGCACTCCACATGACGCGTGTACATTTTTATGTGGCTCAATCAATTCCAACATTTCAGAGAAGCTATCTAACGTACAGTTGACTGATAGAAACTCATTAACGTTCACTTCTGCCGCTTTATTTAAGACATCGTCAATACCAGTATGTAACTCGTCGTAATCGAGCTTGTCGAGATGACAGTGAGAATCTACAAACATGTTTCCTCGTTAATATTAAATAGCCAGTTAGTAATAAGAAGTTCTGCATTTAAACCACTAAAGACTCGCAATTGCTCCATCATTTCAAGTAGCTTATGGCTTTGTTGGTACAACACATTGTAGCTCAGGAGTTCAGAGACAGCTTGAGCCCCCGGCAATTGCGCAGGTTGGCTGACAGCAAACTGAACCTTCTGTGCGTCACTGAGTAAATACCATAACCAGCTTAAATGTCTGGTGGGTGATTGAGCGATCAATTTTGCACATTCTAAAGCGGCACTCATATCACCAGCAAGAGAACTGATAAAACTTTGCTCTACTGCGTTATATTGCTTGACTCCTCCCTCTTCTATAAATGCTTTGGTAAGCAATGGGGAGTTATCATGTAAATGTGCCGCAAATGGTGGAATGGCTTGGTTAAGTGTCGTGCCGACCCAATCACTCACATTCTGCGCAGCTGGTGTCTGGATAATTAATTTTTGACAACGGCTGACTATTGTTGGCAACAAATGATTAGCTTGGTGAGTCAATAAAACAAACACGCACTTTTCAGGAGGCTCTTCCAAAGTTTTAAGCAAGGCATTTGCTGCCGACTCATTCATAGCCTCAGCAGGCTCAATCACAATAATGCGATAGCCAGAAAGCTGCGAAGACTCCTGCGCCCACCGGTTACACTGTCTTATCTGATCAACAGTAATCGCCTTCCCTTCTTTTTCAGGGCGAACCACGTGGTAGTCAGGATGGCTGCCTGAATTCATCAGCCCACATCCATGGCAAAATCCACATGGCTCGCTGGTATAGGTCGTGCACATCAGAGCGCGCGCAAACTGCTCCGCTAACTGAAAGGCCCCCATCCCCTGCTGACTTAGTATTAATGTCGCATGAGCAAAAGTACCGTCGTCTAACCTCTGCTGCCACTGTTGCCAAGGTTCAGCTAACCAAGGGTATAACGAAGACATACGCCTAACCTTATTCCTTTAACCAGTTTTCTAGTGCTCTACGAATATCAGCTGCGACCTGTTCAATCGATTGTTCAGCGTTGATCGTAACAATAGAATCGTCTTGAGCGGCTAATACTTGGTAGCGTGCTCGAGTACGTTCAAAGAAACTGATGTCCATTTTTTCAATTCTATCTAACTCACCACGCCCACGGGCACGCTCTAATCCGACTCGAGGATCAATATCAAGGTACAACGTAAAATCAGGCTTAAAGTCACCTAAAGTCGTACGCTTTAAACTGTCCATCGTCTCGGTACTGATCTGACGACCACCACCTTGATAAGCTTGTGATGAAAGATCATGACGATCGCCGACTACCCACGCCCCTTGCGCTAAAGCTGGCTTAATCACGTTTTCAACCAATTGCACGCGCGCAGCGTACATGAGCAATAGCTCCGTCATATCTTGAAGCGTTTCACCTTCATGCTCTTCTTTTACTAAAGCACGCATTTTTTCGGCCAATACCGTACCACCAGGCTCACGAGTACGAACCAAATTATCAATATTATGCGCTGTTAAGGTCGCAAGGACTGCCTCGATTGCCGTGCTTTTACCGGCCCCTTCAAGACCTTCAATGACTATAAATTTACCGTTCATTTGTGACTTCTAAGATATCTTAAGTAAGCGCGTACTGCGCGATTGTGTTCGTTTAAAGTTTTCGAGAAAACATGTCCGCCATTACCACTAGCGACAAAATAGAGATAATCTGAATCTTCTGGATGCAAAGCGGCATTCACTGCATTTTTACCCACCATGGCGATTGGCGTTGGTGGCAGCCCATAAATAACGTACGTATTGTATGGTGTTTTATGGCGTAAATCCTGGCGACGTATATTACCTTGGTAATGATCTCCCATGCCATAAATGACAGTTGGGTCCGTTTGTAAGCGCATGTGTTTATTCAGGCGATTGACAAATACCGAAGCGATCCTCTCACGTTCACTCTCAATAGCGGTCTCTTTTTCGATGATCGAGGCGAGAATTAATGCTTCGTAAGGTGACTTAAGCGGTAAATCTTTATTTTTTTTCTGCCATTCGCTATCTAAGTAGGCCATAAGCTTTTTATGCGCACGACGTAAAATATCTAAGTCGCTTTCACCTGCGGTAAAGTGATATGTTTCGGCGAGAAATAAACCTTCGAGCTTATCGTGCTCGATATTTAAAGACTTAGCGATATCGGCTTCGCTCTCATCTTTAATCGTATGTTTGAGATATGGGGTATTGTCTAGTATTTGTCGCCACTCCGAAAAACGACTTCCTTCGACGAAAGTAATCGCAAATTGGTGCTCTTTACCAGAGTTAAATACCTGTAAAGCATCAGTCAGAGACATCTTCGGCGTGAGCTGATAAGTGCCAGCTTTGATATTGACCAGATCGGGCCTAACCCTTCGCACAAAACGTTCAGAAAAGCTGGTGTGAATCCACTGATGCTTCTGCAAAATGGAGAGCGCACGATTAATATTCGCGCCAGAAGGAATAGTAATGACCTTAGCATCTTGAATCACCAGAGGTTGTTGCAGATACTGCGTCACTTTTGAATTGATAAAGAGATAACCACCCGTCATAACAATAATGAGAGCGATAGCAATAATGGCGAGTTTCTTTAGCACGAATGAAAATTCTCCTGAAGACGTCGTGTTTGATTTCCTATTGAATACTCTTGTTCACCAATCTGGCAAACTGGAACAATTCCCATAATCGCATTCGACACAAACACCTCTTCAGCGTGTTTTATATCTTGCAGAGTATAATGCCCAATATGAACATCAACTTCTAGTTTCGAACAAAGTTCTAACACAGTTTTTCGTGCCGTACCGGCTACTCCTGCCATCGTCAAATCAGGAGTAAATAACTGCCTATTACTGAACCAAAATACGTTTGCCATTGTTGTTTCAACAATATAGTCGCGAAGATCAACACAGATCCCATCGCTAAAGCCGTGCTGTTCCATCTCAGCTTTCAGCAATACTTGCTCGAGCCTATTGTTGTGTTTATGACCTGCGAGTAAAGGATTTAACCCCATTTTTTTTTGGCAGATCCCAAGCGTTATCCCTGACTGTTGCCATTGAATGTAGTGCTCAGGAAATGCAAAGTTGCTAATAGTAACATTGGGATGGCTAACTTGAGCAGGACTGTAGCCACGCCCACCGCTACCGCGGCTAACGTGCAATTTTAGGCCGGCTTTAGCATCTGGTAAAATGGCCATTGCTAACCATTGCTCGATGAGAGTCCAATCAGGTTGAGTCATTCCCAACGCATCGATGCATGAGCGCATCCGCTCTAAATGCAATTCCCAACGCTGGATCTGACCATGACAAGTCAGGATAGTAGTGAAACATCCATCACCATATTGGAAAGAGCGGTCACCTACGGCGACATGTTCGCTCACTTTGCCATTTACCCAAACCATGACTCATCCTTGCTTACAGTCGTTATACCCAATCTATTAATTATCTAATCATTATAAGTAGAATGAAAAGCCTACCATCTTATAACTTGATGCGGGTTAAAATGTTATAGACCAGAAAAACGAACGGCTTAATGCTATGCATCAAGCCGTTCTAACTCAAGTCTCAATTCATCATATAGATAAGGTAGACTTAAACCAATTAATACTATTGGTTTATTGTACGCGTTTGAAAATCAGTGAACCGTTAGTACCACCGAAACCAAATGAGTTACACATTGCGTACTCCATGCCTTCCACTTTACGTGCAGTGTTAGGAACCAAATCAATATCCAAACCTTCTTCTGGGTTGTCCAGGTTAATGGTTGGTGGAACGATTTGATCAACAAGCGACATAATAGTGATGATTGACTCTACAGAGCCTGCAGCACCCAATAAGTGACCAGTCATAGACTTAGTTGAAGAAACAAGAACGCTTTTCGACCCTTCTTCACCTAATGCCAATTTAATACCTTTCACTTCAGCCACATCACCCGCTGGAGTTGATGTACCGTGAGCATTCACGTAACCGATTTGAGCACCGTCTAAACCTGCATCACGGATAGCCGCAGACATCGCTAGCGCGCCGCCAGACCCATCAGCACTAGGTGAAGTCATATGATAAGCATCACCAGACATACCGAAGCCAACAAGTTCAGCGTAAATCTTCGCACCACGAGCTTTTGCATGTTCATACTCTTCTAGAACCATAATGCCAGCGCCGTCGCCCAGAACAAAACCATCACGGTCTTTATCCCATGGACGAGAAGCTTTTTGTGGCTCATCGTTACGAGTAGAAAGCGCTTTTGCAGCACCAAAGCCAGCCATACCTAGAGGTGTAGATGCTTTTTCAGCACCACCTGCCACCATCGCTTCTGCATCACCGTAAGCAATCATACGTGCAGCATGGCCGATGTTATGTAGGCCAGTTGTACATGCAGTAGAAATCGCGATATTTGGACCGCGCAGACCACGCATAATAGAAAGGTTACCCGCAACCATATTGACAATAGTTGAAGGAACAAAGAATGGGCTTACTTTACGTGGGCCTTTTTCCACTAAAGCGGTATGGCCTTTCTCGATAAGATCCAAACCACCAATACCAGAACCAATTGCCACACCGATACGTGGCGCAAATTCTGGGGTGATTTCTAGACCAGAATCGTCTAAAGCTTGAATACCCGCAGCGATACCGTATTGGATAAATAAATCCATTTTACGAGCATCTTTTTTAGACATGTACTCTTCGCAGTTAAAATCATTAACTAAACCTGCGAAACGAGTTGAAAAATTAGTAGTATCAAAGTGTTCGATATTTTCGATACCACTTTGACCAGCTAGCAGGGCTTTCCAAGAAGATTCTACTGTGTTGCCTACCGGTGACAACATACCCATGCCAGTGACAACGACACGACGCTTGGACACGATCATATTCTCCGGAATTGAAAAATTCTATGAGAGGTATAGATGAGTTATAAAAAACTCAGGCGGCCAGAGGGCCGCCTGGGGAGAGATATTACTGAGCGCTGTTAACGTAGTCGATCGCAGCTTGAACAGTAGTGATTTTCTCTGCTTCTTCATCAGGAATCTCAGTGTCGAATTCCTCTTCTAGAGCCATAACTAGCTCTACAGTGTCTAGAGAATCAGCACCTAGATCTTCAACGAAAGAAGCTTCGTTTTTAACTTCTGCTTCGTCTACACCTAGCTGTTCAACAATGATTTTCTTTACGCGTTCTTCGATGTTGCTCATTTTTTCTTTTCCTTTACAGATTTCGCCTAATGCGATGATTCCGTAGTTTATTAGAACTAGGGAAAGTTGCAAGGGGGACCTTGCTGGTCAAACCACAATTTTGACGATTTTAACCGAAATTCATACCAATATTGAGAGTTATCATGCACAGATTATGTCCAAATAACTTTCAATCTTCTTAAAGAGACGGAATTCTAACACAAGTTTATATCCGACTCAGTAAGAAATGGTATCAAACCATGTACATTCCGCCGTTAACGTGCAATGTTTCGCCAGTAATGTACCCCGCTTCGTTAGATGCTAAAAAAGCAACCGCTGAAGCAATTTCACTAGGATCGCCCAGACGACCCGCAGGAACTTGTGCAAGTGTAGCAGCACGTTGTTCATCGTTTAGCGCTTTAGTCATATCTGTTTCGATAAAACCAGGAGCCACAGTATTCACTGTTACGCCACGAGATGCAACTTCGCGTGCCATTGACTTAGTGAAACCAATCACGCCAGCTTTTGCTGCAGCGTAGTTAGTTTGACCCGCGTTGCCCATAGTACCAACAACCGAACCGATGTTGATAATACGACCGTGGCGTTTTTTCATCATGCCACGTAGCACTGCTTTAGATAGACGGAAGATCGATGTTAGGTTAGTGTCTAGAATGTCTGTCCACTCATCATCTTTCATTCGCATCAATAGGTTATCACGAGTAATACCCGCGTTATTGACAAGAATGTCGACCGCACCGAACTCATCGTTAATGCTTTTTAATACAGCTTCGATAGAAGCAACGTCTGTTACGTTAAGTGCCAGACCTTTACCATTGTCGCCTAGATAAGCACTGATTGCTTCAGCACCATTGTCACTAGTTGCAGTACCAACAACGGTCGCACCGCGAGCAACAAGATGCTCAGCGATCGCACGACCGATACCACGGCTAGCGCCAGTAACTAGGGCAACTTTACCTTCAAGGCTCATGAAATTACTCATGTTTATATCCTACTCTTTACTTAACCGCTTCAAGTGAAGCCACAGTATTCACGGCGGCTGCGTCAAGGGCTTTAACAATACGTTTCGTTAGACCAGTAAGAACTTTACCTGGACCAACTTCGAATAATTTTTCAACGCCTTGCTCATGCATTTTTTGTACGCCTTCAGTCCAACGAACTGGGCTGTAAAGTTGACGAACAAGCGCATCTTTAATTTTTTCTGGTGCAGTTTCAGCCGCTACATCCACATTGTTAATAACAGGGATTTGCGGTGCGTTAAATTCAATCTCTTTTAATGCTTCAGCAAGTTTATCCGCTGCTGGTTTCATTAGAGCACAGTGCGAAGGTACTGAAACAGGAAGAGGAAGAGCACGTTTAGCGCCCGCTTCTTTACACAAAGCACCTGCACGTTCTACTGCTGCTTTTTGACCAGCGATAACGACTTGACCAGGAGAATTAAAGTTAACTGGAGAAACCACTTCACCTTGTGCAGCTTCTTCACATGCTTTCGCGATTTCGTCATCACCTAGACCGATGATAGCGTACATTGCGCCAGTTCCTGCAGGAACCGCAGCTTGCATTAGTTCACCACGTAGAGCAACTAACTTAATCGCTTCTTTAAAGTCGATAACTCCAGCACAAACAAGCGCAGAATATTCACCTAGGCTGTGACCTGCAAAAACTTCAGGCTGTTCTAAACCTTGTTCTTGCCATACACGCCAAATAGCCACTGATGATGCTAATAATGCAGGCTGTGTGCGGAAAGTTTGGTTTAGATCTTCAGCAGGGCCATCTTGCACTAAAGCCCATAGATCGTAGCCTAGCGCTTCAGATGCTTCAGCAAATGTTTGTTTTACGACATCATACTGTTCACCAAGATCAGATAGCATTCCAACCGCTTGAGAACCTTGACCTGGAAAGACGATAGCAAACTTGCTCATTGTTTTTTTCCTTTCAATAAGAATGACTATAAGAAGCACAAATTGGCCTCTTATAATCGAATGTCTAACTAGAACTTAACGAGGGCAGAGCCCCAAGTGAAGCCGCCGCCAAATGCTTCAAGAAGCAACGTTTGACCGCGTTGAATTCGTCCGTCACGAACCGCTTCATCGAGAGCAGTCGGGACAGTTGCTGCTGATGTATTACCATGGCGATCTAGTGTCACAACCACTTGATCTAGTGACATTGATAATTTCTTTGCTGTCGCAGAAATGATACGAAGGTTCGCTTGATGCGGAACCAACCAATCCAACTCTGACTTGTCCATATTATTAGCCGCTAGTGTGTTTTTCACTAAACGAGACAATTGAGTCACTGCGACTTTAAATACTTCATTACCGACCATGTGTAGCCATTTATCAGCTTCACCACCACGTTCTGGAGATTCAAGGCTTAATAAATCACCGAATGCACCATCCGCATTAATATGCGTTGAGATGATACCAGGCTCTTCACTTGCACCAAGTACTACTGCACCCGCTGCATCACCAAATAGAATGATAGTAGAACGGTCTGTCGGATCGCAGGTTTTTGACAATGCATCAGCACCGATCACAAGTACGTTTTTACACATACCTGATTTAATATGTTGATCTGCGATAGATAACGCATAAATAAAGCCTGAACACGCTGCAGCAATATCAAATGCTGGACAACCTTTGATACCTAATTGCCCCTGAACCTGACAAGCAGATGATGGGAAGTTATGGCTACCACTAGTCGTACCGACAATGATCATATCGATATCGTTTTTATCGATACCAGCCATTTCTATCGCATTACGCGCAGCAATGGTTGCCATATCTGCCACTGTTTCGTTTTCAGCAGAAATACGGCGCTCACGGATTCCGGTGCGAGTGACAATCCACTCATCACTTGTATCTACCATTTTCTCCAAGTCCGCATTCGTACGAACCTGAGATGGCAGGTAGCTGCCTGTACCTAATATTTTGCTATACATGAAGACTAATAATGCCTCTCGAGTAAAACCGCTTCCAAACGATCGCTTATCCGGCTGGGTACTTGTCGTTTGATTTCGTGTACCGCCTCAGAAATTGCATTAACGCAAGCGGATACATCTGCTCTTCCATGACTTTTTATGACAATGCCGCGCAATCCTAACAAACTTGCACCGTTATACTGGTCGGGGTTCAACGTTTTTAGTTCTGTAAATAAATCCGAAAACAGTTTTCGAGCAATCCAACCCTTTATGGATGAAGCTAAAAATCTATCTTTAAGCTTATCAATAAAGAGTTGTGCTGTGCCTTCGCATGCCTTAAGGCATACATTACCGACAAAGCCATCGCTAACAATAACATCTGCAACATCGAGAAGTAATTGATTACTTTCAATATAACCAATGTAATTCACTGCTTGAGTTTGATTAAGCATCTCTGCACAACGTTTGACAAGATCATTGCCTTTTATTTCCTCAGCGCCAATATTTAATATTGCCACGCGCGGGGGACGGCCTAAATGTTCTTCTGCTAACGCTGCTCCCATTACTGCAAATTGAAACAATGAATCTGCATCACTCGACACATTCGCGCCTAAGTCTAGCATCCACGTTTTTTTACCACTTGCCGTTGGTAACGCTGACACAAGTGCCGGCCTATCAATGCCTGGTAACAATTTTAGTCTAAAACGGGAGAGAGCCATCAAAGCTCCGGTGTTGCCAGCACTTACACAAGCGTCTGCTTTGCCATTCGCAACAAGATCCACGGTAATTCCCATGGATGTCCCAACGCTATGACGAAGTGCTAAAGAAGGTTTCTCTGAGTTAGAAATAACTCGGTCGCTATGCACAATACTCAAACGAGAATTTGGCTTGCAACCTAGTAGAGATAGTTGGTGGGCAATTTGTGACTGGTCGCCTACAAGAGACACTTTCAGCTCCGGGAAATGCGACAGTGCCTGCACGGCGGCAGGCACTGTGACACGGGGACCGAAATCACCGCCCATTGCATCAAGTGCAACGGTTAAATAAAGCAAAGGTCAACCTTACTTGTTGATAACCTTTTTGCCACGGTAGTAACCGTCAGCAGTCACGTTGTGACGTAGGTGAGTTTCACCTGAAGTCGCGTCTACAGATAGAGCAGCTGTAGTTAGCGCATCGTGTGAACGACGCATGCCACGCTTAGAACGTGTTTTACGGTTTTGTTGTACGGCCATTGACCCTACTCCTATGTTAAGTAACGTTTGAAGCGATTATTTCTTCAAACTTTTTAAAACATCGAATGGATTCGGCTTTTCTTCCGCAACTTCTTTCGGAAGTTCACCAAACACCAAGTTGTCTGATTCAACGCTACATTCTGACTCATCGTGCATTGCAACTTGGGGTAAGTTTAAGATGAACTCGTCTTCAACTAACTGTATAAGGTCCACTTCACCGTATTCGTTAAGATCTACCAAATCATACTCTTCCGGTGCGTCTTGTTCACTTTTTTCACTGTAATACGGTGTATAAGTAAACTCGACATCGCATTCATATGCGAAAACCTCGTTACAGCGTTGACACTCTAAATCAACTTCGATGTTAGCTTTACCAGAGATAACAACGAGTCGCTGTTCATCCAACCCAAATGACAATGTTACTTGAGCGTCGCGTTTTACGCCTTCGACTGATTCAGCTAAGCGCTTGAAAAGACTGACTTGGATGATGCCATCGTAATCAAGTCGTTTCTGAGCCGCTTTGCCCGGATCAACCGTTCGCGGTATTTTTACCTTTTGCATAGGGCGCGAATATTATCTTCCTAAACAAGTTTAGTCAAAGAAAAAGGCAAAAAAGTTACTTTTTTTTCCCTTTTCACGTCGATAGTTATGAACAGCAATAGTGAATAAGATATGCTGCTACAAAACCTACGAACATTGTAAATTAAAATGCAGAATTACCAACTTGTTTTAGCCTCTACCTCGGTTTTTCGCCAACAATTGCTTGAAAAACTCGCAATTCCTTTTATCACAGCAAAACCAAACTGTGACGAAACGCCTTTCACAAATGAAAGCGCTCAAGAACTTGTAACACGTTTGGCGATCACTAAAGCACAATCTTGTGCCATTAATTGTCCAAGCCTTGTCATTGGCAGTGATCAAGTATGTGTGATTAACGAGCAAATCGTCGGTAAACCTCATACAGAGGAAAAAGCGGTAGAACAGTTATTGAGTCAAAGTGGCCAATGCATCACTTTTTATACCGGGCTGGCGGTTCATAACACACAGACAGGCGAAACAGAATCGACCTGTGAGGCGTTTAATGTTCACTTTCGCGAACTGACCCGTGAAATGGCCGAAAATTATGTTCGTAAAGAACAACCTCTACAATGTGCGGGCAGCTTTAAAAGTGAAGGGTTAGGCATCGCTCTTTTCGAAAAGCTTGAAGGGAAAGACCCCAATAGCCTTATCGGTCTACCTCTCATCACTCTTATCAGCATGTTAGAAAAGCAAGGCTTACGTGCCATCTAATGATTATGAGCGATTAGTAGCTGTCAAAAAAGAAGGCTTACGTTAACTAAGCCTTCTTAATCAATAAACCTGCAACTCAAACCTTGGCTCAACGATCTTTACGCATTTGCTCCAATGCTTTTTCTAATCGTCTTTCTAAAGGCGCATGTATTTCAACACGTTCATTACTACCCGGATGAGTAAATTGAATATTCGCCGCATGGAGAAATAGACGCTGAATACCAAATTGAGCCGTGTAGGCATCAAAACGAGGATCTCCGTAACGGTCATCCCACGCAATAGGATGCCCCATATACTGAGTATGCACGCGAATTTGGTGAGTTCTGCCAGTAATCGGGCTTGCTTGCACCAACGTCGCTTCTTTGAATTTTTCTAGAATCTTGAAACGTGTTTCTGAAGGTTTTCCTTTAGGGTTAACACGTACAATACTGTTCACTTCGTTTTTCAAAAGCGGTGCGTTAACTGATTTACAGTTATTCTTCCACTGCCCCATCACCAATGCAAAGTAATACTTATGCACGGTCTTTTCACGAAACTGAGCTTGAAGGTGACGTAGTGCAGAACGCTTTTTAGCGACCAACAAAATACCTGATGTATCTCGGTCAATACGATGCACTAATTCAAGAAAACGAGCCTGAGGACGCAGCGCCCGCAACGCCTCTATCGCGCCAAATTTTAGCCCACTTCCTCCATGAACCGCAGTACCTGATGGTTTATTCAAGATGAGCATATGATCATCTTCATAAATAATACGGTCTTCAAGTTCAGCCACTTTATTGAGTTTAGTGCTAACTGGAGCAGGCGCATTCACATCTTGTTCTTGTATCGTAACCGGAGGAATACGTACAACGTCACCAGCTGCAATTTTATATTCTGCTTTCACTCGCTTTTTATTAACGCGCACTTCGCCCTTACGCAAGATGCGATACACCATGCTTTTAGGAATACTTTTTAATTGGTTACGTAAGAAATTATCTATACGTTGACCAGCCATGTCTTCGTCAATATCAACGAACTGGACTTGTGTTTTAATTTCACTCATGGCAGCTATTTTAACCTTAATTCAGCCAAAAACCTATTTGGGTGTTTATCAAAAAGCGAGCTTTTACGTTTATTCCTGTCTCAAACGGTAAAAATAACAGCAATATTCTTGTTAGAACGGCTTAAACGCTGAAAAAACATCAACACACCATCTGTGTCCAATTGATATTCATACTTTAGTTGGCTCAGTTCGCCATTTTTGGGAACAAGACGCAAAATTTCACACCTCAAATCTAAAGCCAATTGGCGAGGATTATTGTCATTGCTATAGTTCATCGCTTCCTGCAGAAGACTAAAAATCATTCAGTTTGGTATGGCTAATGAGCCGATAACTGACAACAAAAGGTGATAATGAGATTTTTCGATGAAAAGACTATTAATACATACCACTCAAACAAAAGAAATCCATGTCGCTCTAATAGACGATCAGCAACTCATCAAGTTGGACATCGAACGCCCCGGTCATGAATCGAAAAAAGCCAATATCTATAAAGGACGAATCACCCGTATAGAGTCAAGTATAGAAGCTGCTTTTGTTGATTATGGCGCTGAACGACATGGCTTTCTCCCCCTCAAAGAAGTTGCCCGCGAATACTTTCTAGCCGGATATACCTACCAAGGCCGCCCAAGCATTAAAGAAGTACTTAAAGAAGGCCAAGAAGTCATTGTCCAAGTAGAAAAGGAAGAGCGTGGCAGCGAAGGCGCAGCATTAACCACCTTTATCTCACTTGCAGGTAGCTACCTAGTATTAATGCCAAATAACCCTCGTGCTGGCGGAATTTCTCGCCGCATTGAAGGTGATGAACGTATTAAACTAAAAGCAGCACTAAGCACACTGGAACTTCCACTGGGTATGGGTCTTATCGTTCGTAATGCAGGCATAAGAAGAAATGGCGAAGATCTAAAGTGGGACCTTAATGTGATACTCAACCACTGGGCAGACATCAAAAACGCAGCTGATTCAAACAGTGCACCATTTTTAATTCACCAAGAAAGTAACGTATTGAACCGTGCGATTCGCGACTATTTGCATCATGATATTGATGAAATTCTTATCGACAGCGACACCATCTATGAACGTGTGCTAGAGCACGTTAATTCGGTTTACCCTAAATTTACCGATCGCGTAAAATCATACAATGGTGAAGAGTCACTATTCAGCCATTTTGAAATTGCGAACCAGATTGAATTAGAGCTACAACAAAGAAACCATTTACCAGCAGAAGACCCAACAATTGTAGCTCCCGATGAAACATTAACTTCTATCGAGACCAAACCTGCTCAGCCTAGAAATTTGGGGGGATTTCTCAATGTGTTACTCAAAAAACTATCGTTACGGTGACTAGATATACTCGCCCTAGGATGAGTTACTGATTTTTAAATCAGTACTTTGCCTAAGGGCAAATGCATTCTCACTGAAACAACACCTTGAGGTCATTTGGGTATAAAAATGACTGTTTTTTAAAAATCTGCACTGAGAGTGGAGAAAATGACAACAACTCCAATCGCCAAAGCAGAATTATGTACGATAAAACCGCACAAAAAACCCTCTCTTTTTATGTGTATTTTTTGTACTCAATCCCGCTCTGCACCTCATTTTTGGGCCAGAAAGCAAAATTTTGTGTCCTTTCGAATAAAGCAGATTGCTGTGTTACACAGTCACTGCTATAGTTCACACCTGTCCATAGTTAAACGCCTTATAGTTTACTTTGTGTGTTTCAACTGTGCGCAATGTTAATGAGTAGTTGGCCGAAATCAATGTGCAGCATGTGGCGTAAGACACGGTTGGTTAACGTCCTCTTACTGCTCTACTCATCGCCTTTTCATGTTGAGTATCCTCCGCCATACGATGCGGATCACAGGCACCAATGTGTCTGTGGTAACTGATGTGCCCTTAGAGCATCCCTTCCAGCCGGGAGGCTGTACATATAAGCCATGGGATCAGGCACCTTGAAAGCGAATCACAGCAGTAAGAACGAAAATCAAAACGAAAGATAAAGATAACGAGATTTTTTCAATGAAAAGAATGTTAATAAACGCAACTCAAAAAGAAGAGATGCGTGTCGCGTTGGTTGATGGCCAGCGACTTTTCGATTTGGATATCGAAAGTCCCGGTCATGAATCGAAAAAAGCAAATATATATAAAGGACGAATCACCCGTATTGAGCCAAGTCTGGAAGCTGCTTTTGTTGATTACGGTGCAGAACGACATGGTTTCCTTCCCCTCAAAGAAATAGCCCGCGAATACTTTCCAAACGGATATACCTACCAAGGTCGTCCAAGCATTAAAGAAGTGCTTAAAGAAGGCCAAGAAGTCATTGTCCAAGTAGAAAAGGAAGAGCGTGGCAGCAAAGGGGCAGCATTAACTACCTTTATCTCACTAGCAGGTAGCTACCTAGTATTAATGCCAAATAACCCTCGTGCAGGCGGTATCTCTCGCCGTATCGAAGGTGAAGAGCGTACAGCTCTAAAAGCAGCATTATCAACACTAGAAACACCTCAAGGTATGGGCTTAATTGTTCGTACAGCGGGTGTCGGTAAAAGTGCTGAAGAACTGCAGGGCGATTTATCCTACATGCTCAACCTTTGGAGTCGTGTAAAAGAAGCGGCAGAATCCAAACCTGCACCCTTCCTTATTCACCAAGAAAGCAACGTGGTAGTTCGCGCTATTCGTGACTATTTACGTCGTGATATTGGTGAAATCTTAATTGATAGCCAAACGATCTTTGATCGAGTAATGGAACACATCAACGTCGTTCGCCCTGACTTTGTTAGTCGAGTTAAAAAATACGATGGTGACGTGCCACTATTCAGTCATTACCAAATTGAAAGCCAAATCGAATCAGCTTTCCAACGTGAAGTGCGCTTGCCTTCTGGTGGTTCAATCGTTATTGACCCTACAGAAGCTCTAACCTCTATCGATATCAACTCTGCTCGCGCAACCAAAGGTGGCGATATTGAAGAAACCGCACTTAATACCAACCTAGAAGCAGCAGATGAAATTGCCCGTCAACTTCGTCTACGTGATTTAGGTGGTTTGGTTGTTATCGACTTTATCGATATGACGCCAGTACGCCATCAACGTGAAGTAGAAAGTCGTCTACGTGAAGCGGTTCGCATGGATCGTGCTCGCGTTCAAATCGGTCGTATTTCTCGTTTCGGCCTCTTAGAGATGTCTCGCCAGCGCTTGAGCCCTTCTCTAGCTGAAGCAAGTCACCATATTTGTCCGCGCTGTAACGGTACGGGTGTAATTCGTGACAACGAATCTTTGGCTCTGTCTGTCTTACGTCTTATCGAAGAAGAAGCACTAAAAGACAACACAGCACAAGTTCTTGCTGTCGTTCCAGTATCGATTGCCTCTTACTTGTTGAATGAAAAGCGTCGTTCTGTTAACCACATTGAACGCAACCAAGAAGTTAAGATTACTATCGTTCCTACCTCTGATATGGAAACTCCGCATTTTGAAGTGATCCGTATCCGTGAGGGTGAAGAACAAAAACTGCTGTCTTACTTGATTCCTAAGAAACTGGAAAGCATGAAAGAAGCAGAAGGCTTGGAAACAACAGACACTGAACTGAAACCAAAACGCATTGAAGAGCCAATGCTAAAAGGATTCGGAACACCTTCTGAGCCAACTACAGCAACTAAGCCTGCTGAAAAACCGGCAGCACCTAAAGAAACAGCGCCTGCTAAACCAAGCTTGTTTAGTCGCTTTATGAAAGCATTGGCAAGTTTCTTCTCTGCTGAAGAAGCACCTGCTGAAAAGACCGAAGCGAAAAGTGTTGAAAGTGTTGAACCTGAGCAGACACAAAACTCAGAACAAAAGCAGCGCCAGCCTCGTCGCGATCGCAATAACGATCGTCGCCGTAACAATCGTGACAAAAACAAGCGTAACAATCGCAACGCTAATGATGTAAACGAGAAGAGCAGCGATAATCGCAATAACAAAGACAATGCGAACGCAGAAAAAGACAGCAATAACAACAGCAATAACAATCGCAAGCAGCGTCAAGATCGTAAGCCTAAGCAAGATCGTCGTAATAACAAACGCGATGACAACAAAGCTCATGAGGATGCAAAAGACAGCAAACTGCAAGAGCAAGGCCGTCAATTAGCGGAACAAGCGAAAGGCGAAGCGGCAAAAGACAATGCTAGCCAAGATAAACAAAACGATACGAAAGCAGCTAAGGTTAAAGAACGTCGTCAACGCCGTAAGCTAACGAAACAAGTGCGTAAGAACAGCCAAGAGCCTGAAGAGGTCATGGATGTTATTACTCCGGTTGAAGATGTTATTACTCCGGTTGAAACAGTGGCTGAAGCATCACCTGCAAGTGTTGTTGAACAACCCGTCCAAGATGCAAGCTCTGAAGTAGAATCTGAGGACAAGCCTAAACAACGCCGTAATCGTCGCTCTCCTCGTCATCTACGCGCAAGTGGTCAACGCCGTCGTCGCGGTCGCGATCGTCGCCCTAACCCATTCCGCCTACGTAAAGGTGGTGTAGCGTCACCAGAAATGGCGATGGGTAAAGTGATGCCAAGTTATGGCATCACTAAGCCAGAAACTAGACAAAAACCAGCAGAAACACCAGCAATGGAAACTAAACCAGTAGACGTTGCTTCGCTCGGCGGGTTTGCTTGTCCTGAAATGGCAATGGGTAAAGTGATTGTTCGTCGTGAACCACAGCCAGCAGTAACGGAACAACCTGTACAGACACCTGTCGTGGAAGAATCACAAGTTGCACCAATTGTTGAAGAGTCACCGATTTTAGTCGATACTATCGAAGAGTCAGGTCACGTTGAAGCCCCAGCTGTAGATGAAACTGAAGTAGCAGTAGCATCAGCTATTGAAGCGCCAGTGACTGAGCAAGCAAACGTTGTGGAAGAGGCTCAATCTACTGAGGTAGAAATGGGCACAGTTACAGTCGACAGCGATGAGGCACCATCTCAAAGCAGTGG
Source organism: Vibrio nitrifigilis (assembly GCF_015686695.1). NCBI lineage: Bacteria > Pseudomonadati > Pseudomonadota > Gammaproteobacteria > Vibrionales > Vibrionaceae > Vibrio > Vibrio nitrifigilis. The sequence continues at coordinate 724,992 of NZ_JADPMR010000001.1, read as the reverse complement.
TACTGTAGTTTGGAATCACAAAGGCCATGCATCGTCAGCAATGACTAAAGCAGCAGGCACACATGAAGTGAAAGATATCACTGTTGTGGCTGCACCGTTTAGAAGTGAACGTTACCACTCTATCGGTGCAGGTAGTCAAGCGGCTCGCTCAAAAGCTAGCGCTGAAATGACCAAACCTCAAGGTTACTAATTAACGTAACTTGGTGAAAAGAACTCAGAGGCCACCTTTATGGTGGCCTCTTTTTTTTAAGCTTTTTAAGGTTACTTAGGTATACTTTGCCACTTTCTTGTACTTACAAGCGTTAATCCACTGCTTGTATATTGAACTCTTGGCAACATTTCTGTAGCATTCCCCGTTCACAATACCAATCGTTACGTAGAACAACTGCTATCCCCCCACAGGGTTGATATCGTCTACACTTAAGTGAATAACCTCATATCCACTTGATTTGGTTACCTAGCACCTTTAAAAATAAGTAAGCAATAGACATGTTTGAATTTCCGAAGTTTTCAACGCACTCGGTGAAAAACGATGTGCTTTCAGGAATCACAGTGGCACTCGCCCTCGTTCCTGAAGCCGTTGCCTTTTCATTTGTTGCTGGTGTCGACCCAATGGTCGGCTTATATGCCGCATTCCTAGTAGGCCTAATGACATCAATTTTTGGTGGTCGTCCAGGCATGATTTCTGGCGCAACTGGCTCTATGGCTGTGGTAATGGTCGCTTTAGTGGCAGATCACGGTGTTCAATATCTGTTTGTTGCCGTCTTCTTAGCGGGAGTACTTCAAGTTCTCGCAGGCATCTTTAAATTGGGTAAATTCATTCGAATCGTACCAACCCCCGTGATGATTGGCTTCGTTAATGGTCTAGCGATTATCATTTTCCTTGCCCAATTAGCCCAATTCAAAATGCCTAATGCACAGGGTGTCATGGATTGGTTGCCACAAGATAAAATGTGGATCATGCTCGCGCTGGTTGCTTTGACTATGGCGATCATCCACTTTTTACCGAAATTCACTAAAGCGGTGCCATCTTCACTCGCCGCTATTATCGTTGTCACGGTTTTAGTTCAAGTATTCCACCTAGATACTCGAACTGTTGTCGATTTCTTACGCTCTATGGCAGGTAACGATAGTGCAACCTTAGCAGGTGATTTACCGACCTTTGCTCTACCGCAGGTTCCGTATACTTGGGAAACATTGAAGATTGTTCTACCTTACTCGGTCATTCTGGCTGCAGTTGGTTTGATTGAGTCATTACTGACCTTATCGGTCATCGATGAAATGACCAATACTCGCGGTAAGTCTAATCGTGAATGTATTGGCCAAGGCATTGCTAATATCAGTTGTTCAGTGTTTGGGGCTATGGGTGGCTGTGCCATGATCGGTCAATCTATGATCAACACAAACTCAGGTGGTCGTGGTCGCTTATCGGGTATTACCGCTGCTGTTGGCTTACTGATCTTTATCTTGTTCACATCATCTCTTATCGAAATGATTCCATTAGCCGCGCTGGTTGGCGTTATGTTTATGGTGGTTATCGGCACATTTGAATGGGCAACCTTTAAACTTGCACGCCGCGTACCGAAACAAGATTTCTTCCTGATCTTGCTGGTTACAGTGGTGACCGTCTTTACTGATTTAGCAATTGCGGTCGGTGTAGGTATTGTTGCGTGTGCACTGATGTTTGCTTGGCAACATGCCAAACAAATTCACGCAGTGACTAAAACAACTGACACAGGTACTAAAGAATACTTAATCAATGGCCCTATTTTCTTTAGCTCAGCAGCGAACTTTATGGAGTTATTCGATGCACAAAACGATCCTGAAGACATCATTATCGATTTTGCACAGTCACGTGTCGTAGACCACTCAGCGATTGATGCGATAGAAACAGTTGCAGGCCGTTACGCAGCACTGGGTAAAACTGTTCATTTACGTCATCTAAGCCAAGATTGTCATAAGTTGCTTAAAAAGGCGGGCAGCTTGGTTGAAATTGATGTTCAACAAGACCCAACGTATAAAGTCGTGACCAACGTCTTAGCAGACTAATTGACTTATTAAACGCTCTTCATTATGAAGAGCGTTTTTGTTTGTGCATTCATAACATTAGATCTTATTGTTACTTTGCCTGTCCTTGTAAATACTTGGTTACTTGATGCACAAAAAAAGCTCTACATATGTAGAGCTTTGAGTTAAAGATATTTGAACGTTAGAGCTGTTGCTTAAGCTTCTTCTCTCGCCTTTTTAGATCCAGCTTTTGCTGGTTTGCTTTTAGAGGCTTCTTCTGCCTTTGCTGCTTCGTGGGCGCGTTTTACGGCTTCCACTTGGTCAGCTTTTTTCTTGATGACAGTTGTTCCTTCAAAAGTTTCACCTTCTACATAAGCTTTACCGTAGTAAGACGCAAGAAGAACTTCTTTAAGCTCGCTAATCAATGGGTAGCGAGGGTTAGCACCTGTACATTGGTCGTCGAACGCTTCAACCGCTAACTCATTTAATTTTGCTAAGAAATCAGCTTCATTAACGCCAGCCGCCTGAATCGACATTGGAATATCCAATTCAACTTTCAACTCATTTAACCAAGATAGTAGTGCTTGTATTTTCTCTGCAGTATGGTCACCAGGTTTTGCTAGACCAAGATGCTCAGCGACTTCTGCATAACGACGACGTGCTTGAGGACGGTCGTATTGCGAGAACGCTGTTTGTTTAGTTGGGTTATCATTCGCGTTGTAACGAACCACGTTTTCCATTAGAAGCGCGTTCGCTAAACCATGCGCAATATGGAATTCGGCACCTAATTTATGAGCCATTGAGTGACATACACCCAAGAATGCGTTAGCGAAGGCAATCCCCGCGATAGTTGCGGCATTATGCACGCGTTCACGAGCAATTGGGTCATTAGCACCATTTTTATAACTAGATGGTAAGTACTCTTTCAATAGTTTAAGAGCTTGTAGTGCTTGACCATCAGAGTATTCACTCGCCATCACAGAAACATAGGCTTCTAATGCGTGAACCACCGCATCGTAACCACCAAACGCAGTTAACGATTTAGGCATATTCATCACTAAATTCGCATCAACAATGGCCATGTTAGGGGTCAATTCGTAGTCTGCTAATGGGTATTTAGCACCTGTTTCATCATCAGTCACAACCGCAAATGGGGTAACTTCTGAACCAGTACCTGACGTGGTAGTGATACAAACCAATTCTGCTTTTTGACCCATTTTAGGGAATTTGTAGATACGTTTACGAATATCCATAAAGCGCATCGCAAGTTCTTCAAACTCAGTTTCAGGGTGTTCATACATAACCCACATAATTTTAGCTGCATCCATTGGTGAACCACCACCAAGAGCCAAAATCACATCAGGTTTGAAGCTGTGCATTTGGTCTGCACCTTTCTTCACAATAGACAGTGTTGGATCGGCTTCTACTTCGTAGAACGTTTGTACTTCCATACCTTGAGCTTTTAATAGCTCGACAATTTCGTCAGCGTAACCGTTGTTAAATAGGAAACGGTCGGTCACAAGGAATGCACGTTTTTTACCTTCCAAGTCACCCAGAGCGACTGGCAAGCTACCGCGACGGAAGTACACGGATTTTGGAAGTTTATGCCACAGCATGTTCTCTGCCCGCTTTGCGACGATTTTTTTGTTGATTAAGTGTTTAGGTCCTACGTTTTCAGAAATCGAGTTACCACCCCAAGAACCACAACCTAGTGTCAATGATGGTGCAACATTGAAGTTGTACAAATCACCGATACCACCGTGAGTCGTTGGAATATTAATCAAAATACGAGATGTTTTTAGCTTGTTACCAAAGTACAAGATACGATCTTGGTTCTTATCTTGATTGGTATATAGACCTGAGGTATGCCCGATACCACCGATTTCAACCATATGAATAGCTTGTTCGACAGCATCTTCAAAATTGGTTGCACGGAACATACCTAACGTTGGAGAAAGCTTTTCGTGAGCAAAAGCATCTTCTGTCGTTACTTTTCCGTGTAAACCTTCACCGATAAGCACTTTAGTATCAGATGGAACCGTAACACCGGCCATCTCTGCTATTTTAGTTGCTGGTTGACCAACGATTTTCGCATTAAGTGCACCATCGATAAGTAATGTGCCGCGCACTTTAGCTGCTTCATCTTTACTTAACACATAAGCTTTGTGAGTCGCAAAACGTTGTTTTACTTCTTCATATACATCATCAACAACGATGACGGCTTGTTCAGATGCGCAAACCACACCATTATCAAAGGTTTTTGACATGAGCACTGAAGCCACTGCACGTTTGATATCTGCGGTTTCATCAATCACAACCGGTACGTTACCAGCACCAACACCGATGGCAGGTTTACCAGAAGAGTATGCAGCTTTCACCATACCTGGGCCACCCGTTGCCAAAATCAAGGCAATATCATCATGGCGCATCAGTGCGTTAGACAGTTCAACTGAAGGCTCATCAATCCAACCAATAATATCTTTTGGCGCACCAGCAGCAACAGCTGCATCAAGAACCAATTTTGCCGCATCATTAGTCGAGTGTTTAGCACGTGGGTGAGGTGAAAAGATAATAGCGTTACGAGTTTTTAGTGAGATGAGCGATTTAAAGATCGCTGTAGATGTTGGGTTAGTGGTTGGAACAATACCGCAAATAATACCAACCGGTTCTGCGATAGTCATAGTGCCCATGCTGTCATCGACTTCTAGAACACCACACGTTTTTTCATCTTTGTACTTGTTGTAAATATATTCTGAAGCAAAGTGGTTTTTAATAACTTTGTCTTCAACAATCCCCATTCCTGACTCTTCAACCGCTTGCTGTGCTAATGGAATCCGAGCTTGGTTTGCAGCGAGTGATGCGGCACGGAATATCTTATCGACTTGCTCCTGAGAGTAAGTTGCAAACTCCGCTTGTGCATTTTTCACGCGAGCCACAAGAGCATCGAGTTCTGCCAAGTTAGTTACAGGCATAATGAATCTCCTAAATTTAAAATATAAAAACTTTTTAGTAAGTATTCGCCCTAGTAACACATGAATTTCAACAACTTAAACGACTACATACTTAGTAAATTGCTTTCATGGCTTGAGTATAATATTTCATCTTTTGAAAAAAATTGACTCAGATCAGTTCCTCAAATTAAAAACACACAAATTTTATTTACAGCGTAAAAAATATATAAGTCTTTGAAAATTAATAGAATTTATTTTTAGAAGAAAATCACATTAATGTGCAATTTAGCAACAACTAATAATAAAATTACACCTTTATGTAAAAAAATTTCATTCTGCTACATGGGAACAACCGCCACACACAACAAATGTGCTACTAGTAGTATACATATAAACACTGCAACTGATTTAAGGTCAACCAATATATCTACATAATGCAGTCAATTTGATAACAAACGCATAACTTAGATAGACTTCATGCCTTGCTCCACCACGACTGAACAGCATTATTGTCTTTTCCTATTATTTTTTGTAATGCGTGGACAAAAATCGACCATAATTTTTTTCATTCGTCGTTACCGATATTTTGCCTTACATTAGCGGCCAATTTTCATTCGTATCCTTTCTGGCTCATCATGAGTCAATTGCCATACGATTTTTAATCGTTTAATGAGATGACCTAATGAACAGTGTTGAGTTCGCCATTTTTTTGCAATTTTTTCTCGGTCTGGTGGCCGCAGTGAACCCTGTTGGCATCATGCCCGTGTTTGTTTCTCTTACCAGTCATATGGAACAGGAAGAGCGCCTTAAAACGGCTCGCACTGCCAATATTTCTGTTGGGGTTATTCTAATTTGCTCTCTACTCGGCGGTCAGATGCTACTTGATATGTTTAGTATCTCTCTTGACTCTTTCAGGGTTGCTGGCGGTTTACTGCTGATTAGCATTGCTTTCTCAATGATGAGCGGTAAGTTAGGTGAAGATAAACAGAACAAACAAGAAAAAAATGAGTACATAAGCCGTGAGCAAGTCGGTGTCGTTCCACTCGCAATGCCATTAATGGCAGGCCCCGGAGCGATCAGTTCTACAATTGTCTATGGCGCACGCTACCCTAGCACATGGGATACCATAGGTATCAGCATAACCATTTGCCTATTCTGCTTTGCTAGTTGGTTATTGTTTCGCTCGGCGCCATATATCGTCAAACTACTCGGACAAACAGGCATTAACGTCATCACACGTATTATGGGGTTGATTCTTGGATCTTTAGGCATTGAGTTTATTACGAACGGTCTGCGTAGCTTATTACCGGGGTTAGGTTAAATCCTATATAACTCATGATCGAAAAAAGCGCCTAACTGGGCGCTTTTGTTGGTGCAGATTCGGAGATAAACATGCACTGGCATTGTCAGTGAGCTGCTCGCTATGACGGTATTACTTTCAACATGAAGCACTGCAAACCAGCGTTTCGCTGTTGTCTCCCTTCCCTATTCACTAAACCTTGTCGGCTGCTCTATAGGTAAGTAACCCCGATCGTTAGAACACGCTTACTTTTCAGCCAGAATAATACGTAGAGTACGACGTAAAGGTTCAGCCGCCCCCCACAATAATTGGTCACCGACAGTAAAGGCATTCAAGAAATCATCACCCATACTCATTTTACGTAGACGGCCAACAGGAACAGAAAGCGTACCAGTCACTTTTGCTGGAGACAGTTCTTGTGCGGTAATATCGCGATCGTTTGGAATCACTTTCACCCATTCATTGTGAGAAGCAATCATCTCTTCAATTTCATCCAGCGGCACATTCTGTTTTAGCTTGATGGTTAACGCCTGAGAGTGACAACGCATAGAACCTATACGTACACAAGTTCCATCAATTGGCACTGGTGAATCTTGAATGCCTAAAATTTTGTTAGCTTCTGCGGCTGCTTTCCACTCTTCTTTACTTTGACCGTTTTCACGTTTCACATCGATCCAAGGAATCAATGAACCCGCTAGAGGTACACCAAATTGATCAGTTGGGAAACTAGGAGAACGCATTGTTTCAGAAACTTTGCGGTCGATATCTAGAATAGAACTTGATGGATTCGCCAGCTCAGAACTTACAGAATCAGCAATCACGCCCATTTGAGAAATGAGTTCGCGCATATTTTTTGCGCCAGCACCTGAAGCTGCTTGATAGGTCATGGCGCTCATCCATTCAACCAAACCACGCTCAAATAGACCACCTAAGCCCATGAGCATTAAGCTTACCGTACAGTTACCGCCTACAAAGGTTTTAGTACCACCATGAATACCTGCTTGAATTTGTTTTAAGTTCACAGGATCCAACGTGATAATCGAATCATCAACCATACGTAATGTTGATGCTGCATCAATCCAATAGCCTTTCCAGCCAGCTTTGCGAAGCTCTGGGTACACTTTTTCTGTGTAGCTACCACCTTGACAGGTGACGACTACATCTAATTTTTTAAGGCTTTCGATATCAAAGGCATCTTGTAGTGTGCCCGCTTCTTTACCGAAGTTTGGCGCAGCAATACCGATTTGCGAAGTACTAAAAAAGACGGCTTCAATAAAATTGAAATCGCCTTCTTCTACCATACGTTGCATCAGTACCGAACCAACCATACCGCGCCAACCAACTAGACCAACTCTCATTCTTGCACTCTCCGTGTTATCTCCTAAAAAACTTACCCCCATCTATAAGTGGTTCAGCATAAAATCTCAAGGGTTTCTTGATAAAATCCCAAACTTTTTCTATCCGACGAACATGATTTCTGCCGTAAACCAGCTCAACTAGGCAAAAAGTCCAAAATCGGTCGGTTTAAAACGCATGTCCCTCTAACACATGGATGGATTCCTACTTGTTTACAGAGAGCTTACAGCTCATAACACTTTATTTTAAAACAACCCCAAATAAACAACATTTCATGTCGTAAGTAATCGATTTTCGTAGTGTAATCTACATTTTATAAGCCAAAACTCGATATATTTATTCAACTACTGTAGAGTGTCGGCTTGTTTTAATCGGCTTTACTGTTCATCCAATAGCATAACCATTCGCAAGAGGCATTTATAATGGCACTGGCCCCAAAACGTTTACCTAGCGTGCTACAGGTAGTGGTATCACTGGGTTTATTTTTGCTACTCGCATTTTCGTTTACCGCAAAATTGGATCTGCCAATTCAGCTCGCACTGTATATTGGCTGGTTTATTATTATCACTCTTGGAATTCGCCTTGGTCATAAGTACCAAGACTTAGAAAAAGCAGCATTAAACGGCATATCAAACGGCCTAGGTGCTGTTTTAATTCTTTTAGCTGTAGGGGCCTTGGTCGGCACATGGATTTCTGGTGGTATCGTACCCACGATTATCTACTATGGATTAAAGGCCATTCACCCGTCTATTTTCCTTCTTGCCACCATGATCATCTGTTCACTAACCGCTTTAGCAACAGGTACATCTTGGGGTGCAGCCGGCACGGCTGGTATCGCTATGATGGGGATAGGTCAAGGGTTGGGAGTGCCATCCGCTATTACTGCAGGGGCTGTGCTTTCTGGATGCTACTTTGGCGATAAAATGTCACCATTATCTGATTCTGTCATTTTGGCTTCTACCATGTCTAACGTAGAAGTCGTAAAACATATCCGTGGCATGTTACCGATTGCAACTATCAGCTATATTATTACCGCCATTATGTTTACGCTGTTTGGCTTCCACTACTCCGGCCAAGTAGACATGTCGCAAGTACAAGGCGTGATGCATGCCATGGAAGATCAGTTCTACATTACTCCCTACTCATTTGTACCTGTCGTCATTGTGTTGGGTTTACTCGCGCTAAGGATGCCTTCTTTCCCTGTTATTAGCTTCGGCTCGCTACTCGGTATTGTTTGGGCAGTCATGATCCAAGATGTCGACTTTTTGCAAGCTTTCAGAACAGCATGGGCACCATTTAGCATTCATTCTGGCGTCGAGTTCATTGATTCAATCTTAAACCGCGGCGGAATGTCATCCATGCTAGGTTCGGTCGCTGTTATTGTATTCGGTTTAGGTTTTGGTGGGTTACTCGATAAAGTAGGCGTGCTGGAAACCGTCGCAAAACTGTTCGAGCATCGAGTCCAAAGTGCCGGTTCTTTATCAGTCAGTACGATCGCAACCGCTTTCTTGGGTAATGTGTTTGGCTCAGCCATGTATGTATCACTGATCCTCACACCAAAAATCTGTGCGAAAAATTACGATCGCCTCGGGTATGAACGCCAGAACCTATCGCGTAACGCAGAATTTGGCGGCACATTAACTTCAGGGATGGTGCCATGGAGCGATAACGGTATTTATATGGCAAGTATCTTAGGCGTCGCAACCCTCTCCTATGCCCCCTACATGTGGTTAAGCTTTGTTTGTATCATTATTACCATTGTCTGTTCTTATATGGGCTGGTTTGTTAACCCATGCCAACCGGTGACGACTGATTCCAAACAAGCAACACAAAGTAGTGATGATGACAGTGTGCTGGCCTCAGAAAATACACCTGCATAAACGACATTAGTAACCAATATTAAAAAAGAGCGCACCGCGCTCTTTTTTATTTATGTGTATAACGTTATTTATTACGAGTTAATTGGTCACGTAAATTAGGTGGCGTACCTTTAATCGTTAAAGTATCCGTTTCTGGATCATAAAACACTCGTTCGCCCATCAATAAACTATCAAAACTGATATTTAAACCACCACCAGCACCGACGTATTTCGTTAACTTACGTACTGTGCTTCGATCGCCGGGGAAGCTCTCTTCCAATTCATAACCATGCTGCTGAGTAAAATCTAGAAAGCTAGTACCTTCGGTTGTCGGCTCTAATTCACCAGACAATTCCTTAATTTCAATCTCATCACCTGATTTAATCTGCTCATTACAGTAATCGTAGACCTGTTTTTTGTAACTAATTGCTTCACTCTTTTCCAGTTGAGAATCGGTACAAAAATCTTCGACGGCCTGCATTAACACCTGATTTTGCTGTTTCGTATCTAGGCCCACTTCGGCTTGCAAAAAGTCGAGGAAAAAGTCCGCTACCTTACGTCCAACTCGTCCTTTGATATACGCTAGATAACGGTTTGACTCTTTATCTGTCTCATAACTCGAAATATCTATACGCGCAGCAATGTCCATTTTGCTAATATCTAAGTAGTCGGTTGCACTGATATCAAGCCTTTCGGTTACTTTAAGGCTTTGGTGCATAGGAAGAAGACCAATAAACAAGTAATCTGTCGCCAATGATTGATATTCAGCCATCACCAAAATACCTTCATCGGCAAATGGATACTTAGATAGTTCATCTTTTAGGCGCTGAGCGCTAATTTGTGAGAAATCGTAAAAATTGCGAGTTCCCTGACGTAGTTCTTGCAACCACAGTTCAAAATCGCTGTCAGATTGGAAAGAACCAAAACCTTTACCTGCTTTTGCATTAAAAACTCGATGCAATTCAGCCACTAGGTTCTCAGTTGAGTTATCATTATCAAGGGCTTGTGCTCTAAAGTTTACGACAAGCTCGTCGTTATCATTTTTACGCAATTGATGCAAAATGACATTAGAAAGGTGCAGACTCATAGTGAAATTATCATCGTTGTGGTTTCAGTTGTAAGGCATAGTAGGTTATCATAAGCCGCTTTTACTATCATCATCAGAGTATTTATGCCTATTACATCGAAATATAGTGACGAAAAAGTTGAAACAATTTTGACTGAAATTGCTGCTGTTCTTGAAAAACATCAAGCATCATCAGAGTTAACCTTGATGGTCGCGGGCAACATTGCCACAAATGTTATCAATCAGAACGTCGCGGCTGCGCAGCGTAAAGCCATTGCAGAGAAATTCGCACAAGCTTTGGTGTCATCTTTAGAAGATTGAGTTCATCATAAAAACGGATAAATAACAGAACATCACATGGTAGATAGCGGAAACACATACGGCGAACGAGTATCACGTTTAGTCGGTTGGGGGCACTGGTTTGCCTTCTTCAATATCATTGCAGCGATGCTGATAGGTACGCGTTATATTGCCCAATCACCATGGCCTGATACCTTTTTAGGGCAGCTCTATTTGTCTGTTTCCTGGGTGGGTCATTTTGGTTTCTTGGTTTTCGCTTTATATTTGCTGATTCTGTTTCCGCTGACCTTTATTATTCCGTCACGCGCAGTATTCCGCTTTTTCGCAGTCTGTTTTTCCACCTTTGGACTCACAGTACTGTTAGTGGATACTCAAGCCTATCAGATTATTAATCTGCACCTAACTCCGGTTGTATGGGAGCTATTATTTAGCGACGAAACCAGCAGTATCAGTGCTGATTTGCAACACCTCTTCGTGGTGTTGCCATTGATCTTCCTTTTAGAGCTCGGCCTTTCGGAATGGGTTTGGCGTAAACAGCGTAAACTATCCCATAAAAGGATTGGTCGCCCAATGGCGGCCGTCTTTTTTGTCTGTTTTATTGCAAGCCATTTAATCTATGTTTGGTCTGATGCGTATTTTTATACGCCAGTCACCAGCCAAAAATCGAACTTCCCGTTGTCTTACCCAATGACCGCTAAATCCTTTATGGAAAAGCATGGTTTATTGGATCGCGACGAGTACTTGAAACGTCTTGAAGAGAATCAACACAATGTTGATTTAGTGAACTACCCTCTTGAGAAAATTGAATTTGGTCGTCGAGCGAATGAACTCAATGTATTAGTGATAAGTGTCAATAATTTGCGTGCTGATGCATTGAATGAGCAAGATATGCCAAACACTTATGCATTTGCCCAAAATAATCTCAATTTTCTTGACCACTATAGTTCTAGTAACGACATGTTTGGCTTATTTGGTTTGTTCTACGGGCTACCAAGCAGCTACGCGAGCAGCATTACTGCTCAAGGAGCGTCGCCAGTCATGCTTAATGTGCTAAAAGAACACAAATATCACTTCGGTTTGTTTAGTGGCACTAACTTTGATGACACCTTATACGAAGAGACCATGTTCCGTGGGCTTCCTATGGTAAGAACGCCATTCAAACAAGGGATCAACCCAGACATACAAACGATAAATCGTTGGGCGCAGTGGGCGACTGAACAAGGCTCTCATCACTGGTTTAGCTATATGGAGCTCACCTCTGTCGAAAACTTTAAAGATTTTAGTAATGGTGATTCATCAGAGCAGTCTACACAAAAACGCCTGTTAGCCGATTACAAACACTCCGTTCAAGCTGCGGATGCTGAACTGGGTAAAGTGCTGGATAAACTCCAAGCGATGGCTCTACTAAAAGATACCGTTGTCGTTATCACCTCAAATCATGGTATGGAGTTTGATGAAACAAACACCAACAGTTGGGGCTCGAACAGTAACTACAGCCAATACCAAATAAAAGTACCGATGGTCATTCACTGGCCGGGGAAATTGGCGGCACAATTCAAACATCGTTCAAGTCACTTAGACTTTTCCGTCACTATTTTACAAGACCTGATGGGTGTTTCTTCTAACCCAAGTGATTTTAGTAGCGGTCGTAGTTTATTTGATGAGACAAAACGAAAATGGATTCTAGCTGGTGATGAACGAGAACTGGCACTCATTACTGGTGATAAAACAACCGTAGTCGACAAATTCGGTAACTTTAAGTTATACGATAAACATTACCATCGGATTAAGCATGAAAGCCCGACCTTGCCAGTATTATTACAAGGCCTAACAGAGCTACAACGCTTTTATGCAAAGGATAATTAAATCATACTCTTAGATATGGTTTAGCTTGACGCTCAACTTAAAGTTGATTAGAGTGTTTTCATCGGACTGTAGCGCAGCTTGGTAGCGCACCGTCATGGGGTGTCGGGGGTCGGAGGTTCAAATCCTCTCAGTCCGACCATACACCTAAAAAGAGAGCTTCGGCTCTCTTTTTTACTATCTAAACGTGACTCCCTAGACAAACGATCACAGGCTGTTATTCTCAGTGATCATATCCTCAGTAAACAAGATCCTATTCATGCGTACCGATAGTCGCCTCTCTCGTGTTCTCCACATCTTGCTGCACCTTGCACGCCAACCCGATCATCCAATGACATCTGATCAGATAGCTGCCATGTTAAATACCAACGCAGCGGTCATTCGTCGCACCATGGCAGGGCTAAGAAAGTCCGGTTACGTTAGCTCAGAAAAGGGGCATGGCGGTGGTTGGTCAATTGCCTGTGACTTTTCAACAATAACACTACTTGATATTTACCACGCAGTGGGTAGTCCTCAATTATTCGCTATTGGCTTTGAACAGCATGAACCTAATTGTGTTGTAGAACAAACCGTCAATCACTCACTCGACGACACATTGCAACAAGCTAAGAATCTGATCTTAGAACGATTTAAAACGATCAGCTTGGCCAATTTAAATGATGACTTTATCCAACGTTATTGTGCTGCTATTCAATAGTTGATCGAAATTGATCTACATCAATTTTTCATGTAACTTATCAAGTTACATGAAATCAATAAGGCACAATAATGGCACTCTTTACCGAATCACTGCATGCACTTTGGGTATGTATCGTACTTGCACTTGCTTCAGCGAGTATTTCTATCACCATTACCCAAACCGAACTTTTTGTTCCGATTCGCGAGCTTGCAAGTAAATGCGGTCATATGATCAGTTATTTATTCCGCTGCTTTTATTGCATGAGCCATTGGGTCGTCATTCTTGGAGTTCTCATCTATCAACCACGAATCATCACCAGCGACTACCTATGGATAGATTGCATTGTGTCCATATTTTTCGCCGTAACATTGAGTGGCTACTTCAGTGGCATCCTCTTTAAAGTCTTTCTCACTGCGATGGCTAAGAAAACACGCGAACAAGAGATGGCAGCGGCTAAAGAGCAGTAACCTTTCTAACTGAATTCATCTCAACGCATTTTTATCAGCGAGCTTATTGCTCGCTTTTCTTTTTTAGAAAGTTGGTATTAGGTTTGCAATAGAAAGAGTTCCTATACGAACGGTTTTACATAAAAAGGAAGTATAAGATGGAAAAATCAGACAATACCGTAGACCGCTATGTGTCATTTGAAGGAATTAAATGTAACCAAAATGCCGACCTATTAATTGGTATGCTAGAAAGTAATCTAAACAACCAATTAGGCGATGACCGTTGGCACACATACTTTAGCGACAAACGTAACCAGCAACATCAGAGAGGACACGACAATCTGCATTTCATTGGGAACCAACTTAATATGCTGTTTGAATACTTTAAGCAATGTGAGGATCAACCAGCTTTGGATCTGTTGTACAAGATCGAACAAGAATGCTGTTGATTTTGTAACATTATCAACAAATCGCTATTCTTAGAAAGTCAGAGCCAGTAATAATGACACCAATTTGCGACCACTAAGCTTCTCATTCGCTTTGCTATTGGCACCACACTGTCTCTGACTATTTTATCCGCTCCCCCTACTTGTCTACTCAGATACTTCAGTGTCTATAATTACAAATCAGCACCTTACTTAAAATCTCACGCACGACTCGATTGATGTATCGAAAATAATAAGTCAACCTCTAGGGGGAATTATGAATTGGCTGTATTTTGTAATGGCACTTGCCAGTGGATTTGGTTTAGCAATTCAAGCCGCCGTCAACAGCCGTTTGAGTACAGGAGTAAACCATCAACCATTGATGGCAGCGTTTATCTCCTTCTGTATTGGCTCGCTTTGCTTAGGTATTTTAGTTTCCACCCAAGTGCAATGGTCTGGTATGGCGAATCAATTAACGCAACAGCCTTGGTGGCGTTGGACCGGTGGCTTCTTTGGTGCTGCAGCCGTATTTACCAGTATTTTTTTAGCCCCCCGCATCGGTATAACTAACGCCATGTTTTTATTTATCATCGGTCAACTGATATCAGGAATGTTGATCGACAGTTTTGGCTTAATTCAAATGCCGATCCGGCCAGTCTATTGGTGGAAATACGCGGGGCTCGCCGTCATGCTAACAGGTTTGGCATTATTCATGTTTGGCGATCGATTTTTTAAAGCATAATCGGAATAAATCAATTAATCCTTATGATAGCCAAACAGCCTCAATAAGCTGAATCTTGACGTCATTTGATTAGGTCTCATCATATTTCAATAACTTAAGTATAGTTAGCTATAGATCACAGACATTCTATGGAACTCAACATAGCATCCAGTCTTTAATGTAGATTAAGTCACACTCGCTATATATTAAGGATAATCAGGTGCAAAAAACACTTCTTGTTACTTCATTACTCGTTAGTGCTTTGGTTAGTACCGGGGCTAATGCTGACCCAAAAACACCAGGCACACATAAAGGCTATTCAAC
Organism: Vibrio nitrifigilis; assembly: GCF_015686695.1. Taxonomy (NCBI): domain Bacteria; kingdom Pseudomonadati; phylum Pseudomonadota; class Gammaproteobacteria; order Vibrionales; family Vibrionaceae; genus Vibrio; species Vibrio nitrifigilis. The sequence continues at coordinate 709,695 of NZ_JADPMR010000001.1, read as the reverse complement.
CATCGAATTAGTCAATAATGGTATCCCTAAAGATCTAAAAATGGTCACAGTCGACGACATAAAAAATGAGCTAAAAGGTAAAGAACATATTGCTGTTGGCCTAGACGTTGATGATACAACGCTATTTAGTTCCCCCGTCTTTTACCGTGGCCAACAAGAATTTTCTCCCGGCGGTTATTCTTACCTAAGTAACCAAAAATTCTGGGACAAGGCAAACTGTGGTTGGGATGCGTTCAGTATGCCAAAAGAGATTGCGAAAAAAATCATTGCGATGCACCAAGAACGTGGTGACGATATCTATTTCATTACAGCACGTACTCCGTCGAAATGTCACTTCACGACTGACTACCTGAAAAAAACGTTCCACATAAAAAATATGCACGACGTTATTTTCTCTGGCTCTAGCCACACTAAATATATGAAAACGCAGTACATCAAAGCCAATAACATCAAAATTTACTATGGCGATGCCGATGGCGATATCATCTCTGCTCGTAAAGCCGGCGCGGAAGGGATTCGTGTTATGCGCTCAGCGAACTCTAGTTACAAACCTATTCCTAAAAACGGTATCTACGGCGAACGCATTCTGAAAGATTCTCAATATTAATTTCTCGTCGTTATTCGCAGGAATATCAAATTAAGAGCAAGGTAAACCTTGCTCTTTTGCTATGCTCAACACTGTGGTCATCACTTTGTCATTCTCTTTATGTGATCATTAAAAACTCGATATTGGTTATCAAGGATAAGGTATCTCCATGTTGCTCTCTTTTGTTCGCGTTATTGGTCTATTTGCACTTTTGAACCTAATCTTCATTGGCTTCGCCACCACCAGCCAAGCAGCGCCAGCTCATCAGGTTAGCGCTACCTATACCTATGAAATCCAGTGGGCAAAGTGCCAATACCAAGTCACCGAAAAGAAACAGCAGGCAGGGTGTTTTTCAGCACTGATCACTCAACTGCGTGAAGCAGCAAAGAAAGCGCCCGATAATCCCAATGTCAATACGTTACTTGCGATTAATATCGCCTCTTTAGCGGGAGTATCCGGCGTTACAAAAGCATTAGGTTTGATCAAAGAAGCAAAAGGAATTTTGGAAGAGGTGATCAAGAAGCACCCGCACGCAATGCATGGCGCTCCTTATGTGACCCTAGGCGCATTATATTACCGAGCACCCGGCTGGCCGATCAGTTTTGGGAATGATGACAAAGCGAAAACACTCTTGGAAGAGGGCTTAAAACTGAATCCCTACAATAGTACCACCAATTATTTTTATGCTGACTTTCTTGCCGAGCAAGGAGAAAAGCAGCAAGCGATCATCGTTCTCAAAAAAACGCTGACTTATCCCAGTGACCCCGATTATCCCGTTACCAACGCTGGGCGAAAGAAAGACATCGAAACGCTGCTAAATAAGCTTCAAGGCCACTAGTTTCATCACATAATTACAAGCTTTCTCCATTGGTGTTGATGACATCTTGATACCAATAGAACGAATCTTTCCGCATACGTTCCAGTGAACCTTGGCCAAAATCATCTTGATCCACATAGATAAAGCCATAACGTTTCGACATTTGAGAAGTCGAAGCACTCACGATATCAATCGGTCCCCAACAGGTATAGCCAATACAATCAACGCCCATATTGATCGCTTCACGCATCTGCTCAAAATGTTCTTTGAAATACTTGATACGATATGGATCATGAATGTTGCCATTCTCAACAGTATCTTTTGCTCCCATCCCATTTTCCACCACCATTAGCGGCTTACGATAACGGTCGTACAGTTCAAGCAACGAAATTTTCAAACCGACCGGGTCAATCTGCCATCCCCACTCTGTTTCATCCAGATACGGGTTTTTAACCCCGATGATGGTATTTCCTGGGGCACGTTCTACATCATCGCTTGCCGATTCTGTCATCGACATATAGTAGCTAAACGTAACGTAATCTACGGTATGCGCTTTTAACACGTCACAATCAGCTTGAGTCATTTCAACCTTAATGCCTTCTCGTTGCCAGCGGCTTAAAGTCAGCGGCGGATATTCACCAAATACTTGTACATCAGCGTAAAAATAGTTATCCAGATTTTTTAATAGTGTCAGTTCAACATCTTTCGGATGGCAGGTGTGTGGATAGGTCGTCAATTTAGTCAACATGCATCCGACCATACTTTCAGGGATTTTCTCATGGCAATCTCTCGTCACCATGGCCGATGCCACCAGTTGATGATGGAGCGCCTGATAGATCTCTTGCTTTTCTTTTCCTAGCGTCAGTTTGTCAGGAATAATGCCTGCCGTAGTGAAAGGATGGCGGCAGATACTGTCTACTTCATTAAACGTTAGCCAATACTTCACATAAGACTTAAAGTAATCAAAACATGCATTAGAAAAACGCACAAAACAATCAATCACCTGACGGTCAACCCACCCGTTGTACTTAACGCTAAGTGCTAGCGGCATTTCATAGTGTGACAAAGTGACGATGGGCTCTATATTGTGTTTTTTCATTTCCTTGAACACATTAATGTAGAACTGAACCCCTTCCATATTGGGCTGAGCTTCTTCACCCGTTGGAAACAAACGTGACCACGCAATAGAAAGTCGTAATGCTTTAAACCCCATCTCACCAAACAGGGCGATATCTTCTGCGTAACGGTGATAAAAATCGATACCACGACGTTTAGGGTAGTCGGCATCACTCTCATCTTGCATAGCAGCAGCAATGGTTTGAGTGTTTATCGCGACATGCTTAGCGTAATCCTTCACATCGACGTTCGCTTTAAACATGGCAACATCAGCAACAGATAACCCCTTACCACCTTCATTCCAAGCCCCTTCAGCTTGGTTTGCAGCGATAGCACCGCCCCATAAAAATCCATCCGGAAAGCGTTTATTACTCATTTAAACTAGCTCCTCTATCATAAATAGGGTTTGATTTTTATCGACGGCCTGTTTTTGTACCGCCACCGGTTCAATTTGAAAGTGTTCGTAATTAGCTACGATAGCCATCACTGTCGGGTCGTAACCCGCTTTGACGATTGCTTCTAAATCGAACCGGACTAATTCATCACCCGCGTTAACCTCATCACCTGGCTTCACTTTTACCGAAAAGAATTTTCCCTCTAGCTCCACCGTATTAATACCAATATGAAACAGCAGCTCTGCCCCATTTGCACTCATCATATTGATGGCATGCCCCGTTTCATACACACTTGAAATCTCGCCATCAATCGGGGCATACAACACGCCCTCGGTTGGAATCACTGCAATTCCGTCCCCTACCATTTTGCTGGCAAAGACCTCATCTTTAACGTCTTCAAGAGGAATCACTTTCCCGATAACTGGCGCCCAAAAAGAGTAAGTATGTTGCTCAGTTCCAGCGGGCGTCGCATGCGTTGATTTAGAATTAGGATCTTGATTTTCTGCTTCACCAGAAGATTCTCGCCACATGATGAGTACACCAGCAAAAGCAGTGAAAAATGAGATAGGAATAGCGATTAAGGCATAAACCAGATTCATCGCATTATCGGGAGAGGTGAACATTGTAATACTTGCTATGCCAGGCCCAACCAATGCAAATGCTTCAATTGCAGTGAAGCCAATGAATGCTCCGCCCACTGCGCCGCCTAACATAACACTGTACAACACCTGCTTACGAATCAGTGTTACCCCATAGATGGCAGGTTCAGTAATCCCGAAAAATGCTGAGATACCTGCAGAAATTGCAGTAGAACGTAGAGCAGAATCTTTGGTTTTTAAGGCCACAGCAAAACTGGCACCTGATTGGGAAATGTTATGAGCTAAAGAAGCTGGCAGATAAAGGAGTTCTTTACCGATTTGCGTAAAACTGGCGACTGCATAAGGGATTAAAGCTTTATGCATTCCCGCTGCAATCATAAAAGGCAAAATCGCCGCTAATAACGCGGTAGCAACAAACCCCAGTTTAGCAAACAGAAATAAAATAACGGTTGCCATTAGTTCCCCAGCATAATAACCAATAGGACCAAGTAACAATAAAGTCACGGGCACGGTTATCGCCATCGAAACCATCGGCACAAAGAAGATGCGGATTGCTTTAGGTGAATATTGAGTAATGCGCTTTTCGATTAACGCATAAAACAGAACACATAGAATGGCCGGAAAAACTTGAGATGCGTAAGCAATAGGCTGCACCGGCAAATGGCCTAGAGTAATGCCAGAAGAAAGTAACTGACTCATATTCGGTAGGAGCAGCGCACTCACTGTCGAGATAGCCACCAGCATATTCACTTTAAGTTTGGTTGCCGTTGTTGCTGCCACCAATAGGGGGAGAAAGTACAGAGGAGCGGTGCCAACAAGATCAAGAACCTGAAACGTATTCGAATTTTTATCCGCTAACCCCAATACTGCCAACAGCATTAATATGGATTTTAAAACCCCACCACCGGCGATAGCTGGCACCAATGGCTGAAAAATACTGATGACAAAATCAAGAATAAAGGCACCCCAAGATTGTTTCGATTTAGGCTGATGAGTACTTTGAACATCTATTCCCACCAGCTCAGCAAGCGCCTCATACACTTCGACCACTTCATTACCAATGATAATTTGGCATTGCACATTACGCCGAACACCAATTACGCCATCAACATGTCCAAGTGCTTCGTAATCAACGATGTCATCATCAACTAGACTCAACCTGACCCTTGTCGAACAATGGGTTAAATGTGCGATATTTTCTTTACCACCTACGCATTGCAGAATGTTATCTGCGGTTATTTTGTAGTTCATACCATCACCCTGTGCGCTGTTGTATACAAAAAAACCCAACATTACGGCCCATAGAAATGACCTGTAATATTGGGTTTTTGCCTGCTGACCAGTAACACGCCCTTTCTAGCAACTTAGCTATCGCTTTAGATAAAGAAATATTGCAACCGGTTTCTTAACACAATAGCTATCGCATCAAAGTGATACAAAGTTCACATCCCATCTCGACTAATAACAGCCTTCTTCACAATTTAACCCTTTCATTTTTCTTAAAAACCTAAGTTCAGAACAGGATCACAGCAAAGGCAACATTTCTTCTATCTTTGGGGAAACAGGCATTCTGCCGTCGGAATTCAGACAATCTGGATGGTAGCGACTAAAAGAGCGAATACGAAAACAAAAAATGTCTTACCGAAGTTTAGGGCAAATCTTAAATATTGATAAATAAGCTATAGAAAACGAAAACCATGTGTTAAATACTTGAACACTCGTTGATTGTATTCTTTCATTTGATTACTCGTTGCTCTTTGACTCAAGGTTATAGGAATATATTTTACCTACTCCAGAGCTACGATTTTGGGACTTCTCAGGGAAATCATAGAGAGCACCAAATTTAGAATTTTCATCTTGTCCCAAGCACTCATTTACCAAAAAAGTAGATATTGCTATTACAGCTGGCTTTGTTCCCATTGGAGCAAAAACTAGCTGCTTCTTTTGTCCTCTTCTAGTAAGCTTGCAGAGTTGTTTGGTAAATTCATATGGATTACATGCAGGAAATAGTTTTAACTCCGCTGAATCTGGTGATAAATATCTCATATGTTTGTAAATAGAACGGTTCTCCCAACCAGGTTTATAAGCAGGAAGGCCGACATAAGCTTCTATCCTTTCATACGCATAGCCGTCGTCTTGAGCAAGTAGTTGCCCAAGTCTACTACTTTCAAATCCCAAAGTTGTCACGAGAGTTGACTTTTCCATCTGCGAGTTGTTTACAGCAAACAAAGGTAAATATCCGAAATTACCCTGATTATCACTAAGGTTGAATTCCTGTTCTTGAATTCCTGACTGTTGACTATCACTAGTATTTGTCGAACGTTGGTAATCATCAGGCTCTAAATAGGAAATAGTGATATTGCAAAAAGACTTCGATAAAGTAATTCCAGAAAATATGTAAATTATTTCTGGCAAATCCAATGAAGTTGCTTCGATGAAAACCGAGTTGTACATCTTTGTGGAAAAGAACTCTTCAAGCTTTCTGGGACTTACATCTTCATTTCCAATTTTTAAACGAAAAGTATCTTTGTTATACTTCACAGAGAAAGCAATATCACGGCATTCGTTATTAATCTTATCCAGTATTTCCTTCGTTCTTATGTCGACTTCTCTTCCGTGAAAAACAACATCATGCTGAGAAATTGATAAATCATCGAGAGTGCAATGCTCATTAATATTTTTTATTTTAATCATAATAATGAATACTGCCCATTTTTATTGTTTGATTCATTATCTACTGATTTTTTGCTATCTAACCCCCATTGCTTATTAAACTTATTTTTTAGATCGCTAAAATCTGATTCTTTTCCATAACAAATAGTTTCAATTTGTTCAACATTAAACTTCAACTTTCTTTTCTTCCTAGGACTAATACCGAAATGACAAGATAGTACAGGGTGGAGTATATAATCTATCATTTCTATATCATTATTTGATTTAGCTTTTGTTCCTCTAGCTTGAAATAGAACTGACCAAACCAACGCTTCGTTTAAAAGTTTCTTTGTATCATCATTTAATAGAGAAATATCAGATAACGCTATTGTAAAGTGATTAACTTCTGATTCACTTTGAGATTTTCTTTTTTGGGATAACGAAAACAAGCTTCCCAGTCTTTTTGCTAGCCTTTTTAAGTGAATTCCATTTGAGCCAAGTTCCTCTATTTTCTCTAGTTGTGCAGTACTTGTAGCTTTGGTAGCTTTTCCTTGAATATCGACATTAATAGCACTTGAAGTTTCTGTGACTTCACTTTGTACTTCTGCTCTGATGAAAGTTTGGTAACATAACTCTAAAAAGTACCTTAAGTTACCTCTAGACATCAAAATAAACTGGTTAAACCCCACATATAAAGGACATTCTCTTTGTGGTAATGTATTATATATATATAAGATTACGCCGTATAAATTATTGCTTATCCAACCTTTATAGGGGGTATCATTGCTACCTGATTTATAATTCTCAAAATCATTTTTCAATGCAACCAAATCAGTAGAGCTACGATTTAAAATTGCCCCATTTACTATACTAGCTTCTGGGTAACTTGCATCAATAAAATCAAGTTCTGAAAAAGAGTGGTCCTTGTGTTTTTTCAACCCTTCTAATACTAAAGTAGTTTTCAGTTTATTTAGTAGAACTTTATCTGAAAGGATGAGGTTACTAACTTCAGTAAGACTCATACTTTCAAATAGTGATTTAACACTATTTTTCAACCTACTTTGGTATATAGTGTCTTTCCGTATAGTCAAAAAATCAGGATTAGAATAGTTTTGTATTATTTCATCATTTTCACTACTAGATGAACAATTAGCTTCAAATAATTTTAATGCTAATATTTCAGCAGCGAGAACTTCATAAGATTTAGGATTTAAATCGTTCAAGTAAATAGATTCTAAGTCTATACGCCTAAAATCATTTCTATCTACTATTTTTTCTTGGCTTAAAGTTTCATTACTGACCTTAGCATTCTTTTTATATGCAATACTAAAAATTAAAGATTTCTCACTGTGTTTCAAATAAGTGTTTATTATTTTTTGTTGATCGAATGATAAATTTTCAAATTCATCAATTAAAATATGAAAAGTTGTATCATTCAGTGCTTCATCAACGCTTCTTATAGCATCACTGACTAAACTAATCACGGATTTTAGCGCAAGATTATAAGGAGGATTTTTTGTATTTGGCAGATTAATCCAGTTAGTCAATCTATATAAACAAGACTTTATTTCTGATTCTAACCTTATTAGTTCTATGTGATCGACGCTAATATCCTCAGCTAGCATTTTAGGTATTTTAACCTTTTTAATTCCGTCTTTTATACGTTGGTTTGACAGATTAGAATTAGCTATACTATTGCAGAGCTTACAAAACTCAATCACTATACATAGAGATGCATATGTATTAAATGCTGAACTCCACGTTTCGTCTAACCATTCATCTCTAATCATCTGAGTAAATGAAGTATCGGGTTTCCAATAAATACCTATATGATTAGTAATATAATCCGGTAACTCCACTCTCAGCTGACTAAACATCGTCTCGTGACAATGATACTTCAAGAACATTGTTTTTCCCGAGCCTCTACCTCCTTCTATAACAGCACCCTTTGTCAACTTATGCAGGTTTGCAGCTTCATATTCTAAAGGTAGAACATATTGGCCCCAGAGATCATCAGGGAACTCTTCCGCGCGATTTTTTGATACAACGTCAGATAATTTCTTTTCCATCTATCTTCCTACCAATTGAGTCCATGTTTCACTATCATACCATAATGCTGCAATATTATTATTTGGAACGGAGTTGCTAAAAAAATATGTAAGTGCTAATTCTCCAAACCCAAGAGTATCTTTCGTTTTAATGTTTTTTTTCTTACACATTTTTAAATAAAATTCTTTAAGCTCTTCACTAGTGTTTTCTCTATGAAATTTATTAAAAAAAGCCAAATTATCTTCAGAAAATAATGATTCACTCTCTGTTAAAACTTCAACAGGGCAAACTATAATATTTTTATAATCTTCATGTATTGAATCAATGCTTTGTTGATATGCAGCAAAAGGGAAGTATATTATTTTAATTCCCAGATTATCAATATTAAATTTATCAATATAATTTCTGAATTGTGTTCCTGTGCCAAGAATGTCATCAAACAAAACAAGAACTTTAAAGTTATCGTCACTTTTCAATTTTGTTGATACTTCATTACATAAGATACCGAGACGAGAGTGAAAGTATTTATTACATATTGCTCTATATAATGCAGACCCACTTTTACCTGGCTTACCATCAATGCCTTCAATTGCCGAAAATCTTATTGGTAGTTTATTAGTTTGTCCCTTTTTTAGGTCTTCCTCCCAAGATTCAATACATTCTATACTATAGATATCATATTTTTTTAAAATATTGGGAAGTTTTATTTGGATAATATTAGCACCAAAGGTATTTATAGATTTATTGCTTCTATATATAATAGATAACAAAATCCCTGAGGCAAAATATTTTTCTTCGTCACTTTCAAAATTATCTAACCAAGCATTGAGATCTGAAATTTCTAGTCTATCCCAATAATTAAACCTTATCAGCTGTTTAGTAACGTTTACAGCATAATCATATATTTGCTCGTGTTTTTCAGGTATTTTCATTTTTTTCTACAATAATCGGTAATTGGTATAAATCTTTAGTTGTTATGTGTCTTGCCCCAACCCCCTTAGAAACTGAATCAATCCAGCTTTTACCAAAAGGGGATGAAAGTGTATTCAAGATTAGTTTTTGGTAATAGATATTTTCGCATCTAACGATAAAAACACAGTCAGATACAAAAAACTCTCCAGATTCTACCATACCAAATTTACCTAGACATCGGGTGCCAACACGCGCAATTATAATATCGCCTTTGATAGCAACCAATTTATCGTTAGCACAGAGTGTAGTTCTTAAAGTAGAACCCAAATGGCTAATGTTACTCGTATGGATGTAGTTATTAACTTCCATGTTTAAAAGCATTTTCTTTGTATTCCTACCCCGAAAAATTTTAGCACCGAGGCTTTCTAATGTTTTCATTTTTAAAGGATAAGCCTTTCTATAGTAAGAGTAATCACCTCTATTCTCAAACTCGGATTTAGAGATTACCTGTGTTGAGCGGTTAGCCTTAAACAACGAAACTAGTGATTTATCAGGATTACTTTTTTTTATGACTAACAAATGAGTTCTTGCTTCAGTTCCCTCGAAGGATTTAGGTTCAATTTCCATAATGGAATGAATACAAAATTTACTAACTAGAAATTTTCGAAGCGACTTTAGTGATAGCTTTGTAAATATTCCGTCAGGTAAAATATAGGCTAAGTAACCACCATCTCTTAAAAGTTTAAGGCCATATAGCAAGAAGTATATTTCTGCTTCTATATATTTTGATGAAGAATAATAGCCAATACTCCCCAGCTCAGCTTTTATATGATCATCATTACGAATTAGTTTGAAGGGTGGATTTCCAACGATAATATCAAAGGATTTTTTCGCGTATAACTTACTCAGTTCAGGGGTGGTTGCATCAATACATAGTGTGTTAATATCAAGCTGTGAGTTTACATTTACTGCATCAACATTGAGTTGATCTATATCGATACCAGAAAGTAAAGCTTGAGGAGCAATTTCCGATACACATTCTAAAAGCGCTCCTTGTCCCATACACAAATCCAAGACGCTCAGCTCATTTTTGAGCCAAGTTTTGTCTGGTAGATGAGAAAGCAGCAATCGTCCAAGTTCTCTACTTGTATAGAATTGCTCATGTTCATCTCGTTGTTCTTTTTTCACTATAGCATTGGAATTCATGTGCTTATCATATTATGCTTCTGACATTTAGTCTGGTATATTTGACTTCGTGCCACATTATGGCGGCTGTTGATAATACAACTTAAACTCATTTCGGAGCAAGATTCATTTAGACTAGCAAGTAGGATTATTACCCGCTTACTTACTATGAATACATAATTTCAGTTAGTCGATAAAATTCTAGCATGATTTAAAAAGCTTGTTCAGTTAGAACTAAAAACATACGATGTAATAATATAATAGACCATCAGTAGTCCGGAAATGAGAAACGTAGATCCTAAATCGTCTTCTCAAATGTTACTTTAAAATGGGGCTCTATCGCATCATCTGAGCGCTCAATTAGTTAACAAACTAAATTTGTGATATTTAAATATAACCAAACGCAAGTAGTGGTTTAGACGTACAAATTCTGGTTTGAGATACGCCATCAGCCGCTTTTTGTAATACCAATAACATTAATTTAGTGGTCAACTTTGCCCAGCTTCTAGAGCACATGCAATGACTCTATTTTTGTTCTCTGAAAAACGATGCCAAGCACCACAAACACTATCAACAATATCTTCGTAACTATCAAAACATCGGTTAGCCAATTCCATACTTGTTCTATTGGATTCAGCTCTGGTTAATAGAGTGGAATATGGATAATCGTTCAGTTGAAATACTCTTTAACAAGATAACTTTCCATAACGATAACTGAATATTTTCCTACTGGAGTGGCATCAGAAATAAGCTTTAAATGTTCCCTCATCGCTTCCATATTATTGACGGGTGAGACTATCGCTTCGCCTTCTCCTGTGTTGGTACAAATAGCGCCGTATAGATAAGCATATTCAAATTGTTGTTACTGAATGGCCCTAGGTCGACTTCCCTTTTCTGTCCAAATTCTAGTTGTCGTATTGCGTTGACCAAACCGAGCGTCATATTGGAACCACACCAGTACATCCGATAAAGCGACATGTCCGGGGATCTTAAGGATCGTTTCGATTTGGAATTTTTTAGGTTTTTTTGGGTAACAGTGACAGCTTGGAATGTTTAGAGCGGGTGGTGATCCAACTCAATCCGATACCATGAAGGATACGATAGATATTCGCCTGTCGATATTGAATGCCAACATTTTGTGCAATATAACTAGCGATGTCTTTTGCTTGGAGGCGACCGCCGTTATCTTTAATCGCTGTATCTGTAGCGAATTTTTTAAGTTGGTTTAATTGTTGTTGAGACAACCGATGAGGACGACCAGTATAAGCTTTTTCTTGGAGGCCTTCCAATCCAGAATCAAGATAAGATTTAACCCCTTTATTGACACTTGTTCTACTGACTTTAAGAAACTGAGCGATTTCAGTTCTGCTTTCCCCTTCAAAGAAATGTGCGAGAGCGGGGGTATCGAATACGCAACCGAGCATTCGAAGTCGATTTAATTAGACTGTGAAAATCATGATTCATAAAATTAATGTAATTGGTAGTAACCCATTCATTTTTCTTAAAAACCTAAGTTCAGAACAGGATCACAGCAAAGGCAACATTTCTTCTATCTTTGGGGAAACAGGCATTCTGCCGTCGGCATTCAGACAATCTGGATGGTAGCGACTAAAAGAGCGAAGACGAAAACAAAAAATGTCTTACCGAAATTTTTTTGGGGGGAATATTAGATATTGATAAATAAGCTGTAGAAAACGAAAAAAGCCCGCTGATTTCTCAGCGGGCTTTTCGAATGTGGCGGAGAGATAGGGATTTGAACCCTAGAACCGCTATTAACGGTTGCCGGTTTTCAAGACCGGTGCTTTCGACCACTCAGCCATCTCTCCGTTGTTGAGGCGCATATTATACGGGGTAATAAAACTTGTAAACCCCTATTAGGTCCGTTTGCTGAAATAATGTGCGTAATTTTGAGTTTTTTTTCGTTCTGTTCACTTTTAATGCTGTTTTTTACATTAAGTACAGGAATACTCAACAATTTTACGACAATAACGTAGATATAGCCGAGTAGCCTTTGCCACATAAATTTTAACTGCATTCCAAATTAGAGTTAATTTAGCGACTTCTAACGCACACATCACTATCGCTTTACCTAAAGTTTACGAGTTATGCAAAAGTGCCCCACTTTTTTTATTCCTTTGACTATAGGTAACTCACTCAATGTTTTTTCGTACAACTCCTCTCTTATATTGCAGCTTTTTGGTCGGTCTTTTCTCATCAAGCGCCTTTGCCGATACTATTAGCGACAAACGTGGACTCGCCTACGCCAATACCCAAGCCGCCGATCTCGCGGCCATGAGCGGGCATATTGCTTGGTGGTATAACTGGTCAGCAGAGCCCGAAGATACCGTGGGTGATGATTACACCCAATATGGTGTTGAATACGTTCCTATGGCCTTCAATGCCAATTTTGATGAAGATGCACTACGTAGCTATTTAACGAACCACCCAGAAGTAAAGTACCTTTTAGCCTTTAACGAGCCTAACTTTACTGATCAAGCAAACTTAACCCCACAAGAAGCAGCCGATGCTTGGCCTACCCTAGAATCCATTGCGGACGATTTTGATTTAAAACTCGTCGCACCAGCAGTCAATTACAGTCCAGGAGATGTCGATATACCGGGAACAGATAACGATGGTAGCCCTTATGAATATCTTGATGCTTTTTTTGACGACTGCAGCGATTGTCGTGTCGACTATATTGCAGTGCATAGCTACATGGCGACGACTGCTTCGTTTAAAGAATACGTAAAAAAGTTTAATACCCGATACAATAAGCCAGTTTGGGTGACTGAGTGGAATTACAGTGATAGTGGTAATGAAACGTTAGAAAACCAAATGGATTACATGGCTGATACGGTACGTTGGATGGAACAACAAGATTATGTATTCCGCTACGCTTGGTTTATCGGGCGTACCAGTGGCGGGGCCAGTGCATCACCCTATGTCGATATCTTAGGTTCAGATTACGGCTCATGGAGTGCATTAGGATCTTTATATAAAGGGATTCCAGGAAGTAATTACTATGCTCAACTACCTGGGACATTGCAGGCAGAACATGCTTATACCATGACGGGAATGCACCACAGGGCAACAACAGATAGTGATGGGAACCCGGTCGTTCAACTATTTTCCGACCAAGACGAAACAGAACAAACCATGACTTATCAGGTTCAATCCAGTAGTGATAAAACCTATTCCATGAGCGTCAGCTATGCCGCTTCCAGTAACGCTCAAATTAGAATTCAAGTGGATAGTGACAGCTCACAAAGTCTGTTTTTGCCCAATACTGGCGGCGTTTACTTTTGGGAGACAGCAACCACTTCGCTTTATTTGAGCTCAGGGACTCATACCATCACTATCAAGTCCACCAGCGGACAACCTGGGTTTGACTGGTTTAAATTTGAGTAAAATAACGACGGGGAGGGCTTAATTACCCTTCCCCTCTGTTAAGTGAATTTATTTGGCTGGTGCTTTGTGACCCAGATAGTTCACCACAAAAGCCAGTACCGTACAGACCAAAATCATGCCACACATTGGTAGAGAAGTCCCATTATGCAACGCGCCGACAATCGCACTGATTGCACCCGCAAAGGCAAATTGACATACCCCAACTAATGACGATGCCGAACCTGCATCTCTGCCGCTTACGGACATGGCAATGGCAATGGAGTTGGCACAAACCATTGGCACCATAGACACACAAACAAACAGTGGAATCATGAATAACCAAAGCTGATCGGTATTTCTGACTAGGACTAACGCGACACTAGCAACTAAAGAAATAATAATCGATGCTGTAAACAATAATTTAGGCGTAAAGCGTTTTAATAACATTCGGTTCGCTTGGCTGGTAATCACCATACCAGCAGCGGTTCCACTAAACATCCAACCGTAAGTTTCTCGCCCCATACCAAATAATTGCATCAGTACAAATGGCGATCCGGTGATAAAGCAAAACATAACAGAATTGGAAAAGCTTCCGGCTAGAGTTGGCGACATAAAACGCCAATCGCAAAGAAAGCGTTTAAACACCGTCATCATTTCACCGATATTTTGCTTCTGCCGGCGTTCTACTGGTAAAGATTCTGGGACCCATTTAGCGGTAATCAACCAGCAGATCACACCAAATGCGACTAAAAAGGTGAATACGGCCTTCCATCCACCAAACACTAACAGGTAAGCACCAATTACAGGAGCGGTAATCGGCCCCACGGTTTGTACGACCATCATGAGTGATAAAGCCTTCGCCGCTTCTTGCTCATCAAACAAATCTTGAATAATCGCCCGGCTAATGACCATACCTGAACAGCCGCCAATTGCTTGGAAAAAACGCAATCCAATCAAGCCTTCAATATTCGGAACATACAAAATCGCCAAAGACGTCACAATGAATAAAGCAACACCACCTAAGAGCGGCACACGTCGACCATATCGATCGATTAAAGGCCCATACAGTAATTGGCCGATAGCCATGCCAACGAAAAAGGTCGATAAGCTCAATTGTACTTGCGACATTGACGTATCAAAATCGCTCGCCATTAAGTTAAATCCAGATAAATACATGTCAGTAGAAAAAGGGGCAAAGATCGATAATGCCCCTAATATCCATGTCAGCATAGCTCGAGACTTCGTTTCTCCCCCAGCCGATGCCATCGTGTGTGTATCCGTCATATATTACCCTTCTAAAATGTCAAAAAACACGAGAAGTGTGACTCGCCATTGATGCGTATTTTTTATGCCACGAGTCACATTTTATTCACCCCAACTGATAAATACCAATATATAATTAACCATCAATTGATATATAAAAGATAAACAATGGAACTTCGTCATTTACGCTATTTTGTTACGGTGGCTCAAGAGCTTCATTTTGGTAGAGCTGCGAATAAATTGCATATCGCCCAACCTGCACTGAGTATTCAAATCAAAGCACTAGAGAAAAATCTTGGCGGCGATTTATTTAAACGTACCAGTCGCAGCGTGACGCTTACTGAAGCAGGAGAGAAATTTTTAATTGAAGCAAAATTAGCGCTTGAGCATGCTTCTCGGGCAGAGCTCGTTGCCAAAAGTGTATTTGCCGGTGATACTGGCAGATTAACCGTCGGTTATTCAGGTAGCGTCACCTATTCAGGGTTATTAGGCCAATTTGTGCAATCATTTCGCCAAAGCAAACCTTATATTGAATTGCACCTTAAAGAACTCGATCCATTTACTCAACTTGAGCAACTTGCCAGTGGAGATATCGACGCAGGTTTTCTGACCACTTACTCACTCACAGTACCCGATACCATTCACACAACCGCACTGTCACAATGGCCACCTTGTGTCGCAATGCCGGCCAATCATCCTTTGTCTGAGCGTCACCAATTAACGATGCAAGCTCTTAAACATGAGTCTTTTATTACTTATTCCAGCTCTCATCGAGATGACGGTGCCGCTGCAATTAGACAGTTAGCGAATTACGAACCGAACATTATCAGCCGTGAATCGAACATTATGTCAGTCTTAGCATTAGTCGGCAGTGGCATGGGTATCTCAATAGTCCCCGACATCTTGAGTAAAACGCTTCATCAGCCAGGATTGATCTTTAAACCACTGCATCATGTGGATGCGTGTATCGAAATATCGCTTGCTCATCCCAAAGCAATACATCGACCATCTTTGAACACTTTTATTGACCATATCCATGCATTAATGGAATCTTATTGATATCAAATTTATCACGTAAGCTATTGTTGAATCGGTTAATCATTATGTGAGCAATGAAACATAATTTATATTAAAAATACGTTTTATTATTAACAGTTATCATTCACTGAATTGAGGAATGGCGATGAATGCTCTCGTTGAAAAAACCAATCAATGGCTAAGCCACCCAGATGCAGCAAAATTCATTTTACGTGTCGGTTTTGGGGCTATGATGCTACTTCATGGCATCCATAAAGCGATGCATGGTACCGGATTTATTGAAGGTCTATTTGTTGATCTTGGACTGCCCGCTTGGTTCGCCTATTCGGTATTTATCGGTGAAATTTTGGCTCCCCTAATGATGATCTTAGGTTGGTACAGCCGTATTGGCGCGGTATTGATTGTTGGCACGAGTGTTGTGGTTATCGGATTAGTGCATTTGGGCGATTTCTTCACGCTATCAAAAGTGGGTGGTTGGATAGTTGAAGATATTGCAGTTTATCTTTTCGCAGGTATTGCCGTTGCATTTCTTGGCTCTGGTAAATACGCAGTAAAACCAGATTAATCGATATACCTAGTCACTAAAATACATACACTCAAATGACCTCCGTGATTATTGTTGCTACTCATTGCGGAGGTATTTTTATGTCTGCTTTATCCTTTTTACTGGCTATTTCGCTTTAAGCCTAGTGATCAGTAGTCATCCCATGGCATTCTGGCAAAAATACCCAGACTCAATACTTTTGTTACATTTGCATACTTAACCAGACGCTCGAAAATCACTTCCAAATCAGTCGTCGGTTATTCCTGTGTAAAAAACAATAACAACTATACTTATAAGGTTATTTACACCATATCGGCCAAAGACTATGTCTGCACTCACCTCTCACAATATGCCGCTCGCTGAGCTTATTTCATCGCTGACCATTGCCCTAGATATGACGGAAGGCCAGCCTCCAGAACACTGTATGCGCTGTTGTTGGATAGGGATGAATATTGGACAATTATTACACTTGTCGTTATCAGATCAGTATGATTTATATTTCGTCTTATTACTCAAAGATGCGGGTTGTAGCAGTAATGCCGCCCGCATCTGTGAGCTCTATGCAACCGATGATCGAACGTTTAAACATCGTTATAAAACAGTGGGTACCAGCCTAACCAGTGCCATTAATTTTGTGATTAAAAACGCAGGCTCTGGCGAAAATTGGCGCAAGCGTATCTCAACAACGATTGATATATTAAAAAATGGATCGGATTACGCTCAAGAACTCATTCAAACTCGCTGTACCCAAGGCGCTGAAGTCGCTAGAGAATTGGGGTTTAGTGAACAAGTCGCTCAGGGGATACAATATTTAGATGAACACTGGGATGGGTCAGGGAAACCCAATGGTTTGGAAGGCGAACATATTCCGCTATTTTCTCGAATTGCCTTGCTTGCGCAAGTCATGGATGTATTTCAAAGTGAACACGATTTAAATGCTGCATTTGAGGAAGTAGAAAATCGTTCCGGAGCCTGGTTAGATCCCCACCTCGTCGCTTTATGTAGACAACTAAAAGAAACATCCTCTTTTACTGCTGCGCTCAAGTCATCTTCGATCACCCCTTTCGTACTGTCTATGTCGCCAGCTCAAGCGATGATTCCACTCGATGATGAGTACTTCGACAGTATTGTCGCTGCTTTTGGCAAAATCGTCGATGCCAAAAGTCCATTTACCGCAGGTCACAGTGCTCGCGTGGCCGTGTTTAGCACTATCATTGCTCAAGAAATGGGGTTAGACCAAGAAGATTGCCAATGGCTAAAACGTGCGGCACTGCTGCATGATTTAGGTAAGCTCGGCGTCAGTAACACAATATTGGATAAACCCGGAAAGTTGAATCAAGAAGAATGGGCACAAATTCAAAAGCACGCCGTTTTTACTAGGGAGATTATCGAGAAAATATCGCCACTGAAGAAATTCGCTAAAATGGCCGCCGCCCATCATGAAAAACTAGACGGTACCGGCTACCCTGATGGATTAATTGCTGAAGAAATATCTATAATGACGCGAATCATTACTACTGCGGATATTTTTGATGCCATTACGGCTGAACGCCCTTATCGCGGAGCTATCCCCATACCTAAAACATTAGAAATAATGGCAGAAAACGTTGGCACTGCTATTGATGAAACTTGTTTTAATGCTCTCAAACAAGGACTAAAAAAACTGCCTACTAAGTATATAGATAACGTTGGTAAAGAGGCAATCCGCCCCTCTCCTACCCTTTAGGTTTATTCTGACGAGCGTGCTCATGCGCCGCTTTAAATAGCTGCATATGAATGGGGACCAAACTCTCATGTTGGTCTCGATATCCACCACCAACCACACAGGCCATCGGAATCTCTTTTTCTTTCGCTACCTCAAGCATAAAATAGTCGCGCTGGTAGATAGCCGCAGTTGTCACCGCTAAATGCCCCAGTTCATCATCTTCATGGATATCAATACCAGCATCATAAATGATCAAATCTGGCTGATACAGATTGATAGCCATTGGTACCACCGACATAAAATGACTCAGAAAAATCTCATCGCCAGCCATTTTAGGTAACCCAATATCGATATTAGAATCGGGCTTGCGCGCTGGAAAATTTTTATCGCAATGGAAAGAAAGCGTGATGATGTCATCTCGGTGTGCACATAACGCCGCTGTTCCATCCCCATGATGAACATCACTATCAATGATGAGCACTCGATCGACGCCTTCTTGCTGAAGTGCCCAATCGGCTGCAATCACTAAGTCATGAAATAAACAAAACCCACTACCAAAATCGTAGTGAGCATGGTGATAACCACCACTAAGATGAATTGCAAGACCGTGCTCTAGCGCTTTCTCTGCGGTTAAACGTGTACCGCCAGCCGACATCAAGGTTCTATCAATTAAAGCTTGGCTCCATGGAAAACCAATGCGCCGCATTTTTGCGGCGGGTAAATCCCCGTTTATTAATGCATCGACGTACTCACTGGCATGAACACGTTTTACCTCATCGACCGATACTGGTTTCGGTTCAAAATATTCAAACAGTTCACCCCATGTGGGATCTTGCTCTGCTTGTTTCTCTAATTCTATTCTCAACAAACGATACTTATTGATCGGATAGCGGTGATTTGGCGAAAGCTCAAGTTGTGAATAAATCGAGTGATAAACAAGAGGAAGCATAAGGTCACATCCAACATGAAAGATAAATAAATGAGGCGATAGGGTAACAGAGGTTAAAAGTGGTGCAACTAGAGAAAAATTGCAACTCAGCCTATCCAGTACCAAACTATTGTTTGGGTATAGACGCCTTTGAGGATTAAAACATGAGCCGGGTATTCATTACAGGTGCGAATCGAGGAATCGGACTCGCGCTAGCCAAAACCTATCTAGCCAATGGTTCTGAAGTTCATGCTACGTATCGAGACACACAACAATCAAAAGAGCTACTGGATTTAAAACTTCATAACCATTTATTGTTTTGCCATAAACTCGATGTGACCGACTACTTTGCTGTGGCTAAACTAGCACAGCAATTTGCGTCGTTAGATATCGTCATTAGCAATGCGGGTTACTACGGACCGAAAGGCTATCCCCTAGGTCAGACAGACGAAATGGAGTGGCGACGCACCCTAGAGGTTAATGCCATTGCTCCATTAAAATTAGCCGAAGTGTTCATGCCATTAGTAAAACAAGGTAACGATAAGAAAATGGCTTTTATTTCATCGAAAATGGGCAGCATGACCGATAACCAATCGGGCGGTGCTTATATTTATCGTTCAAGTAAAGCGGCCTTAAATTCAGTAGTGAAAAGTCTCAGCATTGATTTAGAACCTAGCGGCATTACCGTTCTCGCGATACATCCTGGATGGGTCAAAACCTCGATGGGTGGGCCAAATGCCCAAATGAACCCTAACTCATCGGCTTATCAGATATATAACTTCATACATAATGCAACAATGAAACGTACCGGACAATTCGTCAATTTTGATGGTACTCATATACCTTGGTGATCTAGTGAAGTTTTAGCGCTAAATGACCGCGTTGATTGTAAACACTTAAGACTTTTTGGCTCGGCGAGTAGAACTGCTCGTTTTACTTGCCCCTTTTGTTCCCGTTTTACTGTAACTTCGGCGTTTACGTTTAAATGCAGGGCGCTCTACTTTAGGTAATGAGCGCAGCGAATCAGGAACCGGCCCTTGCTTAACATGGTCCATTAGTTCACTCATACGCTGTTCTAAAGCGTGCATAAAAGGCTGATAAGCTTGCCCTCTTTCCGCCATTGCTTGTAACTGATGCTCCCAGTGCGCCGTCATGTCAGGGTAGGTAGATTCATCAGGTAACGCGTGAATCAATCCTCGTCCAGCCGGTGAACTCAGTATGGTTTTACCTTGGCGTTTTAATAACTGGCGTTTAAACAAGGTATCGAGAATACCCGCGCGTGTCGCTTCTGTTCCAAGCCCATCGGTATCACGCAAAATCTTTTTCAGATCTTTATCTGCGACAAATCGAGCAATCCCAGTCATGGCCTGTAACAAGGTGGCTTCAGTAAAATGGCGCGGCGGTTCGGTTTTACGTGCTGTCACTTCCCCTTCACGGCAAGTCAACACCGTCCCTTTTGCTAGCGGTGGAACCGCATCTATCCCCTCATCATCACTTTCTTGCTTCCCCATTAATGTTTTCCAGCCAGCAGAAATCAATTGGCGTCCCTTAGCGATAAAAACGCCACCAGCGATGTCAAACACCAATTTAGCTTCAGCAAAAATCGCATGAGGATAAAACTGCAGTAAATATTGACGAGCAATGAGCTGATAGACATTCATTTCAGCGCCAGACAAACCATTAACACTGGATTTTTTCGGTGTCGGAATAATGGCGTGGTGAGCATCCACTTTACTGTCGTTCCACGCTTTAGATTTGATCGATAAATCTGCGTCTTGCACTGCACCATTCAGTTCTTTAGCGTTATTTGCAATCGCTTCACATACTTTCGCCGCTTCACTTAGGTGGCCACGAGGTAAATAGCGACTATCAGAACGTGGATAGGTGATCAACTTGTGTTTCTCATACAGCGATTGACAAATATCCAGCACTTGCTGAGCACTGAGGTTATAACGCTTTGCGGCATCGATTTGTAAAGCTGAGAGTGAATAAGGCAATGGAGGCGCTTGCTTCGTCTGTTTCTGCTCTGATTCAGTCACCGTCGCAGGCTGACCTTTAATTCGCAGTGCAACATTATCGGCCAATTTTTTACTTAAGACGCGCCCTTCCTCATCTTGCCAAGGCTGGCAAGCATCACTAGGCTTCCAGCGCGCTCGAATATCAAATGCTTGCCCATCATTTTGATATGGAATAAGTGCATCAACGGTAAAAAAATCTCGAGGGATAAACTGCTCTATCTCTTCATCACGCCGAACCACCAAACCAAGCACTGGTGTTTGTACTCGCCCTACCGATAACACCCCTTGATACCCCGCTTTTTGCCCGAGCAAAGTATAAGCACGAGACATATTCATTCCATAGAGCCAATCCGCTCGAGAGCGCGCCAAGGCAGAGACAGATAATGGAATAAAATCTCGATTTGAGCGTAGTTTGGATAATGCTTTTTTTACCGCAGGTAAGTTCAAATCACTGATCAGCAATCGTTCTACCGACTCTTTTTTTGCTTTGGAGACTTTGCAGTGATCAATGACTTCATCGACGAGTAATTGGCCTTCTCGATCGGGATCGCCAGCATGAATAAGTTGCCCGGCTTGTTTTACCAATTTTTTAATCACTGTAAGCTGCTTACTCGCCGTCTTCTTCGGGCGCAATTGCCACTGCTCCGGAATAATCGGCAAATCAGCCAGGTTCCATTTTTTATAACGTTCATCATAAGCATCCGGCTCAACTTGCTCGAGTAAATGACCAATACACCAAGTGACGATGTCACCGTTACCACACGTGATAAATCCTTGGTCTTTCTTATGCGGTTTTGGCAACGCATCCGCTATCGCTCTCGCTAAGCTTGGTTTTTCGGCTATGAATAAACGTGACATATTAAAAACAGCAACCCTAAAAACAACAAAGGCCACATTATCGAATGTGGCCTAGGAAAAGCAAGAAAAACTGTAATTTTATACAGTATTACTCCGCATCATCTGATGCAATGCGTGCAGCCGCTTCTTTGATTAATGGTTGTAGTTCACCTTTTTGGAACATTTCCAAAATGATGTCACAACCACCAACCAATTCACCTTCAACCCATAGCTGAGGGAAAGTTGGCCACTGAGCATAGATAGGCAATTCTGCTCGGATATCCGGGTTTTGCAGAATGTCTACGTAAGCAAATTTTTCACCACAAGCCATTAACGCTTGCGCTGCCTGAGAAGAAAAACCGCAACTAGGTAGTTTTGGTGAACCTTTCATGTAAAGAAGGATTGGGTTCTCAGAAATTTGCTGTTTAATTTTGTCGATGGTTTCCATTGCTTCCTCATTGAAGACGTTTTAGTGATTGGAGACATTCTAAATCATTAGATGAGAATAAAAAGCCCACAATCAATATGGTTATAATTTTTCATTCTATCAAGTCACCAAAATGCCATACATCACGAATTATATTGGACTTGAAAAGCGTATTCTCGACCATACATGGATAAATAGTAACTCTATATTTCCTTGTACTGAGAGAATAATCTTCAACCTCTTACTTATTTTTATTCAGTTTAGGGTTTTAATAAAGTAAAAAGTTGCTAAAATAGATCTCAAGTCAGTCGTAAACGACGAAAAACCCATGGAATGAAGCACATTCTTCACCCATGAGGCATAAATAAAAAACACTGGAAGCAATCAACGAAAGAGAAAACTCTTTCAAACACTAATGGAGAATTGAGCAATGGCATTTGAACTACCCGCTCTTCCTTACGCAAAAGATGCACTAGAACCACATATCTCAGCAGAAACTTTGGAATACCACTACGGTAAACACCACAACACTTACGTGGTGAAACTAAATGGCCTAGTTCCTGGTACTGAGTTCGAAGGCAAAACTCTGGAAGAGATCATCAAGACGTCTACTGGCGGTATCTTCAACAACGCAGCTCAAGTTTGGAACCACACTTTCTACTGGCACTGTCTAGCGCCTAAAGCAGGTGGTGAACCAACAGGCGCAGTTGCAGAAGCAATCAATGCAGCATTCGGTTCTTTCGCAGAATTCAAAACTAAATTCACTGACTCAGCAGTTGCGAACTTCGGTTCAGGCTGGACTTGGCTTGTGAAAAAAGCGGACGGTTCTCTAGATATCGTTAATACTTCAAACGCAGCAACTCCACTAACAGAAGGTTTCACTCCTCTGCTAACTGTTGACGTTTGGGAACACGCTTACTACATCGATTACCGTAATGCTCGTCCAAACTACATGGAAGCATTCTGGAACCTTGTAAACTGGGAATTCGTTGCAGAAAACCTAGCTAAATAAGCTTCATATTTGGTTTAAACCAAGTATGTAACATTAAGGTCTACCCTCGGGTAGGCCTTTTTATTTTCTATTCAGTGAATTGTCGTATAGAGATTTATCGAAAAAACCTAAAGTTTTTCTGTGTGTTGCCGTTAAGTTAATTGTTAAACGGAGAGCATTATGCAAGTTCATACTTTAGACAAAGCAGGATTAATTAACGAGATTAAGGTCGGCACTGGTATTAACCAAGCAGTGCACCAGAGTCGTCGTGCCGATTTTTCATTACTGCTTGCAATGTTCTCAAACGATGTGCGAGATAACACTCCCGCCGAAAAAGTTGAGACACCCGTCACCACCGATCAGGTCTTACGCCGCCGCTTTCAACTGCAAGAACCACAGTCGTTACGCAATGATCAAAGCAGTTATGCCATCTCATCAGAACATGCACGTCAATTTCATGACGGTGGTTTATCGAGTGCAAAACTGAGTCACTACCTGACGCCAGATCCACTCACTTATATGCCAGAGGATACGTTCGATCTTCCGGAAGAAATCTACAGTAATTTATCTGGACACGATCGCCGCCACCTTGCAGAAAAAACCCCACCAACGCTTATCCCAGCCACCCTTTATCGAGAGCTGGTTGATGCTAATCGCCACGATCAAATTCGTGCACAAGCGTGATTTTCTTTAAACTATATTCAATAGATAGTTAATATTAGTCATTGATATTTAATATAAATACTATGTTTCGTATCGTTTCATCACCGAATAATGAAACACCTTTGCTGTATTGGTGATTCGAATGTGAAACGACACTGAAAAAATACAAATCAAAATTAGAAGACTGGCTAATTTTGATCTTATTCACATTGAGTTTGATTTAGATCAACCATCATGAAATAACCCCTTATCGTCAAGGGGGAGTACTGTGGTATGAGGATCAATCAATGGATATCAAATGCGCTGTTATTTTAATTACGTCAGCTAGCTCAATATTTGGTAGAGCCCTAGCGCTCCACTATGCTCGTTTGGGTGCGCGGTTAATTTTATGCGATCAAGATGAAACTTCTCTGCGACAGATCACTCTCCAATGCCAAACGATCAATCCTGATGCTCACTATTACCCGATGTTATCGACCTCGGCACAAGAGGTGGATGCACTGTTCGATTACATTGAACGAACCTATCAACAAACACCGGATGTGCTCATCAATCATTGGCCAAACGCCCCTTTCCCATCCTTTTTATCTGAACATGCTTCCACACAATTTGTCGATCAATGGAACAGGCTTACCGCCAACTTCTTTTCATTTGGTTATACATGTGCAGAACGTATGCGCTTAAGTGGTGTTAAAGGCGTCATTGTTAATGTGATTTCTTACAATGAAACGTTAGAAATGGCCGGAATTGAAAGTGCTGCGTCGATGGTAGCTGGCTTTACTCATAGCTGGGCAAAAGAGCTGACGCCATTCAATATTCGAGTGGGGGGCGTAATACCTCAGTTAGTCACTGAGCCAGAATTTAGTCATGGGATGATGCAGTGTGATGAGTTAACACGACATACAGAATATATTGTCGCTAATGAGTACTTTAGTGGCCGAGTAGTCTCCGCATAGAGACTACTCAGATTTAAGCTGACTCCTAATATTGATCTAGGTAGTCGTCCATTTTTTCTTCGTCTTGCGCGTTATAAGTATCTTTCATCACTTCCGCTTTAAAATCGAGATGCTGCATATAGGCATCACGAGTAAAGGCGTATGGATCAGGAGAGTTTTTCAACATCGGCTCTTGAGAAACCAACGATGCCCGGCTTTCTAGACCTTGGAATACAAATTTACCTACAGCAGCCCAAATATTTAAGTAAGAAAGAGGGGCGTAGGTGCTGTCGACAAAATCAGCCGAGTCACGTAGAGCATAAGGTCCAGCGCCTGGTACCATCACGTAAGGACCTTTACCTACGCCATAATGACCAATTGCGTCACCAAATTCTTTCTGATCGTCTTTTTTGATACCTGCAGCCGAGGCAATGTCAAACAAGCCTAAAATGCCAAACGTAGAGTTAATCCAAAAACGGTTAAAGTGATCCAACGCTTTTCTGCCATTACCCATAATTATATTGTTAATCATGCTGGCAGGCTCATCTAGATTGCCAAAGAAATTTGAGATACCACTCCGCACAGGCGTCGGTACGTAATCGACATAAGCCATTGCGGTTGGTCTTAAGACGTAAGGATCTAAATAATCGTAGTTAACCGTCCACATAGCACGGTTAAAGCCTTCAAATGGATCATTAGTGCTCGCTTGGCCACCTTGATTGGGTGCCGAACTACACCCAGCTAACGCCAAAATCACACCTAATAATAGTAAGCGAATGATGCGGTTATTCATTATATTTTCCGTCATTAAGGCACAATACCCACAGCTATTGATATAACAATGGGTATCGTACTTGAGTAAACACAACTAACGTATCATGGCTGTTGTTTATTAATGGTCACCTTTATTGGATCCCCTATTTTCTGGACGGCGCTTTCACCGACCCAGTCGCCATGTTTGGTTGACACATTACCATCCATATCGACCCGAGCTTTAACAATGACTTGTTTCAAATCAGATAAACGGCGGTTTGGTGTCAGGTTATTATCGTCTGTCAACACAACATGCTGAGGAAATGGAGAACCACTAAATCTCGCTGCGGCAACTGGCATGGGAGCGCCATCTGCTGAATGAACTGAAACGATTAATACTGCTCCTTTCGAAGCAGATATTGCCGAGCTGAGTTTAACAGTAACAGGCACGCCGATTGATGTGTTGTTACCTAAAAAGCGCTTAGCTTGGTCAATACTTTGTGCCAGCATAGCATATCGAGGGTCATCAGACTTAATCAGATTTTGCATATCTTGCCAATAATCAATGGCCTGCTGATATTGCTTATGTTCGGCGGCATCAAAGGCTAACAGTGAATAGACCTTAAAATCAACTTTATGCTGCTTAGCCATCTTTTTTAACAGCTCTCGACCTTGTTGCTGGTCACCTTTATCTTTTGAAACAATGAGCGCCTGAGCATACGTCAGCTGTATATCGATCTTATCCGGAGATAACCGATAAGCGCGTTCTAAGGCTCCTACAGCCATCTTCGAACTCTGACCAGCCATAGCAATGCGTCCTAACATTAACCAACCGGTTGAGTCTTGAGGATGCTCATGCAATCGGGTACGTAGAGCTAATGTCAGATCTTCCATCTCTTGCACAGTGAGATTGCCGTGTGAGCTAAGCAACTTCTGCGTTAGCTGTGGCATCGAATGATTGACATTTTGCCAATGTTTCACATCAGCATAATCACCAAAAATGCTGTATAAACCAACACTTAATAAGGTAAGAACTACGGCAATACCTCCAAACACAAACCCTTTAGATACCGTTTTTTCCGGTTGATTCGCACTAGAGTGAAGCGGGACATCATTAAGTAACGACTGCTTTAGCTCAGCAACCATTTCCTGTTCATTTTCGACCACGCCATGATCGTTTTCTGCTTTTAACTCATCCAATCGATTAAGATAAAAAGCCTTATTGAGCTCATCACGACGGTGACTATCAATATGCGCTTTGCCTTTCAATAACGGGAATCCGATAAAGGCACAAGCAAGTAATATAAGCAGTAGTGACACTAACCAAAACAATGTCATTGGTCTCTTTCTCCTTGCTTGTCTTGTTCAAAGAGCGCTTTAAGCTGCGCTTCTTTCTCTTCGTTCCACTCTTTCTCTGTTATTAACTCTCGACGACGCTTTGAACGCATAATTAATAGCGTAAAACCGACGAAAATCACTAGGATTGGCCCTAGCCATAACAGTAATGTACTGGCATTAAAAGGCGGCTTATACGTAATAAAGTTTCCATAACGGGCGACCATGTAATCGACGATTTCTTGCTTAGATTTACCCTCTTTCGTCATGTGATAAACTTTTTCACGTAAGTCTTGAGCCAAGGCCGCATTTGAATCAGCGATAGTATTGTTCTGACATTTTGGACAACGCAATGTCGAACTCAGCTCTTTAAATTGCTCTTCTTGTTGTGGTGAATCGAAGTTAAACACTTCAATGGCTGCCATAGCAGGCAGGCTCATAACTAAAGCAAGAACAAACGGGATCAATCGCTTAATCATTGCTGCGCCTCCTGTTCAAGCTTTCTGTACATTGGCAATAATTTATTCTGCCAGTTCTTTGCATTGACATCCCCAATATGGCGATAACGGATCACGCCGTTTGCATCGATCATAAAGGTTTCTGGTGCACCATAGACACCGAGATCAAGTCCTAACATGCCATCACCATCATACAAATTAGTCATGTAAGGATCGCCAGCTTGATTAAGCCAATCAATCGCCTTAGCACGATCATCTTTATAGTTCATACCGATGATCTTTACCCCTTGATTAGTCAACTCATTCAAAAACTTATGTTCTGCATGACAGGTAGGACACCATGTTGCCCATACGTTTAGTAATAATGGCTGGCCTTTAAAAATCGACTGATCGTATTGACGATTTTTATCAAACAGATCTTGCAGGGTAAACGTTGGAACAGGTTTACCAATCAATACGGATTCCAATTTAGTGGGATCATCACCCTTAGAGTTATCATTTAGCTGCACGGCAAAAAAACCGACCAACACCACAAAGAAAATGAATGGGATAAACAATAGCTTCTTGTTCATGACACCTTCTCCTCACGCTGTTTCTTGAAACGATAACGCTTGTCAGTAATAGCAAGTAAGCCACCAATAGCCATCAATAAACCGCCCCCCCATACCCAACGAATAAAGGGTTTATAGTAGATTCTTACGGCCCACGCATTGCTATTCTCAAGGGGTTCACCAAGTGCTAGATATAGATCACGCGTTAACCCTTTATCGATGGCTGCTTCTGTCATCATTGAACGAGAGACTGGGTAATAGCGTTTTTGCGCCATTAGCGTATTCACGACCTCACCAGCACGCAGAACTTTAAACTCACCTTCATAGCCATCATAGTTAGGACCAGTAATATTACGTAACCCAACAAAATTAAATTGGTAGCCGGAAAGTTCAAAACTGTCTCCAGGGGCAAGACGCACGTCTTTTTCTACCCCATAGTTCTGAATCATCGCAATACCGATGATAGTCACAGCAAGTCCAATGTGAGCGGTCACCATAGACCAGTGTGAACGTGGCAGTTTACGAATACCTTGCCAAAAATGATGTCGATGGGTTGCACGTAAGTACATTTCATAGCAGTGAAGGACAATAATCCAAATGGCCATCACCCAACCTAAATAAGCCATCAGTGTGTACGCTTGCCCTGCCAGCCATAGCGCAACGCCAGCAAGCACGAGAGACAAAACACCAGCAATACACATTGGCTTAACGAGCGTATTGAGCTGCTCTCGTTTCCAGCGGACTAACGGACTGACACCCAGAAGGAAAGCGAAGGGAATCATTAACCAAGCAAACATTTGGTTAAAGAACGGGGCTCCGACGGAGACTGACCCCATACCCAACTGTTTATGAATCAGTGGCAGCAGTGTACCGATCAGCACAATGGCTAAACTACACATCAATAAAATGTTGTTAGATAGCAATGCGTTTTCACGAGAGATCAGTTCGTAGTTACCTTGTTCACGAATCGCTGCGCCTTTAAGGGCGAACAACAATAATGATCCGCCAATCACTATAACCAACAAGCTCAAAATAAAGATGCCACGGGATGGATCAGAAGCAAATGCGTGTACAGAAACCAAAATGCCCGAACGAACTAAGAATGTGCCTAATAAACTTAAAGAAAAAGCACAGATTGCCAATAACACCGTCCAAGCTTTAAAAGTGCCTCGTTTTTCGCTCACTGCTAAAGAGTGCAGTAGCGCGGTACCCGCAAGCCATGGCATTAAAGAGGCATTTTCTACCGGATCCCAAAACCACCAGCCTCCCCAACCCAATTCGTAGTATGCCCACCAAGATCCTAAACAAATACCGACAGTGAGGAACATCCAAGCCGCGGTCGTCCAAGGGCGTGACCAGCGAGCCCAAACGGTGTCCAACTTTCCTGTCATTAACGCTGCAATAGCGAACGCAAAAGCAACCGAGAAGCCGACATAACCGGTATAAAGCATCGGTGGGTGAATAATCAAACCAGGGTCTTGTAACAGTGGGTTAAGATCACGGCCATCCACTGGGAAATAAGGCAATGTACGCAGAAATGGATTTGACGTGGCAATAATGAAAATCAAAAAGCCAAAGCTAATCATCCCCATGATGGCTAAGACACGCGCGACAGCATCATTAGGTAATGAGCGACTAAATGTTGCGACAGCGATGGTCCATAAACTCTGTATAAATACCCACAGCAGTAACGAACCTTCATGAGCTCCCCAAAGCGCGGTTAGACGATAATACCAAGGTAACCGACTGTTGGAGTTTTGCGCGACATATTGCACGGTAAAATCATTGGTGTAAAAAGCCCATAGTAAGGCAACAAATGCAAGCAAAATGAAGGTAAACACACCCCAAGCAAGTGGCCGTGCAGTCAAGATTAAACGAGGCTGTTGCAAACGTGTACCAATTAACGGCAGCACACTTAAGAAGAGAGCTAATACTAAAGCAATAATTAAGGCAAAGTGACCTAATTCAGGAATCATTATTGAGATGCCTCCGTTTGTTTTGCTTGAGCTTCCATAAAGGCATGATTATTTTTCATCGCCTCTTTAACATCTGGCGGCATGTAATTTTCATCATGTTTAGCTAACACTTCAGTCGCTTTTACTGTGGTTTTACCAATCAATTTACCCTGAGCGACAATACCTTGGCCTTCTCTAAATAAGTCAGGAAGAATACCTTCATACTCTACCGTTACTGTTGGGCCTACATCTCTCAGTTTAAATTCGACTTTAAGTGATTGCGGATCACGCTTTACCGATCCAACCTGCACCATTCCGCCAATGCGTAGTCGTTCTCCAATCGTTGGTATATGCCCATCACGGCCATAGACAATTTGGCTTGGAGTATAGAATAAGTTCATGTTTTGATTAAGAGCATAGAGAACTAAGCCAATAGCAATCGCCATGCCTATGACAATCGCGGTGACGATAGTTAGGCGTTTACGTCGTCTCGGATTCATAGGGTGTTCTCCATTTTTTTCGCAGCATCAATACGCGCTTGACGTTCTAACTTGTTACGCACTTCGGTCAAAATCTGCTTGCGACGTTTAACACTCATGCACCAAATGGCTGCCATCGCGATAAATGTAATCGCAAAAGCGCTCCACACATAACCGGCATAGCCACCCATGGCGAGAAAGTCGTGAAAAGAATTAAAAAACATATCAGTGGCTTCCTTCCTGTTTGGCAAGTTCGATGACCCAAGGGCGGCGGCTTTCTCGACTTAAGATTTCATTACGTAAACGAATCAAGGTTAATGCCCCAAGAAAAAGTGCAAACCCCAAAATGTTTATCAGTAATGGCCATAGCATTTCTGGCGCGATGGAAGGCTTAGCAAATTTCGTGATAGTAGCGCCCTGATGCAGTGTGTTCCACCATTGAACAGAGTAGTGAATAATTGGAATATTAATCACCCCGACTAACGCCAAAATACCAGCGGCATCAGAGCCCGAACGCGCATCATCAAAAGCGTGGTATAAAGCGATTACACCAAGGTATAAAAAAAGAAGAATCAATTCAGAAGTTAACCGCGCATCCCAAACCCACCACGTGCCCCACATAGGTTTGCCCCAAATCGAACCAGTGACCAATGCCACGAAGGTGAACACGGCGCCGATAGGGGCAATAGCTTGAGCAGCGTAAGAAGCCATTTTCTGTTGCCATACCAATGCTATTAAGGCAGAAATGGCCATGGCCATATAGGCCCCCATCGACCAGATAGCCGCTGGCACATGAATATAAATAATTCGAAAGCTATCGCCCTGTTGGTAATCAGCGGGTACAAACGCCAATCCCCACACAGATCCGATGATAATAAGCAGTATTGCCAAACTCGAAAACCAAGGAACCCACTTACCACATAACCGGTAAGTGTTTTCTGGTTTGGCATACGGATGAAGCCATTTCCACATTGTTGAATCTCACTTTTACTTTCTGCTAAGTCATCACTGCTTAGCTTAATTTTGTTATTAAATATTGGGGCAACTATCCTTTGCGGACATAACATCCAGATGAAATCTGCCTTACTTTAAGTTAGCGAACACTTACACGCAACGCAGCACTAACCGCAAATGGTGATAAGGTTGCAGAAGCTATAAACATAGCCGCAATAATGGCTAATTGACCGCTATAATCCATCCCCATAGATGCAGCATCGATTGCCGATGTAGCAAAAATCAAAACAGGAATATACAGTGGCAACACGATTAAGCTCAGTAGTACACCACCTTTTTTTAGCCCTACTGTCAGCGCAACACCGATTGAACCAATAAAACTAAGTGTTGGTGTTCCAAGCAATAGCGTTAATACCACTCCCCCCCATGTTTGGAGATCAAAAGACAGCAAAATCGCTAAAAGAGGGCTGATAATAATCAGGGGCAAGCCAGTTAGAAGCCAATGAGCGACGACTTTAGCAACCACACTGATAGAGAGAGGGATAGGCATCACCATTAACTGTTCAAGCGTACCATCATAAAAATCATCTCGAAAAAGTCGTTCTAATGATAGAAGTGCGGCTAATAAAGCGGCCACCCAAATAATACCAGGGGCGATACGCGACAATAAGGTTGGATCCGGTCCGACACTTAATGGGAATAGTGTGATAACTAGAATGAAAAACCATAACGGATTAAAGATATCGGCTTGACGACGATATGCAACTACTAGCTCACGACGAATGATCGCCCACATCATTTTAATCATGCTTTGTCACCCAGTCTGACAGTTCTTAACAGAGGATGTTCCGTTAGCATGTCCTGATGAGTGGTTAATAATACCATTCCACCCTGTTGAGCATGGCGTATAAACAAGGATTCCAACACTTTTACCCCTTGTTTATCAATTGCCGTTAGTGGTTCGTCTAGTATCCATAGTGAGTGGTCACTTAGCCATAAACGAGCTAAAGCAACACGGCGTTGCTGTCCTGCAGAAAGTTGAGCAACTGGCACATCTTCCCGCCCGGCTAACCCAACTTGGCTTAATACTTTGTACAAAGTATCACGCTGATTATCACCACCGTGTAAGGACAAATAAAATTGTAAGTTTTCTAATGCGGTGAGTTCCCGCTTTACACCTGCTAGATGCCCTAAATACAGCATGTCTTGATAATAACTTTCTCGCTGCTCTTCTATCGATTCCCCGTTCCAGCATACCTTGCCTTGAAAATGATTCCCCAAACCTGCAATGATTCGCAGTAGCGTGGTCTTGCCTGAACCATTGCGCCCTTCAATTTGCATAATTTGACCGGATTGAAGTTCAAATGACAGTTGGTGGAAGAGTTCATTTTCATCTCGAACAGCACTGAGGTTATCAACAGTGAGCATAGCAATCTCGCTTTAAAAACAGAGCGCACATCTTAACACAGGCTAAAAGCGTCAAAATAGTGTTTCAAGTAATACAATTATTGATTTGTAGATGTTTTTTTTGTTAATAATTCATTGCAACAATTATTAACAACAATTATTTATCAGAAAATTATGATTTTAACACTATTTGTGCAACTAACCGGGATGCATTAACCATCACGATACTTCTCCGACTCATAATGCGAACTCGTCATTGGGTAGGTAAAATCATCAACACAACATCAACCTAGATAAGATAATCGATAGAATGGGTCTTACCTGATAGGTAATGTTTCAGATTAAAAAAGTAGGGATAAGAAAAAGCCGCTCTTTATGTAATAAAGAACGGCTTTCAAACAATTTATCTAGAACGTTTTACACGTCTTCGCGTTGCCGATGATTGCTGGTTATCCGGATCACTCGCAAGCGGAGGGACCGCTTCACGTCCGGCTAATTTATTTTGCAGCGACATCATCAATTCAGCTTCAGCTTTGGGCAATTCACACTCAGAGATTAACTCATCTAAGTCAGCACCAAGCTTCACCATTTTACTGGCACGACTATATAAACGGGCATCATTATCTTCTGTTTCCAAAGCCATGATGCGTTCATTTAAATGACCGATAATATCTTGCTGCTCAGACACTCTTTGCCCTAACCCAACCACTACAGAGCGAACTTCAAGCAACTGCTTATTGGCTTTAGTTAGCTCTTTATCTAACGCGCGATTTTGTTGGCGCAGAGCATCTGACTGCTTGGTCATTTCACGTCTCACCTGAATCACAACTAAGATCAACAAGCAGATAATGAGAACAAATCCTCCAGCGATCACTGAAGGATGTAACCAAGACCAATCACCCATTATAGATGAGCCATTTCTTCCCATTCTTCGTCAGTCAATAGTTTATTCAAATCCACAAGGATAAGAAGTTTGCCATCACGGTTGCTGACGCCTTGAATGAATTTAGCACTTTCATCAGTACCTACACTTGGTGTTGTATCGATTTCTGAAGTACGTAGGTAAACAACTTCCGCAACGCTATCCACCAAGATACCAATCACTTGATGTTCAGATTCAATCACGATAATGCGTGTGTTGTCGTTAACTTCACCTTGCACCAAACCAAAACGAGAACGAGTGTCGATGACTGTTACAACGCTACCACGAAGATTGATGATACCTAGAACATAATCTGGCGCACCAGGGACAGGAGCGATCTCAGTGTAACGCAGCACTTCACGTACCTGCATTACGTTAATGCCGTAAGTTTCTTCTTCAAGTTGGAACGTCACCCACTGAAGCACTTCGTCATTTGATTTCTCTTTTCTCACTTCTACCACTTCGTTTTGAGACATACCTTTTCCTCTCTACGTCGTCTCCGACCTAAAAACTAATTATCGAGTGACTTCACATCTAGCCCAGCATTTAGCATTGCAATTAATGCCTCTACATGGATTAAAGCACACATTTTTTCTTTTACCATTCCGGCGAGCCATGGACGCTTGCCGACTTGCTCTCTCCAACGAACCTTTTCACTCTGCAGTAACTCGGTTCCCATCAGTTGAGAACAGGCCAACCCCCACATGCTTTCACCGAGCATAACAATATATTGGTATGCCTCTTTATAGCTGTCATCCCTGAGTTTCTCTGCCATCACCCACTTTGCAGTGTCCACGACATCAAGCTGAGCATCACGCTGAGCTTGAAGTCCCAAATACCACTTTGGTCGACCAATCAAATGACTCAGTTCACCCATTCGGTGAATACCACCTAATTCGTCTAAAGGAACCGCAAACGTGACCCCGTTCACATCAAAGTACAACACTTGAAACGCTTCACTGCGAATAGGATCTTTCCAATTCTCTGGATTCAACCCGCCCGTTTGAGTCTGAGGGGCTGTATCGACCTGCTGTTCTACTTCTTGTTCAGTTGTACTCGCTACTGCAACATCGACGTCGACATCAATGTCCGTATCGGTTTGAGGTTCCTCAATAAAATTCTCGGTGGCGACCTCTTCCTCTTCTACTGCATCGACATGATGATGAGGTTCGCCCTCGTCTTCTTCAGTAAGAGTTGTCACATCCCATTCTTGAATTTCTTCAACAACAGGCTCAATCACTTGCTCTTCAACCACTGTTTCTTCTATGGTTGCCGTTTCCACAGCGATATCTGTGGTATTTTGCTCCATCACTTCTTCAAGATGGAGCTCCTCAACTGGATTGCTCTGTTCCAATTGATTTAACAATCGCTGAACTTCTTCAAGATTAGCCCCTGGAAGTTCTTCGATGTCTTCATCAGCAAACATAGGAGAACCGCTTGAACGAGCCGCGATTGGTTGGCGTGCAAGTTCAGGCTCTAATTCAGAGTCTTTTTCGGGTACTGTCTCTTCGTCACCCCATTCTTCACAAAGCAACGCATCAAAGTACTCATCTAATGCTTGTTCACTTGATAGTGGTGGCGCACTACTCATCGATAGCTAGCCTCTCTAAATGCAGTAACAATTGCTTATATGCAAACACACCACGGCTTCCCTCAGCAAAATGCGACGCTGGTAAGCGTTTTAAACTGGCATCACGGAATTTGGTATCAATCGGCACCGCTGATGTCCAAACCTGATCCGGATAATCCCGTTTTAGCTGAGTTAATGTTTGTAACGATGCCCTAGTTCGCTTGTCATACATCGTTGGAACAATCGTGACTTTAAACGAGCGATTACGTGATTTTTGCATAATCGCTAAAGTTCGAATCATACGTTCTAGCCCTTTCATAGCTAAGAACTCTGTTTGAACCGGTATTAAAATGCGATCACTGGCCGCTAGAGCATTAACCATCATGACACCTAAAATTGGCGGACAATCAATTAATACGTAGTCGTAATTCTTACGCAACGCCAGCAATGCGCGTTTCAAAATCAATCCCATGCCACTGCGATTACCCATGACACGATCTAGCGTTGCCAGCGACATATGAGCCGGAATAATATCGATACCTTCAATATCTGTTCTCAGAATTAACGGTGCGACACTGTTCTCCGTATACTCTTTTAGTTGAAACAAATCAAACAGGCTGGATGGAACGTCATCAGCATCATAACCAAGATAGGTAGTTAAAGATGCATGAGGATCCGTATCAACGAGTAACACACGTTTGCCTTGCTTACTCAGTAAGCCAGCTAATGTGATAGTCGTCGTAGTTTTACCGACCCCACCTTTTTGATTTGCAACACTCCAAACGATCATTCAGTACCCTTATCCAAGACCTACTTCAACCAACATACGTTCGGATATTCGATCTAGAGGCAAGTCTTCCGACGAGATACCCGCTTTTGCTACGGCTTGAGGCATACCATAAACGACACAGCTTTCTTCATCCTGTGCCCAAATCGTTGCCCCAGCTTCTTTGAGCATGCGTGACCCGTCTCGACCATCGGCACCCATTCCTGTCAATATCATTGACAGTACCTTGTCACCAAATACCTTAGCTGCTGAACCAAAGGTAACATCTACGCATGGTTTATAGTTCATACGCTCACCGCCATCGATGATGCGTAATTTAGCAGCGCCAGGACGCCCTTCTAACATCATTTGCTTTCCGCCGGGAGCGAGATACGCAACGCCTGGACGCAATACATCACCGTCTTGAGCTTCCTTAACTTCAATACTGCATAACGAGTTCAGTCGGCTAGCAAAAGCAGCGGTAAACGTAGCAGGCATATGCTGCACCAAAACAATCGGATGAGGATAGTTACCTGGTAATTTAGTTAAAATTTTCTGTAACGCTACCGGTCCACCTGTTGAAGTACCAATTGCTGTCAACTGGTACTTTTTCCCCGTGGCTTTAAATCGTCCCGCAGGAGCGCTGTGCGACACCACTTGACGAGGTGTCGCTGGGGCAGCCTGACGAGTTGTGGTCGTAGTCGGACGTGAAGTACGATCAAAGACACTTGTTGAACTGGTAGTAGTCGAACGAGACGTCGGTGCTGGGCGTCGCATCAACCCCTTTTTAGAGGCGATACTTAACACTCGTTGCTGTAGTACGGCTACCGCTTCATCACGATTACGAGCAATGTCTTCAAACTTTTTAGGTAAAAAATCTAATGCGCCAGCATCAAGTGCATCCAACGTTGATTTAGCCCCTTCATGGGTCAACGAAGAAAACATCAAAATCGGCACAGGACCTTTAGCCATGATTTCACGGACTGCTGTGATGCCATCCATTACTGGCATTTCAACATCCATGGTGATAACGTCTGGCTTCAAACTCAGCGCTTTTTCTACTGCTTCTTTGCCATTAGTTGCAACGTCAATCACTTCAAGTCGCGATTCGGAGTTGATGATTTCACTAACGCGACGTCGAAAAAAACTTGAATCATCAACAACTAATACTCTAATCGCCATAGCTATCCTTATAAATATATATCATCACTTAGATACGCGACGCAGCTGCATACTGTTTCAATAAGTCTGGCACATCCAAAATAAGAGCAATATGGCCATCACTTGTGATAGTTGCGCCGGCCATACCTGGTGTCCCTTGCAGCAATTTATCAAGCGGTTTAATGACCACTTCTTCTTGACCAATCAGTGTATCAACAACAAAACCTACTCGTTGGCTGCCTAATTGAACAATAACAACATGGCCGTGACCTTGACGCGCTTCAACACGTCCTGCTTTAGGTGCTAACCAGTTTTGCAAGTAGAACAATGGGATAGACTTATCGCGAACGATAATAGTCAATTGCCCGTCTACGACGTTGGTGCGACTTAAATCTAAGTGGAAAATTTCGTTCACACTTGCCAAAGGCAGTGCAAATGGGTGATTTGCAACCCCGACCATTAGTGTTGGTAGGATAGCTAATGTTAAAGGTACCTTGATAGTAATCTTAGTCCCTTTCCCCATTTCAGAATCAATATCGATTGAGCCATTTAAGGTATTAATCGCAGTTTTAACCACGTCCATACCTACACCACGACCTGAAATATCAGAAATTTGTTCTTTACTGGAGAAGCCCGGCATAAAGATCAAGTTGAAACATTCTTTATCAGAAAGGCGAGATGCAGCATCTTCATCCATCAACCCTTTCTTCACAGCAATACCGCGCAGTTTGTCAGGATCCATACCAGCACCATCATCGACGATAGCCAATTCAATATGGTCACCTTCTTGCGATGCGGACAAAATAACTTTACCGGTACGAGATTTGCCACTTTTCTCACGAACATCTGGCATTTCAACGCCGTGGTCAACAGAGTTACGCACTAAGTGGATCAATGGATCGGCAAGCGCTTCAACCAAGTTCTTATCTAAATCCGTTTCTTCACCGCGCAGTTCTAAGTTAATGTCTTTCTTTAGGCTACGAGCTAGGTCACGTACGACCCGAGGGAAACGACCAAATACTTTCTTGATAGGTTGCATGCGCGTTTTCATCACCGCGCCTTGCAGATCTGCCGTCACCACATCTAGGTTAGATACCGCTTTCGACATCTCTTCGTCGTTGCTATTCAAACCTAAGCTAATCAATCTGTTACGAACCAAAACTAATTCACCAACCATGTTCATGATGGTATCAAGAGTTGAGGTATCAACACGCACGGTGGCATCCGCTTGTTGCGCTTTTTTCGCGGCATGCTTTTCTTCTACAGCTGTCGATTTACTTTCAACAGGAGCGGGAGGAGCACTCTTCGCGGCTGGCGCTGCTTTTGGTGCGGCTTTAGCTGCCGGTTTTGCCGCTGGTTTTGCTGCAGGCTTAGGTGCCGGATTTTGAGATACAGGCTTAGTTGCAGCTTCCAATTCTTCGATTGAAGGGCCTTTACCTGAACCATGTAATTCATCTAACAGTTTTTCGAATTCATCATCCGTCATCAGATCATCACCACCAGAGGAAGATGCTGATGTTGCAGCTTTTGGTGCGGCTGGTTTTTCGGTAGCAGGTGTTTTTTCTTCTGGAGGATGACCAGAATTAGCAGGCCCTTTACCCGCGCCATGCAATTCGTCTAATAATTTTTCAAACTCATCATCGGTAATATCGCCACTAGCATCAGAGCTAGTACTTGCGGCTGGCGCTGGTTTAACTTCTTCTTTCTTGCTAGGAGCGGCCCCCTTGCCATGCAGTTCATCAAGAAGTTTTTCGAATTCATCTTGAGTGATTTCATCGATTGAGCCTGCATCAACAACACCTTGTGATTCATTTTCGGACTCAGCCACTACCGGCTCTTCGACAACATCGACGACTTCATCTTCAACAGCAATGTCTTCGTCTTCTTCGAAAGTATCTTCTTCCGCTTCTGCAACCACTTCTTCTTCAGCTTCATCGGCAGATTCGGGTTTACATAAACGATGAAGTTCTTCAAGCAAATCAGGTTCTGCGGCCACGAGAGGTTCACGCTCTTGCACTGCACTAAATTGTTCGTTAACGGTATCGAGTGCTCTGAGCATGGTATCCATTAAACTTGACGATACGCTACGTTGGCCGTTACGTAATGTATCGAACACGTTTTCTGCACCGTGACAAGTTTCAACCAATTCGGTCAACGATAAGAATCCCGCACCACCTTTAACTGTGTGGAATCCGCGGAATATAGCGTTAAGTAAATCTTTGTCTTCAGGGTTGTTCTCAAGTTCAACCAACTGCTCAGAAAGCAATTCTAGGATTTCCCCAGCTTCAACCAGAAAGTCTTGAAGAATATCTTCGTCTAATTCGTAGCTCATACGTTACCCCTAAAAACCAAGACTCGACAGCAAATCGTCGACTTCGTCTTGAGATGCCACAGCATCTTCGCGCTCATGAGGATTCATAATTGGACCCTCTGCCTCAGTTGCTGAATTATCCTTATCTTCCGCTTTAGTTGATTCAACCTGATTACCGCTAAATACGGTCAAAATATCAACTAGGCGTTTTTCTACCTCAGTCACCAACGAAATGACTCGACGAATAATCTGACCTGTTAAGTCTTGAAAATCCTGAGCCATTAAAATCTCTGTCAGTTGTCCACGTAATTGACTGCTGTCTCCCTCTACCAAACACAGTAGCTCATCAATGCGATGACATAGGGCCTTAAACTCAGCGAGATCAATTTTACCATTCATTAACTGGTTCCATTGAGGACGAACCTGAAGCAAACTTTCATGCATACGATCAGCGATAGGCATACAGCAATCCACTGCATCCATCGTTTTATTCGCTGCTACTTCTGTTTTTTCAATAACATAATTGAGTCGATCACGAGCATCGGGAATCTCGTCGTTTGCGAGCTCTGTCATACGATCATCAATATGAAAATGCTTTAGAGAGTCATGCAGTTCACGAGTCAGAGTACCGATTTCTTGAAGCATCGGGTCGTGTTTGAGAGCATCTTCAAAAGCACCAGTGTCTTGAGTAGATACATGCATGTGTGCCACTAATGCACTGGCTTCATCTTGGAGGCCGTTTTCAACGAGTTGAACGAGTTCTTTGGCTTGTTCTAATGAAATCATCCTGAGTAGCCTTTTTACGCGTTATGAATAGATCA
Source organism: Vibrio nitrifigilis (assembly GCF_015686695.1). Classification (NCBI taxonomy): domain Bacteria; kingdom Pseudomonadati; phylum Pseudomonadota; class Gammaproteobacteria; order Vibrionales; family Vibrionaceae; genus Vibrio; species Vibrio nitrifigilis. The sequence goes on along the minus strand of NZ_JADPMR010000001.1, from coordinate 669,205 downwards.
CCTATTGTCCAATCGAAGTTTGGTAACAACTCCAGCCTAAGCAGCGTTGACACTAAACATCGCTAGTCAGAAACAATGGCGTTATAGACGCTCAAAGATTTTGTCTAATTTTTCTTTTAGCGTTGCTGCAGTAAAAGGCTTAACAATGTAGCCATTTACGCCCGCTTGAGCGGCTTCAATAATCTGCTCGCGTTTAGCTTCAGCAGTGATCATCAGAACAGGCAAATGTTTTAGTTCATCATCTGCACGAATGTTTTTAAGTAGATCAATACCTTGCATGCCAGGCATGTTCCAGTCTGTTACTACAAAGTCAAAATCACCTTTTTTAAGCATAGGCAAAGCCGTTAAACCGTCATCTGCTTCTTGGGTGTTATTGAAGCCAAGATCACGAAGAAGGTTCTTAACAATACGGCGCATTGTTGAAAAATCATCAACAATAAGGATCTTCATGTTTTTATTCAAAATTGCCTCCACTGAGTTCGAAATCAGTGATATTTAGTCGTTTTCTGTCCAAGAACTCAACTTTGTTCGTAGACGCTGCATTGATTGGCTAAGTATTTGGCTAACGCGAGATTCACTAACACTGATTACTTCACCAATTTCTTTCAAGTTTAGTTCTTCATCATAATAGAGTGAAAGTACCAAAGCTTCACGCTCGGGAAGCGATTTTATTGATTCAACTAATGCTTTTCTGAATGATTCATCGGCAACTCCCTTAAATGGAGAGTTATCCTCGTCATCATCGATCGGCGATATAGCGTCATCAGCAACCCCTAAATCTTCTATCCCGACAATACGTGAACAGTTAATGTCAGTTAAGGCAGTGTGATACTGATCTAGCGACATTTCCAAATACTTCGCAACTTCGGAATCCGTTGGGTCTCGATTTAATTCGCCTTCCAAGATCGAAATTGCCTGGCTGATTTCTCGATTCACTTTGTGAACCGAGCGTGGCACCCAGTCACCACGTCGAATATCATCGAGCATAGCTCCACGAATTCGAATTCCTGCATAGGTTTCAAAGCTGGCGCCTTTACTTCCATCGTAGTTTTTTTGTGCTTCAAGCAGGCCAATCATGCCTGCTTGAATCAAATCTTCTATAAGGACACTAGGGGGGAGGCGTCCAATTAAATGATGAGCGATACGCTTGACCAGCACGGAATACTTTTCAAGGAAGAGCTGCTGGCTCTTCACATTTCCATATTGGTCATAAGTTAGCGCTTTATTCACCGAAAGGTTCCCCTACTATTTCAGTTCGATTTAGCAATCTTTCCACAAAGAACTCAAGATGCCCACTTGGCGTTCTTGGGATCGGCCATGTTATAGCTTTGTTCGCTAATGAGCTAATTGCAAGTGCAGCAGGTGAACGTGGATAGGCATCGACCACAATTTTTTGTTTTTTCACCGCTTGTCGAACATTATCGTCCAAAGGTATGCATGCTACGAGCTCAAGACTCACATTCAAGAACCGCTCTGTGACTAATGTCAATTTTGCGAACAATTCTCTACCTTCACGATAGCTTCTGACCATATTAGCCACTATTTTAAAGCGCTGTACTTGATGTTCCCGACTCAGTAATTTAATCAATGCGTAAGCATCTGTAATCGAAGTAGGTTCGTCACATACCACAACAACAACGTCCTGCGCAGCTCGCGAGAAGCTTACCACCATATCAGAAATACCTGCGGCTGTATCAACTAACAATACATCCATTTCATCTTCGAGAGATCCGAAAGCTCTAATTAAACCAACATGTTGAGCATGTGACAACTCTGTCATCGATTGAGTGCCTGATGTCGCAGGAATAATTCTAACGCCAAATGGACCTTCGACAATGGCATCTTTTAGCTCACACTCACCAGCGAGAACGTGTCCGAGATTGCGTTTAGGGCGAATTCCGAGCATGACATCAACATTGGCTAACCCAAGGTCAGCATCAAGTACCATAACTTTTTTACCTTGGCGAGCCATACAAATGGCCATTCCCAAAGTGACGTTAGTTTTCCCCACTCCACCTTTACCTCCAGTTACTGCGATAACTTTGGTAAGTGAAGGCTGGGTTAAGCGGCGTAGCCCGCTAGCTTGGTCATATATCATTTTATTCGTCATATCAGTCGCCGCCTAGAATTTTTCTACGTCACTAGCCCAGTAGTGAGGTTCGTTTTCTGTCGACTTCTCCAGTAACTCGTTAGCTTTAGATACCATGTATTTCGGTTGGGCTATCACGATATCTTCGGGTACACGCTGACCATTGGCGATATAAGCCACAGGAAGAGCATTTTGTACCACAACACTGACAAATTCCCCTAAACTCAAGCACTCATCGAGCTTGGTCATAATGCACCCAGACAATGGGATCCGTCTGAAGTGCTCAATTGTTTCTTGCAACACTTTACGCTGTGCCGTTGCAGGTAATACCAAGTAGCTGTGAATCACTTCACCGCTCTCTTGCATTAAGGTATCAAGTTGCTCGGACAGACGAACATCTCGCTGTCCCATACCCGCGGTATCAACCAAAATCAGGCGACGATTTCTCAACTGATATATTACATCGGCTAACTCTTTGGAATCTTTAGCAACTTTTACAGGACACCCCATAATTCGTCCGTATATGGACAATTGTTCGTGAGCACCGATACGATAGGTATCGGTTGTCACGAGTGCGACGTTATCCGCGCCGAATTCCATGGCAGCACGTGCAGCAAGCTTAGCCACTGATGTAGTTTTACCCACACCTGTAGGACCAAGCAGTGCAACAACACCACCACGTTTTAAAATATCTTGCTTTGAGACTGGGATTTGGTCGGCTACCAGACGCAGCAACGCTTTCCACGCTTTTGGCGGAGGCGTATCCTCTGGGATGTAACAAGCTAATTGATCGGCCAAGTCAAGCGATAATCCCATCCGTTCTAAACGACGAATTAACATCGCTCGTAACGGTTCTCGCCGCTCAACTTCTTGCCACATGAGCCCGGAAACTTGATGCTCTAATAAGCGACGAATTGAAATCATCTCTTCGCGCATATTTTCTAGCTCTTCCGCTGCTAATGTTGATTCTTCATCACGACGTGAACGTTCGTAACGCGTTGGGTCCAAACGTTGCGAATTGCCATTTTGACGCTGCCCCGCCAATTCATTCCCCTCTAACATACGAGATAAAGGAGACTGACCTTTCTGCCCTGAAGACTCGTTTTGACGTTTGAGAAGAGCGGTTAATGAATCCGCATTTTCGTCTGGGTCGGGATCGTTAGCATGATCAACTTGAGTATTGCTGTATTGCTTGAGCATATTAGCAAACCGCTGGGTCATTGAACGACCTTCAGACTCGCTAGACTTCAGGTTAACGCGATCTTCGGCGAGTTCACGATTACTCGATCTAGAAATGGGAGCTAACGCAGGCTTAGACGCTTGCGTACTATTTGCCCGCTGGGGTTGTGGTCTGGAATAACTGCTGGTGGAAGACGAACGATTTGGCATCGCCGTATCTCCATCGACCGCAGCCACAATTTCCACGCCACCAGCGACTTTTTTATTGGACATGATCACAGCGTCAGCACCAAGTTCTTCTTTCACTTGGAGCAATGCTGTTTTCATGTCTCTGGCAAAAAATCGTTTTATCTTCAAAGCAGCTATCCGTATCTAGGGTGCGCCGTTTAGTTACCGACGGCCTGCACTATGCGAATTTGTTTTTCATCGGGAATTTCCTGATAAGAAAGAACCCGTAAGTTAGGAATCGTATTTTTAACGAATTTCGCTAACGTTGAACGCAATACCCCAGAGGTGAGTAACACGGCGGGCTCGCCTTTCAACTCTTGCTCTTGGGTTGCTTGGCTTAGCGAAGCTTGCAATCGTTCAGCTAATCCAGGCTCAATGCCAGCAGACTCTCCGCCAGCCGCCTGCATGGTTTGATGCAATATTTGTTCCAGCTCAGGTATCAAGGTGATAACCGGCAGTTCAGGCTCTATTCCATTGATTTCTTGTACGATTAAACGTCGTAGCGAGATTCGAACCGCTGCTGTTAATATGTCAGGTTCTTGACTCTTACTCGCATACTCCGCCAAAGTTTGGATAATGGTACGAATGTCTCGAATTGGAATCGCTTCGTTCAGTAAGTTTTGTAGCACCTTCACAACAACACCTAATGCCAGTTGATCAGGCACAAATCCTTCGACGAGTTTTGGTGCCGAACGGCCCAACATTTCCAACAGGTTCTGAACCTCTTCATGCCCTAGCAATTGTGAAGCATTGTTCGTTAGTAATTGGCTTAGATGGGTCGCAAGAACAGTTGAAGAATCGACGACGGTATAGCCCAGTGCTTGAGCATGTTCACGCTGTTCTTCCCTAATCCAGACGGCTTCTAAGCCAAAAGCTGGATCGTAAGTCTGTTCACCATCAATCATGCCGTAAACTTGGCCAGGGTTGATCGCGAGCTCTTGTTCCGGGCGAATTTCTGCTTCACCAACAGCCACCCCCATAAGAGTGATTCGATAACTGTTTGGAGTCAGCTCTAGGTTATCTCGAATATGCACTGGAGGAACCAAAAAGCCAAAATCTTGTGAGAGTTTTTTCCGTACCCCTTTTACCCGTTCAAGTAATTCCCCACCTTGGTCTTTATCAACCAAGGGAATAAGGCGATAGCCAACTTCTAGGCCAATCATGTCGACAGGTTGAACATCATCCCAAGAAAGCTCTTTATGCGTTGGGGCATCTTGATCACTTGTCGCGGGTAACTTGTCGGTGTTTTCTTTCGCTTCTAATTGCTTACGATGCATAAGATAAGCAGCACCACCAGCCAAAATAGCAAGCAGTAAAAAGGCAAAATGTGGCATGCCTGGAACGATACCCATCACACCTAAAATACTTGCGGTAATCGCTAATGCTTTCGGATTATCAAACAGTTGGAAGACAACTTGCTGCCCCATGTCTTCATCGGTATTTTGACGCGTCACCATAATGGCTGCACCGATAGACAGTAGTAACGACGGAATTTGCGCCACTAAGCCGTCACCAATCGTTAGCAGAGTATAAATCTGAATGGCATCGCCAAAATTAAGATCGTACTGAATCATCCCAATGGTCAAGCCACCAATGATGTTGATAAACAGGATTAATATACCTGCGATCGCATCCCCTTTAACGAATTTTGACGCACCGTCCATTGAGCCGTAAAAATCCGCTTCTTTGGTCACTTCATTTCGGCGTGTGCGCGCTTGCTCTTGATCGATAAGTCCCGCATTTAAGTCAGCGTCGATCGCCATCTGTTTACCGGGTAACGCATCCAAAGTAAAACGTGCACTTACTTCAGAAATACGTCCTGCACCTTTGGTCACAACCACAAAGTTGATGATCATCAAAATGAGGAACACAACTAAACCAACCGCGTAGTTACCACCAATAACGACGTTACCGAACGCAGCAATCACATTACCAGCGGCATCACCACCTTCATGACCTTTCAATAATACGACCCGGGTAGACGCGACGTTTAGGGCTAAGCGCAACAAGGTTGCAATAAGAAGAACTGTTGGAAACGCAGCAAATTCAAGTGGTCTACGGGTATAAACCGTCACTAAAAGCACAACCAAAGACAGTGCGATATTGAAGGTGAAGCACAAGTCCAACAAAAAGGCAGGCATGGGCAAAACGACCATGGCCAAGGTTGCCAAAACCATAATTGGAGCGCCGATCGCAGGCATTGCCCGTTTTGGTATAGGAGGTAACTTGTCCGCAAATGGCAGATTAAACTTCATAGGCTTTATTGAACACCGAGTAATAAATCTTGAGCAGTAGAGATGTTGTATACAGGAAAATAATGTATAGCAGGACCGAACATGCAATTTTCAGTCCACACTAATATGTCAATTTTTCGTCAGGTTTTATACCAACAGTGAGCTACTGGTTATTCCGACGTTACATAGTAAAAAAGCTTCCTTAAGGAAGCTTTTCAATCATTTAACAACGTCAAAAGTCTGTTGTTATGGCCTCACAGACCACAACACCTCGCCTTTACGTTTCTTCGGATCGTACTCAACACAGTACAAACTCGATGTGGTAAACATCGGTGCTGGAATATCTTTAACAAATTCAGAAACAAGATAGCCAACAAGAGGTAAGTGAGAAACCAGTAACACGTTTTCTAATGATTCATGCTCTGAGATAGCAAGAATATAATCAAATACATCATCAGCTTGACCATACGGTGTAATGTCATCACATACATCAACACAATGACCAGAAACGTAAGGTGCTATGGCTTGCCATGTTTCTTGAGCACGAAGATATGGGCTGACTAAGACTTTATCGAAATCCATTGGACCATATTGGCTCGCGCATGCTTTGGCAACGATAATAGAATCGTTCTGGCCACGTTCTGTGAGAGCACGTTGAGCATCGCTTTCAGCCAACGCTTCTGCTTCCCCATGACGCATAATAAATATTTTCATTATGTTTACCTATATTCACTGTCCCAGCCACGTTGGATTCAGGGAGGTTGATGTACTAAATTGCCTCTAAATCAGCGCGTGCATGGTACATTCTTTCTCTGACAATTGGAAATCACGACTCATAACGCACTTTTTCATATCCAACAGTAGCCACAATAACGACGTTTGGCTGGACTATCCTCTGCAACAAACGACTGGGTTCAAAAAAACAGACCTCACTATTTGATACTTTCTTGAGACCTTTTTCACTCTCAATGAACGGTTTAAAAAGGAATTGGGGATTATAACAGCAACAAATATGAAGAATCAGACGCCCTTAACACTCTGTTAAAAATGGTGCTAAACCGTTAAAATGTAGCCACTAAGCAATCTCTTGATTCTGTTTTATTTCGTTTATATCTCCACTTTAATGACTCAAAATACAGGTTTCAACCATAGAGCAACAACCGGTTTCTCGCCATTATCTTATTGGTACAGAAACCCATTGATGGCGCTCTGAATTCTGCAAGTTAACGTTATTTAGGTATATACTTAACTGATTGTGAGATACGACATAAATCCGTACTTATCTGACAAAATGGAATCACTGAAGAGTTATGCCGTTTGCAGATTGCTTGTTTAGAATTTGCGCCTCATGGTGTGATAACCATACTTTACATCTCAATGTCGCTTCGGAGAGTCCACGTGCACATTAGCCCAAATGACAACAATACCTATCGGTACCTTACGCTAGAGAACGGATTACGCGCACTCCTTATCCACAGTGATGATGCGCAACGTTCATCAGCAGCTTTAGCTGTCAATGTGGGGCATTTTGACGATCCAACAGATCGGGAAGGGTTAGCGCATTATCTTGAGCACATGCTGTTTTTGGGAACAGAGAAGTACCCTCGTGTCGGCGATTTCCAAAATTTTATAAACCAACACGGTGGCACTAACAATGCTTGGACGGGAACAGAACATACCTGTTTTTTCTTTGACGTCACTCCCAACGCATTTGATAAAGCTCTCGATCGTTTTAGCCAATTTTTCACTTGCCCATTATTTAATGAAGAAGCTTTAGACAAAGAACGACAAGCTGTTGATTCAGAATACAAAATGAAGATAAATGACGATGCCCGTCGTCTATATCAGGTACAAAAAGAAACCTGCAACCCTGCCCATCCATTTGCTAAATTTTCAGTGGGCAACATTGACACACTGGGCGATCGTGAAGGTTCAAACATCCGCGATGAAATCATCCACTTTCACCAACGTCATTATTCTGCCGATATCATGACTTTGGCAATGATCGGGCCGCACAGTCTTGATGAAATGGAACAATGGGTCAATGAAGGTTTCGCGACCATTCCTAATCACCATCAAAACACCAAACAGATTACAGAACCGTTTGTTACTGAAGAACAAACAGGCATACTCATTCAAGTAGAGCCGCTTAAGGAAATACGCAAGCTTATTTTAAGCTTTCCTCTTCCAGGAACAGAATCTCATTATCAAATTAAACCCCTCTCCTACTTTGCGCATTTGTTAGGCTATGAAGGTGATGGCAGTCTTATGCTCGCACTGAAAGACAAAGGATGGATTACCGCCCTATCTGCCGGAGGTGGTACCAGTGGTAGCAACTACCGTGAGTTTTCAGTGGGTTGTTCACTGACAGAAGAAGGGGTGCAACATGTTGATGAGATTATTCAGTCACTATTTCAGACTCTCAAGTTGATTGGCGAACAAGGCTTATCTGATTGGCGTTATAAAGAAAAACGCGCAGTGCTGGAGTCTGCATTTCAATTCCAGGAAACATCACGTCCAATGGATTTAGTCAGTCACTTAGTGGTCAATATGCAACATTACGCTCCTGACGATACCATTTACGGTGATTACATGATGGCGGGCTATGATGAAGCCCTTCAGCGCTCTTTACTGACATACTTTTCACCCGATAATTTACGGGCAACACTCATTGCTCAAGGGCTGGAATATAACCAAACCGCCGATTGGTACTTTACCCCTTATTCAGTTCGTCCATTTAGCGGTGCCCAACGTATGCAATGGCAACAGCCAATCCGTGATTTACCGATTGAACTGCCAGCGCCTAACCCATTTATTTGTTACGACCTCGCGCCGAAACCACTGAGTTCGGAGCAGCAACATCCAGAAATTATCGAAGAGTTGCCTGGTTTTCGCCTTTGGCACATGCAGGATCAACAATTTCCGGTCCCTAAGGGCGTCATTTATATCGCTATTGATAGTCCGCACTCTGTCGCTAACCCCCGTCATATTGTTATGACACGTCTGTGTGTAGAAATGTTTTTGGACTCCCTAACGAAAGAGACGTACCAAGCTGAAATCGCCGGCATGGGTTATAACATTTACGCTCATCAAGGTGGTGTCACGCTTTCAATATCAGGGTTTAGTCAGAAACAGCCGCAGTTAATGAAAATGATCTTGGATAAATTTGCCAACCGACATTTTCGTGAACAACGCTTTGCTCCTATTAAAGCCCAGCTACAACGTAACTGGCGTAATGCGGCGCATGACCGTCCCATTTCACAATTATTCAATGCTATGACGGGGTTGTTGCAACCCAACAATCCACCGTACGCGACTCTTTTAGCGGCACTTGAAGATATTCAAGTTACGGAACTAGAAGCTTTTGTCGATAAAATATTGGCGGAATTGCACATTGAAATGTTTGTGTTTGGTGATTGGCGCAAAGAAGATGCGCTGCATATGGGTGAATCACTGAAAAATGCGTTGCGTGTTAAAGATCAAACGTATGAAGAATCGTTACGTCCACTCGTGATGTTGGGTAACAATGGTTCTTTCCAACGGGAAGTGCATTGCCATCAAGAAGATTCCGCTATTGTGGTTTACTATCAGTCAGGCTCTATGGATCCACGCAGTATCGCCTTGTATTCATTGGCAAACCATCTGATGTCTGCCGCATTTTTTAATGAGATTAGAACCAAACAGCAGCTTGGATATATGGTAGGCACCGGAAACATGCCATTAAACCGACACCCCGGAATTGTCCTTTATGTTCAATCCCCCAATGTCGGGCCAGCCGATCTCCTGTTTGCTATTGACGAGTTTTTAAATGCATTGCATCTAGTACTATTAGAGTTAAGTGAATATGAGTGGCACAGTAGTAAACGAGGGCTTTGGAATCAGATAGCCAGCCCAGACCAAACTTTGCGTTCACGAGCTCAACGCTTTTGGGTTGCCATTGGCAACAAAGATTGGGAATTCAAACAACGTGAACAAGTACTGGAAGAACTCAAAACACTCACTCGTAGTGACATGTTGCGCTTTGTCATGAATGAGCTCAAACCGCGTAAAGCTAACCGGTTGATTATGCACACCCAAGGTAACGCTCATCAGGATGAAGAGCCATTAACCTCGGGTCAAGAAGTGGGATCAATTGATGAATTTCAACTGCGCCCGAAAGCCTACGATATCGGTTAACTTTCGGATTCAATAACTCGTTTTAATGGATGGGGGTGAAGCTTTATGGTCACCTCTTGCCATTTGAAAGCGACGGTCGGGTTTGCCAAGCGCTCTCCCTCACCTTTAGGGCTCGAGAGTTTTGTTTTAATGCTTTTTGCCTCGAGTTCTGGCCAGCACTTTGCAAATTCGGGAAAGCGTTTAAAAAGATCATTGAGATAGGCTTCGGCTGTTTGAGCATCAGAGGGCACTACAAACTCGACATGCTCCCAATCTTGAGTTGGATACACTTTCCCTTGCGCTGGGAAAGGTAACTCTAAACATTCTATTCGCCATTCTTTTGTCTGTATTGGCTGGAAAAACTTGAATACCACAATCGGACGACCATTAATCTGCGCTGCCGAAATTTCCTGCCCATATTCCCCCCATTCTTCTCGTGCTGATTGAGCCAATTGCACATCGTTAATACGCAAAGCAATGTGATCCATTTGATAAGGAAGGAAATCAAACTTTATATGACCAGAAAAGGCGGCAATTTTCTCGATAAAACTGTCTAAACGAGACAACATCTGATGAGGTGCTAGGCCTGCTTGAATAAGTGGTGTAGACATAAAATAGAGTCCATCGCGCTGTTTTTTCGGCGATAGTAGCAGGAATTGGCTGAAAAGTAGAAATTTAACTAAATTACTCACTATAAGACTGACAATAAAATTGCTATCATGTGCGCCAATTTATGAACCAGATTGAGATATACGAACACTTTCCCAAATGCCTCAGGCATTTGGCTACTGACTAGCGCTTAAACAGCCCATAACTACGAAGTGTTAACGTCATTTTATCGACTAAAACATCACGTTCACTCGTTAAAAACTCAGTAAAGTAACGTATACCCAGCCAATTCCCGGAATTGAAGGAAAAGCGTGTGAATATCCAAGCACTGATTAATGACAAAGTTTCTCAGGCTCTCGAAGCCGCAGGCGCACCAGCAGGCACTCCAGCTGCAGTACGCCAATCAGCAAAACCACAGTTTGGTGACTACCAAGCTAACGGTGTCATGGGCGCGGCCAAAAAATTAGGCACTAACCCTCGCGAATTTGCGCAAAAAGTCTTGGACGTTTTAGATCTTGATGGCATCGCAAGCAAAACTGAAATTGCAGGCCCTGGATTTATTAACATTTTCCTAAGTGAAGACTACTTAGCAACTCAAGCACAGCAAGCACTCGCTGACGCACGCTTGGGCGTTGCTCAATCAGCCCCACAAACTATCGTTGCTGATTACTCTGCACCAAACGTAGCAAAAGAAATGCACGTTGGTCACCTTCGCTCAACCATCATTGGTGATGCTGTTGTTCGTACCCTTGAATTTTTAGGAAACAAAGTTATCCGTGCTAACCACATCGGTGACTGGGGTACACAATTTGGTATGTTGATTGCCAACCTAGAGCGTGTGCAAAAAGAGAGCGGTGAAGTTTCAATGGAGCTGTCTGATCTTGAAGCCTTCTACCGCGAATCTAAGAAGCTGTACGACGAAGACGAAGAGTTTGCAGTGAAAGCGCGTAACTACGTCGTAAAACTGCAAGGCGGCGATCAATACTGTTTAGACATGTGGAAGAAACTGGTTGATATCACTATGGTACAAAACCAGCGCAACTACGATCGCCTCAATGTATCACTGACTCGTGAAAACGTAATGGGCGAGAGCATGTACAACGACATGCTTCCTGGCATTGTTGCAGACCTTAAAGAAAAAGGGTTAGCACATGAATCAGAAGGCGCTCAAGTTGTATTCCTTGATGAATACAAAAACAAAGATGGCGACCCTATGGGCGTTATTATTCAAAAACGCGACGGTGGTTACCTCTACACAACCACTGATATTGCCTGCGCAAAATACCGTTATGAAACACTCGGTGCAGACCGCGTATTGTACTTCATCGACTCACGTCAACATCAACACCTAATGCAAGCTTGGACGATTGTTCGTAAAGCAGGCTATGTACCAGAATCAGTCAGTTTAGAACACCATGCATTCGGTATGATGCTTGGTAAAGATGGTCGCCCATTTAAGACTCGCGCTGGTGGTACTGTTCGTCTAGCTGCACTGCTAGATGAAGCCGAGCAACGCGCAGCTAAACTGATCGAAGAGAAGAACTCTGAATGGAGCGCAGAAGAGAAAGCGAACATCGCAAAAACTGTCGCTATGGCGGCAGTAAAATACGCGGACCTTTCTAAGCACCGTACGACAGACTATGTCTTTGACTGGGATAACATGCTTGCTTTTGAAGGTAACACAGCACCATACATGCAGTATGCCTACACTCGTGTTGCTTCTATCTTCTCGAAAGCAGGTGTATCAATGGACAACCTAAGCGGTTCTATCCAGATCACTGATGATAAAGAGAAAGCTTTGGTTGCTAAACTACTGCAATTTGAAGAAGCAGTTCAAGCTGTTGCTCGTGAAGGTCAACCTCACTTGCTATGTGCATACTTGTTCGAACTTGCTGGCCAATTCTCAAGTTTCTACGAAGCATGCCCAATTCTAAGTGCTGAAGACAATGTTAAAAACAGCCGTTTACAATTGGCAGCATTGACCGCAAAAACCATTAAGCAAGGTTTAGCGCTTCTTGGTATCAACACACTAGAACGCATGTAAACATCGTTCCAGTTTTAGAGTCTTGTTGAAATCATGACAGTAAAAAGGTTGGCAAATTGCCAACCTTTTGTTTTATTGGAATCAATAATTTATATATCTAAGGACATGACCCATGAGTTTTGAACTCCACCCACAATTAGCCAAAGACACTGACGTTATTGGTCATTTTCCATTGTGTATCGCCCTATTACATAAAGATGATGCTGTTCCTTGGGTTATTCTCGTTCCTAAAAAAGAAGCATTGAAAGAGCTCCACCATCTACCAATGGAAGAGCAGCAACAATTTCTACTCGAATCCCAAGTAGTCAGTGAAGCGATTGAACAGCTCTTTAGCCCAGACAAAATTAACCTCGGTGCATTGGGTAATATGGTGCCACAACTGCACATTCATCACATTGCCCGTTTTAAAACTGACGTAGCTTGGCCGGGACCAGTGTGGGGCAACACCAAAGGTGCCGTACGCGCAGCTGAAGAGCAGCAGCAACTGGTAAAAACATTGCGCCAAGAATTTGCTAAAAGCCCATTATTCTCTTTATAAATAATAAGGCTAAGACTAAAAAACAGGCCCTCATTGCGAGGGCCTGTTTTTCTCTATGGGTAGCAGATATTACATGGTGACATTAATCGCCAATGAATCACTACTATTAACCCTATAACGAACACGAACTCGACCTTTACTGCCTGGTGTTTTATCTTCCAAGCGTGAAATCGCGCCCTTTTGCAACCAAACATGCAGCATGGCGTCAACACCATCTTCACTGAGTGCAAAACGCTGTGCTAATTCAGTACGGCTCGCGCCATGATGTTGGCTAATATAATCTTTTAGTTCGGTCAAAATCATACTGCCCCCACCTGAATAGTTTGAGGTTTAGATCCTTGTTTCCTCAAGTAGAAGAACGTCGCAACATAACCTGCAATAATGATGACTAACCAAGCAATACTTTCTACAGGGTTGCTGTGAATACGTGTTGCTTGATAGAAGAAAGTGGCACCGCCGTAACCTAATGCAAATGTCCACACCGCGATAAAGCGAGCAAACTTAGGTCCAAACTCACGGACATAAGCACCCATGGCAGCCACACACGGTGTGTATAACAACACTAATAACAAGTATGAGAACGCCGCATAACCATCGCTGAAATAATTATTTAAGTTGTTGAAAATAGAACTGTCGACATCTTGCTCTGTGGCGACTTCTTGGCTGTTACTTAAATCCCCAACTTCGATACCAAGTGGATCTGAGAAGTTAAGTCCAGCTAAGTTTTCCGGAATCGACATAACCGCGTCTTTTAAGCTGCCCATTAAGTCGTAATCGTCGCCACCAGCGGCCTCATTAGAGCTGTACAGACTATTTAACGTTCCGACTACCGCTTCTTTTGCGAAGATACCGGTAATGATACCTACGGTTGCAGGCCAGTTGTCTTTTTCAACACCTAGTGGCTCAAACACAGGAGTCACTACCTGAGCAGCACGAGATAACACAGAGTTAGGGCTGTCTTCATTACCAAATGAGCCATCCATACCGAGTGAATTAAAGAAACTTAACACGGCAACGACAAGAACGATGGTTTTACCCGCACCTAGAACAAAACGTTTTAGTTTTTGCCAAGTTTTAATTAACACGTTTTGCAATGTTGGAATTTCGTAATCAGGCATTTCCATGATTAAAGAATCACTTGACCCCGGAAATAGCGTTTTCTTCATAAAGAGTCCAGTGAATACCGCTGCAACGATACCAAGGATATAGAGTAAGAAGACGATATTTTGACCACTATTAGGGAAGAATGCAGCAGCAAACAAGGCGTACACTGGTAAACGAGCACCACATGACATAAATGGAGCCATTGATGCCGCCAATTTACGTTCACGTTCTTGATCAAGCGTACGAGTCGCCATGATGGCTGGTACATTACAACCAAAACCCAACACCAAAGGGACAAATGCTTTGCCCGGTAAGCCGATTTTTTGCATGACTTTATCAAGGACAAATGCCGCGCGAGACATATACCCAGAACTTTCTAGGACAGCTAAGAACAGATATAAACACGCGATAACCGGGATGAATGTCGCGACGGTTTGAATACCTCCGCCAATACCATCTACGATAACTGTCACTAACCACTGTGGTAAGTGATTATCGAGCAAATAGTGACCACCATCGACTAAAACAGCGCCAAAGCTGATATCAAAAAAATCAATAAATGCACTACCAATGTTAATAGAGAACATGAACATCAAGTACATCACGATAAAGAAGAACGGAATACCAAACCATTTGTTCAAAATCAGTTTGTCAGCTTGAGCAGTAAAGTTATGTGTTAACTTACCTTCGTTGGTGCGAACTTTTTGGCACTGCTTATGTAGCAAGGTATATTTTACATCCGCGACATGTAAATCGATGTCTTCAGCGCAATTCTTTTGAACTGCCTCAATCTGAGCACGTTGTGCTGCTGGTAATTCATTAATCACTAGACGATCGTTTTCTAACGCGCGAATTGCTAATGCACGCGCTGCTGCCACTTTGCCAGTAAATAGCGGCTCAATTTCTGTAATAGACTGCTCGAATACATCGCTGTAAGTCAGTTTAAACGCATCTAA
Organism: Vibrio nitrifigilis; assembly: GCF_015686695.1. Lineage (NCBI taxonomy): Bacteria > Pseudomonadati > Pseudomonadota > Gammaproteobacteria > Vibrionales > Vibrionaceae > Vibrio > Vibrio nitrifigilis. Next base: position 654,069 of record NZ_JADPMR010000001.1, on the reverse strand, counting down.
TTTGACACCTTGAACCAAAGTGCGATGGAGCTGTTCTTTAAATTCATTTACTTGACCGCGGCTGTGCGCAGAAATGGCAAATACAGGACAACCCAATACTTTTTGTAACGCTTTCTCATCAAGACTTTGACGTTCCCGTTTCAACGCATCTATTTTGTTAAGTACCACAACCATAGGGCGACCTAACTCACGCAACTGCAATGTCATATACAGACTACGTTCTAAACATGTGGCATCGACTACGTTAATGATAATGTCTGCGGGATGACTTAATACCGCACGAGAGGCGATTGATTCATCAATACTATTAGCATCGTTACCACTATCAAGTGCATAGATCCCTGGCAAATCCGTCAAATGAAATTCATCACCGGAGTGCACGTAACGGCCTGTTTTCTTATCGACAGTGACCCCAGCCCAGTTACCCACCTGCTGACGAGCCCCCGTTAACCCATTGAATAGTGTGGTTTTGCCGCTATTTGGGTTACCAACGGTTAAAACTTGATACTGCATTATACTCGCTCCACTTCAATATCATCTGCGATACTGACACGCAGTGCAATTGATACACCACGGACTTCAACTTGTAACGGATCTCCCATCGGGGCGCGACGAACAAGTGTGATGTTGGTATTCGGTAACATCCCCATTGTCATAAGTCGCTTACGAGCGTCCTGCGATAATTTTTGCAAAGTGGTCACACACCCAACTTCGCCGCTTTTTAATTCTGATAATTTCATTGCCATGCCAGTGGTTTTAGTATTCTTAATGAGAAATATTTTTATTTAGTTTAAGTATGATAGTTAAATTTATACGGGTTGAGAATGTTCAACATCAAAAAAAGCCACGTAATATATGTGTGTTTAACCATCTGGCAATTTATTTATTATTTTCAAAAAATAAGATATTACTTATATAAAAAAAGCGACTTACCGTCGCTTTTTTATTCTATTTGTATCACTTTCTATTGAGATAAGCAGTCATAATAACTTTGGCTTAAATGACGGAGAAATTGGAAATATCCGCCAGAGGTTACCGGAATATCGGTAGCAAGTGGGTCAAGAATCCCAATCGTCGCTTTTGTACCACGTACAACACTTTTGATTACAGCAGGTTGGAATTGAGGTTCCGCAAACACACATTGAATTTTATTCTCAGTGAGTAAGGTACGAATTTTTATCAGCGTTTTCGCTCCAGGTTTACGCTCAGGACTGACAGTAAAGTGACCTTGGTTATTTAAGCCAAAATGTTGTTCAAAATAAGCATAACCGTCGTGGAAAACATAGTAAGGAATCTTTTGCACCGGTTTAAGCTGAGCTTGAATGTCTTTATCTGTCTGCTTAAGAGATAGCAAAAACTGCTTTAGATTTGTCCGGTACTGCTGTGAGTGGGCGCTATCCATCGCAATTAACTTATTAGTAATTGCTTGCGCAACAGTCGCAGCTTGTTTTACGCCCAGCCAAAAATGCGGATCATGCTCGCCATGATGGTGATGCCCCTCCTCATGTTCGTCATGCTCTTCTGGCCCAAATTTACGAAGCTTCAAATTAGGAATATCACTAAGCGTTAGTACATTGCTTTGTTCTGACAAAATCTTAGTTAAAAAAGGCTCTAGATCAAGACCAAACCAAATAACAAGCGATGCTTGACGGATACGTTTTACATCAGAAGGACGTAAAGCATAATCGTGCGGAGAAGCGTTAGTACCAAGTAACACATCCGGTGTCTCAATACCTTGAGTGAGCTCGTTGGTAATCAATTGAATGGGTTTAATGCTGGTTAAGATACCATTCGCCCATGATGTTGCTGAAATAATCAGCAAAGTGACCGTCAATAAGAGTCTAGCTAACATATTTGAATTCTAACCTGTAGCGAAAAAATTGCCGAGATGTTACATTATAACATCGTGTCTTAGCAAATGAGTTTCTTTCATGCCGACTCTTATTGAGTTACAAAATATTTGTGTCACTTACAATCAAAAACATGTCTTAGACCATATATCTCTAACTATAGAGCAAGGCAAAATCACTACCCTAATCGGACCAAATGGCGCGGGAAAATCCACATTAGTTAAAGTGCTACTTAATCTATTAAAGTCCCATTCAGGTGTCGTTAGCCGAGCAAAAAATCTTAAAATTGGCTATGTTCCACAGAAATTAAAGCTCAACGAAACACTCCCGTTAACCGTCGAACGTTTTCTTAAACTTGCAGGCCGTTTTAGCGCGAGTGAAATTCAGCAAGCCCTGCGTTTAGTTGGTGCTGAACATTTACTTCATAATGACATGCATCAGCTTTCCGGTGGAGAGAACCAACGCGTACTGATTGCTCGAGCCTTACTCCCTCGCCCACAGTTATTAGTACTAGACGAACCCGCACAAGGTGTTGATGTTCAAGGACAAATAGATCTGTACGCATTAATCAACGATATTCGCTCTCGTTTTCAATGCGCTGTGTTTATGGTATCCCATGACTTACATTTGGTCATGGCTCAAACCGATGACGTAGTGTGTCTGCAGCATCATATCTGTTGTTCTGGTACACCAGAAGCCATCACTCAGCACCCTGAGTACCTTTCTTTGTTTGGTCGCCAAACTCAAGAAAACCTCGCATTTTATCAGCACCATCACAATCATCATCATCATGACTTATCGGGTAACCCCGTCAGTGGCGATGGCGATCATTGCCACTCTCATGATCACGGGCATCATCAACATGATTGAGTTTCTTCTACCTTCGATATTGGCAGGACTCGGTATCGCATTCATTTCTGGGCCTCTAGGCTCATTTGTGGTTTGGCGCCGAATGTCCTACTTTGGCGATACCTTAGCTCACGCTTCCTTACTCGGCATCGCATTAGGTTTCTTGTTCGATATTAACCTTTACCTTGCTTTATTAGTGTGTTGCCTTGGGCTTGCCGTCGTACTAGTGGTCATGCAGCGCCAAAAACTGGTCGCTACCGATACCTTATTAGGTATTCTGGCACATAGTTCCCTGTCACTAGGGCTTATCGCTGTCAGTTTTCTTGATAATGTTCGTATCGACCTGATGAGTTATCTCTTTGGCGATCTGCTTTCAGTCACACCGACTGACCTGACCTTTATTTGGTCTGGCGTCATTATTGTCGCGGCCTTACTTTATTACTTTTGGCGGCCACTACTTTCAAGCAGCATTAATGAAGATTTAGCGACAGTCGATGGCATTAACGTCGATTTAATGCGCCTCATCTTAATGCTACTTATTGGTACTGTGATTGCTGTGGGTATGAAATTTGTGGGGGCGCTGATTATGACATCTCTCCTTATTATTCCTGCAGCTGGCGCACGCCGTTTAGCTTCGACCCCAGAACAAATGGCATTGTTTGCCTCGTTAATCGGTTGTGTAAGTGTGCTTAGTGGTATCACCCTTTCTTGGCATTATGATACTCCAGCTGGCCCATCGGTGGTGATCAGTGCAGCGGCACTCTTTATCTTAAGTCACTTAGTAAAACGTAAAGCCTGAATAAACAAAAACCCTAAGCATTGCTTAGGGTTTTAGGTATTCACAACCATTTGGTTAGAAGATTACCAGCCGGTCACTTCACGCAATGCGCTACCGATTTGAGCTAGGCTTTTCACGGTCTTAACGCCCGCGGCTTCAAGTGCTGCAAATTTTTCATCCGCAGTCCCTTTCCCACCAGAAATAATAGCTCCAGCATGACCCATACGTTTACCCGGAGGCGCAGTCACACCCGCGATATATGAGACGACAGGTTTAGTCACATTCTCTTTGATGTATGCCGCTGCTTCTTCTTCAGCCGTACCACCAATTTCACCGATCATCACAATCGCTTCAGTTTCTGGATCTTTTTCAAACAGCGCCAAAATATCAATGAAATTAGAGCCCGGGATTGGGTCACCACCGATACCAACACAGGTTGTTTGGCCGAAACCTTCATCCGTTGTTTGTTTTACTGCTTCATAAGTTAGAGTACCGGAGCGAGATACGATGCCCACCTTACCTTTCTTATGAATATGTCCAGGCATGATACCAATCTTACATTCATCCGGCGTAATGACTCCCGGACAGTTAGGACCGATCATCCGTACACCCGCTTCATCTAAACGTACTTTAACGTCTAACATATCTAGCGTTGGAATACCTTCAGTAATGGTGACGATCAGTTTGATACCTGAGTCGACGGCTTCCAATATTGCATCTTTACAGAAAGGAGCGGGTACATAAATCACAGATGCGTTCGCACCTGTCGCTTCAACCGCTTCACGGACAGTATTAAACACAGGTAAACCTAAATGTTTAGTGCCACCTTTACCGGGTGAAACGCCGCCAACAAGTTGCGTACCATAGTCGAGAGCTTGCTCAGAGTGAAATGTCCCTTGTCCGCCGGTGAATCCCTGACAGATGACTTTAGTCGATTTATCGATAAGAATTGACATTATTTACCCTCCGCTGCCGCAACAACTTTTTCTGCAGCTTCGGTAAGCGAAGTGGCTGCAATAATATTTAAGCCACTGTCGGCCAATGTTTTCGCACCGAGTTCTGCGTTATTCCCTTCAAGGCGTACTACTACTGGTACTTTGACGCCAACTTCTTCTACTGCTCCAATAATCCCTTCTGCGATTAAATCACAACGAACGATACCACCAAAGATATTCACTAATACCGCTTTGACATTGTTATCAGAAAGAATGATTTTAAATGCTTCCGTAACGCGCTCTTTCGTCGCGCCGCCGCCAACATCCAAAAAGTTAGCAGGATGACCACCATGAATGTTTACGATATCCATCGTCCCCATTGCTAAACCCGCGCCGTTGACCATGCAGCCAATATTGCCATCAAGCGCAACATAGTTAAGTTCCCATTTTGCAGCATGAGCTTCGCGAGCATCTTCTTGAGTCGTGTCGTGCATATCGCGTAATGTTGGCTGGCGATATAACGCATTGGAATCGATATTGATCTTACCGTCTAGGCACAATAAATTGCCTTCGCCTGTAATCACCAATGGGTTGATCTCTAGCAGAGCGAGATCATATTGGGTAAACATATTGCCTAACCCAAGGAAAATCTTAGTAAACTGTTTAATTTGGTCACCTTCAAGCCCAAGCTTGAACGCCAATTCACGACCTTGATATGGCTGAGGCCCTACTAACGGATCAATCGCTGCTTTATGAATCAGTTCTGGAGTTTCTTCCGCTACTTTTTCAATTTCCACACCACCTTCTGTCGATGCCATAAACACGATACGCCGTGTAGAGCGATCGACAACAGCACCGAGATAGAGCTCATTCGCGATGTTGGAAGCCGCTTCAACAAGAATTTTTGAAACAGGTTGTCCATTTGCGTCTGTTTGATAGGTCACAAGGTTTTTACCTAGCCACTTTTGCGCAAAATCACGGATACCTTCTTTGTTATCATGCAGTTCGACACCGCCTGCCTTACCACGGCCACCAGCATGCACCTGACATTTTACGACCCACTTACTTCCACCGATCTTACCAGCAGCTTCAGCAGCTTCTTGTGGAGTATCGCAGGCATAACCTTCAGGTACTGGCAGTCCGAACTCTGCAAACAGCTGTTTGGCTTGATATTCATGCAAATTCATTGTGTTGTTCCGTCTGTTCGTTTTTATCCATAGCTCCTGTAAACAGGGCTTCACGTCTTGTAGGGAGACTCAGATGAGCGCCACTTTTCAGTGACTTAACCGGGTTAGACGTTGAGCTAGTCTAACCCGAAAAGTTTTAGACGTCTAGAAATCTAAACGTATAAACATTTATACATCAAGAAGTAAGCGCGCAGGATCTTCTAGCAATTCTTTTACGGTTACTAGGAAACCTACTGATTCACGACCATCAACCAAACGGTGGTCATAAGACAGAGCTAGGTACATCATTGGCAAGATTTCGATTTTGCCATCAACAACCATTGGACGGTCTTGAATCTTGTGCATACCTAAAATTGCTGCTTGTGGCGGGTTAATGATTGGCGTAGACATCAATGAACCAAATACACCACCGTTAGTAATAGTAAAGTTACCTCCGGTCAATTCATCCACTGTCAATTTGCCATCACGCCCTTTTAGCGCAAGTTCTTTAATGCCTTTCTCGATTTGAGCCAGACTCAATGTGTCAGTATCACGTAATACCGGTGTTACCAACCCACGAGGAGTCGATACGGCAATACTGATATCAAAGAAGTTGTGGTACACAATGTCATCACCGTCAAGTGACGCATTCACTTCTGGATAACGCTTCAGTGCTTCTGTGACCGCCTTAACATAGAAAGACATAAAACCTAAACGGATATCATGTTTTTTCTCAAACAGATCTTGATATTGCTTACGCAGATCTTTAATCGGTTTCATGTTTACTTCGTTAAACGTAGTCAGCATTGCTGTACTGTTTTTGGCTTCTAACAGACGCTCTGCAATACGTTTACGTAAACGCGTCATAGGCACACGTTTTTCACTGCGACCAGAAGCGACGGGCGCAATCGGTTCTGCTTCTTTCGTCGCAGGTGCTGCTTTCGCTTTCTTAGCAAGATACGAATCAACGTCTTCGCGTGTAATACGTCCACCAACGCCAGTGCCTTTCACATCGCTCGCTTCTAGATTATTTTCAGCGAGTAAACGACGAACGGCTGGGCTTAGCCAATCATTGCTTTCCTCAGTGAGCGATGTCTTATGACGGCTGTCTGGAGAAGGCTCTGCTGACTCCGCTTTATCTTTGGTTGGTTCACCAGCTACTACGCCCGGTTTGAGACGCGCAAGCAGCTGTTTAGAAAGCACGGTGGAGCCTTCATCTTCAACGATTTCTGCCATCACGCCAGCTTCTGGCGCAGGCACTTCTAATACGACTTTATCGGTTTCGATTTCAACAATGACTTCGTCGCGATCGACTGGGTCACCCGCTTTTTTATGCCATGTAGCCACGGTCGCATCGGCTACAGATTCAGGTAAATCTGGAACCAGAATTTCTATTGTCATCTTTTGGTCTTCCTTTCTCTTCTAGTTCTTAATTGATCGTCAATGCGTCTTCAACTAATGCTTTCTGTTGTTTCAAGTGTACCGACATATAACCTACTGCTGGAGAAGCAGAAGCTGGACGGCCCGCATATTTCAATTTTGCTCCATCAGGAATCGCTGCAACGAAATTGTGCTGACTTGAATACCATGCACCTTGGTTTTGTGGCTCTTCCTGACACCAAACATAATCGACAACATTGGTGTATGGCGCTATCAGTTCTCGAACATGATCAATAGGGAACGGATAAAGCTGTTCGATACGAATGATGGCGACATCGTCTTGCTCATTCGCCCGACGCTGCTCAAGTAAGTCGTAATACACTTTGCCAGAACAGAACACTACGCGTTTGACTTTAGCAGGATCTAATTCGTCGACCTCACCTATCGCTGGCATAAAATTACCGTTGGCGAGTTCATCTAAACTAGAAACACATAATGGATGACGCAACAAAGACTTAGGTGACATCACTATCAGTGGTCGACGCATAGGGCGTACCACCTGACGACGGAGCATATGATAGACCTGCGCCGGACTTGATGGCACCACGACTTGAATATTTTGCTCAGCACAAAGCTGTAGATAACGCTCTAAACGAGCAGAAGAGTGTTCAGGCCCCTGGCCTTCATATCCATGTGGTAGCAACATTGTTAAGCCACATAAACGGCCCCATTTCTGCTCACCAGAAGAGATAAATTGGTCAATGACAACCTGAGCACCGTTGGCAAAATCACCAAATTGCGCTTCCCAGATCGTTAAGCCACTAGGTTCCGCCGTCGCATAACCGTATTCAAACGCGAGTACCGCTTCTTCAGATAATACCGAGTCAATCACTTGGAATGGACCTTGTTTATCATGAATATGCTTAAGTGGCGCATAAGTGCTCGCATCAGTTTGATTATGCAGTACTGAATGACGATGGAAGAACGTGCCACGGCCGGAATCTTGTCCAGATAAACGGATACGCTTGCCATAATCCACTAACGTGGCATATGCAAAAATTTCTGCCATCCCCCAATCCAGCATTTTTTCGCCCGACACCATAGCACGGCGATCTTCATAAATTTTAGCTACTCGACTTTGCAATTTATGACTTTCCGGCCAAGTACATAGACGATTACCCAATTCTTTAAGACGCTCAAAATCGAATTGATTTTGCCATTCCATGTTCCAGTCGTGATTGAGGTACGGCTCCCAATCTACTGAATGCATGGTCATTGGACGCCACTCTTTCACCACGACTTCACCGTGATCCAGCGCATCTCGGTACTCATTAATTAACTGAGTTGCTGTTTCAATATCACTCTCACCACGATCCATTAATACATCAGCATATAATTTCCGAGGTGTTGGGTGCTTCTTGATTTTTTGATACATCAAAGGCTGCGTTGCATTTGGCTCGTCAGCTTCGTTATGACCGTGGCGGCGATAACACACTAAATCGATAACAACATCGCGTTTGAAAGTATTACGGTAGTCCAGTGCAATACGCGTTACAAAGGCTACAGCCTCTGGGTTATCAGCATTGACATGGAAGATAGGAGCCTGCACCATTTTTGCAATATCGGTACAGTACATAGTTGAACGAGTGTCAGTAGGATTAGACGTTGTGAACCCCACTTGGTTGTTGATAACGATACGAACCGTACCACCAACTCGGAAGCCACGAGCTTGAGACATATTAAATGTTTCAGCCACAACGCCCTGCCCTGCGATCGCCGAATCACCGTGGATGGTAATTGGCAGAACTTTGGCGCCTTCTTTATCACCTAAACGATCTTGACGAGCTCGTACCGACCCCATAACCACGGGGTTAACGATTTCTAGGTGAGATGGGTTAAACGCAAGCGCCAAGTGAACATCACCACCTTCAGTGGCGAAATCAGCCGAGAAACCTTGGTGATATTTCACATCACCAGTACCCCATGTTTCATCATGCTTGCCAGCGAATTCATCGAATAAGCCTTGCGGTTTTTTACCGAGCACGTTCACCAACATATTCAATCGACCACGGTGAGCCATACCGATAACCACTTCTCGCATGCCTTTTGAACCTGCATAACGGATTAATTCTTTGGTCATTGGAATAAGAGCATCGCCCCCTTCCAACGAAAAGCGTTTAGCACCTGGGAACTTCGCACCTAAATAACGTTCTAGCCCTTCTGCAGCCGTTAACTCTTCAAGAAACGTATTTTTCTCGTCAAGGCTAAATTGGGGATGCCCGTTAATAGGTTCGATTTGCTGTTGAATCCAACGCTTTTGTTCTGTGTCAGTAATGTGCATGTATTCTGCACCAACTGAACCACAGTAAATATTATTGAGTGATTGATAAATATCTTTTAACTGCATCGTATCGCTGCCAATGGCGAACGAGCCTACGTTAAAAGTTTCTTCCATGTCATCATTGTTTAGATTATGGAAAGCTGGTTCTAATTCCGCCACAGGCGGACGCTGCCATAATCCAAGAGGGTCCAATTGAGCAGCTTCGTGACCGCGGAAACGGTACGCGTTTATAAGCTGGAGTACTTTTACCTGTTTTGCATCGACTTCAGGATCACTAACTTGGACACTGTAATGCTTAGTCTCTTGAGCGAGTCGCCGGAAGTAATCACGGATGCGCGTATGTGATTGTTCAACCACATTGTCAGGTTGCATAGGCAACCCTTCAAACACACGTCTCCATTCCTCACTTACCAATTCGGGATCACTTAGATACGTTTCGTAGAGTTCCTCTACATAAGTTGCATTGGCGCCAGCCAAGTGTGAAGACTCGAGCCATGCCTTCATCACGCCGTTGTGCATCATTTTCCCTTTACCAGTAGTTTACAGTTGCTGCGGTCTTTCGCCGAGCTATTGTTATACCAATCTCCGTGATTGGTATAAGAAGCAGGCTCGAAAGCCTGCTGTATTTTGTTACACCGAGCGGCTAAGCAACATCGATTTGATGTGCCCGATCGCTTTGGTCGGATTGAGACCTTTCGGACATACACTTACGCAATTCATGATGCCGTGGCAACGGAATACACTAAACGCATCATCAAGCTCAGACAAACGCTCGTCTGTGGCTGTATCTCGACTATCAATGAGCCAACGATAAGCCGCTAACAAACCAGCAGGACCGATAAATTTATCTGGGTTCCACCAAAATGATGGACAAGAAGTCGAACAGCATGCACACATAATACATTCGTACAAACCGTCTAAATGCGCCCTTTCTTCAGGGGATTGCAAGTGCTCCCTTGATGGTGGTAAGTCGCCATCAGACATAAGGAACGGCTTCACTTTTGCGTAGTTATCGTAAAACTGAGTCATATCAATGATCAGATCGCGAATCACTGGTAGTCCAGGAAGAGGTCGAATTACGATCTTTTTACTGTCCGCGAGGGCAGATAATGGCGTAATACAAGCCAATCCGTTTTTCCCGTTCATATTTAGACCATCCGAGCCGCAAACACCTTCGCGGCAAGAACGACGGAACGCAATGCTAGGATCTTGTTCTTTAAGCAAAATCAATGCATCAAGCACCATCATATCTGAACCCTCGTCTACTTCAAGGGAATAGTCTTTCATATACGGTTTGTTGTCTTTATCTGGATCATATCTGTACAAAGAGAAGTTAAGTTTCATAAGTTAGCCCTCCCTTAATATGTACGTACTTTTGGTGGAAATGCATCACGGGAAATTGGCTGCATGTTCACATGGCGTTTACTCATTTCTTCCGTTTCAGGATTGAAAATTGAGTGGCATAACCAGTTTTCATCATCACGCTCTGTAAAGTCGAATCGCGCATGAGCACCACGACTTTCAGTGCGGAAGTTAGCCGCTACCGCTGTAGAGAATGCGGTTTCCATTAAGTTATCCAATTCCAGACATTCAACACGTTGAGTATTGAACTCTTTTGACTTATCTGCAAGGTGTCCGTCTTCTAAACGTTCACGAATTTGCTTCAACTCTTCCAGCCCTTCGGCCATTGCAGCCCCTTCGCGGAATACAGAAAAGTTATGTTGCATACACTGTTGTAGGTCTTTACGGATTTGCGCAGGGTCTTCACCACCGGTGCTATTTTCCCAACGCATGGCTCGAGATAAAGACGCTTCAATATCAGATTCAGATGCAGGACGGGATTCAGCATGAGCTGCCAATGTTTCGCCAAGATGTAAACCAGTTGAACGGCCAAATACAACGAGGTCAAGCAAGGAGTTGCCACCTAAACGGTTAGCTCCGTGAACTGAAACAGACGCAATTTCACCGCAGGCAAACAAGCCTTGGATTTCAACATCATCACCAGAACTGGTTTGCTTTAAAGCTTGTCCTGAAATTTGGGTTGGTATACCGCCCATCATGTAGTGACAAGTCGGAATGACTGGGATTGGTTCTTTCACTGGATCAACGTGAGCAAACGTACGAGATAATTCACAAATACCTGGCAGGCGAGACTCAAGAACATCACGACCTAAGTGATCCAATTTCAACTTAATGTGTGTTCCCCAAGGCCCTTCACAACCGCGACCTTCACGAATTTCTTGCATCATAGAACGAGCAACCACATCACGACCAGCTAAGTCTTTCACACGTGGCGCGTAACGTTCCATAAAACGTTCACCGTCTTTGTTGAGCAGGTAACCACCTTCACCGCGACACCCTTCTGTGACTAAGACCCCCGCACCAGCAATACCGGTTGGGTGGAATTGCCACATTTCCATGTCTTGCACTGGAGCACCAGCACGCAGCGCCATTCCAACGCCATCCCCCGTGTTGATATGAGCATTAGTGGTTGATGCGTAAATACGTCCCGCACCACCTGTCGCTAATACGGTTGCTTTGGATTTAAAGTAAGAAATTTCACCTGTTTCCATACAAATGGCGGTACACCCCATGATGGCACCATCTTGGTTTTTCACCAGATCCAAGGCATACCATTCAGAGAAAATGGTGGTTTTATGCTTGATATTTTGTTGATACAGCGTGTGCAGCAATGCGTGACCGGTACGGTCCGCAGCAGCAGCAGTGCGCGCCGCTTGCTCGCCACCAAATTCTTTTGATTGTCCACCAAATGGACGTTGGTAAATTGTTCCGTTTTCAAATCGAGAAAATGGTAAACCCATTTTTTCTAATTCAATTACTGATTCAGGACCATGTTTGCACATGTATTCAATCGCATCTTGGTCCCCGATGTAGTCAGAACCTTTGACTGTGTCATACATGTGCCATTCCCAGTTATCTTTATGGGAATTACCCAAAGCAACCGTAATGCCACCTTGAGCTGAAACAGTATGAGAACGAGTTGGAAACACTTTTGATAACAAAGCACAAGTCAGGCCTTGTTCAGAGATTTGCAGTGCAGCACGCATACCTGCACCACCTGCGCCGATCACAACGGCGTCGAATTCACGAACTGGAATAGTCACTTATACACCCCACAAAACGAAAAGGCCGGAAAAGAAATAGCCAAGTAATACTGCAATGACCACTAATTGAAGTAGGCTCCGCAGTTTCGCGCATTTGACGTAATCGGTCAGTACTTGCCATAGCCCGATCCAGCCATGAATAAGAACCGAAACCAACGCCAGCATAGTGAAGACTTTCGTAAACGTTCCACTAAAGAAGGAAGTCCACGAAACATAAGTGATATCAGTAAAGGCGCAGAAACAGACCATGTATATGACATACAAAGTCATGATAATGGCGGTACCACGAACCAATAAGAAATCGTGCACCCCATTACGACCTAGGGATGAAACATTTTTTACCATACCAATACTCCTGCTAGCACAGAGAGTACGATAGTGATACCGAAACTCACTTTCGCACTCAACGCACCAGTATCCAGCTCTTCGAAATAGCCCATATCCATCATGAGGTGGCGAATACCCACTACAATATGGTAGGCCAAAGCTGTCAAAATACCCCATAGGATGAATTTAACGATGAAACTATCAATAATTTCATTCGCATCCATAAAACCCATTGGGGAGGATAAAGATAAGGAGAGTAACCAAAGCAGAATTCCGACCGCAACAAACATAATGACACCGGTGACACGGTGCAAAATAGATGCTATTGCGGTGATCGGAAAGCGAATGGTCTGTAGATCTAAATTTACAGGACGTAACTTTCTTTCTTTCACGGGCTTGCTCACTCAGCTCCATTGAGCATTTATAGTTATTGAAGAAAAATCAGACACAAAGCTTATATTTCGCAACAATTAATTAACAATTATCCACACAATAGAACGTAATAGTGATTAACTAGTGCAAAAATTCCAGACTAAAAAAAGAAAAAAAATGATTGTTCAGGCTAGAATTAATAAGGCTTTTATCTTCATTTACTTAGCCAATATAGGACTCGCTACATTTTAGTACAATGGATGTAACAATTTTTGTTACTTAGCACAGATTTTTAACTTTCCATTTATGAAAAATCCAAGTAAGTGCACACTACAAGGGAGAAAAATTGACTTTACTTAGGATCGGTCGTAAATAGTTCAGGCACAAACATCCTGGACGGACTACACAATAAATAAACAAAGGAGATTGTTATGGCAGATAAGAAAGCGACCCTTCATATCGAAGGCAAAGCGCCAATCGAGCTGCCGATTATCGATGGGAGCCTCGGCCCTCAGGTAATCGATGTTCGAGGATTGGGTGCAAGCGGCTATTTCACGTTTGACCCAGGTTTTCTTGCCACTGCATCTTGTGAATCTCAAATCACTTATATCGATGGAGATAAAGGTGTTCTGCTCCACCGTGGTTATCCGATCGATCAGTTAGCAAACAACGCTGATTACTTGGAAGTCTGTTACATCTTGTTGTACGGCGAGGCACCAACTCGTGAGCAATACGATGAGTTTACCTATACTGTTGCACGCCATACAATGGTTCATGAACAAATCGCAAGTTTCTTCCATGGCTTTCGTCGTGACGCACACCCTATGGCTATTATGTGTGGTGTTGTTGGTGCTCTTGCGGCTTTTTATCACGACTCATTAGATATTAACAACGCATCACACCGCCAAATCGCCGCGTATCGTCTGTTATCTAAAATGCCAACGCTTGCCGCGATGTGTTACAAATATTCGGTTGGTCAGCCATTCATCTATCCACGTAATGACCTAACCTATGCAGAAAACTTTTTGCATATGATGTTTGCAACACCGTGTGAAGAATATGAGGTGAATCCGATCGTAGCGCGCGCTATGGATAAGATTTTCACATTGCATGCAGACCATGAACAAAATGCATCGACATCGACCGTTCGACTCGCCGGTTCTTCTGGTGCGAACCCATTTGCTTGTATTGCTGCGGGTATCGCATCTCTTTGGGGCCCAGCCCACGGTGGTGCCAATGAAGCGTGCCTACATATGCTGGAAGAAATTGGCTCTGTAGACAAAATTCCAGAGTATGTCGCTCGAGCAAAAGATAAAGATGACCCATTCCGCCTAATGGGCTTTGGTCACCGCGTTTACAAAAACTATGACCCTCGAGCAACTGTGATGCGTGAAGCTTGCCATGACGTTTTGAAAGAGCTCAACATTCAAGATCCACTGTTAGACGTGGCCATGGAGTTAGAGCGTATTGCGCTATCTGATCACTACTTTATCGATAAAAAACTGTATCCAAACGTCGATTTCTACTCAGGTATTATTCTGAAAGCAATCGGTATTCCAGTATCAATGTTTACGGTTATCTTCGCGATGTCTCGTACCATTGGTTGGATTGCGCACTGGAACGAAATGCACAATGACCCAGGCAGCCGAATCGGTCGCCCACGTCAACTTTATTCTGGTCATACAATGCGTGATTTTGTACCACTACAAAGCCGTAAAGAATGAGCAGGTAGATAGCAAAACTATCATCTGAAACGTAGTGGATATAAATAAAGCCTCCTTAGTTAATCAAGGAGGCTTTTCTTTTTATACCAGATGGTTATAGCAAGATCTTGCGGCTTACACCGGATTATCAATGTCGATAAATGTCACATCCAATCCATGCTCTTTCGCTAGCCATTCCCCTAACGCTTTTACACCATAACGCTCTGTGGCGTGATGACCTGCAGAGTAGTAATGTATATCGCACTCTCGAGCGGTATATGTCGTTCGTTCGGTAATTTCACCAGAAATAAAAGCATCTAACCCATGATCAGCAGCCATATCGATAAAGCCCTGACCACCACCAGTACACCAACCGACGGTTTTGATCAGTTTATCAGCATTGTCTGGGGCAATATGTAATGGTGCTCTCGCTAATACGGTTTCAATTTTTTGCGCTAATTCTTGCCCCTTCATCGCTTTAGCAAATGAGCCAAACATAGCCACCGATTGAGGGTGACCTTCTAGGCCACCTTCCACATTGATATCCAACAATTGAGCAAGCTGCGCATTATTGCCCAGAACAGGGTGAATATCTAACGGTAAATGATAACCGTAAAGGTTAATATCATTTTGGATCAAGCTACGAATGCGACGACCTTTCATTCCTCGAATAGGTTGAGATTCATTCTTCCAAAAGTAGCCATGGTGAACCAACAGCGCGTCTGCTTTTTCTTCAATCGCCCGTTCAATCAGGGCTTGAGAGGCGGTCACCCCAGTAATAATTTTTTTTACCTCGGCTTTACCTTCTATTTGTAAGCCATTTGGACCGAAATCTTTTATCTGTTCGGGAGACAATGTCTCGTTGAGTAATGTCTCAAGTTGTAAGTTATTCATGGTTTTCTTCCATTGCATCCGTTTAACGTGCAGGTTATAACAATTTAGTGTAATACCCAAACTAGATTAGTAATGATGAACTTACAGCAACTCGCCCAATGGATAATTTCTACGCCCTGCTTATTAAAGGGGAACGCTCCCGTAGAATCCCATTCGCCTTTTACTTCAAACACCACCATGTTGAAGAACGAATACACGGGTAACCGACGACTGGGCTTTCTGTACCAATTTTTATGTGCAGAACTTTTCCACCAGCATGCAAAATATCAAGATATCTATGAAGAGCTGCAAATTAACCAAGAAGGTCGCACACTAGGCGCGGTTGATTTCGTATTACGCACCACGGAGGGCCAACTAGAACACTGGGAAGTGGCTGTTAAATTTTACTTACTTCATCAAGGCTATTGGTATGGTCCAAACGCGCAAGATCGCCTAGATCTTAAACTTAACCATATGCTCAATAAACAGTTACCCTTTTCTCAATCGTCTGCGTTTATTCAGGCTTATCCTGAATTCACCGATCCTACTCAGCACCTTTTGATGCAAGGGCGGCTCTATACCAACCCTTTTGAGCCCGAAACAGTGCCTCAGCAATGCCTAAACATTACGATTAACACAGACCAAATTCAGGGGCATTGGTGCTATCAATCTCAACAACAAAGAATCACCACACCACTCTATCTACTTGAAAAACATCAATGGTTAACGGGTGCAGATGCTCAATCTCCAGAATATCATGGTGATGCCAAAGGCTTCGTTCACTGCCAAGATAGCAATGGCAAATTTTGGTTTATCGTTCCCGACTCATGGCCAACTACAGGGAACAAGATCAATTGATATAAAAAAAGAGGCGTACTACGCCTCTTTCTACTTTACGATTAAAAGCTCAGTTTACTATAAACCAGCGTCTTTAAAGACTTGATTCACAATTGATTGAGCTTCGTTCTCAATCAATTTTAGATGTTCTTCACCTTTGAAACTCTCACAATAAATCTTGTAAATATCTTCCGTACCTGACGGGCGAGCAGCAAACCAGCCGAATTCAGTGGTCACTTTCAAACCACCAATCGCTGCACCATTACCTGGAGCATGAGTAAGTCGTGCTGTAATCGCATCACCAGCCAGTGTTTGAGCAGATACCATCTCTGGAGAAAGTTTCTTCAACACCTCTTTTTGCGGGCCATTAGCCACAGCTTGTAAACGGCTGTAGTAACAGTCACCGTGCTTAGCAGCCAGCTCATTATAATATTGCTGAGGGTTCTTACCTGTAACAGCGGTAATTTCAGCCGCTAGCAGACATAAGATGATGCCATCTTTATCAGTTGACCACGGAGTGCCATCTAGACGAAGGAATGACGCCCCAGCACTTTCTTCACCACCAAAACCGAAGCGGCCACTATAAAGGCCATCCACAAACCATTTAAAGCCGACAGGAACTTCACATAGCTCACGGCCTAAATCAGCGACAACCTTATCAATCATGGCACTGGAAACCAGTGTTTTGCCCACAGCAACATCTTGTGACCAGCCACTACGATGGCGATATAGGTAGTCAATACATACCGCTAAAAAGTGATTTGGATTCATCAAGCCTTTGGTTGGCGTTACAATGCCATGACGGTCGTAGTCAGGATCGTTACCAAATGCTAAATCATATTCATCTTTCAGCGCTAAAAGTCCAGCCATGGCATAAGGTGATGAGCAATCCATACGAATCACGCCATCTTTATCCAACGACATAAATTGGAAACTTGGATCAACCGCTTCACTGACCAGTGTTAAATCAAGGTCGTACTGTTTACCAATACGGCGCCAGTAATCAATGCCGCTACCACCTAGTGGATCAACACCAATTTTCAAATTTGCTTTTTGAATCGCTTGCATATCAACCACATTAACTAAATCGTCAATGTATGGCTGAGTTAGATCGATTTCACGGAACAGTGGGGATTGTTTCGCATCATGAATTGAGATGCGTTTAACCTCTTGTAAATCATTTGCAATCAATTCGTTTGCGCGATCTTGGATTGCTTGAGTAAGCTCAGCCTCAGCAGGACCACCATGAACCGGATTATATTTAATACCGCCATCTTGTGGTGGGTTATGTGATGGAGTAATAACAATACCATCGGCTTTTTGTTGGTGGTTCTGGTTATGGGTTAAAATCGCATGAGAAACACCTGGAGTCGGTGTGTAACCGTTATTCTCTTGAGCAATCACTTCAATACCATTGGCAATTAGCACTTCAACAACGGTACTAAATGCAGGTTCAGATAATGCGTGAGTATCTTTGCCCACATAGATTGGGCCTGTTGTGTCATGTGCAGCACGCACTTCAACAACAGCTTGAGTAATCGCTAAAATATGATGTTCATTAAAAGTGGATTTGTCAGAGCTACCGCGGTGGCCAGAAGTACCAAACTCAACTTTGTGCTGTGGATTATGTGGATCAGGTTGAAGTAAAAAGTAATTCGCTACAAGTGCAGGAATATTATGTAAATCTTCCTGTAGCGCCTTTTTCCCTGCTCTAGGGTGCATAGCCATACGACATCCTTATATAAAAATTACGCAAACAAAAACCCCATAATAAGGCCTCTCTAAGGTTTATTATGAGGTTTTAATCAGATTTTTTGTCCGTTTTGTGTCAGAACCCGCTAAATTGCATGAGTGACTTTTTCAATAATATCAGCAGGAAAGTTCATTCTAACCATCACTTGCTCCACCATTTGCTGTTTGCGACTGGTGTTATTATTGGTAATTACCCAAAACGGTGTGTTTGTTATTAACTTAGGCTTGGTCGTTTGACCATGTGACAACAGCGTCTGTTCATTATCGGCAAAATAAACCCGTTTACGACCTTTTACTGACATTGCGTCAGAGAAACTCGCAGGATCGATTCGGTAAAGTGTAGACAACACTAGGATAAAACGATCAACTGCCTTTTTAAGACCTGCAAACTCATCAGAGATCAATAGAGAACGCATCTCTTTCACGCTATCAACTTTGTGCTCTTGAGCGGCATCCTTACTTACGACTATACCTTTGTCAGCCTTTACTTCTGGCTGTGTTACGACTGCGGTAGGCTCTGCAACATTTTCTTCACCCACTTGGAGTAGACGACGTAAAATGTCGGAAGCACTTTCCCCGATATGTAGGGTTTGACTCGCAATGTAACGGTATAGATCCTCATCAACCTCAATTGTTTTCATTCGCTTTTCACAATCTCAATGTTTAAACTCTGGGGGATTATAGCGAGATCTTCGCTCAGACTCTACGTTAAACCAATCACTAGTAAGATAAAATGTCAGCACTTCTCAATTACAAACTAGAAGGTGAGGGTCACACCATTGTTTTGATCCACGGTTTATTTGGTAATTTAGATAACCTCGGTCTGCTTGCCCGCGACCTTGTGAAAGATCATCAGGTGCTCAGCGTTGATCTGCGTAACCATGGACTTTCGTTCCACAGCGATGACCATCATTATGCTCTGTTAGCCCAAGACGTCAACCTACTGCTCGATCATCTGAATATCCATTCAGTCACTTTAGTTGGCCACTCCATGGGTGGGAAAGCGGTGATGAAACTGGCCTCTATTGCCCCAGAAAAAGTTCAGCACTTGATCGTTTTAGACATGGCACCTGTCGCTTACCAAACTCGACGTCATGATAATGTATTTGCTGGTCTTAATGCCGTGATTGAAGCCAAACCACTCAACCGCCGCAATGCGATGGATGTGTTGTCCCAGCACATAGAGATTGAAGGCGTGCGCCAATTTATTGGCAAATCTCTCTACAACAATGGGCAATCCATGACCTGGCGCTTTAATGTCGCTTCATTGGAAAAAAATTACTGGAATATTCTCGGATGGGACAATATCGACCCTTGTGATGTTCCCACACTGTTTATTAAAGGTGGAGACTCTGACTATCTAATGCCAGAGCATCAAGCCGCTATTCAGGCACAATTTACCAATGCTAAAGCGCATGTTGTGGCCAAAACCGGTCATTGGTTACACGCAGAAAAACCCGCTGAAGTATTAAGAGTAATACGCAAATTTTTGCAGGCTTAACTTATCTTGAGTTAAGTTTGCTATTATTGACTCAGAAATGGGCATAATCGGTACATTAACTTTGTAGATTAACAATGGTATAGTGCGCCCAGAAAATTGACATCCGGGATAGCCATACGGTTTGACCGTGCAGTGCTTAATCTACGTTGACCGACATATAGGTTGACTTGTACAGTCAATAGATGCTGTGACCAAGCATGTCGCAACTGTCATCAAACTCTATGGTTTTCTTTTCCAGGTTGTTGCAAGGTAGATAATATATCCGCGCATCAACTGAGTTGTCGCTCACGGTTTGCTACCAGTTGGTCACAACCGCAGAGAAACAACCCATAACAATTTAAAGGTAATGATTTTATGGCAAGTGTAGGTATCTTCTTTGGTAGCGATACAGGTAACACCGAAGCTGTTGCAAAGATGATTCAGAAAAAGCTGGGTGAAAAACTTGTTCACGTACAAGACATCGCCAAAAGCAGTAAAGAAGACATCGATAATTTTGATCTGCTGCTTTTAGGTATCCCTACTTGGTATTACGGCGAAGCACAATGCGATTGGGATGATTTCTTCCCAGAACTAGAAGTAATTGATTTTTCTACAAAATTAGTGGCTATCTTTGGTTGTGGTGACCAAGAAGATTACGCTGAATACTTCTGTGATGCGATGGGAACTATTCGCGACATCGTAGAAGCAAAAGGCGGTACGATTGTTGGTGAATGGCCAACTGAAGGCTATGAATTTGAAGCGTCTAAAGCACTTGTTGATGAAAACCACTTTGTCGGCTTATGTATCGATGAAGATCGTCAACCTGAATTGACTGAACAACGCGTTTCAGCTTGGGTAAACCAAGTATACGAAGAAATGTGTCTTGCTGAGCTTGAAGATTAATAAAAAGATCCCCTGCCTCGCAGGGGATCTCTTGCTCATCGAGAATGAATGCACTCTACCCTATTACCATAAAATAGGCCCTAGAAATGGTGCTAACAAAACCGTAACCATGCCAGCAATCATCATAACTACACTCGATACTACTCCTTCAGAACTGCCAATTTGGTAAGCCTTCGCCGTTCCCGCACCATGCGCAGAAGCACCAAGGCTCACCCCTTTCCCTAATCGAGAACGGATAGATAAAATCGTTAGGATACCTTCACCAACAGCCATCCCAATTAAGCCTGTCATCACCACAAATAAAGCCGCTAAATCTGTTTTTCCACCTACCGACTTCGTTGCTTCAACAGCAAACGGCGTGGTAATTGAACGCATAGCTAAGCTACGTTGCAAAATTTCTGGTAAATGAAACAATCTTGCTAACAGAACGGTACTGCTCACAGCAACTAATACCGACACGCAAACACCAACAGAAAGTGACAACCAATGGCGATAGATTAATTCACGATTATCATAAACAGGAATAGCAAATGCGACTGTTGCAGGACCAAGCATCCATAAGAGCCAGTGCGAGTCCTCAATATAAGATTGATACGGTATATGAAAACACATTACCACTAGCACTAATAATAGTGGCGACAAAAACAGAGGCATTAAAAAAATTGTGCGTTTATGACCATACGCCCACTTACTCGCATAGTAAAATAAGACGGTCATAATGAAACAAAGCGCACCTAACCCATAATGAGACAAAAAATCCATTTTAGCGGCCTGCCTTAGCTAAAGCATGACGGTTACTCTTGCGTCGTGACAAACTCAATTCTAAGCGATAAATTCTATCAACGACCAACGCTGTGATTGCGATAACGAGGATCGTGCTAAGCACTAACACTGCGATAATCTGCAACCCCTCTTGTTCCATCAACTGCTGGTAATTCACCACAGCCACGACAGCAGGAACAAAGAACAACAACATCTCAGCCAATAACCAAGTCGCCCCTCTACGTAACCAGTTAACGTTAACCATTTTGCTAAACACCAAAATTAGCAACAGCAACATTCCTGTTAAGTTAGATGGTAAAGGCAAATGCAGCAATTTAACCAAATAATCTGCGGCAAACCAAATCCCTGAAAGCACGACAATCTGAAAGATCGTCAGTAAGCTACCACCCATTTTATTCATTGCTATTCATATCCATTTTGTGAATTCAATCACAGTATAAGGATGCCCTAAACCATCATAAAATGAATTTTTATTATCAAAAACATGCCAAAATGGCATACATTAAAAATCCGTTTAAGGTTGTGTTATGGACATCAAAGCACTGCGCTATTTTGTCGAATTAGTTAATCAAAAAAGTTTTACTAAAGCGTCTGAACGCTTGTATGTTACTCAACCTACCATCAGTAAAATGATTCGTAATTTGGAGCAATCCATTACTCAACCGCTATTACATCGAGATGGTCGCCGTTTTTGGTTAACAGATAGTGGTGAAGTCGTTTACCAACGAGCATTGCATATCCTTGAACAAATGGACCAACTCAAAGCCGAGCTCATTGATTTAAATGAGCTAAAAACGGGACATTTACGGTTAGGGATCCCGCCAATGGTCGGCCATTTATATGCCGGAATTATACGCAGGTATCGTCAAATGTATCCAAACATTGAATTAACCATTGTGGAATATGGTGGAAGAAAAATTGAACAGGCGTTAATTGATGGTGAATTAGATGTAGCAATGACGATGCTCACACCAAATAACAATCATTGTTTAGCCAACCTACCCCTTGATGGTTACTCTGTTAATGCTGTACTCCCAGATAATGACCACTGGCGTTCCCATGAAACAATTTGTTGGGAGTCTTTAAAAGATGAGCCTTTTTATTTATATACTGAAGAGTTTACTTTAAGTAACTATATTCATCATTTATGTCGTCAAGCCCATTTTGAACCTCAGGTATTAGCACGCAGTAGCCAATGGGATTTCTTAGTGGCCTTGGTAAAAAGTGGGATTGGAGTCGCGTTTTTACCAGAACCACTGTGCCAGCGAATACACGACCAAGGCGTTTTAGTGAAGTCCATTACTCCCTCGATTGAATGGCGTTTGGGCGTTATTTGGCATAAAGAACGTTATGTTTCAAAAACGGCGGAAGCATGGATTAGCTTATGCGAAGAATATATATCTCAACATAGCCATAAAAATGAATGACAACATTCAATTCACTACAATATAGGTAAGATAACCTTAAACCTTAAGAAGGTGCTGGCATATTTGATCTTGGGTAAAACACCGATAAATTTTACTGTTATTTAGCACTCAATCGCACACAATCTTTTTAATCAATGCTAAACTGTAACGAGTTTTATTTGCAATTAAACTGAAGTGTTTATTTTTAATTAAAAAGTGTTACCTATTAATGTCATTGGTAAAACCTATTAAAAATAAAAGAAGCACGAAAGTTAGCGAATATTAATCACCTAAATAAGCAGGAAGCGTACACATAACGCGGTAGAACTCAGATAGTCGAATTACTAAAAAAATTATTTAATATTAGTGTTTTATAATATTTAGCTATAATAAACCAATCGAAAAATCGGTTGTCTAACGCTAAATGATACCTGTAACAGTTTACATGAGCTTAAGAGTAAATACGGAATTGGTTGCTTAACATTTCGCACAAAAATGACTTTTAACGCGAAACTCAGTAGTAACCCTTTGAACTTCGTGGTTTATTGTTTTGGTCTACTCACCTATAATACGGGCAACACTGACTTCTGTTATTTACTGCAGATCATCAACGGGAAACTATATGTCAGATAACAACCAAGCGCTAAAGGATGCTGGTCTTAAAGTAACCCTTCCAAGGCTTAAGATTCTAGAAGTATTACAGCAACCTGAGTGCCAGCATATTAGTGCTGAAGAGCTCTACAAGAAATTGATAGATCTCGGCGAAGAAATTGGTCTCGCGACAGTGTATCGCGTGTTAAACCAATTTGATGATGCAGGTATCGTGACCCGCCACCACTTCGAAGGTGGTAAATCTGTATTTGAACTATCAACACAACATCACCACGACCACCTCGTGTGTCTAGATTGTGGTGCCGTGATTGAATTCTCTGACGAGGTTATCGAACGTCGTCAACGTGAAATTGCCGCTGAATACAACGTAGAATTGACTAACCACAGTCTTTACTTGTACGGCAAATGTGCTGATGGTTCTTGCAAAGAGAACCCTAAAGCACACAAAGGCAACAAATAAAAAAAACCACCCTCGGGTGGTTTTTTTATACCGATAAAAGCATCTCGTTACAGGTAATCTCTCACCAACACTTCCGCAATTTGTACAGCGTTTGTTGCCGCACCTTTACGTACGTTATCAGCAACAACCCACATGTTAATGCCACTGTGGTGACTGATATCTTCACGAATACGTCCGACCATTACATGGTCTTTACCGCCAGCATCACGTACTTGGGTTGGAAACTCTTCACCAAGGAATAACTCGATGCCTTCTTGTTGCTCTAGTAAGTTAATCACTTGCTCAGCACCAATTGGTGCACAAGTTTCAATATGCACGGCTTCAGCATGCCCGTAAAAGACAGGAACACGTACACACGTTGGATTCACACGAATGCTTTGGTCTGCAAAAATCTTTTCTGTTTCCCACACCATTTTCATTTCTTCTTTGGTGTAGCCGTTTTCCATAAAATCATCGATTTGAGGAATACAGTTAAACGCGATTTGCTGACGGAACGCTTCATTTTCAGCAGGCATACCATTGAGTAGTTTCGCTGTTTGCCCAGCTAATTCATCAATGCCTTTTTTACCTGCACCTGATACGGATTGGTAAGTCGTTACGTTAATACGTTCAATGCCTACTTCATCATGAATCGGTTTTAAAGCGACCAACATCTGAATCGTTGAACAGTTTGGGTTGGCAATGATATTCCGGTTACGGAATTCAGCGATCGCAGTTGGGTTCACTTCAGGAATGACTAAAGGTACATCATAGTCATAGCGAAACTGTGACGTGTTATCGATGACAACCACACCGTTATCTGCTGCGATAGGTGCCCACTGAGCAGAAAGCTCAGAACCAGCAGAGAACAAGGCAATATGCACTTGAGTCCAGTCAAAGTCTTCGACATTTTCAACGGTCAATGTTTTGCCGTTAAAACGGTAGTGTTTACCTTCGCTGCGTTCACTTGCCAATAAATATAAATTACCGACAGGAAACTTACGCTCCTGCAGAATTTCTATCATGGTTTCGCCCACAGCGCCAGTTGCGCCTAAAATCGCAACATTAAATTCTTGGCTCATTATTTAACCTCAATATTGAAACCTAGTTTGGCCAGTGGTGACAAATTACATGTGTCATCACCTACCAAAGTGACTGCGCTATATTCACGTCTATCCCAGTATTGTTTGCGCATTTTATCAAATGCGCCTGGGTGACGAATTTCGCGTCTAAACAGCGCGTCATCCTTACGCACATCATAAATCAGTTGAGTCAGTGAAAACAGCGCTGCTTCATCCCACTCACGGGAAAGATGCATGGTTGGAACAGGTGCTGTTGGCAATAACTCACTCGCATTAGCAGTTAAATCGCTACCAATAAACTCGCAGTATGAGTTAAAAATCATGGTTGTACCACGCGCTTTCCCTTCTAAACCATATCCTGCAACATGAGGAGTAGTGAAAGCGACCAAAGGTAATAGCTCCATATCAACTTCTGGTTCAAACTCAAAGACATCTAACGCTGCAGTAAAACCATCGTAGGCCAATAAACGTTGTTTTAACGCGTCATTGTTGACGATAGGACCACGCGCAGCATTAATTAAAATTTGATCAGCGCGTAGTTGGTTCAGCACCGTTTCATCAAACATATGATGAGTCGGCCATTCACCATCAGTCGTAATTGGTGTATGCACCGTAATCACATCAGCTTGCTCTAATAGTGTAGCTAATGGCGTAAAATTGCGCGTGTCGCCTTGAGCTTGCTTAGGTGGATCGTTAAGAAAAACCTCAATGCCTAAGCCCGTCAAACAATCATGCAAATAACTACCGACTTGCCCTGCCCCAATGATGCCAACTTTCTTATCAAAAATTGAAAATCCTTGTTGCTGAGCTAATACCATCAACACGCTCACTACGTACTCAGCCACGCCAACTTTGTTACAACCAGGAGCAGCAGTAAAGAAAATGCCCCGCTCAGCAAGTAATTCTTGGTCAACGTGATCCATACCTGCCGTAGCAGTACCGACAAATTTGAGTTTATTCGCTTTAGCCAGTAACGCTTCATCTACTTTCGTTACAGAGCGAATCATTAAAGCATCGATATCAACCAAATCCTCGGCTGACAAGGTGCGTCCAGGCTTTAAAATAACCTCACCAAGCTGACTGAATAGTGACTCGGCATAAGGCATATTTTCATCGATTAGTATTTTCATAATTGCTTCTATTCATTGATACTGGAGGCATTGTGCAAAAAAGCATGCAAAGTGTCGAGAATAAAAATGCCCGTTACCAAAAGGTAACGGGCATAAATACAGTCAATCACCAAAGTAGATAAGGTATTTCTACCTGATGATGAGCAGCTTATATATTAAGCTTGGTATTTTTTGATGATAAGCGTTGCGTTAGTACCGCCAAAACCAAAGCTGTTAGACATAACAGTGGTTAGCTCTTGCTCACGCATGTCAGTCACGATATCTAGACCTTGCGCAGCTTCATCAAGTTCTTCTACGTTGATGCTTGGTGCAACAAAACCATGCTCAAGCATTAGCGTTGAGTAAATAGCTTCGTGAACACCAGCTGCACCCAATGCGTGACCAGTCATCGCTTTAGTTGCAGAGATCGCTGGGCTATTGCCACCGAACACGTCTTGAATAGCGCCCAGTTCTTTCACATCACCAACAGGAGTAGAAGTACCGTGAGTGTTTACGTAATCTACGCTATCGACATTTTGCATTGCCATCTTCATACAACGTACAGCACCTTCACCAGATGGCGCGACCATGTCGTAGCCATCAGATGTTGCGCCGTAACCGACAACTTCACCGTAGATTTTTGCTCCACGCGCTAAAGCATGCTCTAGCTCTTCAAGCACAACCATACCGCCGCCGCCAGAGATAACAAAACCATCACGGTTAGCATCGTAAGTACGTGACGCTTTATCTGGTGTCTCATTATATTTAGTTGATAGAGCGCCCATCGCGTCGAACATCATGGTTAGAGTCCAATCAAGTTCTTCACCACCACCAGCGAACACAACGTCTTGTTTACCCAATTGGATAAGTTCCATTGCATTACCAATACAGTGTGCAGAAGTAGCACACGCAGAGCTGATTGAGTAGTTAACACCACGGATTTTGAATGGTGTAGCCAAACAAGCTGAAACTGTTGAAGACATGGTACGTGGCACCATGTATGGACCGATACGTTTAACGCCTTTAGCGCGTAATGTGTCCACAGCAGCAGCTTGGTTTAATGATGAAGCACCACCAGAACCTGCGATAATACCTGTACGGTCGTTAGAGACTTGCTCTGGAGCTAGACCAGAATCATTAATCGCTTGTTCTAATGCTAGGTATGCGTATGCAGCCGCATCACCCATGAAACGCATTTGCTTGCGGTCAATATGTTCAGCAGGGTTGATTTTCAGGTCGCCCCACACTTGAGAGCGAAGGCCTTGCTCTTTAAATTGCTCTGAAGCGGTAATACCTGATTTGCCTGCTTTTAGAGACGCTAAAACTTCTTCGACGTTGTTACCGATACTTGAAATAATCCCCATACCGGTGATTACGACTCGTTTCATGTGACATTCCTATAATTCAAAATTCAGCTAGATGATAACAGAGAAAGGATAACAAAAGTGGTCAGCTTTCCCATAAATCCGTACAATCTTAACCATCTTTTGCCTGTTTTCATAGAAATCATCGATTATGACTTCCATTACACATGCTCAGCTCGACTGGAACGATGCTGGCACACCTGTCTCAGACCAATTCGACGACGTTTACTTTTCTAACGTTAATGGCTTAGAAGAAACGCGCTACGTCTTCCTTACCCAAAACCACCTTCCAGAACGATGGTTAACCTTTGAACGCAAACACTTCGTTGTTGCCGAAACTGGCTTTGGCACCGGATTAAACTTCTTGGCTTTATGGCAATGGTTTGATGCCTTCAAAGCACAACATCCAGATTCCTCTGTTGAGTCTTTACATTTTATCAGCTTTGAGAAGTATCCGCTGAGTAAAGATGATTTAATTAAAGCACATCAATCATGGCCTGAGTTGGCTGATTACGCCAAACAATTACAAGAATACTATCCACCCGCGGTTCCTGAGTGTCACAGAATAATCCTTGCCGATGGTGCCATCACGCTAGATTTATGGTTTGGTGATATTAAAGATTGTCTCCCGAGTGTACCAACACCTAAAACAGGTCTGGTCGACGCTTGGTTTTTAGATGGCTTTGCGCCAAGTAAAAACCCTGAGATGTGGAATCAGGAGCTATTTAACGGCATGGTCAAAATGGCTCGCCAAGAATGTACTGTCGCCACGTTCACCGCAGCTGGTTTTGTACGTCGAGGCCTAATTGAAGCTGGTTTTACAATGAAAAAAGCCAAAGGTTTCGGCACAAAACGCGATATGATCATTGGTAGCCTTAACGAAAAAAAACCGTATACCAATATCAAACCTTGGTTTGAACGTCATGGCACTGACGACTTATCAGATGTCGCCATTATTGGTGGCGGTATTGCCAGTGCAACTCTGGCTGAGGCACTGGCACGACGCAATATTAAAGTGACGCTTTACTGTGCAGATTCTAAACCAGCACAAGGTGCGTCAGGTAACCGCCAAGGAGCAGTCTATCCACTGCTTAATGGAAACCATAAAGATGTGTCGCGCGTTTTCGCCCCCGCGTTTCTTTACGCTCACCAACGTTTTTCTGAATTAGCTAAATCCATCGAATATGATCACGCCTGGTGCGGCGTAACGCAATTAATGTGGGATGAGAAATCGAGTAAAAAGTTATCTCACCTGCTCAATGACCAATTCGATCATGAGCTAGTAACCGGATTAACCCCCGCAGACACCGATCGTGTAACCGGTGTTGATATTGGCATGCCTGCTATCTCCTACCCATTAGGCGGCTGGCTGTCACCTGCACAGTTGACCCAAGGCTTAATCACTCAACTTGAAACCAGTGGTCAGTTAAGCATTCGTTATCAGTGCCCTGTGACCGATTTAACCCATAAAGATGGGCAATGGCAACTATCCAATGGCGAACAGGTGTTTCATCATCAAGCGGTTGTCGTGGCGACAGGGCATCATTTTGATGCATTTCAACAAACCCAAGCCATTCCATTGAGTAAAGTGAAAGGTCAGGTCAGTCACATTCCAACCAATGAGCAGATTGGCGCACTTAAAACGGTTCTCTGCTACGACGGGTATATGACACCAGTGAACCCCAAAAACCGACATCACTGTATCGGCGCGAGTTATCATCGTTGCCAAACCGATACCGAGTTTGATCCTCAAGCTCAAGAGGAAAACGCGCAGCGTTTAATCCATTGCTTACCCGGTAAAGAATGGGCAACCCATGCTGATACCAGTAGCAATGAATCTCGTCAGGGTGTGCGTTGTGTCAGTCGCGATCATCTCCCTTTTGTCGGTAATGTCGGTATCTATGACACCATAATCTCTGACTATCAGAATTTACACTATATGGAAGAAAACCAAGTATCGCCGGTCGCCCAATACCCAGATTTATACGCGTTTCTTGGTTTAGGCGCGCGTGGTTTGAGCTCCTCACCACTGATGGCAGAAATGCTTGCGGCGCAAATGTGCCAAGAGCCACTCCCCTTGCCAAATTCGGTATTAGAAACCCTCCATCCAAGTAGAATGTGGGTAAGAAAACTGAGAAAAGGCAAAGCCATCGTTGAGCGTTAACAAGTGAAAAGGACCAGATTTGGTCCTTTTTTACTTATCCCCAAATGACCTTAAGATGCAGGGTTCCCAATAATATGGTGTCTCGCGTTATAGAAAGTTAACCCTATAACCACTAACATCGCCACAATACGAATCGTATCAGTCGCAAATAATACTGTTAATGCCATCACCAAAAGGATTAATCGCTCAGGAAGGCTCAACACTTTAACTAAACGACCTTCAATGCCACCAGCAAAGGCAACGAACAGTGTAATAGTGGCAATAATCGATACCAGAAAGTGCCAAATAGATTCGTCACCGATAAAGATCAATCCAGAAAATGCCATCATCGCTGGGATTAAAAAGAAACCCTGTGCCAATTTAAACGCTTGCACTGCCGACTTCATCGGTGATGCATTGGCGATCCCAGCCCCAGCAAACGCCGCCAAAGCAATCGGAGGAGTCACATTCGAGGTTTGAGATAACCAAAATACAATCATATGCGCTGCAAGTAGCCCTACACCAAATTTCATTAACGCAGGTACCGCCATAATCGATAACACAATGTAGGCGGCGGTAACAGGTAGTCCCATTCCCAAAATAACGGCAGCAAGAGCAATCAGCGCTAATACCGACCACAAATAGCCGCCTGACATCGCAATAAGAAACTGCGTAAATTGCAGTCCAATCCCCGTTTGCCCCACGACCCCAACCACGATACCTGCTGTAGCGCAAGCAACTGAAATTGGTAACGCTAATAAAGCGCCCTCACGCATACCTAAAATAATCGGCTTTAGCCCTATCCGGCTTGAGCGGCGTAACATGGCAGCCACCAATATTGCGACACAGCCAGCAACCCCAACTAAGACTGGCGAGTAACTCATGAGCAGCAAGACGGTAATGAGTACCAATGGCACTAAAAAGTGCCACCCCTGTGCCATTACAGTACGCATCTGCTCTGTTTTACTCATTCCTTCTAGGCCGAGTTTACAAGCCATCAAATGGACGTAGAGCAAGGTACACATAAAATACAAAATGGCAGGCGCAATGGACACAAGCAAGATATCGCTGTAGGCAATACCGGTAAATTGCGCCATGACAAACGCTCCAGCGCCCATCACAGGAGGCATAATCTGCCCCCCCGTAGACGCTGCCGCTTCAATCCCTGCCGCCTGCTCTGCTTTATAGCCGAGCTTTTTCATCATAGGAATGGTTAAAGCACCCGTTGTTACCGTATTCGCTATCGCACTACCTGAAATAGACCCCAATGCAGCAGATGCAATCACACTTGCCTTTGCCGGACCACCTCGATATTTGCCCGCAACCGCAAAGGCCATATCAATAAAAAATTGCCCCGCTCCTGTCACTTGTAAAAAAGCGCCGAACAGAACAAATATAAACACCACGCCAGCAGCAATAGCTAATGGCGCGCCATAAACACCATTGGTGGAAAAAATATGGAAACGGATAATTTCTTCTAAAGAAAATCCTTTACTGGCTACTGTCGCTGGTAACGCGTCACCAAATAACGCATATCCAAGAAAGAACACCGCAATAAACACCATCACCCAACCAACGGTGCGGCGAGTGGCCTCCATTAAAGCAACGAGCATGACGACTCCAGCGCATTGATCAAGCGGCTGCAAACCATCCAATAAGAAGCTAATGTCATCGTAATCAAATTCAGCAATTCTCAGTGTTGCCCAGCACGTAATCACGATTAACGCCAGATCAATGGCTCTCCCGAAAAGGTAAACCATGACATTTTTTTGGAGCTTAAATAGTGGGTGAGTTAAAAACACCAACACCAATACCCAACTGAGATGAACAGGGCGAAATACTGGTGCAGCAAGATGCGCAGAAATACTCTGCCAAAGTTGAAAAATAGAAAAAGCGACCGCTGCAATGGCGGCAATCACCATAACTAGCTCCGTCGTCTTACGGTTTGTGGTACTGATCTGACTCATTGCTAACTCCATGCATTATGTCAGTAAATATTGTCTAGCCAGCTACATCATAGCGATGTGAAGTCATTGGTTTTAATACTATTCCCCATAATAGTAACTACATATTATTACGCAGGAAAAATGATTAGATAAGGAATAGAATTGAAATCATACATGGCTAGATTACATAAAAAACGCCATCAGCCGTACGAATACGGCTGATCAACATAGTGTTTAGAAAAACACGAACTACTTAGCAAGTTGCTCCTGACGATATTTCTCTGCGCCTGGATGCAAAGCGATACCGTTTAATTTGTTCATATTATCAATGGTGGTGAACTGAGTAACATTAATCACTTTACGAATCTCATCCATATGTTCAAAAGCGATTTTCGTCATCTGGTAAGCCAGTTTGTCATCAAGATTTTTGTTCACTACTAACACATTCCATACTGCAGGTGCTTTAAAAGCAGGAACTTTATTGTAACTATTTTGCGGTACATCCTGTTCGATATAAGATGGATTGGCAGCGGTGATTTTTTTCAATTCATCGGCAGTAAAGGACAAAATACGAACATCATGAGTCAACGCTAATTCTGTAATCGCGCCCACGCCAAGGCTACCCACAATCACTCCCGCATCAATCTGACCATTAGCAATCGCGTTTGTCGTCGCGGTGTAATTAAGTGATTGAGCGCGAATATCACTGGTAGAAATGCCGAGTGTTTGCAAAATATTGGTCGCACTTACACGAGTACCGGAGCCAGGCGCTCCCAATGAGACCTTTTTGCCTTTTAAATCTTGAATCGAATGAATATCTGAATCAGCAGGCACGATAAACTGAACCACGTTAGGATACAGAGCGAATAAAACAGACACGCCCATCTTACGAGGGAAAGGCTTTTGCCCATTTGCGGCTTGTAACACAACATTACCTTGCGATACGCCAACTAATTGCTTACCAGTTGCCACCTTAATCGTATTTTCCACCGATGCAGCAGTCACTTCGGCACGCATATTAAAATCTGGAATATTTTCGCTCCATACCTTCGCTAACATGCCACCTAGCGGATAATAGGTTCCACTTTGACTCCCGGTGCCAATGGTATAACTCGCTGAAAATGCAGGCAGCGCAAACAATGTTGCGGCTAGAACTAACAATCCTCGTTTGATCGACTGGTACATACATGTACTCCTTTTTTATAGGTAGGTAACCCAGCAAATTTCGTCCAAATACAACATGTTGCTGAGCTGTATACCCAAATGACCTCAAGATGAGCTCCCGAAGGGCGAGTTTTATTCGCTTCTAGGCTGTGTGACTGATTTTCAACGTAGAATGACTATGTCTTCAAATCAGTGCCTTGCCTAAGGGCGAAACAATTCTCGCTGAAACAGCATCTTGAGGTTACTTGGGTATATTTATAATCCTTTATGGGTATAGTGCATTTATTTATGAAAGAGATTCGGTTTTTCGTCAATCAGACAAAACGAGAAATGAGAGGTATGAGGGAATTTAAATAGAATAAAAACCCACATATTAGGGTTTTTATTCATATTTAGTGATTAGTTATTTATTTAAGCGTTTAACTTTGCCACAGCAGCTTTGATCTCATCAGCGACAGCACTATTCGTTGGCTGACCTTTTTCGAGATCAAAATTATCGTAAAAACTTGCGACAGAAACGGTTGCTTTTACATTACCACCAAAGAAAGGCGCTGACCCTTTTGCGGCAGCTAAAACAGATTGTGCTCCACCTGGGCCAGGTGAAGTGGCTAAATAGACAGCGGGAATATCTTTAAAGACCTTTTGATCAATACGAGTTGACCAATCAAATAGATTTTTATAAGCCGCTGGGTAATGACCATTGTGTTCAGCAAAAGAAATGACCAAGGCATCAGCGGTGGCAATTGCATCGAGAAAGGCTTTGGCGGCTTCTGCTTGGCCAATTTCTTTCTCTTTGTCTTCACTAAACATAGGGACTGGATAATCGTTGATGTCTAACACGGTTACATCCGCGCCAGGGATAAGGTTGGCTGCATATGTTGCCAACGCCTTGTTAATGGAAGTAGAACTGGTACTTGCTCCGTAAGCGATAACCTTCATTTGATTAACCTCGTTAATGGTTGAATATAAAAAGATTAGTCCGACTTACGGTTTGCAACAACCATAAATTTTCCACGTTATTATTCAAAAATTTAAAACTTCAATTTTTATAAATTAAAACCAGATTCCCAAATGAAGTGTTTTATTTTCTCTTACACCATAAATAAAAATGGAGCCTAATTGGCTCCATTTGAATTCTTTGATTGACTATTTTAAGCGGAAACGTTCGCCAATAACTCCTGCCAAAGCTCATTCACGATCACTCGATCAGCGGGTGTCAGCTCTGAACGAGCATCGTTCAAACTTGCTTCAATACGCTCTTTTAGAACATCCACATCACAGATATTTTCGTCTTCACATGACGCTGCTGATAAAGAGATATGACCACGTAAATAACCACCAGCAAACAACTCATCATCATTAGCAGTCGCGATGCGTTGATCGATGATATCTAACAATTTCTCTTCAAATTCAATAATCATATCTTTCTCGTTAATCCACTTTATAGGCAAATTAAGCCACTAAAAATTGCTCGGCTGACAATGGTGGCGTGTGATAAAACTCGCGTAAAGCTTGGGAAAGCTGTGCCACCCGAGTAGGTAACCCTTGTTCTAATATTCCCATCACTTCACGATGTACGCGCTGCATGAACGCTAATCTGTCAGGCTCACAATCCCCGTTCAAATTATCGCAACTGACATTGAATGGGAATCCTGCGCTCATCGCTATAATCCATTCATACGCTTGCGGACGAACTTCTACATTTTCAAACTGGGCCTGCACTTCTGCAGTTCGTCCATCAGGTTCGTACCAATAACCAAAATCTTCCAGTAAACGCCTTTCCGGCCCTGCCACCAGCCAATGCGCAATTTCATGCAATGCTGAAGCATAGTAGCCTCGAGCAAAAATAATACGGTGATCTGGATGGGATTCATCTGCCGGTAAATAAATCGGCTCATCGCCACCTAGCTCTAATCGCGTTTGGTATTCAGCGTAAAATGTATTATTAAAAATTTGGATAATATCGGTATTTTGATGGGTCATGGACTTATGGGTATAAAATTTCCGTCTACATAGACGGAGAGCATTTTCCAGATTTTCTCGCCAAGGTAAAGGAGAAACAAAAAAGACATCCAAATGGATGCCTTTTGTAACGAACTAACGACGGTTAAATTTGCGGTGTTTCAGTCGTCACATTCGCATTTTGACCGCGATGGCGTAATAAATGATCCATCAGTACAATCGCTAACATCGCTTCTGCAATGGGTACCGCTCGAATACCTACGCAAGGATCGTGACGACCTTTCGTAATCAACTGAGTCGCTTCGCCTTGTTTGGTTATCGTATCACCAGGCACGGTAATACTCGACGTTGGCTTAAGTGCAATACTCGCAACAATATTTTGGCCGGTCGAAATCCCACCGAGAATACCGCCAGCATGGTTACTCCCAAAGCCTTGAGGGCTGAGTGGATCGCGATGTTGGCTGCCTCGTTGATTCACAACAGCAAAACCATCACCAATTTCAACCCCCTTCACCGCATTAATACTCATAAGAGCATGAGCAATGTCGGCATCTAAACGATCAAAGACGGGTTCGCCCAAGCCTACAGGCACTTGTGTAGCGACGACTTCAATCTTAGCACCAATAGAATCACCATCTTTCTTCAGATCACGAATAAGCTGATCAAATTGCTCAACCTTATCGACATCTGGACAGAAAAACGCGTTGTTTTCAATCTCATCCCAATCGACTTTATCGATGGTCACGTCACCCATTTGCGAAAGGTAAGCACGAATTTCAATACCAAATTCTTGCTTTAAATACTTCTTAGCAATTGCCCCCGCGGCCACTCGCATCGCCGTTTCTCGGGCTGAAGAACGGCCACCACCACGATAATCGCGAATGCCATATTTTTGATGATAGGTATAGTCGGCATGGCCTGGGCGGAATTTGTCTTTAATCTCAGAATAATCTTTAGAGCGTTGGTCGGTGTTTTCAATCAGTAACCCGATTGAAGTCCCTGTCGTTTGACCTTCAAACACCCCAGAAAGAATTTTCACTTGATCCGGTTCACGGCGTTGAGTGGTATAACGAGAAGTGCCTGGACGACGACGATCTAAGTCTCCCTGCAAATCGGCTTCGCTAATTTCCAGTCCTGGTGGACACCCGTCAACAATACATCCCAGTGCGATACCGTGACTTTCTCCAAAGGTAGTGACCCGGAAGTGTTGTCCGATACTATTTCCTGCCATTCGTTCCTCAATTAAGTGGTTAGAAACCTATTTGGCGATGAGTTTCTAACCAACATTACTATTCTTCGTGGCTCAATAGTCGCTTTATTACGAATTGATGTAAAGCCTTATTCTCCGACAAAGAGAGTAAAAACAAATAACGCCGACCCTAAGGTCGGCGTTATAAAATCATTTAGATTGCTAAGTATCTTAAATTAATCTAGATACAACGAAAATTCATCAGCACAATCCACTAACTGTTGGCGAGTTAGCATGAAGACACCGTGACCACCATTTTCAAATTCAATCCAAGTAAATGGGATATTTGGATATTGTTCCATCAGGTGAACCATAGAATTACCCACTTCACAAATCAAAATGGCATTTTCACTCATGTACTTAGGTGCGTTAGCAAACATACGGCGTACTAGTTTCAAGCCATCAGAACCAGCGGCCAAACCAAGTTCAGGTTCGTGACGGAATTCCTCAGGCAAGCTCGCCATGTCTTCCTCATCCACATATGGAGGGTTAGACACAATCAGATCGTATTTCACTTCTGGCAAGTCGCGGAACAAGTCAGAACGCATAGGAATCACTTGCTGCTCAAGACCGTGATCTTGAATATTCTGCTCTGCCACTTGCAGCGCATCCAGCGAAATATCAACCGCATCAACTTCTGCATCAGGGAACGCATAGGCTGTGGCAATAGCAATACAGCCACTTCCGGTACATAAATCCATAATGCGAGTAGGCTCTTCTACTAGCCACGGTTGAAATTGGT